>NZ_JABFNS010000077.1 GCF_013116825.1 Myxococcus xanthus
GCTGTGTATAAGAGACGGGTCATGGTGGGCGTTCCGTTCTCGCTGGAGGGGGGGCCATTCTCGCTCGCCGGTGGCGAGGACGTCGCGGCGGGCGGCTTGCTACATCCGGAGACGAAGCCTAGGACAAGGGCGGCGAGCACCAGCGAGCGGCTGTTCATGACGGGCTCCAGGGGAGGAAAGAGGCGCCAGTGTGCTCCGGCTCGCTGCCAGGGGCCAGTCTGTCTCGCGAATTGGTGACTGGCGGTCAGTTGCAGGTGGACATTGATGCTCCCGCGTCGCTCAGGGTTCGTTGACGGAGGGGAGTGCAGGGGCTACATCCGGCCTCGTAGATCGGCCTTCGCGGCCGAGACCCGTAAGGACGCCCTCCGATGGAATTCCGCATCGCCGCCGACGAGCTGAAGAAGGCCCTCTACCGCGCCCAGGGCATCGTGGAGCGCAAGACGACGATGCCCATCCTGGCGAACGTGCTCGTCACCGCGAACAAGGGCGGCATCACCGTCACCGCGTTCGACCTGGACATCGGCGTCGTGTCCGAGCACCCGGCCGAGGTCATCAAGACGGGCGCCGTCACGCTGAGCGCCAAGTACGTCTTCGACATCGTCCAGAACCTCCCGGACGCGCAGGTCACGCTGAAGAAGCTGGCCAACAACTACGTGGACATCTCCAGCGGCTCGGCCCACTTCAAAATCGTGGGCATGGCGGCCGAGGAGTACCCCAAGCTGCCGAAGGAAGAGAACGCGCCCCTGGTGCAGGTGGGGGGCAACACGCTGCTGGAGATGATCAAGAAGACGCAGTTCGCCATCTCCAGCGACGAGACGCGCTACATCCTCAACGGCGTCTTCTTCGAGCCCCAGTCCACGGGCAAGGTCCGCATGGTGGCCACCGACGGCCACCGGCTGGCGCTGGTGGAGCGCGAGCTGCCGGGCGACTTCAAGCTCAAGAGCGGCGTCATCATCCCCCGCAAGGGCCTGATGGAGCTCAAGCGCCTGCTGGACGAGGCGCCGGACGCGGAGTGCTACCTGGGCTTCGCGGAGAACTCGGCGCTGTTCAAGAAGCCGGGCCTCACCATGGTGATGCGCCTCATCGACGGCCAGTTCCCGGAGTACCAGCGCGTCATCCCCAAGGAAGGGGAGAAGGTCGTCCTGGTGCCCAAGGTGCGCCTCCTGGAGAGCCTCAAGCGCATCGCCCTGCTGTCGGCGGACAAGAGCAACGCGGTCCGCATCGGCCTGGAGGAGAACCAGCTCATCATCACCGCGAGCAACCCGGACCTGGGCGAGGCCAAGGACGTGCTGGAGCTGGCCTACCGCGGCAACGGCATCACCATCGGCTTCAACGCGCGCTACCTGATGGATGTGCTCGCCGTGACGGAGACGGACGAGGTCTCCTTCGAGCTGGGTGACGAGCACAGCCCGGGCGTGCTCCACGCCCCCGGCGACCGGAGCTTCACCGCCGTCGTCATGCCCATGCGCGTGTGAGCCGGGTGGGCCCCCTCGAGCGGGCCCGCACCGTTCACTCGCGACGCGTCGGCCCCCTGGGGGGGCCTGACACCCGGCCAGTGCCTTCCTATGGTGAGGGCATGGCCACGCACCCGGACAACCTGCGCGCCCGGCTGGAGGACCGCGCGGACCTCCTGGAGGCCACGCGGCTTCGCTATCGCGCCCTACGCGGCATGCTGGCGTCCTTCTTCTGGAAGCAGCGGGTGCGCTCGGAGTTCGAGCTGCTGCTGGAGGTGGCGCGCGCGCAGGCGGAGGTGGACGCCACCCTGGCCGCGCTGAAGCGCCGCGCCGCCGCGGAAGGGTGGCCGGCGAACGCCGCGCCCATGAAGCTGATGCGCGAGGTGGAGCGCCTGCGGGAGGACGTGCGGCGCGTGGCCTTCAAGCGGCTGCCCGCGGAGGGCCGGCCCGCGACGCTGGGCGAGGCGCTGCTGAAGTTGGAAGAGACGGTGCTGGAGGCGGGGCCGCTCCTGGGGCGGCACATCTGGGCACGGGCGGTGGAGTTGTTGCCGCGCAACCTGCCGGAGCTGCGCGCCGCGTGCGCCGCCGCGGAGGTGTTCGAGCGCGTCTTCAAGCGGCCCGCGCCGGAAGGGGTGCTGCCCTTCACGGTGGAGGAGGCGGAGGCGCTTCAGCGGGCCTTGCCGCTGGCGGAGACGGCGCTGGCGGCGCTGTGGCAGCGGCTGGAGCACTTCGATACGCGGGGGCAGGTGAAGGGCTTCCTGCAGGCCCGCGTCTCGCGCGCGCCGCAGCGGGTGCCTCGCAGCGGACCGGAGCTGCTTCTGCACGCGGCCTTCTGGCGGGGCGTGGCTTGGGCGCGGCTGCGCGCCTCGTTGGAGGAACGGCTGGCCCCGGTGGTGCCCGCGGACGCCGAGGTGCCGGCGCTGTTGGTGTGGCTGGCGGCGCGCGAGGGGCGCTTCGAGCGGGGCGCGGAGCCTCGGATGGGCGGGCCGGGGCTGGTCGCGTCCGAGGCGTCTGGCTCGCAGCCGCGGACGGGCGGGGCCGTAGGGTTGCGCGGCGTGGGCGGGGAGGTGCGGCTTCCGGCCTGCGAGGTTTTTGGCGAAGGGCGCGCCGGGCTCTTCGAGCTGGCCGCGCAGCTGGCCGCGCTGTCTCGCGAGCGTCCCGTGGGCACGTGGGATGAGGAGACCGCGTGGGCGCGGCTGTGGAACGCGGCGCAGCGGGCTCGGGGCGAGCAGGGCGAGGACGTGGAGCGGCTGCGGGACGCGCTGCGGCTGTTCATCCTCCTTCGCGGCCAGGGACAGACACCCGCGCGCCTGTTCTCTCCCGAGCGGGCGCGGGTTCCCACGGTGGAAATCGGGGCCGACGCGGGGGCGGCCGTGAAGGACCTTCCCGCGCTGGTGCATGCGGCCCGCGCGGCGGCGTGGCGCGGGCGCTAGGCCGCGGCGCGGGGGCCCGCGGCTGGCCGTGTCGGGCTTGCTTTCGCGGGTGCCTGTGGCCGCGCGGCGGCGTGGCGGAGACGCTCGCCACCGCGTGCGGGGCCGAGACATTCACGCGGGCGACAGCGTGGCCTGATGCCCGCTGACGGGGAGCAGCCGCGAGGCCAGTCCCGCGAGGAGCGCGTCCTCTGTCAGGGCCACGGCCACGTCCGGAACGCCCAGCTTCTTCGTGGCGGTGCGCCGCAGTGAATAGAAGGCCCAGCTCGATGCCAGCGCCGCCAGGGCGCCCAGGGCCGCCGCCGCGAGCCGCCCGCCGCGTTGGCGCTCCGTCGTCACCGAGGCCGCGGCCAGGGCGCCCGACAACATCCGGCCCGTCAACGGCACGGCGGCGACACGCGGGGGCGCCATCGGCAGCTTGTCCACGACGAGCTCACCCACGGCGAGCAGGCCCAGCACGCGTGGCGTCCACGGATGCGCCAGGGCTCGGGCGAGCCGGTCCTCGCTGTCGGGCGGTGTCTTCGTCAGCCAGCGGCTCGCCAGCGCCGGCGCGCTCATGCTCCGCATTCCCGCCAGCACGCCCAATCCCAGGGCCCTCAACCCGTGTCCTCGATTCATGGCTTCTATCTCCTCCTCCAACTGCGTTTCTCGCCGCCCTGGCGCCCGCTGCGCGAAGAACTGCACCGGGGCCGTTCCCAGCGCATGGCCGGAGTGCGCCAGCCGGCCGTGGCTCGCGAGCTGACCGACGAGCTCCGGGTGCTTCAACGCCAGCTCGCGCACCCGCACGTGCGTCAGCCGGTGCCACGCGCGCTGATAGCGTGGAGCCACCATCGCGAAGCCCAGCCGGCTCCACCAATTGGGGAACTGGCCGGGACGCCAGGCCGCCTCGATGTGGAAGCGCACCTCGCCGCTCTCGTGCTCCTTCTTGAGCAGGAACCACTCGCGCCCGGCCTCGATGTGTCCATGGAGCGTCTCGAAGCTGAAGCCGAAGACGCTGCACGCCGCGTCGTGCTCCTCGCGCGTGCCCCCCACCCGCACGCCGCACAGGTAGCGCAGCTGCTGCCCCAGCGCGCGCAGCTCCAGCAGCACCGTGCGGCCCTGCAGCGGCTCCTCGGCGGAGAAGTGCCAGGCGACGATGCGCGGGTCGGAGAAGTCGAAGGTCTCCAGCACCTGCCGGGCGCGCTCGAAGAGTCCTCCCGGGACAGGGCTCCCTGGCGACTCGCGGCCGAGCACGCTCTCCGAGCGGACCTGGCTCCACCCGCCCTGCAGCGTCATCTCCCCGGAGACCTCCGGGAAGTTGCGCGCCAGCGTGCGAGCCCGCGCCAGCCGGGGCACCATTTCCTCTTCCGTCCAGCCGGAGAACCAGCGCCACTCAATCATTGTCTTCCGTCTCCCCGCGCCAGGAAGGTGGGCCCGTGGGCGGCGTCGCCGCCGGGCGGTTCGTCCTCCAGCTCGGTGGTGTCCGCGTGGATGACGCCATGCACCCCGTCACCGGCCGTCAGCGCGGCGCGCAGGACGAACTCGGTCCAGGTGTTGGTCTGCATGGCGTCTCCGGCGGTGACGAAGCCGAGGTAGTGGAACGTCGAGCCGGAGCGCGCCCGGCTGCGGATGTGGAAGATGACATCGTCGCGCGCGTTCCGGTAAGCGCCGAAGGTGATGCGGCCCGCCTCCGGGTGCCCGTGGAGCGTGCCGAGCGTGAAGCTCTGGGCGTCCTGGTGGATGACGCGCACGGCGAAGGTGCCCGCGCCCTGAATCTTCACCGTCAGCGCGTCGCCCAGCGTCAGCGGCTGGCCCTCGCGTTCCGGGTGTCCGCGCTCGAAGACGCAGAGTTCGGACGGGGCGAACTCGGCGAAGCGCACGGCCACCCAGCGCATGAGCTCCTTGGGGGAGACCCGGCAGTCGCGGATGACCGCCCAGTAGTCGCGCTGGAGCAGGGGGCCTGCCCCTTCTTCAGGGAGCTGCAGTTCGCCTGACGGGTTGACGTCTGTGTGCATGGAGTCGCTCGCCATCTCGCCCTTTGCCTCCATCGGTCACACCATGATGGGGACCTCTCCGCTGGGCTGCATGGCGCGGCCCGGCGGAAGAGCGCTGCATGCGGCGGGCCTGCCTGCCCGCCCTGGGAGGGAGCATGGAGACGGACGTCAACCCGGCGAGCCGGGCTTCAGAGCATGAGTACCTGGACGTGCCCCCGGTGGTGCGAGCGGAGCACGCCGAAGCGTCACTGACGCGCTTGATTGAACAGCAGACGGCGAAGGTGCCCTCGCACGTGTTCCTGGTGGCGAGCCTCGCTGCGATGGGCGTTTCCTTCGTCTTGGAGGTGACGGGCCGCTCGCGCCCCAGCCGCTTCATTGGCCAGTGGGTGTCACCTCTGCTGGTGATGGGCGTCTACAACAAGCTGGTGAAGATTTTCGGACCGCGGTGAGGAACCTAGCCGTCGACCTGAACCACGCCCAGCGGCAATCCCTGCCCGTTCACCAGGGCCTCGAAGCGGTGCGGCCCGGCGTAGTGCTTGCGTGTGGAGAGCTGCGCGAAGGAGACGCGCTTGCTCACCGTCTCCGCTTGTCCCGGGCCAAGCAGCAGCTCGCGCACCTTGAACACCTTGGGCCGTGCCTCGCCGTTCGCCTTCTGGAAATGCACCGCGAGGTCCACCACCAGCGTCTGTTGCTGCTTCGAGCGGTTGGTCACCTCGAAGTGGACCTCCACCGTGTCGCCCAGCGCCGCGCGGCGGGGCAGCTTCGTCACGCGGGCCTCGATGCCTGACGGCGGCCGCGCGCCCACCACCGCCAGCGCCGCGGGCTCTCCGCGCTTGATGGACGAGCGCAGCGCATGGCGCACCAGCCACTCCCGCTCCGGCGTGGCGTTCTTCATCCACGCCGTCGCCACCTGCACCAGCAGGGCGGGGTGGTCCTTGCCGATGTCGTTCAGGTTGTTGGCCACCGAGCGGCGCACGTACAGCGCCGGGTCGTCCTTCAGCCGCTCCAGCAGCGCGAGCACCGGCGTGGGGTCCTTCTGGAACTCGCGCAGCCGAGAGGCCCACGGCAGGCGCGTGCGCGTGCCCTCTGACACGAGCCGCCGGACATGTTCGCTCGGGTCCTCTGTCCACTCGCGCAGGCGGGCCAGCGTCTTCGCGGTGTGCCGCTCCAGGTAGGGCCGGATGGAGTACTCCGCGGTGAAGCGCTGGGTGAGCGCGTGCTGGGCGCGCATGGACGGCTCGAAGTGCTCCAGGCCGTGCTCCGCCACGAAAATCGTGTGCGGCAGATAGAAGAAGGTCGCCATGGCCCCTCCCTCCGTGGCCTCCGTCCGGGGGCCGAGCGAGCGCAGCAGCACCTCCACCGCCTCCGGGTAGTCTTGGGGCAGCGCACGGTGCATCGCGCCCGCGATATGACGCGCCCGGTCCATCAACTCATGGCCATCCAGGCCCTTCGCGGCCTCTCGGATGAACGCAGCGCGAGGGAAGGTAGGCGCCGCGGCGTGGAGTGACGCGCCAAGGCGTTCGACGAGCCGCGCATCGAAGAAGGTCTTGAGGTGGTCAGCCATGGGGCGCGCATCCTGGCATGGGCTCGCCGCTGCACCAGCACCATGTGCGTGCCAGGGGACCGTGGTGGGCAGGCGGCTGGACAACGGTGGACTGGGCAGCCCGGGGTGGCTCTGCTAGGCCCTGGCCCCGTGGCGACGCGAACGGGCCAGCACTGGAGTCAGGACACGCGCAGCAGGTCCGTGGTGACGGAGCCCCGCTCCTTGCGCGAACAGCTCGCCGAGGTGCCGGATTCGCTCGCGCTGCTCGAAGGGCTGTTCACCCATTCGCCGGTGCCCTACGCCGTCTTCTCCTCGGACGGACACTGTCTGCTCACCAACCCCGCCTTCCTGGCGATGTTCGGCGCGGCGCCCCCACCCGAGTACAGCCTCTTCAAGGACGAGCTGCTCGCGCAGCTGGGCTACGCGAAGTTGCTCCAGCGGGTCGTGTCGGGCGAGCGCGTCCAGACGCCGGTCTTCTGGTACGACGTGAAGGAGTTGGCGCACGTCCGCGCGCCCGCCGAGGCGCGGCGCATCGCCATCTCCTGCACCGGCTTCCCCCTGGTCTCCTCCAGCGGCGGCGTCACGCACCTCGCCGTGGCGTACAAGGACATGACGGCGGAGCTGGCGGCCCGTGAGGCGGCGCTGGTGGAGCGGCGCAACCTGCTCCAGGTCTTCACGCAGGCGCCGGTGGCCCTCAGCGTGCTGCGCGGCTACGAGCTGCGCTACGAGTTCGCCAACCCGCTGCTCCAGAAGCTCATGGGCGGACGCGAGCTGAACGGGCGCACCCAGGAGGAGGCCATTCCGGATTTGTCCCCGGAGCTGCTGAGCCTCCACCGGGGCGTGCTGGAGACGGGTGAGCGCGCCACCGCGCGGGAGTACCCCGTCACCATCGACTACGAGGGCGCCGGCCGCGTCGAGACCCGGTTCTGGAACATCATCTTCGAGCCCCTGCGCGATGAGCGCGGCCTCGTGGACGGCCTGGTGACGTTGGCCTTCGACGTCACCGAACAGGTGTTCGCGCGCCAGGCCGTGGAGAGCCAGCAGAAGTGGCTGGAGGCCGTGCTCGACCTGATGCCCATGCCGGTGGTGATGGCGGACCCGGCCAGTGGCGACCTCAACTTCTCCAACGCCGCGGCGGACCGGCTCTACGGCCTGCACATCCCCAAGGACGTGCCCGCCACCGCGTATGGCGACCACTTCCACGTCACGGACCTGGAGGGCCGCCGGCTGAGCGTGGATGAAATCCCCTCCAACCGCGCGGCCCGGGGCGAGCGGCTGGAGGGGCTGGAGGTCCACTGGCACACGCCCGCGGGCCAGTACGCCCTCAGCATCTCGTCGGAGACGCTGCCCGCCATGCATGGCCACCCATCCGTGGTGGTGATTCCCTTCCTGGACATCACCCGCCTGAAGACGGTGGAGCAGCACCTCCAGGAGGCCGTGCGTGCCCGTGACGAGTTCCTGTCCGTGGCCAGCCACGAGCTCAAGACGCCGCTGACGTCACTGGGGCTGCGGCTCCAGTCCTTCGTGCGCGCCATCCACGCGGACCCGGAGTCCGCCTTGGCCCAGCGTCACGGGCGCGAGGTGGAGGCCATGCGCCGGCAGGTGACGCGTCTGGCCGAGCTCGTGGACGGGTTGCTCGACGTGTCGCGCATCAGCACCGGCCGGTTGAAGCTCCGGTTCGAGCCGGTGGACCTGCCCTCGCTCGTGCGCGAGGTGGCCACGCGTTTCGAGCTGGAGGCCGCGCGCGCTGGCTGCGAGCTGCGCGTCACGCGGGCGGAAGGGCTCGAAGGGGTGTGGGACCGGCTGCGGCTGGAGCAGGTGGTCTCCAACCTGCTGTCCAACGCGCTCAAGTACGGCGCGGGCGCACCGGTGCACATCGACGTGGCGCCAGGGGGCATGGGCGCCCGGCTGTGGGTGAAGGACCGGGGCATTGGCATCGACTCGGAGGCCCACGCGCGCATCTTCCAGAAGTTCGAGCGCGCCGTGTCCGAGCGGAACTACGGCGGCATGGGCCTGGGGCTCTACGTGACGCGCACGCTGGTGGAGGCCCTGGGCGGCACCATCCAGGTGGACAGCCAGCCCGGCGAGGGCGCCACCTTCGTGGTGGAGCTGCCGCTCCAGCCCGCGAGATAGGTCCCCCGCCGGGGAGCGGAGAGGTTATACGGAGGGGGCCGTGCGCCTCCTCGCGCTTCACGTCCACGACTTCCGGAACCTCCCCCAGGTCCAGCTCACGCCCAGCGCCCACGCCACCATCGCGGTGGGGCAGAACGGGCAGGGCAAGACGAACCTGCTGGAGGCCCTCTACTTCCTGGCCACGCTCAAGCCGCTGCGCGCGGGGCGCCTGTCGGAGCTGGTGCGCTGGGGCTCGCAGGGCGCGCGGGTGACGGGGCGCTTCCTGCTCAAGGGCGCCGAGCGTGAAATCGCCGTGGAGGTGGGCGGCGGCACGCGGCAGGCCTTCGTGGATGGGAAGAAGGCCTCCAGCCTGGAGGACTACTTCGGCGGCGTGTCCGTGGTGGCCTTCACGCCGGATGACCTGGAGGTGGTGAAGGGCGGTCCGGACTCACGGCGCGGCTTCCTGGACCGGGCGGTGTTCAACCGCTTCCCCGCCTTCCTGCGCGAGAGCCGCGAGTACGCGCGGGCCTTGAAGAACCGCAACCGCCTGCTGCGCGAAGGGCACACCGTGGACGCGGTGTATCTGGAGGCCTACGACGAGACGCTGGCGAAGGCTGGCGCGCGCATCTATTCGCGGCGGCGCGCGCTGATGGCGGAGCTGGCGCCCAGGGCGCAGGCGACCTTCGCCTCCATTGGCCGCACGGTGGACCCGGCCGTGTACAACTACCGCCCCGCGCACCTGGAGGGCGACTTCGCCGCCGCGGACGAAGCGGCGCTGGCGGCCATGCTGCGGGAGAGCCTCTCCGCGCGCCTGCGGCGGGACATGGAGCGGGGCTTCACCTCGGTGGGGCCGCACTCGGACGACGTCTCGGTGACGCTGGGAGGCCGCAGCGCGCGGGCCTACGCGAGCCAGGGACAGCAGCGGGCGCTGGTGCTCGGCTGGAAGATCGCCGAAATCGAGAACCTGGAGGCCGCGATGGGCTTCCTGCCGCTGCTGCTGCTGGACGACGTGTCGAGCGAGCTGGACCCCGAGCGCAACGCCTACCTCATGGGCTACCTGGCCCAGAGCGGCGCGCAGGTGGTGCTCACCACCACGGATGGCTCGCTGGTGCGGGGCGCGGCGGCGGACGACACGCTCTGGCTCGACGTGCACGGCGGGCAGGTGGCGGTGCGCGCGGACGCCGAGCCGCCTCCCGCCAGCTGAGGTCACGGCGTCACGCGCCGACGGTGCCAGGGCCAGTGGACGTGGAAGCGCCGCTCCCCGTGGTGCGGCACGTCGCCCGGCGCCACGTGCTTGAAGAAGGGGAAGCGGTACTCCGCCCAGAGCACGCCGTACGCTACGGCGAAGAGAAAGGTGGCCAGCGGCAGCCACCACGACGTGCCCACGGCGAGCGCGATGACAGTGAGCAGCAGCAGCGCGACGCCGATGCCCAGCGACACGTCGCGCAGCCGCTTGGACTCGCTGAAGGCCAGCCCCATGGACACCACGGACAGGAGCAGCACGGAGACAGCCAGCCAGTAGCTGTGCCGTGTGTACAGGTTGGCGATTCCCAGCAGGAAGAGGCCGAGGCCGAATATCGCGAGTCCGCCGTCCATGAGGGTCCTCCTTGTCCGCGTGTCGAGCGTGGGGCACTGCTGTCCGAGCCGGACGGCTTACGTGCGTCAGGTCAAAGCTGGGGTCGCGCGGCGTGGCCGGGGACTGCCCGCGGATGGACGCTCGCGCAGACTGGTTGGTGCCATGGCGGACGGCCGGCGCACCTCGGGTGGCGGGAATGTGACGTGCCAGGATGGATTCAGAGGTGTGACAGTGGACGTTTGGCCCCCACCGCACGACATGGAATTCCTTGCAGGTGCGCGGCTTGTGACGCATGACTTGGTCGCAGGGCCGGAAGAGAGCCACGAAGAACGGTGCCATGCCGCGGATGACGTTGCTGTGCCTGCTGGTGGTCATGCCCCTGGCGGGCTGTCACAGGACGACGTTCGAGGATTCCGTCCTCACCAAGCCCGCCGTGCGCTACCGCATTGGCAAGCTCCCCGCGTATTGGGAGCAGGTGCGGCTGGAGGACAACGACCTCGCCTTCGCCGAGGAGGGCACCGGTCGCGCGCTCTCCGTCAACGCCACGTGCCAGGGGCATGATGACCCGTCGCTCCAGGTGCTCACCCGGCACCTGCTGGCGGGCTTCACGGACCGGCAGGAAATCGCTGAACAGCGCATCCCCATGGATGGGCGCGAGGCCCTGCGCAGCCGCCACCTGGCGAAGATGGACGGCGTGCCCGTGCAACTGGAGTTGGTGGTGCTGAAGAAGGACAACTGCGTGTTCGACTTCACCTACGTGGCGCCGCCAGGGCTCGCGGACGGGCGCATGGCGGACTTCGACGCGCTGCTGGCCGGCTTCGAATCGGAGCGCAAGGGATGACGACCCGGCAGCCGGAGGTGGACGCGGCGGCGTCCGGGCCCCCGAGCCTCATGGACCGCGCGAAGGAGCGCCTGGAGTCACTGGGCGCCCTGTCGCGGATGACGGGGCAGGTGTTCAGCCGCGCGGTGCGTCCGCCCTATGACTGGCGCGGGCTCGTGTTCCACACGGAGTCGCTGGGCGTGCGCTCGCTGCCCATCGCCCTGCTCACCGCGATGTTCGCGGGGCTCGTCATCTCGTTGCAGTTCGGCTACTTCCTGTCGCGCTTCGGCGTGCAGTACACCGTGGGCCGCGTGGTCATCCTCACGCTGTTCCGCGAGCTGGCGCCGGTGCTCACCGCGCTCACCGTGGGCGCGCGCATCGGCAGCGGCATCGCCGCGGAGCTGGGCGCCATGACGGTGACGGAGCAGGTGGACGCCATCCGCGCGTTGGGCGCCGACCCGCTGCGCAAGCTGGTGGTACCCCGCGTGCTGGCGTGCCTGATTGTGCTGCCGGTGCTCACCGTGTTCGCGGACGTCGTGGGCCTGGTGGCGGGCGCGCTGGTGGTGAACTTCCAGTACGCGATTACGCTCAACCTCTTCTTCCAGGGCGCGCTGGACGCGGTGCTGATGCCGGACTTCGCCTCGGGCGTGTTCAAGGGCGCGGTGTTCGGACTCATCATCGGCCTGGTGGGCTGCTTCCGCGGGCTCACCGTGGAGGGCGGCACGGAGGGCGTGGGCCGCGCCACCACCCAGACGGTGGCGACCACGTCCGTCTCCGTGTGCCTGGCGGACTTCTTCATCACCCAGCTCACGCTGAGCCTGTGACGTGCCATGCGCTCCTCGTCCCAGACCCCTTCCGAGTTCGCGTTCCAGCCGCCCCGGCCGGGTGAGCAGCTCATCTACTTCGAGCACCTGACGAAGGCGTTCGGCGCCAAGCGCGTCTATGACGACATGGACCTGGACGTGCGCGCCGGTGAGACGCTGGTGGTGATGGGCGGCTCGGGCACGGGCAAGAGCGTGCTGCTCAAGTGCCTCATCGGACTGCTGTCGCCAGACACCGGGCGCATCCTCTTCCAGGGGCACGACCTGACGCGCTTCACGGAGGAGCAGTTCATTCCGGTGCGCCGGCACGTGGCCATGGTGTTCCAGGGCGCGGCGCTCTTCGACTCGCTGAACGTCGGGGAGAACGTGGCGTACCCGTTGCGCGAGCACTTCCCGGACATGCCGGCGGACGAGGTCCGTGCCCGCGTGGCGGAGAAGCTGGCGCTGGTGGACCTGCCCAACACGGAGCGGCTGATGCCGGCCGACTTGTCGGGCGGCATGCGCAAGCGGGTGGGGTTGGCGCGGGCCATCGCCACGGAGCCGGAGGTCATCCTCTGGGATGAGCCCACCACGGGCCTGGACCCTGTCACCACACAGTCCATCAACGTGTTGATCAACTCGATGAAGACCCGGCTCGGTTGCACTTCCATCGTCGTGACCCACGACATGGTGAGCGCGTTCACCGTGGGAGACCGCATCGCCATGCTGGCCAATCGGAGAATCGTGCAGGTGGGGAGTCCGCGGGAGATGCTCCACTCCACCGTCCCGGAGGTGCGTGCCTTCCTCGACGCGCGCCGCGTGGAGCTGTTCCCCGGAGGCGCGCCGTGAGCCTGTTCTCTCCCGCTGGAACCGAGCGCCGCCTGGCGCTGCGCACGGGGCTGTTCGTCGCCGTCGGGCTGGCGGTCGCCAGCGTGGTGGTGATGGTCATCGGCCAGCAGTCGCGCCTGTTCGAGCGCAAGACGATGTATCGCGCCTACTTCGCCAACGTGCAGGGCCTCAGTGACGAGTCGCCCGTCTGGCTCGGCGGTCTCAACGTGGGGCGGGTGACGGGCATCGTCTTCTCGCCCGACCCGAATGACCCGCGGCTGGAGGTCCAGTTCCAGGTGTCGTCGCGCTACACGGACCGCGTCCGTCAGGACTCGGTGGCGCAGTTGTCCAGCATGGGCGTGCTGGGCGACAAGGCGGTGGACATCTCCCTGGGCAGCCCCACGTCACCGCCGGTGGAGGCGGGTGGGGTGCTCAAGTCGTCCACGAGCGGTGACTTGTCCGCGCTGCTCAACGGGGCGTCGCAGGTGATGGAGAACTCGGTGGCCATCAGCAAGTCGCTGCGGGCGGCGGTGGACACGTACGCCAACCCGGAGATGGCCAACGACGTGACGCGCGGCGTGGCGGCGCTGCGAGCGCTGCTGGAAGAGGTGGAGAAGGGCGAGGGCGTGCTGCACGCGCTCGTCTACGACAAGCAGGCCGGGCGCGAGGTGCGGGGGCTGCTGGCCAACGCGTCCAGCGCGGCGGCGCGGGTGGATGGCGCGTTGGGCGAACTGGAGGGGATTCTGCGCGAGGTGCGCACGGGAGATGGCACGGCCCACGCGCTCGTCTACGGCCAGGACGGCGCCAAGGCGCTGACGGAGCTGGGGGCGGCGGCAGGGCAGCTGGCGGGGCTCATCGAGGATGCGAAGAAGAGTCCCAACGGGGCGGTGCACCAGTTGGTGTACGGCGACGCGAGCGGCATGTTCGCGGACCTGGGCAGCGCGGCGGCGGACCTGAAGAAGATTACGGCGACCGTGGCGAAGGGAGACGGCACCGTGGGCGGGCTCATCAGCGACCCGACGGTGTACGAGGACCTGCGCGAGGTGATTGGCAACGTGAAGCGCAACCGCATCCTCCGCGCGCTGGTGCGCTTCTCCCTGAGCAACCGGCAGGACTTGGAGCAGGTGGGCAAGGTGAAGGGCGTGGAGCCACGCTCCGAAGCGCCAGTCGCGGCTCCGGCGGGGACGCCCCCCTCTGCGCCTGGGGAGCCTGCGGCCCAGCCCTAGCCTGGGCGGACGGAAAGCTCGCGGGACGCGATGTCGCTGAGTCGAAGCTGCTTCACGGCTTCGACGAACCGCTCGGTCGCGACGATGACCGTCTTGAAGTCGCGAAGGCGGACGAGGTCGATGTCCTCGGGCAAGGTGCCTGCGGCGAGCACGGCGGACTCGGATGGGTAGCCGTTCCGGTGGCTGCCACACCAGGGACAGGGGGACTGCTAGTCCGGAGTGTGGCTGGTTGGATGCAACGCTCCGTGCACGAGGACCTCCAGGCCGCATTCTGCGGCTCCTGCGCAGACCCACGTGACACACCGGTCCACGCGAGTACATGATTCGCCTTCTCCGTGTGGCACTTGTCCCCATGCATGTTGGGATTTTTGCGCGGTGTGCCCACATCCCGTGAAGACCAGCGCGAGGAACCACGCGACGAGTGCCCGGTTGCTGTCCATTCATGCCCCCCGGCGCTGGTGCCATGCCACCCGTGGCAGCCTATCCAAACGTGACGCAGAGCGCCCCGGTGCCACCATGCTTTGGTATTGAGCCTGCTTCTGGCTTTCCTGCTTCCGAGCCACTAAGACGGCGGCCCTCCAACGCGCCGCTGCCGGAGCGCGCGAGGAGGCCCCGCCGCGATGAGCTCATCCGCTGTTTCCTCCCCTGTGGCTTCCGCGCCCGCGCGCCCCACCTCTCGCAGCTGGGCGGGGCGGGTGCTGCTCTTCGTGGGCTTCTTCGCGGCGCTGGCGGCGTTCCCCGTCTACACGCCCTTCGACTCCAAGCTGACGCTCCCCACCACGCTGTCTCTGTTGCGTGAAGGGAACCTCGACCTGGACGAATACGCCCCCACCTTCAAGTCGTACCGTCACGGCCTCTACGAGCGTGACGGCCACCTCTACAACTACTTCCCCCTGGGGCCTTCCCTGGTTGCCGTGCCCATGGTGGTGCTGGTGGATGGCTTCGTGCGCCTCGCCACGCCCGTGGGCACGCTGCACCCGGCCCTGGCGAAGCCCCTGGCGCATTGGCGCCACATCTACGACGCCACCGGCGGCGTGGACCTGGATGCGTGGAACGGCCCGCAGCGCCTCTTCGCCTCCGCGCTGACCGCGCTCGCTGGCGTCGTCATGTTCATGCTGGGCACCGCGCTGCACCTGTCCCGCCAGCGCGCGCTGCTGCTCGCCGCCGTCTTCGTCTTCTGCACGCCGCTGCTCTCCACCGCCAGCCGCGCCCTGTGGCAGCACGGCCCTTCGCTGCTGTGCCTCACCCTGGTGCTCCTCAGCCTCGTCCGCGCGCGCGAGGCTCCGCGTCACGTGGCCTGGGCGGGCATTCCCCTGGCGCTCGCCTACGTCATGCGGCCCACCAACAGCCTCTCCGTGCTGGTGCTGTCGCTCTACGTGTTGTGGACCTACCCACGTCAGGCCTGGAAGTTCTTCGCGGGCGCGCTCGCGGTGGCCATCCCGTGGGTGGCGGTGAACCTCATCCACTACGGCTCCGTGCTGGCGCCTTATTACGAACCGCAGCGCCTGGAGCTGTCCGCCTCTCGCGTGGCCGAGGCCCTGGCCGGCAACCTCGTGTCCCCCGCGCGCGGGCTGCTCGTGTTCACCCCCGTGCTCCTCATGAGTGCCTGGGGCCTGTGGATGGACCTGCGCGCCCGGACCTTCACCCGGCTGCATGCCGTGCTGGTCGCGGTGGTCGCGCTGCACTGGGCCGCCATCTCCACCTTTCCGCACTGGTGGGCGGGGCACTCGTATGGCCCGCGCTTCTTCTCGGACATGGTGCCCTACCTCGTCTTCTTCCTCGTCCCCGTGGTGCGCGCGCTCCAGTGGAAAGGCCCCGAGGCCCGGCGCGGCTTGACGGCCACCTTCGCGGTGCTGGCCGTGCTGAGCCTGGTCCTCCATGTCCACGGCGCCAGCTCGCGCGCGGTGTACCGGTGGAACAGCTTGCCGCTCGACGTGGATGAGCACCCGGAGCGGCTCTGGGATTGGTCCGACCCGCAGTTCCTCGGCCGGCGCTGAGCCATCCGCCGCGTGCGGGCCGCGCCAGCGCGCGCGTCAGGTGCCCCGCCACGTCCGTGCCGCCGCGCGCGTCGGAGCCCCCAGGTGGAGCGCCGCGTCACCCGGGCTGTGCGGGCCACTTCGTCCACCGCGCCACGATAGGCCCGCCCGTGCCCCCGTATCGGCATCGGCGCCTGTTCGTTTCCGGTGACTTCCACCTCGCGCCTGGGCTCCAATCCGTTTCATGAAAGCTCTTGCCCTGCGTGAGGACCGCTTCCTCGACGTGCTCCGGCGGCTCATCGCCCTGACTCCGAAGCTGCAGAACAACCCTGGCGCGGGGCTGGTGCCCGAGGAGCGGCTCGCCGCGCAGGTGGTGCTGGACACCCTGGCGCCGCACATCGAGAGCGGCTTCATCCAGGCGGAGTCCGTGGCGGGGCCGGGCCAGGCGTCGCGCCCCTGTCTGGTGCTCACCGTCCCGGGTGAGGGAGAGGGCGCCATCGGCTTCGTCGGCGCGCACTTCGACGTGGTCCCCGCGGACCAGAAGGCGGAGGGCTGGGAGCGCAGCCCCTTCGAGCTGTGGGAGGGCCCCGGCGGCGTGCTCTACGGGCGCGGCGTCACCGACTGTCTGGGGCACGTCGCCGTGCTCACCGACCTGCTGGCCCAACTGGCCGAGCGCAAGGTGCGCCCCAGCCGCACGCTGAAGGTGGTGCTCATCTCCAACGAGGAGTCCTCGGAGCTGCCGGGCCTGGGTCTCAACTACGTGGCCGAGCAGGGCATGCTCAAGCCGCTCGACGGTCAGCCCGTGTACTGGCTGGACAGCGCCAACTTCGGCCCCACGTTGGGCACGGCGGGCGTGTCGCTGTGGGAGCTGAAGGTGACGGGCGTGGGCGGCCACTCCGGCATGCCGCAGAACTGCGTCAATGCGCTGGAGCTGGGCATGGCCGCGTCGCTGGAGCTGGCGCGCTTCTTCCACGAGCGCTTCCCGCCCACGGAGGACGAGAAGCGCTGGGGCTTCCTGTCGTCCTCCAGTCTCAAGGCCACCGTGGTGGAGGCGCCCAACACCAAGGAGACGAAGGTGCCCGCCGACGTCGTCCTGCGCGGCGACATCCGCCTCACGCCCTTCTACGACCTGGCGGAGGTGCAGAAGGCCGTGACGGACTACATGGCGGAGCTCGACGCCCGGCTGGAGCGCGACGACGCCCCCGCGCACTTCCCACGCACCCGCACGGCGGGCGGCAAGCGCGGTGAGCTGGCGTTCCGCTTCCAGGGGGAGGGGACCGAGGGCATCGCGTGCCGGCTGGACTCGGAGGGCCTGCGCGCCCTGAAGGAGGCCATGCAGGTGGTGCGCGGTGTGTCGCCCACGCCCTTCTCGCTCACCGGCTCGCTGCCGCTCGTGAGGGACCTGCAACGACAGGGCTGTGACGTGCAGATTACGGGCTTCGGGGACATGCAGTACTACCACGCCCCCAATGAGCAGGCCCGGTTGGAGGACTTCCGGCAGGGCTTCGCGATTCTCCGCGAGCTGCTCGTCCGCCTCTGAGGCGGGGCGCGTCTGGTGGCGTGCTGTTCGGAAATGTCGGGGGTTTTTGCGCGGCGAATGTCCCGACATTTCCGAACAGCGAGCACCGGACACTCCACCAGAGCACATGTGCGTGGACAGCGCGGCCGGGGACCGCCACAGTCGGTCCGGGCCGCGGGCACCTCCGCTCGCGGCGGCTGCGCGAGAGGAGTGGTGACGCCGTGAGAGACTTGCTGATGATTCCAGGGCCGGTGGAGTTCGAGCCCGAGGTGCTCCAGGCGCTGGGCGCGCCCACCCTCAGCCACACGGACCCCGCTTTCATCGCCGTCTTCGGCCGGGCCCTGAAGCGGCTTCGGGAGGTGTGCCTGGCGCCCTCCGCGCAGCCCTTCGTGGTGTCCGGCTCCGGCACGCTGGCCATGGAGCTGGCGGTGGCCAACCTGGTGGAGCCCGGGGACGCGGCCCTGGTGGTGAACACCGGCTATTTCAGCGACCGGATGGCGAAGATTCTCGAGCGCCACGGCGCCCTGGTGACGCACGTGCGCGCCCCGCCGGGGGACGTGCCCTCCCTGGACGCGGTGGAGACGCACCTGTCGAAGGGGGGCTTCAAGGTGCTGTCCGTCACCCATGTGGACACGTCCACGGGCGTGCTCGCACCCGCGGAGGCGCTGGTGCGGGCCGCGCGCAAGCACGGCGTGCTGTCGGTGGTGGATGGTGTGTGCGCCACCGCGGCGGAGACCTTCCGCCAGGATGCGTGGGAGGCGGACGTGTACCTCACGGCCAGCCAGAAGGCAGTGGGGGTTCCTCCCGGCCTGGCGCTGCTCACCGTGGGCCCGCGCGCCATGGAGGCCTGGCGCAAGCGCAAGACGCCGGTGGCCAGCGTCTACGCGGACTTCGCGGAGTGGCTGCCCATCATGGAGGCGTACGAAGCGGGAAAGCCGGCCTACTTCGCCACCCCGCCAGTGAACCTGGTGGCCGCGCTGGACGTGAGCCTGGGGCAGATTCTGGCCGAGGGCATGGACGCCCGCTTCGCCCGGCACCAGCGGATGGCGCGGGCCTTCCGCGCGGCGTGGAAGGCCATGGGCCTGCGCCTGTTGCCCGCTTCCGACGCCGTGGCCGCCAACACGCTGAGCGCCGTGTACTACCCGGATGGCATGGACGCGGCGCTGGTGGGCGGTGTGAAGGGGCAGGGCGTCGTCGTCGCCGGCGGCCTCCACCCGGACCTCAAGACGCGCTACTTCCGCGTGGGCCACATGAACCGTGTGGGGCCCGCGGACGTCCTATCCACGGTGGGGGCCCTGGAGCGCGCGCTCATCGCCGCCGGCCACCGCTCGGAGCCCGGCGCCGCCGTGGCCGCCGCCCAGGCGTCCCTCATCGCGGGCTGAGCCCGGCCTGGGGCATCCGCCCCTGTTCGTTGGCTGGCGGATGCTCCTCTCGGCCCGCGGGGCGAACCGGGTTTGGTTCGACAGTACCGGAAAAATATGCGACTGTTGGCTTCCCGGAAGTGGGGGGAATCTTGTGAGCCCGGAATCATCCGCGAAGTGAGGTGGCGGTGTGTTCCCCGGGCGCCTTGGAAGGGCCCCTCGGGGAGATGACCATGTACGCGGGTTACGAATCGAGCGCGGGTGGTGGCGCGGCCTGGGAGCTGGAGTTGCGGCGTCTGGCGGCCTCCGACGACGACATGGCGCGTGGGATGTTCTTCCAGGGCACGCTGGACGTCGTGGGTTTCCTGGGAGGTGAAGGCGCCGTGGCCCGCTGCAAGGGGGTGGCCGGCATCTGGGAAATCAACCTCCTCCACATGTACCCCATCACCCGGTTCCTCCGGATGTCATCCACGGCGGCGCGGCTGTTGGCCCCGCAGTTGGACGGCTTCGAGGGCGTGCTGCGGCGCATGGGAACCCAGGCCACGGTGGACTTCGTGGCGTCCGTCTTCGGGCGGGAGTTGATGCGAGCGGCCAGCGGCAAGCCGCGGCTGCTGTTGCAGTCGCTGGGAGAGGCCTACCTCGCCGCGGTGACCTACGGTGAGCGCTACCCGTTGTGGACGGGGGAGACGAGCGCCCGCTTCATCATGCGGCGTGACTTCATGCCCGCCGCCTACCACGAGGGCGTGCTGCACGGCGTGCTGGAGGCGGTGGGCGCGCGTGAGGTCCGGGTCCAGGGTCGCCAGGTGGGGCTGCTCGACAGCGAGTACGAGCTGTCCTGGAAGTAGGCGTGGCGGCGAGCCCGGGCGTGCTGGTGGAGGGCGACCCGCCCCGGCCGGCCGGCCCTGACGGGCTGCGCCGCATCCGCGCGGACGCGCACACCCGGATGCTGCCGGTGGCCAGCCTCTCCGCGTCAGCGGAGGTGGCTGTCCCGGCGCGTGGGTCACATGGGCCGTGTTCAGGTGGCTGACAGAGGGAACGGAATTTCAGAGGACCCGGTGAAGCGCGCCTTCGAACGCTTCGGACGGGCGGTAAGCTCGCGCTCTTCATGTGGGCCGGGTCGCGCGAAGGGGGTCGCGCGCGCTTCGCCCTGGATTTGCCGTTGGAGAAGGAGAGGCGTGAGTGAGCCGGCCGTTGCTGGTGGTGGATGACGACGCGGACCTGCGCGAAGCCCTGGAGGAAGTGCTTCGTGACGCGGGCTACACGGTGCTGGGGGCCAGCAATGGCAAGCATGCCCTGGAGGTGCTGGGCGCGGCCACGGAGCTGCCGGGGCTCGTCCTGCTGGACATGATGATGCCCATCATGGACGGAGGCGGGTTCGCGCGGGCCATGCGCCAGGTGTCCGCCTGGCGGGACATCCCGGTGCTCGTCTTCTCCGCGTCAGCGAATGCTCGCCAGGTCGCGGATGAGATTGGCGCTTGCGGCCACCTGCGCAAACCCGTGGACGTGGAGACACTGCTGGACGCCGTCAGCCGCCATCTGACGACGTGAAGCAGGCAGGCGGGTCCTGTTTGACGCTCCGCGTTCCCTCCGGTTGACGCCTCGAAATCAGGTTGGTAAGTGCCAGCTTAACACTTTACGTGGAGGGCCGGATGCACACCAACGCGCTCGCGCTGCTGATCTTGCAGCTCATCGTCATCATCGGCTTGTCGCGGCTCATCGGCCGCGGCGCGCGGTGGTTGGGACAGCCGTTGGTCATCGCGGAGGTGGTGGCCGGTATCGTCCTGGGGCCCTCGCTGCTGGGCTGGCTGGCGCCGGACATCATGAACGGGCTGTTCCCGGCCTCGTCCATGCCGGTGCTGACGATGCTCAGCCAGGTGGGCCTGGTGCTGTTCATGTTCCTCATCGGCCTGGAGCTGGACCCCCAGTTGCTCAAGGGCCGGGGGCACGCGTCGGTGGCCATCAGCCACTCCAGCATCGTCGTCCCCTTCGCGCTGGGCGCGGGCGCGGGCGCGCTGTGGCTCTACAAGAGCCTGTCGTCGCCGGAGGTGCCCTTCACCTCGTTCGTGCTCTTCATGGGCGTGGCGATGAGCATCACCGCCTTCCCGGTGCTGGCGCGCATCCTCACCGAGCGAGGCCTGCTCCAGTCGAAGGTGGGCACGGTGGCCATTGCCTGCGCGGCGGTGGATGACGTCACCGCGTGGTGCCTGCTGGCCTTCGTCGTCTCCATCGTCCGCGCGTCCAGCCTGACGCAGGCGGCGCTCACCACGGTGATGGCGCTGGGCTACATCGCCTTCATGCTGATGGTGGTGCGGCCCTTCCTCGCGCGCCTGGGGGCGCGGGTGGCCAGCCGTGAGGGGCTCACCCAGAACGTGGTGGCGGGCACGCTGGTGCTGCTGCTGGCGTCCGCGGGCGTGACGGAGCTCATCGGCATCCACGCGCTCTTCGGTGCCTTCCTCTTCGGCGCGGTGATTCCGAAGGAAGGCCGGCTGGCGGAGACGCTGGCGGAGCGGCTGGAGGACGTGGCGGTGGTGTTGCTGCTGCCCATCTTCTTCGCCTTCAGCGGCCTGCGCACGCAGATTGGCCTGCTGAACACCGCGGAGGACTGGCTGACGTGCGGCGTCATCATCGTCCTGGCCTGCCTGGGCAAGTTCGGCGGCAGCGCGGTGGCGGCGCGGATGACGGGCCTGCGGTGGCGCGAGGCGAGCGCCATTGGAATCCTGATGAACACGCGCGGGTTGATGGAGCTCATCGTCCTCAACATCGGCCTGGACCTGGGCGTCATCTCACCCCAGCTGTTCACGATGATGGTGCTGATGGCGCTGGTGACGACGTTCATCACCACGCCGCTGCTGAAGTGGATCTACCCGCTGGAGGAGATTGCCCGCGAGCGCGTGGTGGTGCCGCTGCTGGTGGAGCCGGGCCCTCCGCCCTACAGCGTGCTGATGTGCGTGTCGCACGGGCAGGCGGGGCCGGGCATGGCCACCCTGGCGCGCTCGTTGACGGGGCTTGATGAGGGCGCGCAGCTTCACGCGCTGCACCTGGTGTCCCCGGAGCGCGCGTCCCTGCGCCCGGCGCAGCAGCGGGCCCCCGAGGAGGACAGCGCGTTGATGCCGCTCTTGTGGCGGGCCGTAAGCCTGGGGCTCTCCGTGCGGCCGTTGTCGTTCGTCTCCGCCGAGCCGGCCCAGGACATCTGCCGCACGGCGAAGGCCCGGCGCGCGGACCTGGTCCTGCTGGGGTGGCACAAGCCGCTCTTCAGCCAGACGATGCTGGGCGGCACGGTGCGTGGGGTGATGCAGGAGGCCAGCGGCCCGGTAGCGGTGCTGGTGGACCGGGGCCTGTCGGACATCAAGCGCGTGCTGGTGCCCTTCGCCGGAAGCCGGCATGACCGCGCGGCCCTGGCCCTGGCCCGGCGGCTGAGGAAGCAGGCGGGCGCCGAGGTGACGGTGCTGCATGTGACGTCGGACCTCGGCGGCAACGGCGGAGCCCGGGCGCAGGTGGAGGCGCTGTTCCCGGCGAACGAGGGCGGCGTGACGTTGAAGGAGGTGCGCAGCGACGCGCCGGACGAGGCCGCCCTGGGGGAGTCGCGCCATGGCTATGACCTGGTGATTGTCGGCATCGGCGCGCAGTGGGGGCTGGAGGACAAGGTCTTCGGCTTGCAACGCGAGCGCATCATTCGGGACGCGCCGGGCTCGCTGCTGGTGGTGTCTGACGCGTCTCCCGCCACGGCGGCGGAGCCCACCTTCGACGCAGCCAACGACGGGGCCACTGCGGTTCGGGTGCTGCCCGCGAGGAGCTGATGCACCTGGGAGCCACCCTCCGGCTGTTGCGCACGGATGCGGGCCTGTCGCTGCGGGACCTGGCGCGCCGTATCGGCGTGTCCAGCGCGTACCTCAGCCGGGTGGAGAACGGCGTGGACGCGCCACCCACGCCCGAGCGTCTGTCGGCCATTGCCCGTGAGCTGCGAGTCCCGTCCTCTCTGCTGATGGACGTGGCCAACCGGATGAGCCCGTCCGTGGCCGCCTACATGGAAGAGGTGCCGGGCGCGGGAGCCCTCTTCCTGGACATCGCTCAGCGGCGCCTGTCCGGGCTGCAACTGGCGCGTGTGCGCGACTTCCTGGACGCGGAGTTCCCCGCGGCCCAGGGGCGGCGCGACGCGCCCGTGCCCCCGCTGGCGCCCCTGCTGGCGCCGGAGCGGGTGGTGGTGCAGCTGTCCTGCGCGGGTTGGGACGACGTCCTGGACGTGGTGGCGGAGCGGCTGGCCTCCTCGCAGCCCGGCATGGACGTCGCGCGGGTGGTGGGCGGCCTGAAGCGGCACCGGGAGGAGTCCTCGTGCGCGGTGGGCGGCGGGGTGGCCGTGCCACACTCCTTCCTTCCAGGTGCGGTGCCCACCGCGGCGCTGGTGACGCTGGCCACGCCGCTCGCGGGCGATACCCCCGACGGCAAGCCGCTCCGCGTCGTGGTGGCCATCCTGGACGCCGAGCGGGGCAACCCCCAGTTGGTGCGGCTGGCACATCTGGCGCGGCTGGCGGCCCATGGGCTGGCGGACCGGTTGTTGGGGCTCAGCCAGCCAGCCCAGGTGCTCTCCCGTCTGGAGGAACTGGAGGCGCTGCGCTGACTCAGCGGCTCGTGCGGCCCCAGGTCTCCCACGCGCCCAGGTCCCGGTAGCCCAGGCGCTGATACAAGGGCTTCGCCTCCGGCGTGGCCTCGAGCACCGCGGCCGTCATCCCCCGGCTCCGCGCCTGGTGGTGCAGCCCGCGCATCACCTGCGCGGCCAGCCCCCGGCCCCGGGCCTCGGGCACCGTGGCCACCATGTAGATGCCCGCGGTGTCGCCCACGTCCCGGGCCATGCCACACGCCAGGGCCACGCCCGCCTCCTTCGCGACCAGCGTGTGCACGGGCAGCCGGGGCGGCCGCAGCCAGACGTCGAGCTGGCCCCCCAGCTGGCCCCACGTGCGCTTGTTGATGGCGACCATGTCGTCCTGCGTCTCGGATGACTCCAGGGGGATGTCCGGCGGGGCGTCCGGCACGTCCCCCAGCACCAGGCCCAGGGTATCGGACCGGACCGCGTCGGGGGCGAAGCCGGCGTCCTCCAGCACCCGCCGGCCCTCGGTGTCTCCGGGCAGCAGCACCACGCGCCAGCCGGGCAGGTCCAGGCGCAGGTAGAAGTCCGTCAGGGCGGGCAGGGCGTCGCGCAGCGCTCCCGGGTCGTGGAAGAAGGCCTGCTGGGCCCGCGAGAGCTCCGGGTGTCCCGGCAGACAGAAGGCGTCCACGCCTGGCAGGCCCAGGTGCCGCAGCGTGCCTCGCTCCCGCTGAAGGTGCTTGAAGGCGATGACGTTCGACAGCAGGCGCGCGGACAGCTCGGCATTCGTCATGGGGCTCTGGAGCGTAGGGCACGCTCCGCCCGGCGGAGAACAGACGCAGCGCTCAAAACCGCGCACCGGGGCGCCGGGAGGATTAGGGTGCAGGGGCACCCATGAGCAGCCCGCGCTTCTACGCCTTCGACCCTCGCGCCACCCGCATCGCCCTCTTCGTGGGGGCCTGCGTGCTGGCCGTCCTCACCGCCTGGGCCCTGGCGGATGCCCGGGCCGAGGGTGGCGTCCAGGCCATGGCTCGCGCCGGCGTCTCCGCGGGGCTGATGTTGACCTTCCTGGTGTCCTTCCACCGCCTGCGGCCCCGCACGGGCTGGGGCGTCACGGTGGACGCGCGGGGCGTGCGCGTGGCCCGGCCCTTCAGTCAGAAGGAGCTGGACCTGCACTGGGGGCAGATTGACCACGTGCGCCGGATTGGCCGGAAGGGGAGCGTGCTCGCCCTGTTCCTCAAGGAGGAAGGCCGGGTGCTCGTCACCCGGCATCTCTTCGCCCGCAAGGCTGTTTTCGACGAGTTGATTTCGGCGCTGGAGGACCGCCTCCCGCCGCCCCGTTTCGACGCCTGAACACCCCGTTCCCCGGGGCGGCCTCCCAGGCAGGCGGCCAGGCGGATTTCACGAATGTTTACGCAGCCTTGCGAGTCCTCGTTAACCTTGTTCGACGTGCCTTGAAGTGGTACGCACGAACCTGTTGCAAGGCTCCTTTTCCCAAGGACAGCTTCACATGGAAAAGACCCCCGCTACCGGCTCGGCGGTTGCTCCGCCGCCCGTGGAGTATGGGACGGACAGCATTACCAAGCTCGAGGGCCGCGAGGCGGTCCGGAAGCGCCCCGGCATGTACATCGGCGACACGATGGCCTACGGGCTCCACAAGCTCGTGTACGAGGTCGTCGACAACGCGGTGGACGAGTCGCTGGCCGGGCACTGCACCGACATCGAGGTCGTCATCCACGTGGATGGCTCCCTGAGCGTGCAGGACAACGGGCGCGGCATCCCCGTGGGCCCGCACCCCAAGTTCCCCGGCAAGGACACCCTGGAGGTCGTCCTCACGGAGCTGCACGCCGGCAGCAAGTTCGGCAACGGCGCGTACAAGGTCTCCGGCGGCCTCCACGGCGTGGGCGTCACCTGCGTCAACTTCCTCTCGGAGTGGTTCAAGGTCCGCGTCCACCGCAACGGCACTGTCTATGAGCAGTCCTACGCGCAGGGCGTCCCGGACACCCCGCCGCGCGAGGTGGGCACCACCGACAAGCGCGGCACGCACATCGCCTTCAAGCCGGACGCCACGGTGATGGAGTTGGTGGAGTTCAACTTCGAGACGCTCAGCCAGCGTCTGCGCGAGCTGGCCTTCCTCAATGCCGGCCTGCACATCGTCATCCGCGACGAGCGCACGAACAAGGAGCACGACTTCAAGTTCGACGGCGGCATCTCCTCGTTCGTGGAGTACCTCAACAAGTCGAAGCAGACGCTCCACGACAAGCCCATCGCCTTCAGCACGGAGCGTGAGGGCGTCACGCTCGACATCGCGATGCAGTGGAATGACGGCTACGACGAGCGCATCTACACCTTCGCGAACAACATCAACACCCACGAGGGTGGCAGCCACCTGTCCGGCTTCAAGGCGGCGCTGACGCGCACGCTCAACAGCTACGCGGAGAAGGGCGGCCTCTGGAAGGACCTCAAGGAGACGCCCACCGGCGAGGACGCGCGTGAAGGCCTGTCCGCCGTCATCTCCGTCAAGCTGACCAACCCCCAGTTCGAGGGGCAGACGAAGACGAAGCTGGGCAACAGCGAGGTGAAGGGCCTGGTCGAGCAGATGGTGAACGACCAGCTCGGCTCCTTCCTGGAAGAGACGCCCGTGGTCGCCAAGAAGGTCGTGGCGAAGATTGGCGACGCCTGCCGGGCGCGTCTGGCCGCGCGCAAGGCGCGTGAGACGGTGCGCCGCAAGGGCGTGCTGGACGGCGGCGGGCTCCCCGGAAAGCTGGCGGACTGTCAGAGCCGGGACCCGAACGAGAGCGAGCTCTACATCGTGGAGGGCGACTCCGCAGGTGGCTCCGCGAAGCAGGGCCGGGACCGGCGCAACCAGGCCATCCTTCCGCTGCGCGGCAAGATTCTCAACGTGGAGAAGGCCCGCTTCGAGAAGATGCTCACCAGCGCCGAAATCGTGACGCTGATTACGGCATTGGGCACGGGCATCGGCGCGGAGGACTACGACCCGGAGAAGGCGCGCTACCACCGCATCATCCTGATGACGGACGCCGACGTGGACGGCAGCCACATCCGCACGCTGCTGCTCACCTTCTTCTTCCGGCAGATGCCGGAGCTCTTGCAGAAGGGCTACCTCTACATCGCGCAGCCGCCGCTCTACAAAGTCACGCGCAACAAGAAGGACCAGTACGTCAAGGACGAGCACGCGCTGAACGAGTACCTGCTCAAGATTGCCTCCGAGCACGCGCGGGTGCTGACGCCCGAGGGCGAGCTGGGCGGCGCGGAGCTGAAGGCGCTGCTGGAGAAGGTGATTACGTACGAGGAGCGCCTGGAGAAGCAGGCCAAGCGCCGGGACGCGCGCGTGGTGGACGCGCTGGTGCAGGGCGCGCGGCTGTCCGCGGAGACGCTGACGGACGAGGCCGGCCTGGAGGCGGCGGTGAAGGCCGCCTATGACACCTTCGAGCGCCGCATGCCGGACGTGCTGGGCCGCGTGCGCCACGAACTGGTGCAGGACCCCGAGCACCACACCAAGAAGCTGGTGTTCCACACCGACGTGAATGGCGCCATGCGGGAGACGGTGCTCGACCACGCCTTCCTGTCGTCGCCGGAGTACCTGGAGCTGTCGTCGCTGCGTGACGCCTTCGTGGCGCTGGGCAAGCCGCCGTACAAGGTCCGCGTGGACGCGGGGGAAATCACCGTCTTCTCCGTGCAGGAGGTGCTCGCCGCCGTTCGCAAGGACGCGCAGCGCGGCCTGGGCCTGCAGCGCTACAAGGGTCTGGGTGAGATGAACCCGGAGCAGCTCTGGGACACGACGATGAACCCGGCCACGCGCACGCTGCTCCAGGTGCGGGTGGAGGACGCGGTGGAGAGCGACGAAATCTTCTCGCTGCTGATGGGCGAGGCGGTGGAGCCGCGGCGCGAGTTCATCGAGCGCAACGCCCTGGACGTGCAGAACCTGGACATCTGAGTCCGTCCCGAGGAAAGACGCGTGGGCCCGGTGCCCCTCGGCCCCGCGCCCACGTGCCTTTCCCGTCCTTGTCGAGCCGGGCCTCCGCGCTGCCGGGCCCTCGTTAGCCCTTACGTCAGGAAGCCGGCCCCCCGCGCTGAAGCCACGGGGCGCCGGTCCACCGGAAGGTAGTCACCGTTCCTCCGGCCCAGCCCGGCGTCCTCCGCGGCGCCGCGAGTGCCCGCCTCACCTGTTGGCGCCCCAGGGCGTGTGCGGCGGGCTGCCTGTGCGGCTGTTACCGCTCCGAGCGGCGTGAGCCCTTCAGGGCCTCCGCGCGCTCCTTGCCGGACATGGCCGTCACGTCGACGATGTCCACCTCGAAGGCGCCCCGGTTGTCGTTCACCTGCATGTCAGGGAAGGTGCAGTGCAGGTTCTCCGTGCCCGTGAGCTGGTAGCGCTTGCCGGTCTGGAGGATGCGGTGGGTGGCGCGCACGGATTCGGGCGCCGGGCCGCGCTCCATGCACAGCACCTGGCGGACGCGGCCGTTGGGGCCGGAGCGCAGCTCCGCGAAGTCGTCTCGCACGGTGAGCAGGTAGGTGGAGTCCGGGTTGAGGCCGCGCAGCACCATCTGGTGCTCGGGCTTCAGCGGCACCGCGTTTTCCTTCGCGTCGAAGGTGAACGCGCGCGGCGGCACGTAGGCGGACTGGCGGACGTTGACGCGGATGGCGCCGCTGTTGTCGTCCAGTCCGCCGTCATCCAGCGCGAAGACGTGGAGCTTCCGAGCGCCCTTGATGGTGCGCGTTGACGCGCCGAGCAGGCCGAAGCTGCTGTCCACCGGACCGTCACCCTCGATGAGGTAGGCCAGCGTGCCGGAGGCGGTGCCCCGGCCCTCGGCCAGGGACGCGCTGCCCTGCGTCCACACCGAGTACGTCGTGCCGGGGTTCAGCTCGATGCTGGCGGTGTTGTATTCGGGCAGGGGGACAGCGTTGTACTGGGGGCGCAGCACCAGCACGCGGGTGGGGTAGCCCACCTCGTGCATCGTCCGCTGCGGCGTGTCCTCCTCCACGGGCCCGCCTTGTGCGACCGCCGCCTCCGTGCTGGCGCCCGCGTCTTCTTGCGCGCCGGGGCCCGCGTCCTCCGGCGTGGCGGCGCCTTCCGCCACCACCACGGCGCCCGCGTCCTCTGGCGCCGCTACGGCCCCTTCGACTGGAGGCGGCGGGGGCGCGGTGACGGGCTTCAGCTCCGCCGTCAGCGGCTTCACCAGGTTTGACGTGGGTGTGAAGCGCTTCGTCCAGGGCAGGTGCCCGGGCAGCGAGAGGGCCAGCGTGTTGGCCTCGCCAATCTTGACCTCCACCATCATTGGCGTGACGCCCTTGAGCACCTGGTCGTTGAGCCGCACGGTGGCGCCCGCGGGCTTGGAGGCGAGCCACAGCGTGGTGGTGGACACGTAGTCGAACGTGGACTCGCTCGCGATGACGAGCTTGTAGAACACGCCGACGAGGAACAGCGCGGCGGCGGCATAGACGACGGACATCGTCACGACGCGCGCCTTCTCCTTCCCCTTCGCCACGCGCGCGGCTTCTTCGCGCGCCAACGTGTCCCGGGCGTCGTCCACGGAGGTGCGGTAGCCCTTGCCAGTCCAGGTGCCCACCGGATGCGCCTCGGTGGTGGGCTCCTGGCCCTTGGCGGCGGGCACTTCGATGGGCGTGTCGCGCGGCGCGGCCTGGGTGGGGGCGGGCACATCACCTGCGTCAGTGCTGGGCTCTTCGTCCAGCGCCGGCACCGGGGGCTCGGGGCGCTCGGAGGTGTATGTCCTGCGGACGCCACCCTCGGAGCGGGGGAGCTGGGACTGGGTCGCCCGCCGCACGCCGTTGCTCGTGGGACGGCGCGCTCCCGGGGGGCTCGCAGAGGGGCGACGGCCTCCTTCGCTGCCGGGCCGTCCGCTGTCACTGCCCGGGCGGCTGCGCACGCCGGGGCTGGAGCCCCGCGGGGCGTTGCTGGACGGGGGCCGCGCGCGTCCCTGGGACGACGCTTCGGTGACGCCCGTCTGCCAGGCGGCGAGCTGCTCCTGGAAGGCGGGGGACACCTCCACCCGGCGCCCCTCGGCGGCCAGCTCCTCCGGGAAGAGGTGCGCCATGAGCTGCGACAGCAGGGTGGGGGTGAAGCGCGGGTTGTCGCGGTAGAGCAGCTCCACCAGCGACTCGCTCAAGTCCTTCGCCGTCTGGTAGCGCGCCTCTCGGTCCAGCGCCATGGCGTGGGAGATGACCGTCTCCACGTCCTCGCTGACAGTGGGGTTGAGCGCGGACGGCGGCGGGCGGTCGCCCACGAGGATGCGGGGCAGGACGGTGACGAACTCCCCTTCGTAGGGGCGCTTGCCGCACACCATCTCGTAGAGGACGACGCCCGCGGCGTACACGTCGGTGCGCGCGTCCAGGTCCTGCCGGCCCTGGGCCTGCTCCGGGGAGAAGTACGGGTACTTGCCCTTGAGGGTGCCGGGAGACGTCTTCGCCTCCACCGCGCTCGTCACCTTGGCGATGCCGAAGTCGATGACCTTGACCTCGCCCTCATAGGAGATGAGGACGTTGTCAGGGGACACGTCGCGGTGCACCAGGCCCAGCGCCTGCCCGTCTTCGCCCACGTGTCGGTGCGCGTAGTCCAGGCCGTCACACAGCTTGCTGGCCACGTGGAGCGCCAGCGGCTCCGGAAAGGACGCCATGCCCATCCGCTGGGCGCGGCGCAGCACCTTGGACAAGGGCTGGCCCTGCACCAGCTCCATGGCGATGAAGTACTGCCCGTCCACCTCGCCGAAGTCGAAAATCTGCGCGATGTTGCTGTGGCTCATGCTGGCCACCACGCGCGCCTCGCTGATGAACATCTCGACGAAGTCCGCATCGTCGACGAAGTGCGGGAGGATCTGCTTGATGACGCAGGGCTTGGTGACGCCCGCCGCCCCCGTCATCCGCGCGCGGTAGGTGACCGCCATCCCCCCCGCGGCGATCTTCGAGAGGAGGACGTATTTACCGAATTGCTGAGGGCTGTTTTCCGCCACGGGGTAGGAGCATACCTTCCTTCCTGGGAAAGTCCCGGTTCCGGGTTGAACTCTGCGTGAAGTTTTTCAGGGTTATCAAGGTGTGAGGCTTCACATTTCTTCACGCGGGGCGCCTGCCGTGGGCCCTCCCGGCGCGGTTATCTAGCGGACCTGCCTGCGCTTGCCGGCGGGCGGGGGCGGCTGGCCCCTCGCTGAGAAAGAGGCGTGGCCGATGGTGTCCGAGCTCCCCCTTCGCTCGCGGTGGGGCGCCGTGTGTCTGAGTGGAGTGCTGCTGTTCTCGACGCCGGGCCTGGCCCGCGCTGGGGACGGGAGCCCGGAGGTCCCGGTGGATGCGCCCCTCCAGGCGCGCGTGGGGCTTTCCCAGCAGTCGTTGGCGCCGGTGCCCCCGCTGCCCCAGGAGCGCCCCGATTTCAAGCCGCTCGCGGTGGCGGTGGCGGTGGTGCCGGGGTTGCTCTTCCATGGGCTGGGGCCCCTGGTGGCGGGGGACCGTCACACCGCGAAGCGGCTCTTCGCGCTGGAGGGCGCGGGCCTGGGGCTCATCGCGCTGGGCGGGGTGCCCATTGCCCTCACGGGCGCCTCCCGGCGCACCATTGCTCCGCTGTATGCGGTGACGCTGGCGGGCTTCAGCGTGCTGGGCATCTCCGCGCTGGCCAATCTGTATGCGGTGACGGCGCCGGCGTTCGACGCGGGCGTCGCGCCGCCCCTCCTTCCTCCGCTGGAGTTGGAGGTGGGCTATCAGTATGTGAATGACGCTGCGTTCGACTACCGCCACTTCGTCACGGTGGGGGCGCAGGCCCGCTTCGACTCGCTGCGCCTGCTGGGCTCCGTGCGGGTGGACCCTGCCGAGGGCAACACCCAGGTGCGTCTGGGCGGGGCGTGGCGGCTGTTGGGCGCGCCGGAGCGCGCGCTGTCGGGCACGGATGGCAGCGCGCTGGACGTGGAGGCTTTTGGCCAGTTCCACCGCTACCCCACCGAGGGCTTCGCGCTCATCAGCGGAGAGGTGGCGCTGCGGGGCCGGCTGGCCATGTCGCGCATCAGCCCGGCCATGGCGGGCTCCTTCGCGGAGGTCAGCGTGGGCACGTCGGCGGAGGCCTATACGTACCCCGGCGCGGTGAGCGACGGGAGCCTGCACGAGCAGCTGCTCTTCACCTTCGGCTACGGCGTGTGGCTGGGCCGGGGTGGGCCGCTCCGGGGCGAGGCGATGCTCTATTACGACCACCGCAAGGACTCGTTCGCGGGGGGCATCCGCTCGCGCGGCGGTGGAATCGTGGGCGCCTTTGGCCTGAGGGGCCGGGCGCTGCTGACGGATGACTGGGGTGTCGCCGCCGAGGTGCAGGGAGGCGGCGCGCTCGTGGGCCGGCTGTCGTTGATTCGTGCCCTGGGAGGTGAGCGGTGATGCGCGTGGGAGTGGTGGCGGCGCTGGTGGTGGCGGGGTGCGGCATGCGGCCCGCGGAGAACCGCGCGATTGCGGATTCCAAGGTGGGCCAGGCGCGGCAGGGTGGGGTGACGCTGTCGGTGGCGGACGGGCTGGCGACGGTGCGCGAATTGGCGCCGGGCACGCTGGTGCTGTGGGGCAACGCGCCGGCCTTCACCGCCCGCATCGACGTGGGCGCCCAGGCGCCGTCCGACTGGCTGGTGACGGTGCGCAACGCGATGCCGGACGCGGTGCTGGTGGCCGAGGAGGAAGGGGGCGCGCCGCTGGCGCAGGAGGCGCTCCCGCAGGCGCTGCCCACCGTGAAGGTGTGGCGCGTGGCGCTGCGCGCGGGGACGAAGGCGCGGCTGTCCGTGGCGCCGCCGGATTCCGAATCGCACGAGCCCTTCCGCTTCCTCGCGCTGGCGGACGTGCAGGAGGCCCTGCCGCGCGTCGGGGATATCTACGCGCGCATGCGGCGGGACGACGCGGCGCGCTTCATCCTCTTCGCGGGCGACCTCACGGAGTCAGGCACGCGCGATGAGTTGACGGAGTTCCAGGAGCGACTGGAGGCGGGCTCGCGCATCCCGCTGTACGCCACCCTGGGCAACCACGAGACGTTCACCCGCGACGCGGCCGAGTACCACGCGCTGGTGGGGCGCGGCAGCCAGAGCTTCGTCTTCAAGGGCGTGCGCTTCTCGGTGGTGGACTCCAGCAACGGCACGTTGGACCCCGGCGTGGAGGAGCAATTGGAGGGGTGGCTGGCGGCCTCGCGGGACGGCACGCACGTGGTGGCCATGCACGTGCCGCCGCAGGACCCGGTGGGCCTGCGCGGCGGCGGCTTCGCCAACCGGGGCGAGGCCGCGGGCCTGGTGGGGAAGATGGCGCGCGCCGGCGTGGACCTCACGCTCTACGGGCACATCCACTCCTACTATTCGTTCGCCAACGCGGGCATCCCCGCCTTCATCTCCGGCGGCGGCGGCGCCATTCCGGAGACGTTCGACGGAGTGGGCCGTCACTACCTGTCCGTGGATGTGAGCGCGGACGACGGCTTGCAGCAGGCGGCGCTGGTGCGCGTGGATTGATCCGCAGGGGTGCTGTTTTAGCCTACCCTCTTGATCTGACACTGAACATCTGGGCAGATAGGGCCACCTTCCCGCAAGGAGCCAGGAGGCCCGCGCATGTTCGACTCGAACGAGAACGACCCCATTTCCCCGGCGCTGCGTGCGCTGCTCGAGCTGTTCACCACGGAGCTGGCGGAGGTCCGCTTCCCGGACATGAACGGGGAGGTGCTGGACGCCGCGGCTGAGCAGGTGCGGGCGCAGGCGGAGGCCGTGGCGCGCGCGCAGGCGGCGCTGGATTCCGCGCGGCAGGCGCTGCATGAGAGCCAGGAGGCGTTGCTCCAGAAGGGCCAGCGGGCGCTGGCGTACGCGCGGGTCTTCTCCGAGGAGAACGTGGAGCTGAGCGCGCGCCTGGACGGCATCCACCTGCCGCGCGCGGCGCGCAAGGGCGCCCGGGCCGACGGCGGAGCGGCGGACTCCGCGAGCGCGGCGCAGGGCAACGATGAGAACGCGCCCCGCCGCCGGGGCCGTCCTCCCAAGGCCCGCGCCGCCGCGGGTGCGTCCCTGTTCGCGGATGGGGCCTCGCCGGAGGCGCTCGCCGCCTCGGCGCACCACACCGGCAACGGCATGTTGTCCGAGGCCTGAGCGGGCCGCGGATAAACGAAGCCGCCCGGTGTGTCGCGGCCACCGGACGGCCTCGCGAGGACTGGCGCATCAGTTGGGCAGGAACACCGCCCGGACGCAGCCGTCCTGCTTCTTCTTGAAGAGCTCGTACCCCTTCGGCGCGTCCTCCAGGGAGAAGCGGTGGGTGGCGAGGAAGGACGGGTCCAGCTCGCCCTTCACCACGTGCTCCAGCAGGCGCGGCAGGTACTTCTGTCCGTGCTGCTGGGCGGAGCGGACCGTGAGGCCCTTGTTCATGATGGCGCCCAGGGGGAACGCGTCCATGAAGCCGTAGACGCCCACCACGGACAGGATGCCGCCCTTGCGGCACGCGAGGATGGCCTGCCGCAGCGCCTGCCCACGGTCCGTTTGGAGCCGCATCGCCTGTTTCGCGCGGTCATACGCGGCGCCCACGCCCGTTCCGTGGGCCTCCATGCCCACCGCGTCGATGCAGGCGTCGGGGCCTCGGCCGCCGGTGAGCTCCTTCAGCACGTCGAGGACGCTGTCCACCTCTTCGTAGCTGATGGTCTCCGCGCCCACCTTCTCCCGCGCCAGCTTCAGTCTTTCGGGGAAGCGGTCGATGCCAATCACCCGCTCGGCGCCGAGGAGGAACGCGGCCTTCTGCGCCATCAGCCCCACGCCGCCGCAGCCCCACACGGCCACCGTCTGGCCGGGTTGGATGTCGCAGAAGTCCGCGCCCATGTAGCCGGTGGGCACGGCGTCGGAGAGGAACAGCGCCTGTTCATCCGTCACGCCTTCGGGCACCCGGAAGCAGTCGTTGTCCGCGTGAGGGACTCGGACGAACTGCGCATGCGCGCCCGCGTAGCCGCCGAAGGCGTGGGTGTAGCCGTAGATGCCCGCCGTCTGGTAGCCGAACAGGGGCTCCTGCAATTCGCCCTTGGGATTGGTGTTGTCGCAGAGGGACCAGAGGTCGTGCTGGCAGTACCAGCAACTGCCGCAGCCGATGAAGGACGGGACGACGACGCGGTCACCCACCTGGACCTTCTTCACCGCGGGGCCCTTCTCCACGACGGTGCCCATGAACTCGTGGCCGATGACGTCTCCCTTGCGCATCGTCGGGATGTAGCCGTCGATGAAGTGGAGGTCGGAGCCGCAGGTGGTGGACATCCTCACCTGGAGGATGACGTCGTGCGGGTTGACGATGCGAGGGTCCCCCACCGTCTCCACGCCCAGGTCGTTGATGCCGTTCCAGCAGAGTGCGCGCATGGGCAGGTCCCTCAGAAGGAGTAGCCGCCCTCGCGAGCGGCGGGGTTGGGCCGGGTGGTGGGAATCTCGCCCGTCTCGACGAGGCTCTTGAAGCGCTTGAGGGCCTTGAGCGCGAGCGCGGCGGGCACGGCGCCGAGCAACTGCACGGCCTTCTCGCCCACGACGCCGCCCGGTGGGTCGAAGACGAAGCGGAGCGTCACTTCCGTGCCCCAGTCCCGCGGCGCGGGGCGGAAGCGCACCCAGCCTTCGTTGGGCAGGGCCGTGTCCCCCACGGATTGCCAGCGCAGCAGCTCACCCGGGTTCTCCTCCACCACCTCCGCGTCCCATTCGAGCTCCGCGCCGAGCACGCCCGGCACCTTCCAGTGCTGCAGGCCCTCGCCGGAGGAGGTGACGTCGGCGAAGTGTCCCATCACCTGGTTGAGCGTCTCCGCGTCGCACCAGCGGCGATACAGCGCCTCCGGCGTGCCTTGGATGGTGATGGAGCGCTGGAGCACCGTCAGTTCGACGGTGGCGTCCCGGCCACGTTGCCGGCGGAGCTTCCGGACGATGACGCCGTGCTTGTGGACGTAGGGTTCCTGCTCGGTCCGGGTGCCGCGGAAGAGCAGGCCGCCCCCGGCCAGGGCCATGGCCACGCCGCCCAGCTTGCCTCGCCGGAGGCCCAGCGTGAGCAGGGCGCCGCCCGCGAGCGCGGAGACGAGCTGCGGGAGGCGCTCCTCCGAGGTGCGCTGGAGGCCGCGGCCAGGCCGTCCCCACCACTGGCTTCCGAGGCGTCCGCCACGTGGAGACACAGCGGGAAGGCGGGCTCCTGGCTGCTGAATCGTGTCACGCATGGCGGTGGCTCCTCCTGGGCAGGCAGGGGTCGAGCCCGCCACCGGAAACGTTGGGGGAGCCACCGGGGATGACAACCCCGTGGGCGCGTGCCGCGCGGGGTGAGGGGCCCAGGGCCGCCAGCAGGCTCCGGGCCCTTCAAAGGCCACGGCCCGGCCGGGTGCCGTCGCCGGAGCCCCCCTCCGCGCGCCGCACTCGACCGGGCCATGGGACCGGGCTCACCACCCGCGTTCGGTGGAGGGGCCCGGCTCAGCTCTGCGTGGGGACGTCAGTCCTGCGGGAAGGCCGTCCAGCCGGCCAGCCAGTTGGTGGTGCCCACCGCGCCGACGAAGCGCGCGGAGGTGTCGAAGCCCGCCGGCGGCGTGGCGGCGGCGTCCGGGTTGAGCGCGGGCGAGCCGGCCACCGGCATGAAGTTCGGCGCCGTCAGGTTGGTGGCGTCGGTGAGCTGAGGATCCACCACGCGGTTGTTCAGCGCGGAGGCGAGCACGCGCTCGGGCTCGTTGAAGTTGGACACGTCCGGGTTGGTGATGTTGCCGCCAGCGTCCACGGTCGGGTTCGGCGCCGCGGGGATGGAGACGTGGTCGCCGCGGTTGTTCCAGAAGAACGTGTTGCGCAGGTACAGCTCCGGCGTGGCCGCGTTCCACAGGGCCGCGGAGGCCGTGCCGCTCACGTCCACCGCCAGGTCGGCGAAGTGGGCCACGATGACGTTGTTCAGCTTCCCGCCCGCGCCGGTGTTGAACACCATGCCCGACTGCGCGGGGCTGGTGCCCGCCGGACGGCCGGAGCCGATGAAGGTCGCGTTCCAGATTTCCGGCGCGGACCGCGGCGTGGCCGCGTTGTCGTTCTTGTTGCCGGAGGCCTCGATGCCGAAGTTGCCCACCACCGCGTTCTGCTGCGCGATGAAGAACTGGATCTTCCCGTTGTAGCCCAGGTCGTAGTCCAGCGAGTCATCGTCCGTCTGGGTGACGACGGCGTGCTTCAGGTTGGCCGAGCCGCCGAAGAACTCCACGCCATCATCCGCGCCCCGGTGGACCTGGATGTAGTCCAGGTCGGTGTCCGAGCCGCAGCCGGCCACGGTGAGGCCGTTGAGCTCGTTGTCCTCGGACAGCTCGAAGCCGGCGAACTCGATGCGCGCGTAGTTCAGCTTGCCGCAGTCATGCGCGTCGTTCGGGTTGGCGCCGCCACCGTACTGGGTCAGCGGGTTGTTGCCGGAGGAGAAGAAGCCCTCCACCGTGTTCTCGCCGCCCGCCACGTTGATGCGGCCCTTGCCGAGCAGCACCACGCCGCCCCAGTTACCGGGCTCGCGGCTGCCCACGGGCCGGGAGCTGGTGAAGACGATGGGGGCCTGCGCCGTGCCCACGGCGTGAATCTTCGCGTTGCGGGTGATGATGAGCGCGCTGCCCTGGTCGCCCAGGATGCGGGTGCCCGGCTCGATGGTGAGCGTGCCGCTCTCCACGAAGATGTAGTTCTTCAGCGTGTACGTGACGCCTGCCTTCCACGTGGTGTCCTGGGTGATGTTGGCGGACACGTTCTCGGTGGTGTCCGTCGGCGGCGGGTTGGGGTTGTTGGGCGTCTTGTCGTCGTCGCCGCAGGCAGACGTCAGGGAGAGGGCGGAGAGCGTCAGGAGGGAGGCAAAGAGGCGCTTCATGGGTGTGCTTCCTTCTGCGGGTTAGAGGGACCAGCCCAGCGACGCGCTGAAGGCGACGCCGGGTTTGTACGTCTGCACGTCCACCGACTCCTGGCGGAGGGTGACGCTCGAGTTGAGGAGGTTGGCCGCGGTGAGCTTGAGCTGCGCCGAGCCGAGCTGCTGGGTCAGCGAGATGTCCACGCGGTGGAAGGGCACTTCGTAGATGTCCGGCAGACCCTGGACGCCCACTTCGCTGATGCGGCGGCCATACACGTTGTAGAGGACGGTCAGCTCGGTGCCGCTTTCGGGGCGCGAGTAGCCGACGTTGAGGTTGATGACGTATGGGGACTGGCCCTGGAGGGGACGGTTCCGGTTCGTCTGCGCGCCCACCACGTTGGAGTCACCGAGGTCCACGTCGGACTGGATGAGCGTGAGGTTGGCGCCCACGCGCACGGCCTTCAGCGTCTCCGTGAGGCGGGCCAGCGACGCGCGCGCCTCCAGTTCCAGGCCGTAGGTGTTGGCGCCCGCGGCGTTTTCGAAGCTGAGGTCCCCCGACTCGGGGTTGCGGATGACGCGCTCGATGGGGTCCTGGAAGCGCTTGTAGAAGGCGCTGGCAGCCAGGACTTCGTTCTCACCGGCGAACCACTCGACGCGCGCGTCGATGTTGTGGATGCGCGTCTGGAGCAGGTCCGGGTTGCCGGACACGTTCCGGCGGCGCACGAAGTCGAAGTAGATGAACGGCGCCAGCTCGCGGAAGGTGGGCCGCGCCAGCGTGTAGCTGTAGCCGGCGCGCACATTCACGGTGGGCGTCAGCGCGTAGATGGCGTTGAAGGCCGGCAGCAGGTTCATGTACTCGGAGCGGTTCTCCGTGCCGGAGGCGCCGGTGAACGGGTCCTTCAGCGTGAGCTGCTGGGTGGAGGACTCCACGCGCAGGCCGCCCACCAGGCGGAGGGCGTCTGTCGGCTGGACGTCCGCGGACGCATAGCCGGCGAAGATGCCCAGGTACGCGTCATAGGCATCGTCCGGCCGGGTGTTCTCGCGCACGCGGATGCCGGTGCCCAGGTTCTCCGGGGCGAAGAGCTGCTCGGGGGGGAGCGTGCGGTCCACCGGCGTGGTGCCCAGCAGGTAGCGGAAGCGGCGCGCCCCGAAGTCACGGAAGGACACCTGGGTGAGCCCGCCCACCTTCAGCCGGGCGGCGGAGAGGGGAACGGTGACGTTGACGCTGCCGCCCGTGGACGTCTCGCCCAGCTCGGCGAAGAAGCGCTCGCCGCTGTTGGGCTGGTTGGGGAAGGTGGGCGTGCCCGACGGCGCGGAGAGGTTGTCGCTGTAGAGGGTGTCGCGGGTGTCGGGCTCGTCGCGGTCCACGCGGGACAGGTTGGCCTGCCAATCCAGCTCCGCGTCCCCCAGCAGACCCAGGCGGTGGAAGCCTCGGAGCTGGTTGAAGAAGAGCTGCCGGCTGACGAACTGCAGGCGCGTGCTCTCATAGCTCTCACCGCGGACGATGTTGCTGCCGCGCGCGGTGAACGTGCGGGTGTCGGTGCCGCGGGTGTAGAGGCCGAACCAGGTCAGCTCGTTGTCGCGGTCCAACTGGAAGCCGACGCTGCCCAGGCCGCTGAGGCTGGCCGTCTCGAAGCCCTGCGTGCTGCGGGCCGCGTCGCGGGCGTTGAGCGCGCCCGTCTCGTCGCGGTCGACACGGGCGAAGGTGCCCTCCTGCACGCCGTCGCGGTGGCCGTAGTTGGCGCTGGCCAGGTAGCCCAGCCGGCTGTTGCCGAAGCGCAGGGTGTCGCCCATGGACACGCCCAGGCCCATGTTGGGCAGCGCGGTGGTGCGGCGCGCCTGCCAGATGTTGGGGAAGCTGCGGTACTGCTGCTCCAGTACGTCGCTGGACTCGCCCGACATCCCCAGGCCGCTGTCGCGCGGAATCGCGTTGGGGAGCTGGCGGCTCCCGCTGGGGAAGCCCAGGTCCTCACCGAAGCCGCCTTGCGCCTGGCTGTTGCGCTCGCGGAACGTCGTCTCGGAGTCGCCGCCCAGGCTGATGCGCGGCTTGAGCTCGAACTCGCTCGGGTAGGAGTTGGTTTCGATGAGCAGCGTGCCGCCGGCGAAGGTGCCGGGGAGCTCCGGTGTGTAGCTCTTCACCACGTTGAGGTTGGCGAGCAGGCTGGTGGGGAAGATGTCCAGCGGGACGCTGGGCTCGTCCGGCTCGGTGCTGGGCAGCAGCGCGCCGTTGAGCAGCGTGGTGCTGTAGCGGCCACCCAGGCCGCGCAGCAGCACGTAGCGGCCGTCCACCACCGTGGCGCTCACCACGCGCTTCACCGCGTCGGAGGCGCTGGAGTCCGGCGTGCGCGCGATTTCCTGCGCGCTGATGGCGTCCGACACGGCGGCGGCCTTCTTGCGCTCCTGGAGCAGCGCGCCCTCGGCCCGGCGGTCCGCGCGGGCCTCGACGACGACTTCCTGCACCGCGCCTTCGTCCGCGCCGAGCGCGACGTCCAGCTTCGTCGCCTTGCCCTTCGTCACCACGACGCCGGTGATGCGGCGGCCCTGGTACACGTCATAGAAGACGCGCAGGTCGTACTTCCCGGGCGGCAGCGCGACCCGGTAGAAGCCATCCAGGTCGGTGAGCACCTGCTTCTGGGCGCCCGCCACGACCTTCACGGTGGCCTCGATGAGGCCCTCGCCGTTGGCTTCGTCCGTCACGCGGCCGTAGATGCCGGTGAAGCCCGGGGGCGGCACGGCGGACTCGGCCAGCATCGCCTCGTCGCTCATGGCCTCCATGGACTCATCGGCCGGCGCCGCGGGCTGCTGCGCGGTGGGGTCGGCTTCGGTGCCGGGCTGCTGCGCGGTGGGGTCGGCTTCGGTGCCGGGCTGCTGCGCGGTGGGGTCGGCTTCGGTGCCGGGCTGCTGCGCGGTGGGCGCGGCTTCGGTGCCGGGCTGCTGCGCGGTGGGCGCAGGCTCCGTGCCTGGCTGCTGCGTGGAAGGATCATCCGCGGTGGGCGGAGCGGCAATTCCAGACGGCTGTGTCGCGGTGTCCGTCGGCTGCGACGGTTGGGTTTCCTCGGACGGGGGAAGGGGTTGCGTGACGGGGGCGACCGCGGGAGCGGGAGCCGAGCCCGGAACGCCGGGCGCCTGTGCGAACACGGGCGTAGCTGTCATGACAAGCGCAGCCAGAATGGCGCGCAAGGGGGCGGTGCGAGACAACACGACACTCCTTGCCGAGGTGCGCGTAGAGAACGCGACACGCATGGCATCTGGATGAAGGGGCTGTGACGATTCAGGCGGCGGACCGCAAACTTGGTGTCACGGTCCGCCGCGGCACTGCATCAATCCGCGAGCTTGTCCGGCAGCACGCCGACCGTGATGTCCCCGCCTCGCGCGAGGTCCAGCACGTCCATGGCGGCGCCGTACGGCACATCGTCACTGGCGTCGAAGAACACAATCTTGTCCGGGCGCGCGTTGAGCATGCGCTGGAGCCGGGCCACGACCTGGTCGCGGGGCACTTCTTCCCGGTTGATGCGCAGCACGCCGGACTTGTCCACCGTGAGGACCACCGGTGGCTTTGCATCGGGAGGCGGCGGAGGGGCCTCCTGGTCATCGCCCTTGGCGGGCACCGTCATCCACATCTGCTTCGTCATCAGCGGCGTGACGACCATGAAGATGATGAGGAGGACGAGCACCACGTCCACCAAGGGCGTCACGTTCATCGCAGGGCGGATGCTGGCCTTTCCGCCTCCGAGGTCGAATGCCATGGCGTGCGCTCCTAGTTCTTCTGCTTGTCGACGACCTGCAGGTTGATGCCGGGGAAGCCCAGCTCCTGCATCGCCTTGAAGAGGCCGCGCACCTCGGAGTAGCGCACGCCCCGGTCGGCCTTGAGCACCACGGGCGAGTCCGGGTCCTTGGCGCGCACGGCCTTCAGCTCGGCCATGAGCGCGTCGCGCTTGAGCTCCTTGCGGTCCAGGAAGAAGGCCCCGGTCGCGGACAGGCTCACCGTGGTGGGCGTCAGCTCCTTGTTCTCCTTGTCCGGGTTCGTCGCCGTGGGCAGCTCCACCGCGGCGCCGGACTCAATCTGGGGCGTGACGACCATGAAGATGATGAGGAGGACGAGCACGACGTCCACCAGGGGCGTCACGTTCATCTCCGGCGTCAGGCTCCTACGCGGAGTGGACATCGCGGGACTCCTTGCGAGCGGCCAGCTCCGGGCCCGTGGCCACCGCGGCGCCGTTGGTGGCCACGGGCTTTTGCGGCCCCAGGTCCTCCAGGTAGTCCATGAACTCGCTCCGCGCCGCGTCCAGGGAGAGCTGGAGCGAATCCGCGCGGGTGGAGAGGAAGTTGAACATCAGCACCGCGGGGATGGCGACGAGCAGACCCAGCGCCGTGACGACGAGCGCCTCGGCGATACCGGCGGACACCGCGCCCAGGCCGCCGGAGCCCTCCTTGGCGATGCCGGAGAAGGCCTCGATGATGCCCACCACCGTGCCGAGCAGACCGACGAAGGGCGCCACCGAGCCGACGGTGGCGAGCACGGACATGCCGCGGCGCACGTCGGCGCTGACGCGCTCGTTGATGCGGACCAGCTCACGGCGCGTGAGCTCCACCGGTCCCAGCTTGCCGGCCGGCACGCGGGACTTCGCGAGGAAGTGCTTCATGCCACCGCCCAGCAGCATGGCCAGGTGGCTGCCCTTGGTGGCCTCCGCCTCCTTCACCAGCGCCTCGTGCTGGTGCTGGGTGAGGAGCGGCCCGGCGCGGGACGCGAACTGCTTGGAGATGGAGCGCGAGCGGAAGAAGACGAAGAGGCGTTCGAAGAACACCGCGAGGGACGCGACGGCGAAGAGGATGAGGGTCCACGCGATGCCCAGCGCGAACACACCCATGTGGTTGTAGATGTCCCTGAGATTGAAATTCATGACGGGTTGCTCCTGGGGGGCAGGTGCGGGTGAGGCCTTTTCGGCTTACGACTTGAGACGGAACGGAACCTTGAAGATGCGGAACACCGCGGTGGGCTGACCGCCGACGACCGCGGGCTTGAAGCGCCACGTCTTCGCGGCGGCCATGGCCGCGCTGGCGAAGGGCTCGTCGCCGCGCATCACCTTCAGTTGGCTGACGCGGCCATCCACGCCCACCACGCCCTTGAGGATGACCATGCCTTCCAGGCCCTTGGAGCGGGCCTCGGAGGGGTATTCCGGCGTGAGGTTGGAGGACAGGGGCTCTGGCGGCGTGCCGGACTCCGGGAGATTGATGGGCGCGACGCGACCGCCACCACCGGCGAGCGTGTCACCGCCGGGGACGCCGCCCACCACACCGCCGGGAACGAGCGCGCCGGTGCCTCCCACGGCGATGGGCGCGGCGGCCACGGTCTCCGTCGCGGCCTCGGGCGGCTTCTCCAGCGGCACTTCCTTGGGAACGACGATGGGCGCGGGCGCCACGGCGGGCGAGGCCGGCGGCGGCGCCTTCGCGGCGGCGGACGGAACACCACGTCCGTGCCCTTCTTCTCTTTGATGACTTCCGTCACCTTGCCGGCAGCGGTGACGGCGGCGATGCCCATCAGCGCGAACACGGCGACGGACGCCGTAGTGGAGAGCGCGAACCGCCGCGCTGATTGGACGTCCGGGCCGCTGTCGAAGGTCTCGAACATGACTGGACGCGCATATAGCGACGCCATGTGTCGGGCCTGTCCGGGGCCCGTGACACTTTGCTTCCATCAACTTGACGGGAGCGTCACGGCGCGAGCCCGCCACCAAAGCAACGTGGCAGGCGTGACACGGCGTCGGCGTCCGCCACCGCTCGCGGTGCGCCCACGCGGCGCATCTGAAACAGCAGGGCGATCAGCAACGCGGTGTAGACGAGCGCGAAGGGGCGCCACAGGAGGACGTGGCGGCTCCATTCCGCGCCCAGTCCCGAGTCAGAGACCAGGACACCCGTGAGGGCGATGAGCGCCACCAGCACCAGGTTGGGCCGGTGGCGGCTCTCCACCGCGGCGCGGATCAACGGCCAGGCCAGCACGTAGTTCGCGCGCCACGCCAGCGGTGACAGCAGGGTGACACCCAGGCAACACACGGCGATGAGGTCCGCCGGCCCGGGTCTTGCCCACACCACGGCGGCGACGAAGAGGACCATCGCCACGGCCTGCGCCAGCGACATGTCACCCGGGGGCACCACGGTGTTGGGCGGGTACACCAGCGCGAGCAGGACGGTGGGCAGGCCCTGGGTGTTGGACTGGAGCGCCCAGGGCGGCGTGGTGCGCGCCAGGGTGTCGCTCCACAGTTGGAACTGGACCAGCGTGCCGTCCCAGCCGTAGCGGGCGAGCGTGGGCAGGGTGAGCATTCCTCCCACCACGGCGGTGGCGCCGATGACGCGCCAGTGCCGGCGCCACAGGAAGAAGAGGCCGACGAGGGCGGCGGGCGGCTTGAGCAGGAAGGCGACGGCGAAGGCGGCGCCAGGGCGCCACACCTGTCCGCGTTCGGCGCCGAGCGTGCACAGGAGGATGAGCAACAGGATGACGGCGTCCACCTGGCCGTAGAACAGCTCGAAGGTGAAGGCCGGCAGCAGGGCCAGCGTCGTCAGCGCGGGCGCCCAGGCCCAGGGCGTGGCTTCCCCCGATGAAGGCGTGGCGCGCATGGTGAGGCGGGCCACGGCGGCGAGCGCGGCGATGGAGCCCAGGTTCCACAGGGCCACGGCGGCGCGCGCGGGGAGCAGGGTGAAGGGAAGGAACAGCGGCGCGGTGATGGGCGCGTACTTGAACGGCATGTGGCCGTCGGACAGGCGGTAGATGTCCGTGGCTTCCCAGAAGCGCTCCGCCGCCATGAGGTAGACGCGGAAGTCCACGCCCCTGCGGGGATGCTGACCCACGGCGATGGCGGCCACGGCCAGGACGGCCAGCACGAGCCACCAGGCCCAGCGCGCCCAGCGCGCGCTCACTCCAAGGGATGTCCCCTCACCCTCGGCCGGTGGGGGGGATTCGGAGCCGGAGGGCCCCGGAGCGACGGCGGTCATCGGTAGGGAGGGGTG
>NZ_JABFNS010000078.1 GCF_013116825.1 Myxococcus xanthus
CGCGGTGGTGAGTCAGCAGCGCGGCGAGTTCGTCCAGAGAAGGCGTGTGAGGCGGAGCGAGGACGAGGCGCGCGCCGTGAAGCAGGGCGCCCCAGAGCTCCAGGGTGGAAGCGTCGAAGGCGACGGGAGCGAGCTGGAGGAAGACTTCGTCAGGGCCAAAGTGGATGAAGAGATTGGCGAGGACGAGCCTTGCGACGGCTCGGTGAGGAATGCAGACGCCCTTGGGCCGGCCGGTGCTGCCGGAGGTGAACATGACGTAGGCGAGGTCATCACCACCCACGGCCACGGAGGGAGGCGCGTCATGTGGCAACGCGGCGATGAGGTCCGCATCTGCGTCCACACATACGTGCTTGCTGTTGGATGCAGGGAGTCCTTCCGCCAATGGCTTCGTCGTGACGAGCACGCCGATGCCGGCCTCCTGAAACAGCAAGGAGATGCGCTCGGCGGGGTAGTGGTGGTCGATGGGCACGTAGGCGCCGCCGGCCTTGAGAATGGCGAGCAGGCCCACCACCATGTCCGGAGAGCGCTCCAGGCACAGGCCCACGCGGGTGCCTCGGGAAACGCCGTACGTGCGCAGATGATGCGCGAGCTGATTGGAGCGGCGGTCCAGCTCCGCATAGGTGACGATGCTCTCCCCGCTGACGAGCGCCACGGCGTCTGGCGTGCGAGCCGCCTGCTCGGAGAAGAGCGAGTGAATTGGCGTCTCACGCGGAAACGCTGTGGACTTTGCGTTCCAGTCGACCAGGAGTTGCTGACGCTCCTCGGTGCGCATCAGGGGCAGCTCGGAGAGTCGCTGGTCGGCGTTCTCCACCACGCTCTCCAACAGGCGGACGTAGTGGCGCTCCATCCGTTCGACGGTCTTCGCGTCGAACAGGTCCGCGCAGTACTCGATGCGGCCGATGAACCGGTCCGGCCGGTCCTCGCGCAGCTCCATCAGCAGGTCGAACTGGGACGCGCCCAGATCCAACTCCACGTAGCGCGCGAGCAGGCCCGGAATCCGCAGGGCCGGCTGAGGCACGTTCTGGAGGACGAAGACGGCCTCGAAGAACGGGTTGCGGCTGGGGTCGCGGGGCGGTTGCAGCTCCTCCACCAGCTTGTCGAAGGGCACGTCCTGGTGTGAGTAGGCATCCAGGCAGACCTGCCGCACTCGGTGGAGGAACGAGCGGAAGGTCGGGTCCCCCGACGCATCCGCACGCATCACCAGCATGTTGACGAAAAAGCCGATGAGCGGTTCGAGCTCGGGCGCCCGGCGGTTGGCGACAGGTGAGCCCACCGCGAAGTCCTGCTGGCCGCTGTAGCGGTGCAGCAGCGTCTGGTAGGCAGCCATCAGCACCATGAAGAGCGTGGCGCCTTCCTTCTGCGCCAGCTGCTTGAGCTTCCGGGCCAGCTCTGGCTCGAGCCGGAAGTGGTGCCACCCGCCGCGATACGTCTTCAGCGCCGGTCGGGGATGGTCCGACGGCACGACCAGCGCGGGAGGCTGCGGCGTGAGCTGCCGTCGCCAATAATCGAGCTGACCGGCCAGCTCCCGCGTTTCGAGCTGCTCTCGCTGCCACCGCGCGTAGTCTGGATATTGGAGTTCCAGCTCCGGCAGGGGCGAAGGCAGGCCCTCCTCGAAGGCGTTGTAGAGCGCCATCAACTCCTGGAGGAACACGCCCAGGGACCACTGGTCTGTGACGGAGTGGTGCAGGGTCAACAGCACCAGTGCGTGCTGCGCGGCGAGCCGCAGGACGCCGACTCGCAACAGCGGCCCGGCGGAGAGGTCGAACTCGAAGTTGGCCTCCGCGATGATGCGGCGGCGTACCTCATCTCCCTGCGCCTCCGGGGACAGCGCCGACAGGTCCTCTTCCGGGAGGGTGAGCTCCAGCGAGGAGGCGACCACCTGCACCGGATCTCCGCCGTGGCTCCTCAGCGTCGTGCGCAGGGATTCGTGACGGCGCACCACCTCGTTCACACAACGGGTGAGCAGGGCCCGGTCCAGCCGCCCGAAGAACTCCACGCTCACATGGACGTTGTAGGCAGCCATGCTGCTGGGATCCAGCTCATGCAGGACCCACAAGCGCTGCTGAGGAAAGGACGCCGGAGCGGGCTCGTTGCTTTCGCGCCGGACCAGGACGGGCGCCGCCGCGTGAGGCTGCGCCGACTGCTGCTCCTGGAGGAGCAGGTCGAGGAGGGCGCGCTGCGAGGGAGAAAGCTGCTCGAGGGCCCGAGAGATGTCAGTCATCGAAGTCGATATCCAGAAAGTGGGAGATCGGGTGCTCCAGCGGGGGCTGGAGCTTCCGTTCACGCGGCCTTCACGCCGCGGCGTCGAAGCTCTTCAGCGAGCTCCTGCTCGGAGACGCGGGTGACCCGGTCGAGCAGCTCGCGATAGAGGGATTCCTGTTGCCGCGCCTGGAGGTCGGCGATTGCCTTCGCCAGACCCGCCACGGTGGGCGACGTGAAGAGCAGTGCCAGATTCAGGTCCAGCTGCAACCGTGAGCGCAACCGCCCGACGACCTGCGTGGCGAGCAGCGAGTGCCCGCCCAGTTCGAAGAAGTGGTCGTGCCGCGCCACCTGTTCGACGCCCAGGACCTCCTGCCACAGGCCCGCGATGACGCGCTCCAGCTCATTGGCGGGAAGCTCTTCGTCTCCGGTGCGGACCTTGCGAGCGACCTTGGGCAGAGCGACCGCCCGTTGGAGCCACGCAGTCAGTCGCCGAGACACATCTCCCGTGGCCACCACCACCGGGCCATCCAGGCCGCCGGTGACGACCCGCTGGAAGGCCTCGGTGGCTTCGTCCTTGGTCATGGCATAGGGCTCGAGGTCAGGAGCGCGTGCATCGCTAGCGCCGGCCGCTCGCGGCCACGGGTCCCAGGCCACGCTCATCCAAGGCGTTCCTGTGCCTCGGCTGCGGTGGGCCGCGAACGCATCCACGAAGAGGTTGGCCGCCGTCGAAGGCGTGTCGCCGAACGGCGACAGCACGGCGGCCGACGCGGAGAACAGCATCACGAAGTCCAGCGCCCGGCCGCGCAGGACGTCCTCCAGCACGTACGTGCCGCGCACCTTGGCGCGGAAACGCGCCTCCGCGTTCGGGTTCGTCGCGGAGGGAAGGTCCGCGCAGTGCAGCACCCCGTGGAGCGCGCCGAAGCGCTGGTCCACCTCGGCCAGGGCTTCCTGCATCCAGTGCGGCTTGGAGACGTCGGCGCTCAGGACGAGCACCTCTGCTCCGTGTGACTCCAATTCACGCACGCGCTGGATGAGCAGGCTGGCGTCGTCGTCCTCACCCTGGGTGGAGATCCAATCGTCCCAGAGTCGGCGGGGCGGCAGCGGCGTGCGGCCCACCAGCGCCAGCCGCGCCTGCTTCGTGCGTGCCAGATGGCTGGCCAGCAGCAGGCCCACGCGGCCCAGGCCCCCGGTGACGAGGTACACGCCGCGCTCACGCAGAGGCCGCGCGGAGGCAGCCGTCTCCGTCAGCCGAACCGGAGACAGCTCCTGGACCCAGCGGCGTGAACCGCGCAAGGCCACCCGGACGTCTCGTGCCTCCGTGACGAGCTCGGCGACGAGCTGTGCCGCCAGCGCCGCAACGCCTTCTGCACCAGGGAGGATGACATCGACGCCGCGCGCGGTGATGTGCACGTGTTGCTGCGACAGCACCCGGCAGGGGCCCAGCAGGGGCGCCTTCTCCGGCAGCGCCTCCGCTCTGCCGTCCGGGTCGAACAGGTGGTTGGAGATGACCTCCACCCGTAGGGGGCGTGCATCCTTCAGTCCGGAAAGGGCTTGCCCCAGGTTCGCCACGCTGTAGTAGCCCAGCGCTTGCGCAGCCTGGAACCGCGTCAGCTCGGACTCGCGCTCGCCCTGCGGCGTCAGGCTCCACAGGTGGACGAACACTTCAGGCCGGGGTGTCAGGTCCTCCAGCGCGCTTAGCAGCGCGACGTAGTCCCCAGGTGCGCCCGGTGCCACGGTGAAGCGCCGATCGCTGTCATGGGAGAACGCGGCGCCCGCGTGCACGGTGACGACGTACTGTCCCGCCTCTTCCAACCGGGAGACGAGCCGCGAGGCCAACGGGCCTCCGTCGGTGAACACCACCCAGCACCGAGGCTGGGCGAGCGCGGAGGGCGCCATCGTGCCCGGGGGCGTGCGCCGCCACGCGGGCAGGTGAAACCAGTCCGCGACATCGGTCAGCTTGCTGGCGCTCACGGCCTGCGAGGCCAGCAGCGCGGCGGACCGGTCCAGTGGAGCAACCCAATACCGCTGCCCTTCGAAAGGATACGTGGGAAGGGGGATGCGCCGGACCGTCTCCGTCCCGTGCACACCGCTCCAGTCCACCTCCACCCCCGCGAGCCACAGCCGTCCCAGCGCATTCAAGAAGACGGCCTCGTCCGGCTGGTCATCCTTGGGATGACGCGCGGAGGAGACGATGGTGCGCGCGCCGGCGGGCTCGCCTTGGAGCCTCGCCACGGCGGTCAGCGACTGCGCGGGTCCCACCTCCAGCAGGACGCGCGTCGAATCCTCCAGCAGCACCTGCATGCCGTCCCGGAAGCGCACGGAGTGGCGCAGGTGGTCCACCCAGTACTGAGGCCGCGTCACCTCGTCCCCCGTGACGGCCTGGCCGGTCCGGCTGGAGATGTAGGGCCGCTCGGGTGGACGGAGCGTCAGTCGGGACACGCGCTCGTGGAAGCGCGGCAGGATGCGCTCCAGCATGCGCGAGTGCGCCGCCGCCTCCACGTGCAGTTGGCGGTGCTCCACGCTGCGCGCCGTCAGCTCCGCCATCAACCGCTTCACCGCCGCCAGTGGGCCGGAGACCACGCACTGCGAGGGCGCATTCACCGCCGCGAAGTCCAGCTCCTGGCCCAGCAGCGGCACCACCTCCGCCTCGGGAAGGCTGATGCTCAGCATGGACCCGGCGGGCAGCTCATCCATGAGCTGCCCACGCAGCGCCACCAGGGCCGCCGCATCCTCCACCGACAGCACACCGGCGATGCACGCCGCCGCGTACTCGCCCAGGCTGTGGCCGAGCATCTGCTCCGGCTCCACGCCGCACGACATCCACAGCCGCGCCAGGGCGTACTCCGTCAGGAAGATGGCGGGCAGCGCGAGCGCGTTGCGGGAGAGCCCCGGAACCTCCTGGAGGGGCTCCTGGTAGAGCACCGTGCGCAGGTCCACGCCCAGGTGCGGGCGCAGGACACGGGCGATCTCGTCAGCGGCCTCGCGGAAGACGGGCTCCGTGCGGTACAGGCCCGCGCCCATGCCCAGGTGGTGGGTGCCTCCTCCCGGGAAGAGGAACGCCACGGGGCGGCCTCGTGCCTCTTGCTTCTGCGTCACCAGCCGCTCTGGCTCCTCGCCTCGCAACACGCGGATGGCGTGCTCGCGGTCCTTCACCACGGCGATGCGACGGTGCTGGAAGGCCTGCCGTCCCACTTGCAGCGTGAAGGCCACGTCCTTCAGCGCCTGCTCCGGGTGCTGTTCCAGGTGGGTGGCCAGCGCCTCCGTCGCGGCATCCAGAGCGGTGCCCGTCTTCGCCGACAATGGCAGCACGTACCAGGGACGGGCGTCCGCGGTGGGGGCGACGGAGGGGGCCTCCTCCAGGATGACGTGCGCGTTGGTGCCACCAATGCCAAAGGCGCTGACGCCGGCTCGGCGAGGGGTAGGGCCCGGCGCCCAGTCCCTCAGGGTGGCGTTGACGAAGAAGGGACTGGCGGCGAAGTCAATCTGCGGATTGGGCTCCTGGAAGTGCAGCGTGGGTGGCAGCTGCTGGTGCTTCAGCGCGAGGACCGTCTTGATGAGGCTGGCGATGCCAGACGCGGCGTCCAGGTGGCCGATGTTGGGCTTCACCGAGCCGAGCGCACAGAAGCCTGTGTCCTGCGTGCTCGCCCGGAAGGCGCGGGTGAGCGCGCGCACCTCGATGGGGTCTCCCAGTTGGGTGCCCGTGCCATGGGCCTCCACATAGGTGATGCTCCGCGCGTCCACCTCCGCGGTCAGCAAGGCACTGCGGATGACGCGTGACTGGCCTTGGACGCTGGGGGCGTTGAAGCTGGCCTTCTGGGCGCCGTCGTTGTTGATGGCCGAGCCACGGATGACGGCGTGAATGGTGTCTCCATCCTCCAGCGCGTCCTCCAGGCGCTTGAGCACCACCAGGCCCGCGCCGTTGCCGAAGAGCGTGCCCTGCGCCTGCGCATCAAAGGCGCGGCAGCGTCCGTCTGGAGATGCAACGCCACCATATTGATACAGGTAGCCGGTGCGCTGAGGCGACTGGAGGGCTACACCGCCAGCGAGGGCCATGCGGCATTCGCCCGCGAGGAGCGCCTGGGCAGCCAGGTGCACCGCCACCAGTGATGTGGAGCAGGCGGTGTGCAGCGAATAGGCCGGACCCTTCAGGTTGAGCCGGTGCGCCACCCGCGTGCTGAGGAAGGCCAGGTCGTTGCCGAGGCCCACCTCGAACGCGCCGAGCATCCCCAGCGCGGCCGGGTTGGAGAAGAGATTGAAGACGTACGTGTTGGTCCGGGCTCCCGCGTAGACGCCGATGTGCTCCCGATAGCGCTCGGGGTCGTAGCCCGAGTCCTCCAGGGCCGCCCAGGCACACTCCAGGAAGACTCGCTGCTGCGGATCCATCACCTCGGCTTCCTTGGGGGTGATGCCGAAGAAGGCCGCGTCGAACAGGTCCGCGCCCTCGATGGGGGCCGCGGCGCGCACGTACTGCGGTGACTTGCGCAGCGCCGGGTCCTCCATGACGGAAGGCTCCAGCTCCGACTCCTGGAGGAAGGTGATGGACTCGACGCCATCCCGGAGGTTCCGCCAGTACGCCTCGGCGTTACAGGCCCCCGGAAAGCGGCACGCCATCCCGATGATTGCAATCTCCAGCCCGTTCCAGTGGGTGTCGCCAGCCATGAGTTCTTGAGTCCCCAAAATGTTCTCGGGAGTCGGAGGTCCCGCACGCTCGCGCGCAGCGGTTCCATTCCGGAGCGCACCGGGGCCCTGGCGCGCGAAACAGCAGGCAGCGAAGCAGGCCCCCCAGCGCTTCAAGTAAAGCAGCTTTCAAGCTGAAAGTCGCTACATCGGTAAAAACTTATAAGGTTCGCCAAGTTACTTTTGCCGTGTAAGTTGGCTAGGCTGTTATCGCTGGATTGAGACTGGGGTTACAACGGTAGGCAATGTCATACTGGTACCAGGATGAGCTACCTGGAGTGTAGTTGCCGTGCTCAGAGAGAGCGGGCGAGCACGCGGCAGGCAGGTGCATGTCGGGCATCCGGTGATCGGGATGCGGGCGTCCCCCTGACGTGAGTTCGTCCAGTCCTTCAGTTCATCGAAGCGCCGCCGAGTCTCGTCCCAGGGGCGCTTGGAGCAGCAGCTCGAGCGGTTCGAGTTCCATCCGCCGTGCGCGAGGAAGCAGGGGGTAGGAAGACATGGGTCGTCACACCCGGTATGAGGGGGACGCGAGTCTCGCGGTAGCCATTGTCGGCATGGCCGCCCGCGTGCCTGGTGCCGAAGACGTGGAGGCCTTCTGGCGCCTGCTGCGTGAGGGCAGGGAGGCCATCACTTTCTTCACCAACGAAGCGATGAAGGCGTTGGGCGTGGAGCCCGGCTGGCTGGCCAATCCAAACTTCGTTCGCGCAGCCCCTGTCCTGGAGCGGCCGGGGCGCTTCGACGCGGCTTTGTTCGGATACGCCCCACGTGAGGCGGAGTTGCTGGACCCTCAGCACCGCATCTTCCTGGAGTGTGCCTGGTCGGCGCTGGAGCACGCGGGCTACGCCCCGGGCCGGTTGACGGTCTCCACCGGCGTCTTCGCGGGCTCCAGCTTGAGCACCTATCTGCTGTTCAATCTGCTCTCTCGGGCGGAGTTCCAGCAGGCCGAGGACACGTTCCCGGCCATGGTGGGTAACGACAAGGACTTCCTCGCCACGCGCGTGGCCTATCACTTCAACCTCAAGGGGCCCGCGCTCACCGTGCAGACGGGGTGCTCGACGTCGCTGGTGGCCACGCATCTCGCCTGTCAGTCGTTGCTGGGCTACCAGTGCGACGTCGCGCTGGCGGGCGGCGTGTCCGTGCACATGCCCCAGCGCACGGGCTACCACTTTCAGGACGGCGGCATCACCTCTCCGGACGGGCACTGCCGCGCGTTTGACGCCAAGGGGCAGGGCACGCTCTTCGGCAGCGGAGCGGGCGTGGTGGTGCTCAAGCGCCTGGAGGACGCGCTGGAGGATGGAGACACCATCCACGCCGTCATTCGTGGCTCGGCCATCAACAACGACGGCGCCATGAAGGTGGGCTACACCGCGCCCGGGGTCGAGGGACAGTCGGAGGTCATTGCTCGCGCGCAGGCCGTGGCGGAGGTGTCCCCGGACTCCATCTCCTACGTGGAGGCGCATGGCACCGCCACGCCGCTGGGCGACCCCGTGGAGGTGCAGGCCCTCACGGAGGCCTTCCGCGCGGGGACGGACAAGCGTGGCTTCTGTGGGCTGGGTTCGGTGAAGACCAATGTGGGCCACCTGGACGCGGCGGCGGGAGTCACCGGCCTGCTGAAGACCGTGCTCGCGCTGGAGCATGGCGAGCTGCCTCCCAGCCTTCACTACGAGAAGCCCAACCCACGCATCGACTTCGAGAGCAGCCCCTTCTACGTCAACGCCGCGCTCAAGCCATGGCCGGAGGGGGACACGCCTCGGCGCGCGGGGGTGAGCTCGTTTGGGATTGGTGGCACCAACGCGCACGTCATCCTGGAGGAGGCGCCTGGCACTCTCCCGGGGGACGCGGCACGCCCTTGGCAGCTCCTGGTGCTGTCCGCGAAGACACCCTCGGCGCTGGAGTCCCAGACGGCCGCGCTGCGGGCGCACTTGCAGGCCCACCCGGAACAGCCGTTCGCGGACGTGGCCTGGACGCTTCAGGTCGGACGCAAGCCGATGGAGCTGCGCCGCGTGGTGGTGTGTGAGGACCGGGAGCGCGCCGTGGCGGCGCTGGAGTCCAGGGACCCGCAACGCGTGTTTACGCTGGCCCCCGGCAACAGCACGCCGTCGGCCGTCTTCATGTTCCCCGGCGGAGGCGCGCAGTACCCGGACATGGGCCGTGGCCTCTACGCCTCCGAGACGGTGTTCCGGGAGGCCGTGGATCGCTGCTGTGAGCTCCTGCGGCTCCGGCTGGGCTTTGACTTGCGGCCCGTCATGTTCCCGGACGCGGCGAATGCCGCGGATGCCGTGCAGCGCCTCAAGCGCACCTCGCTGGCGCTGCCTGCGCTCTTCACCGTGGAATACGCGCTGGCGCAGCTGTGGCAATCCTGGGGCGTGAAGCCCGAGGCGCTCATCGGGCACAGTCTGGGCGAGTACGCCGCGGCCTGCCTCGCGGGTGTCTTCTCCTTGGAGGACGCCCTGGCGCTGGTGGTGCTGCGCGGCAAGCTCTTTGAAGAGCTGCCCGGTGGCGGCATGCTCAGCGTCCCGTTGCCCGAGGCGGAGCTTCGCCCGTTGCTGGGGGATTCGCTGTCCATTGCCGCGATGAACGGACCCGCGCAGTGCGCGGTCGCCGGGAGCGTGGAGGCCGTCGAGGCGCTGGCCGCCGAGCTGACCCGGCGCGAGGTGGAGTTCCGTCACATCCCCATCGACGTGGCGGCGCACTCGCACCTGGTGGAGCCCATCCTCGCGCGCTTCGAGTCCTTCGTGGGGACCCTGACGCGCAATGCGCCCACGCTGCCCATCGTCTCCAACGTCACCGGCACATGGATGACGCCCGAGGAAGCGGTGGACCCGGCTTATTGGACCCGGCATCTGCGGCAGACGGTGCGCTTTGGTGACGGCATCCGCACGCTCTCCGCGCAGCCTGGCCGCGTCTACCTGGAGGTGGGTCCAGGCCGCACGTTGGGGACACTGGCGCGCCTGCAGCTCAATGGGCCCAAGGCCCCCTCGGTACTCTCCTCGCTGCGTCACCCCCAGGACCCGGTGCCGGATGACGCGTTTCTCACCACCACCGTCGGCCGGCTCTGGGCGGCGGGCATGGAGGTGGACTGGAGCGCGGTGCATGGCGGTGCTCGGCGTCTGCGTGTGCCGCTCCCGACCTATCCCTTCGAGGGCCAGGATTACTGGCTGGCGCCGGAGGTGTCCTCCTCGCGTCGCCGGGGTGTCGCGCGCAAGAGCGCGGACGTGGCCGGTTGGTTCTATCTGCCCTCGTGGCAGCGCGCGCCGTTGATGCCCAAGGCAGGGCCCGTGACGCCGCGCGGATGGGTCGTCTACCAGGATGCGGGGGGCCTGGGGGCGGCCTTGGCGGAGCGGCTGGAGCGCCTGGGCCACGGTGTCATTCGCGTGACGCCCGGCCCCGGTTTCCGTCAGGTGACGGAGCACGAGTTCACCGTGGATGGGCGAGAGCGTGAGGACCACGTCCAGCTGCTGCGTGCATTGAAGGCTCGGAGCTTCAACGTGGAGCGCGTGGTGTACCTCTGGAGCCTCGATGTGTCTGGGGCGGACTTCGACGAGGCCCAGGCGCGCGGTTTCTTTGGCGTGCTGCGGCTGGCGCAGGCCCTGTCCGGTGCGGAGCTGCCGGGGCTCGTGGAGTTGACGGTGGTCGGGCGCGAAGCGCTGGAGGTGGAGAGCGCCGATACGGTGGCTCCCGAGCGCGCCACGCTGCCGGCGCTTTGCAAGGTGATTCCGCAGGAGTTGGACACCGTGGCGTGTCGCTACGTGGACGTTCGCACGCCATCGGTGGACGCATTGGTGCGGGAGGTGACGTCGGATGCTCCGGATCCGGTGGTGGCCTGGCGCGGCCCACACCGGCAGGTGCAGGCGTACGAGCCGCTGCGCATCGAAGCGGACACGCCCGTGTCCTGGCCCCTCAAGCAGCGCGGCGTCTATGTCATCACGGGTGGCCTGGGCGGCGTGGGCTTGCGGATGGCGGACCACCTGGCGCGCACCAGGCAGGCGCGGCTGGTCCTGGTGGGGCGCTCCGGCGCGGAGCAGGACGCGGATGGCCGCCGTCGACGTGCGGTGCGGGCGCTGGAGGCCGCGGGCGCGGAGGTGCTGGTGGCTCGTGCGGACGTGGCGGATGAGGCGCAGTTGCGCGCGGTCCTGGCGGAGGTGGATTCTCGCTTTGGCGGGCTGGATGGCGTCATCCACGCCGCGGGGCTCGCGGGCGATGGCGCGGTGTCGTTACTTGGCTCCATGGAGCCGGCGACGTGCGCGCCGCACTTCCGGGCGAAGGTGCATGGCACATATGCACTGGACCGGGCGCTGGCGGGCCGCGCGTTGGATTTCGTGCTGTTGGTGTCCTCCAACGCCACGGTGCTGGGCGGCCTGGGATTGGGGGCCTACGCGGCGGCCAATGCCTTCCTGGATGCTTTCGCGGCGGCGCGCTCGCGGACCGGGGGCACGCGGTGGCTGAGCACCAACTGGGATGGATGGCCGGTGGATGCCGCCGAAGGTGCGAAGGCCGTCCAGACCAGCATCGACCAGTTCGCCATGACGCCTGACGAGGCGGTGGAGGCCTTCCGCCGGGTGGTGGAGGCGCCGCTGGAAGGGCAGGTGTTGGTGTCCACGGGCAACCTGGACGCGCGCGTGGCGCAGTGGGTGCGGCGCGAAAGTGGGGGCGCGAAGAAGGACGCGGGGGGCACGCTGCACTCGCGCCCCGCGCTGGGCACGGAGTACGTGGCACCCACTGATGAGGTGGAGCGCGCGCTCGTGCGTGTGTGGCAGGAGCAACTGGGGCTGGAGCAGTTGGGGATTCACGACAACTTCTTCGACCTGGGAGGGAATTCACTCCTGTGGCTGAAGATCGTCGGGCGCATGAAGCGGGAGCTGGGGCGTGACGTGCCCCTCACCAGTGTCTTCGAGGCCCCGACCGTGGCCACCCTGGCGAAGAAGCTGGGGCAGGGGCCGGCCCCAGCGGAGACCACCGCCTTCGAGTCCAGCCAGAGCCGCGGGGCTCAACGCAGAGAGCGACGCAGCCGTCGCGAGTAGGGCGCGTTCCCACACCGAAGCCTCCTTCGACCTACGAGAACCTGGAGAAGACACCTTGGACAGCAAGCTCGCGCAGGAGTTCGACGACGCCGACGTCGCCATCATCGGCATGGCCGGGCGCTTCCCCGGCGCTCGGGACGTGGACACGCTCTGGGCCAATCTCCGCGAAGGTGTGGAGTCCATCCGCTTCTTCTCCAAGGAAGAGGCCCGCGCGGCCGGTGTGCCGGAGGAGCGGCTGGAGGACCCGTCCTTCGTGCGGGCCGCGGCCATCCTTCCGGAGCCGGAGTCGTTCGACGCGGCCTTCTTCGAGATGCCGCCACGCGAGGCGGAGATCACGGACCCCCAGCACCGTGTCTTCCTGGAGGCGAGCTGGGAGGCGCTCGAGCACGCTGGCTACTCACCGCGTGACTACGGTGGCCCCATCTCCGTGTTCGGCGGCGCAACGCTCAACACGTACCTGTTGATGAACCTTGCGCGGAACCCACGCGTGCTGGAGTCCTTCGAGCCGGTGCAGGTGAACATCGGCAACGGGGGCGACTTCCTGGCCACCCGCGTCTCGTACAAGCTCAACCTGAGGGGCGCCAGCCACACCGTGCAGAGCGCGTGCTCCACCTCGCTGGTGGCGGTACACCAGGCCTGCCAGAGCCTGCTCAATGGCGAGTGCGACATGGCGCTCGCGGGCGGTGCGTCCGTCAACGTGGGATTCTTCAACGGGTACCGGCACGCGGAGGGCGGCATGGCCTCGCCGGATGGTCACTGCCGGCCTTTCGATGCGAAGGCGCAGGGCACGCTCTTCGGCAGCGGCGTGGGCGTGGTGCTGCTGAAGAAGCTGCGAGCCGCGGTGCGGGACGGTGACACCATCCACGCCGTCATCAAGGGCACGGCCACCAACAATGACGGTGCGCTGAAGGCGGGCTTCACCGCGCCCAGCGTGGAGGGCCAGGCGCAGGTGGTGGCGGAGGCGCTCGCGGCGTCGGCACTGGAGGCGGACGACATCAGCTACGTGGAGGCCCATGGCACCGCCACGCCGCTGGGCGACCCCATCGAGGTGCAGGCGCTCACCAAGGCCTTCCGGGCCACCACCCAGCGGCGGCGCTTTTGCGCGTTAGGCTCGGTGAAGGGCAACCTGGGCCACCTGGACGCGGCCGCGGGCATCACGGGCCTGATGAAGACGGTGATGGCGCTGAAGCACGGCGAGCTGCCGCCCAGTCTTCACTACGAGCGGCCCAATCCAGCCATCGACTTCGACAGCAGCCCGTTCTACGTCAACGCCTCGCTCAAGCCTTGGCCCGCGGGAGACTCGCCGCGGCGCGCGGGCGTGAGCTCCTTCGGCGTGGGCGGCACCAACGCGCACGTGGTGCTGGAGGAGGCGCCCCGGTTGCCCGCGAGCGCACCCTCGCGACGCGCCTGGCACTTGTTGCCTCTGTCGGCCCGGACGCCCTCCGCCTTGGAGGCGGTCACGGCGCGGCTGGTGGCGTCATTGAAGAACCAAGGGGGCGGGAATCTGGCGGACGTGGCCTGGACGCTCCAGGCCGGACGCCAACGTTTCCTGCACCGTCGCTTCGTGTTGGCGCGCAGCGCGGAGGATGCGGTCGACGCGCTGTCACAGCCACAATGCCCTCGTGTGTTTACGGAGGCGCGAGACGCGGTGGAGCGCTCCGTGGCGTTCCTCTTCCCGGGCCAGGGGTCGCAGCACGTGGACATGGGGCGAGCGCTTTACGAGGCAGAGCCCGTCTTCCGCGCCGAGGTGGACCGCTGCGCGGAGTTGCTGAAGCCCCACCTGGACGGACTGGACCTGAGGACGGTGCTGTACCCTGAGCCCGAGGCCGCCGAGGTCAGCGGGACGAAGTTGGCTCAGACGGCGCTCACGCAGCCCGCGCTCTTCACGCTGGAGTACGCTACCGCGCGCCTGTGGATGTCCTGGGGCGTGATGCCGCAGTCGATGCTGGGACACAGCATCGGCGAATACGTGGCGGCGTGCCTCGCGGGTGTCTTCTCGCTGGAGCACGCGCTGAGACTGGTGGCCGCGCGTGGCCGGCTCATGCAGGGTCTTCCTTCCGGTGCGATGCTGGCGGTGCCCCTGTCCGAGGACGAGGTTCAGCCGTACCTGCGCGCAGGCGGGGCGGAGCTGAGTCTGGCGGCCGTCAATGGCCCCATGCAGTGCGTGCTGTCGGGGACGCACCCCGCTGTCGAAGCGGTGCGAAGGCAGCTCCAGGAGGCGGGGATTCAGTGCCAGGCGCTGGTGACGTCGCACGCCTTCCACTCGTCGATGATGGACGCCATCCTTGACGCGTTCGCCGCGCAAGTGGCCACGGTGCCGCTGGCGGCGCCCACGCTTCCATTCGTCTCCAACGTCACCGGCACCTGGGTGACCGCCGAGCAGGCGACGAGCCCTCGTTACTGGGCCGAGCACCTGCGCGGGACGGTGCGCTTCGCGGACGGCTTGCACGCGCTCCTCAGCGACGCCAGGCGCGTGTTGCTGGAGGTCGGCCCGGGCCAGGTACTGGGGAAGCTGGCGAAGCGTCACCCCGCGTTTACGGCCTCGCACTCCGTGCTGGCTTCCATGCCACCGCCCAAGGACGACCGGGCCACCGCCGGCATGGCGCCGCTGGCCGATGAGACGCTCGGCCGGCTGTGGCAAGCGGGCGTCCGCGTGGACTGGAAGGGGTACCATGGCGCGGAGCTTCGATATCGGGTGCCACTTCCCACCTATCCCTTCGAGCGCCAGCGCTTCTGGAACGAGCCCGCCGCCGTCGAGCCTGCGCCTCGGAGCACGATTGCATCCCAGCCCGTGGCGTCGGTGCCGGACGCCACCCCGCCTCAGGCATCGCAGGCGGAACCGGGGGGCGACGCTGTCAGTGCTCGTCCGTATCAGCCGCGCCCACAGCTTCGCAGTGCGTATGTCATGCCGGGAACGCCACTCCAGCGGTCGCTGGTGGAGCTGTGGCAGGAGATGCTGGGCGTGGCGCCCATCGGAATCCAGGACAACTTCTTCGAACTCGGCGGCGACTCGCTCATCGCCGTGCAGCTCAGTGGCCGCATCAAGAAGCAGTTGGGCTTGGACCTGCCTGCATCGAGCCTCTACGAAGGCGTCACCGTGGAGTCCCTGGCGGCGCTGCTGAAGCCGGCGGAAGCGGTGGGGCAGGAGCGCCGTGAAGAGGCGCCGGCGGCGAGCGCTTCGCTCCAGCGTCGCAAGCAGACCCTGGCGCGCCAGCGCGACCTTCGCCGCTTCGATGACGACGATGACGTGTGACGGTTCCGCCGCTGGCCCCGAGGCGCCGCTGACCGCGTGAGCCCGAGCGCCAATAGGATGAGTGGGAGCCGTCTGAATCCCTTGCCCTTGATTCCTCCTCCGCAAGGCGGCATGCCTCATGTGGCGAAGGAAGCAGGGGCACCGCGCGCGACGAGCCATCTGCTCGGAGGATGGCTCGTGCGGGTCTGCCACGGACACAGGGGCTGGCGGGGCGTGTCTCTGGTGAGGCCTCGCTCATGGGACGGGGCGATGGCCGCGCCGCTGTGTGCAACGCGCGGGCGCCTCGCGCTAACGCGCCCGCGCGCAGCGGTCCTCGGGACGGAAGGGCAGGGCATACAGCTCGCGCCCAGTGCTTCCCTCGGCGGTGAAGAACACGTCCCAGCCGGAGCGGATGAAGTCGCGCGGCGAGGATGAGGCCGGGCCTGGAGCCAGCTCGTCGAGCGCCCGCGTGCCGGAGGGGGTGCCGTCACTCACCCACGGCTCGGCCCCACGTCCCGGCGTCGTCGCGCTGAAGAACAGCCAGTCCTGGAGGGCCGTCACGTTCTCGGGGGAGGACCCCTCGGCTCCGGGCACGACGTCCCTGAAGAGCCGCGTGCCGGAGGCCGAGCCGTCGCTCACCCACAGCTCGCGTCCGTGCGAACCATCATCCGCGGCGAAGTAGAGACGCCCTCCGCGCACCGCCAGGGAGGTGGGCTCCGAACCCGCGGCGCCTGGGAGGAGGTCTTTCACCCGCCGCGTCCCCTCAGGCGTGCCGTCGCTCACCCACAGCTCCTCTCCCTCGGGCAGCCCCGAGCCGGCGCTGAAGTACAGCTTGCCGTGGAGCGCCACCAGGTCGTGGGGGTACCTCCCCGGGAAGAAGCGGAGCGGGCGCGTGCTGGAGGCAGTGCCCTCCGTGACGTAGAGGCTGGCCTCGCCGTCGTTGACGTCCACCAGGAAGAAGAGCTTCCGGCCCACCGACTTCATGCGGAAGATGCGCGCTTCGTCGTTGCGCGAATCGTCGGGGACCTTGAGCAAGGGGGTGAAGCCCGGCCCACCGTTACTGCGCACCAGCCAGTTCTCATCTTCCATGGTGATGACGAAGTAGAGAAATCCGTCGTGGACGATGAAGCGGCGCGGGAAGGAGCTGGCCTGGCCGGGAGCGGTATCCTCCACCATGAAGGTGCCCGCCTCGGTGCCATCGCTCGTCCACAGCTCGTACCCATCCGTGCCATCGGGGAGCACGGTGGAGAAGTAGAGCCGGTCCTTGTAGGCCACCAGCGTCTGTCCCTCGCCGAAGCTGGCGTCGATGGGGAGCACCCGCTTCACCAGGTACGTGCCCGCCTCGGTGCCATCGCTCGCCCACAGGGCGCGGCCTCGCACGTCGTCATCCGCGAGAAAGAAGAGGCGGTCCCCCACCATGGTGAGATCCGTGGGCCCCGAGCTCTCCAGCCCCCGCGCGATATCCCTCACCATGGCCGTCCCGGCGCCCCCCGTGCCGCTGCTCTTCCAGAGCTCGATGCCATGGACGCCATCGTTCGCGGCGAAGAAGAGGACGCCCTCTCCGTGGACCAGGTCGTAGACGTAGACGCTCGTGGAGCCGAGGTCCCTGAGTCTGCTGGGCGTGGAGCCACAGGGCGCCCACTCACGCCGGGCCAGCGCAGACATCCCGGTGTCTTCCCCGAAAGGGTCAGGCTCGTCGTCCACCGTCGGGGCGCAACCCGCCAGCAGGGCCAGCAGCACCGGAAAGGGACGCAAGGACTTCATCATGGGTTGCTCCTTGAAGGCGCGTGATGCGCCGGGTGGCGCGGCATTCTGGGGACGGAGGGTTCGTTCCTCACCTGCGCGTCGGTCGCGGGCACCGCCGCCCGCGAGACAGTCCACGCAGGCCCATCACGACGTCAGCGCCTTCGCCATCTACAGGAGGCGAAGGCGCTGACGGAGGAGGAGCCCCAACCCGCTGAGGGTTGAGGACCTGTTGCACGGAGGCTCAGTCCAGATCGCGCACAGGGACGACCCACCACTCCTTGCCCGTGGACAGGTCGTCGGCGTGGAAGAAGACGTTCTGGCCGGAGCGGATGAAGTACCGGGGGAAGGGCATGGAGCCCTTCACGCCCGGGACCAGCTCCTGCAACATCCGCGTCCCCCTCCGCGTGCCGTCGCTCACCCACGGCTCCGCGCCGTGGACGCCATCATCGGCGCCGAAGAGGAGCAGGTCCTCCACGCCGTACAGCTCCAGCCAGAGGAGGGAGGAGCTCGGGCCGGGGTTGATGTCCCGGACGAGCACCGTGCCCGCCTCGGTCCCATCGCTCTTCCACAGCTCCTCGCCGTGGAGCGGACTCGATGCGGCGAAGAAGAACGTGCCCTCGCTGGCGGCGCCGAAGCCCGGATAGGAGACCGACCAGGCGTCACCCGGGTTCACATCCCTCAACAGGCGCGTGCCCTCCGGCGTGCCGTCGCTCACCCAGGGTTCGCGGCCATAGACCTGGTTGTAGGCGAAGAAGAAGGCGGTCCCGCCGACGTCGGTGACAGTCGCCGGGTAGGAGCCCTGGAGCCCCGGCGCGAGGTCGCCCAGCATGAAGGTGCCCTCGGGCGTGCCGTCACTCCGCCATAGCTCCTCTCCGGTGCCGCGCCCCCAGTCCTGGGCGCTGAAGAAGAGCAGGTCCCCCACGACTCGCATGGGCTCGGACGCGAAGCCGATGTCGGTGTCCGACACGCGGTAGGTTCCCTCGGGCGTGCCGTCGCTCCGCCAGAGCTCGGGCCCATACTCGGGGTCGGTGGCGACGAAGATGAGCGCGCCTCGGAGCTCGTTCAGGTTGCTCGGGCTCGAGCCGGTCGCGCCGGGGTAAATGTCCCGCACGAGCACCGTGCCCGCCTCCGTGCCGTTGCTTCGCCACAGCTCGCTGCCGTGGACGCCATCATCGGCGGAGACAAACAGCACCCCGCCCGCCACGAAGGGGACCGCTCGACTCGACTCCGGGCCGGGGCGGAGGTCCCTCACCAGCCGGGTGCCTCGCTCCGTGCCGTCGCTCGTCCACAGCTCGGTGCCGTGGATGCCGTCATCCGCCGTGAAGAAGACCCGCCGGCCGTGGGACACCAGCTCCTGGGCATAGGTGTAGACGGAGATGGAGCCTTCGGGGCCGGGGCGGATGTCCTTGACGAGCCGGGTGCCCTCGGGCGTGCCGTCGCTCGTCCACAGCTCGAGGCCCGTGCTCACGTCGTTCGCGAAGAAGAACAGCCTCCCGTCCGCGTCGACCGCTGAGTACAGCGCCGGGTCCCCCAGGCCGGGGACGATGTCCTGCAACTGGTACGCGGGCCCCGAGCCCGAGTGCCTCGCGTGGCTCGTCTCGACGAGACGCTCGGCCCCGGCGAGGTGGCCGCCAGAGTCGAGCTTCGCGGCCCACAGCTCGGCGCCGCGGTAGCGGTCCTGGGCCACGAAGAACAGCCGCGAACCGGAGCGGGTGAAATCGCGGGGGGACGAGGAGAAGGCCCCCGGGGCGAGGTCCTCCACGCGGCGGGTGCCCCCGCGTGTCCCATCGCTCGTCCAGAGCTCGTGGCCCTTGTGGGGCTCGTAGGCGGTGAAGAAGAGCCGGCCGCCCACGGCTGCCAGGTAGGCGAGGCTGGGGCTGGGCTCTCCGGCGCGGAGGTCCTTCACCAGGCGCGTGCCGCCGGGCGTGCCATCCGTCCGCCACAGCTCGTCGCCGAGCCCCGGCACGTACGCGGAGAAGTAGAGCACCGAGCCCAGCGCGGTCAGCTCCCGGGGATACGAGCTGGCCGGTCCAGGGCGCAGGTCCGCGATGCGCCGGGTGCCGCCCGGCGTGCCGTCACTCGTCCATGGCTCCACGCCCGCGGCCGGGTCCGTCGAGCGGAAGAAGACGCGGCGTCCGGCGGCCGTCATCGCGAAGGCTTCGAGGTTCTCGTCCGGCGTCCGGACATCCCCGAGGGGAACCGTGCCTCGCGTCGTGCCGTCGCTCTTCCACAGCGTCACGAAAGCGGGCGGGTCCTCGCGCTCCTCGTAGTTGAAGAACATGAGGAAGTAGAGCGTCCCGTCCGCGTCCGTCGCGGAGAAGAAAGAGGGGTACTCGTCCGGGTCACCCGACTCGAAGCGGCGCACGCGCGCCGTGCCCGTCGTCGTCCCATCCGTCCGCCATAGCGCGTCCGCGGCGAAGAAGTAGAGGAAGTCTCCAGACACCACCAGCTCCCGGGAGCGCTCCTGCCCGGGGACGATGTCCACCACGCGCGCGGTGCCTCGGCGGGTGCCATCGGTCTTCCACAATTCGGTGCCGTGTGCGTCATTGGTGACGAAGAAATAGATCGAGCCCTTGAAGACAGTCAGCCCCGGCGACCGATACGCGTTGTAGAGCGGGTCGATGTCCATGAGGTACGAGGTGCCACCGGCGGTGCCATCGCTCTTCCACAGTTCGGCGCGGTAGTCGGGCGTGGCCCTGATGAAGAAGAGCGTCCGTCCCATCGCCGTGAGCGCGTGCAACTCCGAGCTCTCGGGGCCGGGGGTGAGGTCCTCCACCAGGCGGGTGCCTCGACTGGAGCCGTCGCTCTTCCACAGCTCGATGCCATGCGCCGCGTCGGTGATGAGAAAGAAGAGCGTCCCCGCGACGTCCGTCAGGGACGTGGGGGCGGAGCCGGGCTGTCCCGGCACGATGTCCTCCACGCGGGACGGGTTCCCCAGCCCCTCATCCTGGGCGCGGGTCGCCGTGAGCACCGGGGGCGCGTGCTGCGCGTCTTCGGGCCCGGGAGGAGCCGACGGCGTGGACGATAATGGGCCACAGGCAACGGCGAGGGGCAGCGCTGAATAGAACAGTCGCTGGAGCAACGGCCGCGCGGACATGTGCCACCTTCCTTTCAATGGGCGTCGCTTCGAACGCGTCGCGGGCAGTAAGCTGGGCGCGAGGCGCTACCACGCCAGCAGTGCCTGAGAGGGGGATGGCTGTCATGCGCCCGGCATGTTGCCGCTGGACACAGGGGGTTCGTGCCACACTTGGGCGCATGCCCGAAGCGCTGGGTTGCCAAACCTCCGCCCTGGCCTCCAGCTTCGTCCTGGTACAGCGGCCATGCGAATCCCCGTCCCCATCCGGCGCCTTCCTGCTCCGTTGGACGATGCTCGCGGCCTCGACACGGACGAGGTGAGCGAGCGGCGGGCTCGCTATGGGCGCAATGACGTGCTGGCGCAATCCCATCGCTCGTGGCTCCACGTCTTGGGCGAGACCGCCGGAGACCCGATGCTCTGGTTCCTCGTGGGAACGAGCGGGCTCTATTTCGTTCTGGGCGCGCGGACCGAGGGGCTGGTGTTGCTGCTGGCCATCGTCCCGCTGCTCGGCATGGACGGGTTCCTGCATCGCCGGACGCGCGCCTCTACCGCCGGCCTGCAGAGCCGGCTGGCCGCGCGCGCCACCGTGCTGCGTGCGGGGCGCGAGCAGGTGGTCACCGCGGACGAATTGGTGGTGGGCGACCTGGCGCGAGTGGAGGCGGGCGAGCACTTTCCCGCGGACGGGGTGGTCGTGCGCGGCGAGTGCCTGCAAGCCGAGGAGTCCTCGCTCACCGGAGAGGCATTGCCCGTGCGCAAGCGGCCACTGTCCCGGCTGCCTCCGGGCGCTGAGCCGGCGGTGGACGGCTCACACTGGGGGCTTGCCGGAACGCGGCTGCTGACCGGGACGGCCTGGGTGCGAATCGTCTTCACCGGGCGGGAAACACTCTACGGGAGCATCGTGCGCTCGGCCACGCAGGGCGCGCAGGCGCGCACGCCGCTCCAGCAGGCCGTGGCCCACCTGGTGGCGGTGCTGATGGGAGTGGCCGCCGTGCTGTGCGTGGTGCTCGCGTTCGTTCGTTGGCGTCAGGGCTTCGGGTGGATGGACGCGCTGCTGAGCGCGGCCACGCTCGCCGTGGCGGCACTCCCCGAGGAGTTTCCGGTGGCCTTCACCTTCTTCCTCGGTGCGGGCGTGTACCGGCTGGCCCGGAGGCAGGCCCTGGTGCGGCGCCTGGTGTCCGTCGAGAACATCGGCCGGGTCACCTGCATCTGCTCGGACAAGACGGGCACGCTGACGGAGGGCCGCTTGCGGGTGGCGCGCACGCTGCCCGCGCCGGGCGTCCAGGCCGAAGCGTTGCTGTGGACCGCGGCGCTCGCTTCACGCGAGGAGGGCGGGGACCCGCTCGATGCCGCGTTGCTCGAAGCGGCCACGCGTGCGCGGCCCGGCGTGGCACGCCCACGGGTTGGGGCCACCTTCCCCTTCACCGAAGAGCGCCGGCGTGAGACGGCGGTGGTGGAGGATGCGGAGGGGCGCCTGCTCGCCGCCGTGAAGGGCGCGCCGGAGCGGGTGCTGGACCTCTGCGCGCTGGATGCCGGGGCGCGCGAGGCATGGGGGGAGCGCGTGTCGGCGCTCGCGGCCGAGGGGCGCAAGGTCATCGCCTGTGCGAGCCAGTCGCTGGACGCCTCGGCCTGGCGGGGCGGTGAGCCGGACCGGGGATTCCATTTCCTGGGCCTCGTGGCTTTCGAGGACCCGGTGCGCCCGGGCGTGCCAGAGGCAGTGCGGGAGTGCCGGGAGGCCGGACTGCGGACGGTGATGGTGACGGGCGACCACCCGGCGACGGCCCTGGCGGTGGCCCGCCAGTTGGGGCTCGGTGGAGCGCGGCCCCGGGTGCTCATCGGTGAGGAACTGGAGGCGCGGCTGCACGAGGACGGAGCCGTGCCGGACGTGGACGTGGTGGCCCGCGCGGTGCCGGCGCAGAAGTACGCCCTGGTGACGGCGCTCCAGCGGCGGGGCGAGGTGGTGGCCGCCACGGGGGATGGCGTGAACGATGTGCCCGCGCTCCAGGCGGCGGACGTGGGCATCGCCATGGGGGAGCGGGGGACCCGCAGCGCGCGTGAGGTGGCCTCCATCGTCCTGCTGGATGATGACTTCGGCACGCTGGTGCGGGCCATCGCGGAGGGGCGTCAGCTCTTCCGCAATCTCCAGGGGTGCTTCCTCTATCTGCTGCTCATCCACATCCCGCTCGTGGTGACGGCCGCGCTGCTGCCCCTGGCGGGGTACCCACTTCTATACCTGCCCGTCCATATCGTCTGGCTGGAGCTGATCATCCATCCCACGGCGATGCTGGCCTTCCAGGCCGCGGCGCGTCCGGGACGCCTGGCGCCCATGCGGCGCCGGGGCTCCGCGCGCTTCTTCTCGGCGGGGGATTGGGCCACGCTCGCGCTGGTGGGGGGGCTGATGACCGTGGGGCTCGTGTGGAGCTACGACCGGAGCCTGGGCGTGGGGCGTGACGTGGAGCATGGACGCGCGGTGGCGATGGCCTCCCTCACGCTCGCGAGCACTGTGTTCGCGGCCGTGCTCACAGGCTTGCGGACGCGCACGGCACGGTGGGTCTGCGCGTTGACGACAGGTGTGTCGCTGCTGCTCATCCAGGTGCCGGCCCTGGCGCACCTGCTGATGCTGCGCCCGCTGCACCCGGATGACTGGGCGCGTGTCGCCGTGGGGGTGGCGGTGGCCTCGCTCCCCCTGGTGCTCTCGCGCCCGCGCGCCGCCGCCCATCCGGCGCGAGACGGCGCGGCTCGGGGCTCCAGCCCCTCCCAGGCTCACGGCAGGGAGGGCCTCCCCGGCAATCCCGCCGCCGCTCGACGCTGGAGGAAGCGCTCGCCGTGACGCTCCAGCCGGGTGGGTTGCACCGAGTCCCTTTCGTGCGCTGCCTTCCTGACAGGATGACGCGTGCGGGGCGCTCCCGCCATCAAACGGCGCGGCCAGGGGCACGCCCGCGGCGTCCAGGGAGGTGCCATGTCGCTCGCGAGGTTCTGTCGTAAATCGGTGGCCATCATCCAACCCACGCAGAGCGTGGCGGAGGCTGCCACGGCCATGCGGGACCGCCATGTGGGGGCGCTCGTGGTCGTCCAGGATGACCTGCGCCCCGTGGGCCTGCTGACCGACCGGGACATCGTCACCCGGGTGGTGGCCGTCCGGGAGGATCCGGCGGCCATCGCCGTCTCGGACGTCATGTCGCCGGAGCCCGCCGTGGTCCAGGTGGAGGACTCGATCGACCAGGCGCTCTTCGCCCTTCGGCAGCAGGGCGTGCGGCGCCTGCCCATCGTGGACGCGAAGGGGCGGGTGGTGGGGCTGATCTCCCTCGACGATGTGCTGGTGTTGCTGTCCGCGGAGCTGGACCAGACGGCGGCCGCCGTGCGCGAGAACCAGGGGCCCTGAGCCTCCCGCGCCACGCGTCGGTTCTCTGGGCGTCTGGATGAAGGGGTTGCCCGTGCTCGGCGGCGAGGTGATGGCGCGGCCCCTTACTCCGCTGTTCCTCGTCCTCCCGGAGTCGCGGGGGGCGCGGAGCGCTCCGTGGGCCCACCGGACGCTGTTGGGCTCTTGCCGGCTCGCTCCACCCGCACGGCTGTCACCTTGTAATCGGGCGTGTGGGTGTAGCCGTCCCGGTGAGGGCCGATGACGGCGTTGATGAAGACCTCGGCGGTGTGGAAGGTGGTGAAGAGCTCACCGGGGCGCAGGCCCTCGGCCCGGCGCATGGGCAGCACCACCGCTCCATGGCGGCTGCACACCCGTACGCGCGCGCCATCCTCCAGCCCCAGCCGCTCCGCGTCCGCCGGAGCCATGTCCAGCCAGTCGCCGGGCTGCAGCAGCGCGTGGGGGGTGCGCAGCGTCATCGTCCCCGCGTTGAACTGGTACAGCCGCCGGCCTGTCATCAGCACGAATGGATGGTCGTCCGTGCGCACCTCCGGAGAGGGCCGGTAGTCGACCCGGCGCAGCGCCGCCCGGGAGCCGCTGGCGAACAGGTGGGTGTGCAGCAGCCGCGTGCCTGGGTGCGCCTCGTCGGGGCAGGGCCACTGCAGTCCTCGCATCTCCAGCCGGGCATAGGAAAGCCCCGCTCCCGCTGGCCACACGCGCCGCACCTCTTCCCAGATCTCCTCCGGGGATTGGAAGGCGAAGCCCTCGGAGTGCCCCAGGGCACGCGCCGCGCGGCAGAGAATCTCCCAGTCCGGCAGCGACTCTCCAGCGGGCGGCAGGGCCCGGCGCACCCGCTGCACGCGCCGCTCGCCATTCATGAAGGTGCCGTCCTTCTCGAACGATGTGCACGCGGGAAGGAAGACGTCGCCATGAGCCCGCGCCGTTTCGTTGAGGAACAGGTCCTGCACCACCAGCAGCTCCAGCCGCTCCAGCGCTTCGTGGGTGGCGCGCGCCTCGGGGTTGGTGAGCAGCACGTCATAGCCGAAGGCCCACAGCGCCTTGAGCCGCCCCTGGCGCGCCGCGTCCATCATCCCCATCAGGTCCAGGCCCGGTGCCACGGGCACCGGCGCTCCCCAGGCGGCCTCGAAGCGCGCACGGTTCGCCTCCAACGGGACGTAGCCCGTCAAGTGGCCCGGCTCGCAGCCCATGTGCGCGGAGCCCTGCACGTTGTTCTGCCCGCGCATCGGGTTGACCCCGGTGCCCGGCCCGCCGAGGTTGCCCGTCAGCAGCGCCAGGTTGATGAGCGCCATGACGGACTCCGTGCCCTGGACATGCTCCGTCATGCCCAGCCCGTGGACCATCATGGACGGGCCATGCGTGGCGTACAGACGCGCCGCCTGGCGGATGGCCGCCGCGTCCACCCCGCACAGTTCCGCGGCGCGCTCGGGCGTCCAGGCGGCGATGAAGGCCCGGAAGTCATCCACCGCCTCCACGCGCTCGCGCAGGAAGGCCCTGTCGCACAGGTCCTCGGTCACCACCACGTGGGCCAGCGCGTTGAGCAGCGGCATGTCCGTGCCCGCTCGAGGCTGGAGATGCACGTCCGCGTAGCGCGCCAGCTCGGTGCGCCGCGAGTCGATGACGATGAGCTTCGCCCCGCGCAGCACCGCCTGCTTCAACCGGGCGCCGACGACGGGGTGGCACTCGGTGGTGTTGCTGCCGGCCACCAGCAGGGTGCGCGCGTGCTCGATATCCTCGAAGGAGTTGGTAGCCGCGCCCGTACCCAGCATCCGCTTCAGCGCCGCCGCGCTGGGGGCGTGGCACACGCGCGCGCAGCAGTCCACGTTGTTCGTGCCAAGCACCACGCGGGCCAGCTTCTGCGCCAGGTAGTTGTCCTCGTTGGTGGCCCGAGCCGAGCCCAGCATGCCCACCGCGTCCGGCCCATGCACCGCCCGCAGGTTCCGCAGTCGCTGGGCGATGAAGCCCAGCGCCTCGTCCCACGAGGCGCGGCGCCAACCTCCGTTCTCGCGCAAGAGTGGCACGGTGATCCGGTCCGGCGACGCGCCGAAGCCGAAGGCATAGCGGCCCTTGGAGCACAGGTGGCCCTGGTTGGAGGGGCCTTCGCGCGAGGGCCGCACCGTGACGATGCGCTCGCCGCGAGTGCCCACGTCCATTTCGCAGCCCACCCCGCAGTAGGGGCAGGTGGTGCGCGTCCAGCGCTCGGGCCCGCCCTGGTCCAGGAGCGTCCGGTCCTCCAGCGCGCCGGTGGGGCAGGTGTCCACGCAGGCTCCGCATGAAACGCAGCTGCTCTCCCGCAGGTTGGGCCCATCCGGGAGGATGCGCGTCCCGGCGCCCCGGTTCCACACCCGCCAGACGAACTGCCCCTGCACCTCGTCGCAGATGCGGACGCAGCGGTAGCAGTGGATGCACTGGGACATGTCCACGTGGATGTAGGGGTGCGAGTCGTCCCGCAGCGATGGCCGGTGCGCCCCGCGCAGCTCACCTTCGAGGCCGTACTCGCGCAGCGCGCGGTGGAAGGGCTTGTCCGGCTGCCGTGTCATGGCCTCGGCCGGATACTCCGAGGCCAGCAGCCGCAGCAGCACCCGCCGCTGCGCTTCCACCAGGGGCGTGCGCGTGTGCACCACCATGCCCTCCGTCAGCGGCGTGGTGCAGGCGGCCACGGGGCGCCCGCAGCCCTCCACCTCTACGATGCAGGTGCGGCAGGCCCCCACCGGGGCCAGGCGCGGGTCGTTGCACAGCGCGGGGACGGTGACGCCCAGCGCGTCCAGGGCCTCCAGGAGCGTGCCCGGCGCGCACTCGCGCGGCTGTCCATCCACGGTTATGTGAAGCATGCCTCCACCTCCTCGCGGTAGTAGCGCAGCACGCTCTGGGCGAACTCCCCCAGCCCCGTGCCGTGCCCGCACAGGCTGGTGAGGCGCAGCGCCTCCACGACGTCCTCCCAGCCGTCCGCGCCGGACACCGGGCCTGTCTCCAGTACGCGCGCGAAGCGCTGCTCGATGTGCCGGGCTCCCAGCCGGCAGGGAGTGCACTTGCCGCATGACTCGTAGGCCCCAAAGGAGAAGACGTGGTGCACCAGCGCGGCGATGGACGTGTGCGTGTCGAAGGCCACCACCCCGCCGTGCCCCACCGACGCTCCCACGGCCTTGAGCTCCTCGAAGCCCAGCGGCGTGTCCAACAGGTGCGGGGGGAGGACTCCCGCCAGCGGCCCACCGATGAGGACGCCCTTCAGCGGCCCGGTGCGCAGCCCGCCGCCCAGTTCCTCCACAACGGTGCGCACGGGCGTGCCCAACTCCACCTCGTAGAGTCCCGGGCGGTGGAACAGGGAGTTGAGCGACAGCACCTTCGTCCCCTGACTGCCTGCAATCCCCAGCGCCGCGTACGCTTCGCCTCCATGTCGTGAAATCCACGGGAGGTTGACGAGCGTCTCCACGTTCTGCACCAGGGTGGGCCGGCCGAAGAGTCCCGCCTGGGCGGGGTAGGGAGGCCGGGCGCGCACGAAGGGCCGGCGTCCCTCCAGGGCGTTGAGCAGCGCCGTCTCCTCGCCACACAGGTAGCTGCCTCGCCCCACCTCCAGCGAAATTTCGCAGGAAAAGCCGCTGCCCAGGATGTGGTGGCCCAGCAGGCCCTCCCGGCGCGCCTCGTGCAGGGCCACATGCAGGACGCACGCGGCCAGCGGGTACTCCTTGCGCACGTAGATGTGGCCCCGGCGGGCGCCCACCGCGTAGGCCGCGAGCAGCAGCCCCTCCAGCACGGCGTGAGGGTCTTCCTCCAGGAGGACGCGGTCGATATAGGCCCCGGGGTCGCCCTCGTCCGCGTTGGCCACCACGTCCTTCTCCTCGCCAGGCGCGGCGGCCACCGCGCGCAGCTTGCGCCCGGTGGGGAATCCCGCGCCTCCGCGGCCGCGCAGCCCGGAGCGCTCCACCTGGGCCACGAGCGCCTCCGGCGTCGCGCTCAGCGCGCGCATCAGGGCCGCATAGCCGCCCTGGCGCGTGTAGTCCGCCAGGGCGCGTGCTCCCCCCGTTACGACTCGCTCGAGCGCGATGGCGCGCGGCGCCCGCACCCGCGCCGTGGGGCGGGCAGTCTCATGGGTGGTGGCGGGGGCCACATGGCAACTGCCCAGGCAGTAGACGCGAGTGTCGTCGTGGAGGGCCTTCCGCCAGCGTTCCGGCTGGAGGTGACGCGCTACGAAGCAGGCAGTGCCCTGGCAGGCCCGGTCGCCCAGGGGCTCGTGCCCCAGGTGGTAGAAGGACTCGAGATCGGGCGTTGCCATTCCAGGCCGCATGCGCGTCTCCCCGGTGCGGCGCGTGATGGCGCCGCGCGCCGCGGGGCAGGCTAGGGGAGCGGGAACCCGGCCGCTCTCGCGGGCGCGGTGCCACGTCCATCACCGGAAGCTCTTCCGTCGCGCCGCGCAGAAGAGGACGGCCCCTCACCCTCGTGTCGGAGACGGCCGTGGCCCAGGCTGGCCCCCAGATTCAGGGCGCGGCCGGGACGGCCCTTCGCTGCTCCCGCTTGAGGCCGCTCCCGCACCCGGGACCACCGCGCCTCCAGGTTTCAGGGCGTCTTGCGGATGCGACCGTTCTGCGTGCCACCAGCAGCCATGGCCATGGCCACGCGGGAGTAGGCCGACACGTAGGGCTGAAGCACCGTGCGTGACCAGCGCCCCGGAATCCACAGGTAGCTGTACAGCCCATGCCTGCGCGCGCCACGGCGCCGCTTCGTCTCGTACCCGCTGGCTCCCAGCCAGAGTTTCTTGACGCCGAGCTCATAGGCCCGGCGCAGGGGCTCGTAGAAGGCGAGGTTGAAGTACAGCGGCGTCTCGGAGGCCCCGGCCTCGGCGCGGCCGACCCGGTAGAACCACATCTCATCGTTCTTGTGGAGCAGCAGGGAGAAGCCGATGGGGTCGCCGTTCTGGTAGGCGACCACGGCCTCGGCCTCGGGCGAGACGTGCTGGTCGAGCGCCGCCCAGAACGTGGAAGGGTGGCGGAGGTGCTCGCTGCCGTACTTGGAGTAGGTCACCTCGTAGAACCGCTCCAGTTGCTCCGCCATCTCACCCATTCGGGAGACGCGCTCGAAGCGAACGCCCGCATCCCGAGCGTGCGCCATCTCCTTCTTGAGCACCCGCCGGACGTCGCTCTTGAACTGCCCCAGGTAGGCGTCAAAGCTGTCCCCTGGAACGTCCATGACGTTGTCGTCGTAGATGAAGATCTCCTGGAACGTCGCGGAGGTGAGCGCCTCTCTCAGCGTCGTGTCATCCCGTTCCACGCCGTAGAAATAGAGCGGCAGCCGTTCGCTGGTGGCGAGCTCCCGGAGCCCTTGGAGGATGAGCTCGCGAGCCTGCTTCGCGATGTCCACGGGCTGCGCGGCGCAGTGGATGCTGCTCCGCATGCTGAGCGGGCTGGTGACGAAAACGCCGCCATCGAAGCCTGCTCCCGTGCGCCAGGCCACGTTGCGGTAGAGGTCCGCCGCTGCGATGGCCACCCGGCTCCAGGCCGGCCCGTTGGCGAAGCCCTTCTTCCAACTGGTGAAGAGGAAATGCTCCAGCGAGTAGGGCGTGTAGATGGTCTTGCTACGGGTGATGAAACATGGGCAAAGCGCGACGGGAGTGCCCTGCTGATACGCAATGGCATATCGCAGGGACAGCTCCCCCCGGGCCATGGCGGACAGGTCGACCGCGTCCAGCATGCGGAACCAGCGCCGGCCGAAGAAGACGCTCGACTCGGAGGTGAGGGCATCCAGCTCCGCGTCGCTCAGGTGGCTGACGGAGTCGTGGAATTTCAGGGTAAGCGTCATGGCCGGGGGGGCTTCGTCGGGCGCGGATCCGCTCAGCCGTTGAGGAGCTGGACGGCGGGGTGCCGCTTGGGGCTGGCGAGGTGCCGCGCGAGGTTGGGGCGCTGCTTCATGCGCTCGAAGAACCCGAACAGCCCAGGGTAGGTGCTCTCCAGGAGATCCTGGAGGCCGTTGTCCACGAGCAGCTCCAGGAAGCCGAAGACGCTGGTGTCCGCCACGGTGAGGGAGGGGCCGACGAAGAAGCCGTCGCCGCTGCCGTTGCTCTTCAAGAGCCGCTCGAAGTGCCCGAGCCACTGCGGCAGCTCCTCGCCCAGGATGATGGGGAGCTGCTCGGAGAGCTGCTCCGGCGTGAGCGAGGTCAGGCTGCGCGCACGCGCCGTCACTTCCTCGACGCCGTCGATGATCATGTCGCAGGCGGCGGTCTCCCGCGCATCCTTCCCATAGAGGCCGCGGGTGCGCGCGACGTGACGCATGATGGCCAGGCTCTGCACCACGCGGAAGCCGTCCGGCTCCTCCCACAGCGGCACCTTGTCGAAGGCCAGCATTCCAGCCGCCTTGATGGCCTCGAAGGCCGGTGTCTTCTCCTTGGCCTTGACGTCATACGTGCCCAGGTCGATGTCCTCGTACTCCGTTCCGGACTCGGCGAGCAGCAGGCGGATCTTCTCAGCGACGCCTCGGCCCGTGAAATACGACAGGCGCGGCAATGATGATTGAGCGTTCATACAGGGTTCGTGGTTGGAAGGGAGAGGCTCTATACTAGAGTAAACGTATTATTCGGAAGGGGCAGACTTCCTTGACTGGTGTATCCGAGCCTCTGGATTCCGCGAAGCCCGAAGCACCCGCGCTCGTCTCCCTTGCACCAGGAATGGCCCTGTGGCCGTGGGCCGCGCTGCGTGGCGCCGGCTTCCCCGCTCAGGATGCGCTTCGGCTCGCGGCGCCGACGGCGGCCTCCGCCGCCGATACATGGCTCGCGTCAGGGCTTGAGACACCCGGTGACGCACTGCGCACCGCGTTCGACTCGGACCTGTTGGGTATCAGCGCGGCGCTGCGCTCGCTGGCGGGGGAGTCCCACCTGCGCGAGGCCCTCCTGTGGCAGAACCGCCATGCTTACAAGACGGGCGTGGAGCCGCTGGCGGGCCTTCCCGCCACCGCTCGGAACAGCAAGGCCCGGCAGCGTGAGCGGCTGGTGGCCTCCTACGTCCAGCGCTACAGCACCAAGAACGACACCATCGGCTTCTTTGGTCCCGTGGGTTGGGCCCGGCTCACGCCGTCGAATGAAGGGCTGCGCTGGACGCCCGGACCGCGGCTCGTCTCCCGGCGCGCGGTCTATTTCGAGACGTGGTGCCTGGATGCGCTCAGCGCCGCCCTGGCGCGCGACGCGTCCCTGCGTTGCTGGGCGCCGCCCCGGCTGTTGCCTTACTTCCGGCTGGAGGGGCACGTGCTTCACGGCCCCATGCCGACGCCGGTGGAGCTGGGCCCGGAGCAGGCGCTGCTGCTGTCTCGGTGTGATGGCTCGGCCAGCGCCGTGAGCATCGCGCGGGAGCTCACGGCCGGTGATTCGCCCGTCTTCGCCTCGCAGGATGAGATCTTCACGGCGCTGGAACAGGCGGTGGGTTTCGGTGTCCTGGTCTGGGGCTGGGAGGTGCCGCTCGTCATCCGGCCCGAGGTGGTGCTGCGCGGTGCGTTGATGGCCATCGAGGATGCAGACGCGCGAGCCCGTGCGCTGGCGCCGCTGGAGCGCCTGGAGCGCGCGCGAGCCGCTGTCGAAGCCGCGGCGGGGACGCCCGCGGCCCTGGATGCCGCGGTCGCGGAGCTGGAGGCTGTGTTTCAAGAGGTGACGGGGGCGCCACCGACGCGCGCGGCGGGCCAGACGTATGCCTCGCGGACGCTCATCTACGAGGACTGTGAGCGGGATGGCGCGTTGGCGCTGGGCGCCCCGGTGATTGGCCGGCTCGGAGCCGTGCTGGAGCTGGTGCTGACCGGAGCGCGGTGGCTGGTGGGGGAGGTGACACGGGGGACGCGCGCGGGCCTGGATGCGCTCTTCGACCGGTTGTCCGAAGGCGGCGCACCCGTGTCGCTCACGGCGCTCCAGCTCGCCTTCGTTCAGGGTCTCAAGGACCCGGCCTCTGAAGCGGAGCTGATGCCGGTGGCCAAGGCCGTCGCCGAGCATCGCCGGCGTTGGCGTGAGCTCTTTGCCCTGGAGCCGGAGGTCCGCCGCCAGACGCGCACCGTCGATTCGCTCCGGCCCCGCGTGCTCGAGGCCTTCGGCGAGGCGGGCCCGGCGTGGCGAAGCCGCTGGCACGCCTCGCCGGATGTGATGATTGACGCGGCCAGCGAGGAGGCCGTTCGCGCCGGGGACTACCAGTTGGTGCTGGGCGAACTGCACTTGTGCAACAGCATCTCCTCGCTCTTCGTGGAACAGCACCCAGCGCCCGAGGAGCTCTTCGCGCTCGCGGAGCGGTGTTCCACCGGGGCCGACGTGGTGCCCGTGTTCCCGAAGTCCGAGTGGAGCCAGCGGACGCTGCCGTGCCTCTTCCCGCGAGACAGCCTCTACTACCTCTCCGGGCAGGAGCCGCCGCCCCAGCCGGGTGCTCGCGCGCTCCGCGTGGGGGACATGGTGGTGGAGCGGCGTGCCGGCACGCTGGAGGTCCTCGACCGCGTGAGTGGGCGCCGCTTCGGCCTGATGGAGTTCATGGCCGTGTTCCTGGAGCAGCGCTGCGCCAGCATCTTCGACCTGGCGCTGGCCGATGACTACTCGCCTCGGGTGACGGTGGATGGCGTGGTCGTCGCCCGTGAGCGCTGGAGCGCGCCTGCTTCCGAGCTGGGCTTCGCCGGACTCGCGGACCCGATGACGCAATGGCTGGAGGCCCGGCGTTGGCAGCAGCGACTGGGCATTCCGCGCTTCGCGTTCTTCAAGGTGGCGACGGAGCGCAAGCCGTGCTTCGTGGACTTCGACAGCCCCTTGCTGGTGGAGATGATGGCGAAGCTGGTGCGGCGCACGGCGGAGGAGTCGCCGGCTTCACGCGTCCAGTTCTCGGAGATGCTTCCGGACCCCGAGCACCTCTGGCTCACCGACGCGGCTCAGCGCCGCTACACGAGCGAGCTGCGGCTGGTCTGCGAGATGTCTTGACCAGCCCGCGGTCTTTCAACGGTCTCACCCCTGTTCATTGAAGGAGCCGTACGCCCATGAGCGCGCCCGAGCCGATTCCCGGCGGACCATTCCCTCCAGACGTCAAAGCGCTGCACGGCCAGCTTTCCCCTGCCGCCGCTGCGTTCCTGGAGTTCACGGAGCGCGCCCCCGAGGCCCTGTCGCGCCACAAGTTCAAGCCGCACGAGGCGTCGCCGTTCATCACCTATGAGCTGCATGCATGGCCCACCTTCGTGGAGGGCCCGTTCGCGCGACAGATGCGGGAGGTCGCCCCGGCGCTCTGCCGGCTCATCAAGCGAGCCCCCCGGCGCCTGCTGGGGGCCACGGATCGCGCGGCGGCGTTCTACGGGCTGCCGCATGAGCGGGCGCACGCGGCGCTCGAGGCGCTGGCGCGGACGGATGACGCCCGCGGAGCCATTGGCCGTGGTGACTTCATTCATGACGGCACGGCCTTCAAGTGCGTGGAGTTCAACCTGACCGCGGGTGTCGGAGGCTGGGAGACGGCCATCCACGTCCAACAGGTGCTGGCGCAGCCCGCGATGCAGCGCTTCGCCATGGAGCAGCGGCTCCGCGTCCGGCAGCCGCGGACGCTGCGCGACTTCTTCTCCAACGTTGTCGACACCGTGCGGCGCGACATCGACTGGGAAGGGGAGTGCAACATCGGCATCCTCTTCTCCCCCAGCACCTTGCCGGAAGCAGGCCCGGCGGAGCAGGTGAGCCGGTTCTTCACCGCCCAGCTCCAGGAACTCCTCCAGCCCGAAGGTGCGCGCGGCGAGGTTCTCCTGGCCGCCTATGGCTCGGTGGCGTCAGAGGCCGGCGCCCACCTCACGCTCCGGGGAAAGCGGCTGCACGCCGTCGTGGAGTACGACGCGCGAGACAGGCTGGCGATGGCGGGAGCGACCTACGTCACGCAAGCCCAGGCCGCGTTCGATGCCCGGGCGGTCAGCCTCCTCAACGGCCCGGCGCAGGATGTGCTCGACGACAAGCGCAACCTCGCGCTGCTCTGGGAGCACGTGACGTCGCCCGCGCTGTCCGAGGCGGAGCAGGAGTTGGTGCGCCGGAACGTGCCCTGGTCTTGCCGGGTGGAACGGACGCACGTCGAGCGGGACGGGGCGCGGTACCTGGTTCCGGAGCTGCTGGCCTCGCAACGCGAGTCCCTGGTCCTCAAGCCGGGCCGGGACTACGGCGGCGAGTCCGTTCTGGTGGGCGGGACGACCTCCGCCGCAGACTGGGACACGGCCGTGCGCAAGGCGCTCGACGTGGGCGGCTGGGTGGTGCAGGAGCGCGTGCACCCGATGCCCCTCCACGCGCTGGGACCGGAAGGCACGGTGGTTCCCCACATCGCCGTCTGGGGGCTCTTCGTGCTGGGAGAGACCTACGGCGGGCACTTCCTCCGCATGTGCCCCATGCAGCGGGGCACCGGCGTGGTGAACGTCGCGCAGGGCGCCATCGTGGGCGCCCTCATCGAACTGGAGTGAGGCCGCGGGGCCGCGTTACTGCTCTCGGTACTCGCGGCCCAGCTTCTGCTGCTTGCGGATGCGGCCCACCGCGCTCAGGGCGATGGAGGGGATGAGCTTCGGGCCCAGCCTGGCCAGCATCGACCAGGTCCACCACCAGTAGTTGGTGGCGATGGCGTCCTCCACCGTGTACACGCGGTGCCACCAGCCATAGGGCAGGTAGAGAATCTCCCCAGCCTCCAGGACGAAGTCGTAGTCCGGGACGAGGCCGCCGGGGAGCTGGTCCGCCTTGCCGCCGTGGGGCGTCAGGTCGTGGGCGCTCACGACGGACCACGGGTGGCTGAGCTTCGCCGGGCTCAGCTCCGCGTCCCGCTTAGGCGAATACAACTGCCACTGCTTGCGGCCCACCATGACGGCGTGCAGGTTGTGGGCGCGGTCCAGGTGGAGCTGGGTGAAGGTGCCACGCGGGCCCATGAAGAAGAGCTGCTCGGTGAGCTTGCGCTGGACGGCGTAGTCGTCGAAGCGGACGTCCTTGTGCAGCTCCGGCAGGGTGCGGAACAGGTCATTGCCGATGAGGTAGCCCGGCGTCTCGCCGCCCTTCGCCTTCAGCGTGTCGACGTACTCCTGCATGCTCATCTTCCGCACGCGGCCCACGCGCTCCACGCCGCCCGTGTCCTTGGCGTTGTATTGCAGCCACTCCACGGGGACGCTCACGTCGCGGTACTTCGTGGCGAAGTAGTCGAAGGTCCACCGCTCGGCCGCGGGCCAGCCCTTCATGGCGTCGGTGAGGATGACGGGTTTGTTGTTCGCTTCGATGCGTTCGTAGAAGGCCCGGCGGTTGTCGAGCGGCATGCGCTCAGGAACCAGGGGTTCTGCGCCCTTCTGGGCGGTGGCGGTGCTCATGGCAGCTCTCCCGGGTGGTGCGTCAGGCCGCGCTCTCGCTCTGGCCCTGAGCCTTCTGCAGGCGCTCGAAGTTGTTGTCGATGCCGTGGCGCACGTCCGCCAGCATGTGGATTTCGAACTCCTGGAACGGGAAGGACGGCCAGGCGCGCAGCAGCGTCAGCAGCGACTCATGCGAGTCGGCGTTGAGGATACAGAGGCCCATCTTCGGGAGGACGTAGTAGGCACAGTCGAAGGTGCCGTCCTGGAGGCGCGCGCCCACCCAGTCACGGACAGCGCGGTTGAGGGCGATGGGGTCCTGGGGCTGGGGGCCCGAGGTGCGATCCTTGACGTAGACGAGGTACTTCATCGGGAAGACTCCTTTGAAAATGGGGTCAGCGAGTCGATGCGGGCCGCAGCCTGGTGAGGCTCCGGCGGATGTGCTGCAGCAGGCCGCGCGGCGTCTGTCGCAGGAAGAAGTGGTCCCCCAGGAACGTCTGGGTGGCGAACGGACCGGAGGTGAGCTGGCGCCACGCCTCCGTCGCGTCATCGGGCACGTAGTCGTCGAAGCCGCGGAAGGCGGAGAGCGGGCACGCCAGGACGGGGCCCGGCTTCCACGAGTAGCCCTCGCACACGGCCGTGTCCGCCAGCATGGTGGCGCGCATCAAGGTCAGCAGCTCTTCCGCCATCTCGCCCGAGACGGCGCGTGACTCACCCAGGCGCCGGGCCTCGGACGCGTCGATGTCATGGGTGGCTGTGGCCGGGGTGTGGACCTGGAGCGTGTGCGGCGCCCGGTAGCTGGCGACGAAGAGGTGCAGCGGCGCTGGCAGCCCGCGCTCGCGCAGGGCCCGCGTCAGCTCGTATGCGAGCAGCGCGCCCATGCTGTGTCCGAAGAGGGCATAGGGCTTGTCCGTGTGCTTCGCCAGCACGTCCACCAGGGGGGCGATGACGTCCGGCAGCGCGCGCAGGGGCGGCTCGCGAAGGCGGTTCTCCCGGCCGGGGAACTGCACCGGGCACACCTCGATGTCCTGCCCCAGCTCCGCCTGCCAGGTGCGGAACAGGGAGGCGCTGCCGCCCGCGTGAGGCAGACAGAACAGCCGCACCCAGGACGCCGGTGCGGGGACGTGGAAGGCCAACCAATCCGTCATGACCGCACCTCGCGACCCTGTCCGCCGACGAGCTTCTGGTACACGGCGAGGTTGGCGGCCACCATGCGCGGAAGGCTGAACAGCTCCACCACGCGTTGCTGGCCGGCGAGCCCCATGCGCCGCGCGCGCTCACGGTCTTCCAGCAGGTTGAGCTGTGCGGCGGCGAGCGACTCGACGTCCACTTCGCGCGGACCTCCCGGTGCGCCGGGGAGCACGGGAACCAGCAGGCCCGTCTTCTCGTGGTCCACGATTTCCGACGGGCCTCCGGAGCGCGTCGCCACCAGCGGCAGGCCGGAGGCCATGGCCTCGATGGCCGTGTAGCCAAAGGGCTCGTAGAGCGACGGCACCAGCGCCAGATCCGCGATTCGATGGAGCAGCCCGAGCTGCTGGCGTGGCAGCTTGCCCAGCAGCTTGATGCGGTGGCGCAGGTGCGCGTAGCGCTGGGTCAGCGTCTGCACCATCTGCGTGGACTCACGCGAGTCGGTGCCGCCGGCCAGGAGGAAGCGCACGTTGGGGCGCCGTTCGAGCACGCGCTCGGCGGCGGCGAAGATGGCGCTGATGCCCTTCATGGGATGGAGCCGGCCCGTGTAGAGGACGACCGGGTCCTCCGGCGTGGCCACCGTGGCGCGCAGCCGGGCGTAGTCCTCCGGGGCGTGTGAGGGCTGGAGGAATGGGCCCGCGTCCATGCCGCAGTGGATGGTGTGCAGCAGCGACGCCGGCATCCCATACGTCTCCCGGATGAGCTCGCTCATGGAGTCGCTCACCGAGATGACGTTTGTCGACCCGTCGTAGAAGCTGCGCTCCTCCTCGAGAATCTCCGGGTCGGGCGTCTGTCCCCACCATCGCTCGGCGGGCTCGGAGATGTAGTGGCTGGTCCCTAGCACCGGCACACCGGCCTCGTGGGCCAGCGCTCGCGCGGCGCGGTGGGTGTGCCACTGGTGGAAGTGGATGAGGTCTGGCTTCTCCTCGTGGATGAGCTCGCGGCCCCGGTGAATCAGGTCGTCGTTGAAGACGCGGATGCCGCCCACCAGGGAGAGCTTTCCCGCCTGGGAGAGGCTGCCGCGGCTGGGCGGCATCATGTGCACGGTGAGGTTGGGCTCGCGGAGCACGGCGGGCTCGCCGGGCGTGTACGCCAGGACGGTGACCTTGCACCCGCCCCGCGCCAGCCCGCGGGCCAGCTCGTAGACATAGGTGCCCACACCGCCGGCCACGTTCGGCGTGTACTCCATGGCCAGGAGGAGCGCCTTCAGGGGTGGGGAGATAGGAGGTGCCATGGGGCTGTCTCTCAAAAGGGGTGTAGGCGCGCGGCTAACGGCTGACCGCGCCCTCCTTGGCGGTGAGCTCGGCCAGCATTCGCAGCAGGGCCTCCACCTCCGGGTCGTCATGCCCGGGGCTCTTGCGCTGCTCGGCCACCAGGGCCGCCAGTCGAGCCACCGTCGGCGCCTCGAACAGCGATTGCAACGGCACCGTGAAGCCGAAGGTGTCCCGCAGCCGTCCCACCACCGTGGTGGCCAGCAGGGAGTGTCCACCGAGCGCGAAGAAGTCGTCGTGGACGCCCACCGGCCGCACGCCCAACACGTCCTCCCAGATGCGCGCCACCACCTGCTGGTCCTCGGTGTCGGGCGCCACGTAGGCCACGGCCATCGCCGGGCGGGAGTAGCCCGCGGCGGGGGCCTCGCCGGGCTCCGCCGTTTCGGGGGCGCGCTCCGCGGACGGCGCGGATGCCAGGGCGCGGTGCCCGTCGGGGGAGACCCAGTAGCGCTTGCGCTCGAAGGGGTAGGTGGGCAGCCCGACGCGTTGGCGCCGTGCCTCGCCGTTGAAGGCTTCCCAGTCCACATCCACGCCGGACAGCCAGAGCTGTCCCAGCGCGCCGAGCAGCACGGCCGTATCCGCCTGCCGCGTGTCCGGATGACGGAGCGATGTCACCGTGGTGGGCGCCTGCCGGAGCGCGCCAGGCTGGGACGCGAAGGTGGTCAGCGTGCGGCCGGGACCGACCTCCAGGAGCACCTGCGCGGGTTGCAGTTGCGCGAGCCCCGCGGCGAAGCGGACGGGCTGACGCAGGTGGCGGGCCCAGTAGGCCGGGTCCTTCGCCTCGGCGGCCGTCACCCACGTGCCGGTGACGTTGGAGAGGAAGGGAATCTGCGGCGCGGACAGCTTCATCCGGCGCAACTGCTCGGTGAAGGGGGCGACGATGGGGTCCATCATCGCCGAGTGGAAGGCGTGCGAGGTGTGCAGGCGACGCGACTGGACGCCACGTGCGTCCAGCCGGGCCTTCAGCGCGTCCACGGCGTCGTCGGGGCCGGCGACCACCGTCATCGACGGCGCGTTCACCGCGGCCACGGACAGCCGCGCGTCCAGCGACGACACCAGCTCCGCCTCCGACAGCGCGACGGAGAGCATGGCGCCCGGCGGCAGGTCCTGCATCAGCTGGCCTCGCGCGGCCACGAGGGCCAGCGCGTCCGGCAAGGTGAAGACGCCCGCGAGGCACGCGGCCACGTACTCACCGATGCTGTGGCCCACCATGGCCTCGGGCCGCACGCCCCAGGACATCCACAGCCGCGCGAGCGCGTATTCGATGATGAAGAGGGCCGGCTGGGCCAACCGCGTCTGCTGCAACTGCCGCTGGGCTTCCTCGGCGCGGTCCGCGGGGGGGAAGAGGACGTCGCGCAGATCCAGCTTGAGGTGCGGGATGAGCCGGGTGGCGCAGTCGTCCACGTCCGCGCGGAACCCACGCTCGTTCTCGTACACGCCCTGCGCCATGCCCGCGTACTGCGCGCCCTGGCCAGGGAACATGAACACGGTGGGGCGGCTGGTGCGCTCCTCGGTGGCGGAGAGCTGCCGGCTGATGTCGCCCAGCGCCGTGAGCGCGTCCTCACGCCCCTGGCAAACGATGGCGCGGCGGTGCGGGTGGCGCCGTCTGCCCACCTGGAGCGTGTACGCCACGTCCGCGGGCTCCAGGCCCTTGTGCGCGCGGAGGTGCTCCTCCAGCCGGGAGGCCTGCGCGGCGAGCGCCGTGGGCGTGCGCGCCGACAGGACCAGGAACTGGTGCGGGCGCGTGGACGGAACCGGGGCGCGAGCGGGCGGCTCCTCCAGGATGACATGGGCGTTGGTGCCGCCCATGCCGAAGCTGCTCACGCCGGCACGCCGAGGCTCGCGGGCGGGTGCCTTCCACTCGCGCAGCTTCGTGTTGACGTAGAAGGGGCTCGCGTCCCAGGGGATGTTGGGGTTCGGCGTCTCGAAGTTGAGGCTGGGGGGCAGCTTGCGGTGCTTCAGCGCCAGCGCCGTCTTGATGAGGCCCGCCACGCCCGCCGCCGCGTCCAGGTGGCCCAGGTTGGGCTTGATGGAGCCCAGGGCGCAGGTGCGCGGTCCGGCCGCCTCGTCTCCGAAGGCGCGGATGAGGGCCTGCACTTCGATGGGGTCTCCCAGGGCGGTGCCGGTGCCGTGCGCCTCCACGTACCCGATGCTCCCGGCCGATACGCCCGCGCTGCCCAGGGCCTCGGAGATGACGGCGGCCTGGCCCTCGACGCCCGGCGCGGTGTAGCCCACGCGCGCGGCGCCGTCGTTGTTCACCGCGGAGCCCTTGATGATTGCGTAGATGGGGCTGCCATCCGCCAGCGCATCTTCCAGGCGGCGCAGCGCCACCACGCCCGCGCCGCTGCCAAAGACGATGCCCTTGGCCTGCGCGTCGAAGGGGCGGCAGTGTCCGTCCGGCGACAGGATGCCGCCATCCACGTAGCGGTAGCCGCCCTGGATCTGGAGGTTGATGGACACGCCGCCCGCGAGCGCGAGGTCACACTCCTGATTGAGCAGGCTCTGACAGGCGACGTGGACCGCGACCAGCGACGTGGAGCACGCGCTCTCGATGTTGAAGCTGGGGCCGCGCAGGTCCAGCTTGTAGGCGGCCCGCGTGGTGAGGAAGCTGCCCGCGTTGCCCAGGTTGAGCTGGAGCGGGTCCACCGTGCGCATCAGCTCCGCGTTCCCCAGCAGGTTGAGCAGCAGGTAGGTGCTCAGGGCCTGTCCGCCGAAGACACCTACCAGCAGCTCGGGAGGCGGGGCGCCATGGCCCGCGTCCTCCAACGCCTCCAGCGCGCACTCCAGGAAGAGGCGCTGCTGCGGGTCCATGACCTCCGCCTCGCGCGGCGTGTAGCCGAAGAAGGCCGCGTCGAAGCCCGCCACGTCGTCCAGCCGTGAGGCCACCTTCACGAAGTGCGGATCCTTCAGCACCTCGGAGGGCAGGCCCGCCTTGAGGACTGCCTCGTCCGAAAGCGGCTCAATGGACTCCACGCCGTCGCAGAGGTTGCGCCACAGCTCCTCCAGGTTGCGCGCGCCTGGGAAGCGCCCGGCCATGCCGGTGATTGCGATCTCCATCCCCGTGTTGCTGTCCGACACGCTGTCCCCCTCTTGCGCTCAGTTCCCCGACTGGCGCCGCTGCTGGATGAGCTCCCGACGCCTGGCTCCACGGCTTCGCCGGTCACTGGTGGTGGCCGAGGCCTGCTCCTGCCCTCGGGTCAGCAGCCGGGCCATGGCGCTGAGCGTGGGGTTCTCGAAGAGCGACACCACCGGCAGCTCCTTGCCGAAGCGGCGCTTCACCTCGTTGATGACCTTCAGGCCAATCAGCGAGTTCCCGCCGAGCTCGAAGAAATTCTCATGCAGCGCCACGCTCTCCACGCCCAGGAAGCGCTGCCAGATGTCCGCCAGCTCGCGCTCCGCCTCGTCCATGCTGGCCGGCGCCGCGCGCTCGGCCGCCGGCGCGGCGTCCGTCTCCATGGGGCCCATCAAGTCCTGGAGCAGCGAGGCGCTGCGCGCCATGGCCGCTCGGAGGTCCTCGGTGGACACCACGACGTGGGTGGGGGCCTGCGCCAACACGCGCTCGAAGACGTCCACGCCCTCGGCCGGTGTCAGGGCATGGGCCAGCATCGCCTCCCGCATCGGGTTGGCGCCGTCCGGCATCTGCGTCGTTACGGCCTGGCCCACCTCGCGCCAGGTGTCCCAGCCCAGGGAGATGATCGGCAGGCTCCCCGTCGCCGCGGCCTGGTGCGCGAAGGCATCCTGGAAGGCGCACGCGGCGCAGTGGTCAATCTGCCCGGGCTCCGCCGTGTAGGCGGTGCGAGACGAGCAGAGCACGAAGAAGTCCAGGGGCGTGTCGCGCAGCAGCGCGTGGAGGATCCACGTGCCCGACACCTTGGGGCGCAGGACGTCCTCCACGGCCTTCTGGGTGCGGAGCTGGGCAAGGCCGCCCGCGGGCACGCCCGCGGCGTGGATGACGCCGTGGAGCTCGCCAAAGGCCTGACGCGCCCGGCGCAGCACCTCGGCCATCTGCTCGGCGTCGCCAACGTCCGCCGAGAGGACCAGGACCTCGGAGCCCAGCGCCTCCAGGGCCCGCACCTGGCGAATCCGCTGACTCACCCGGTCCTGCTCACCGTGCTCGGTGAGCCAGGTGTCCCAGGTGTCACGTTCCGGCAGGGCATTGCGGCCCACCAGCACCAGCCGGGCCTGGACCTGCCGCGCGAGCGACTCCGCCAGCACCAGGCCGATGCCGCCCAGGCCGCCGGTGATGAGGTACGTGCCTCGGGGACGCAGGCGCGGCGGCGCATCCGCTGCGGGCGCGGAGATGCGCACCTGTTCGAGCGACTGTTCCCAGCGGTTCGGGCCTCGGAGCGCCACGGCGCCGCTGGAGGAGCTCGTGGCCAGCTCACCCATCAGCCGTGTCACCAGGGCCTGGAGCGTCTTGCTACAGCTCGGGGCCTCTACGTCGATCGACCGACATGACAGGCCCGGCACCTCGTGTGGCAGCACGCGGCAGGCGCCCAGGAGCGTGGCCTTCTCCGGAGCCAGCACCTCATTCCCGGTGACGGCCTGCACGCCGCTGGAGACCACCGTGATTTGCACGGGCCCGGACGCGCCATGGCCAGCCAGGGCCTGTGCGAGGAAGAGCAGGCTGAAGAAGCCGGTGCGCTGGGCGTGATCCACGCCCGCCAGTCCTTCTCCCGCGGAGTCCACGCTCCACAGGTGGACGATGCGCTCGGGCCGGCAGGCGTCCTCGGCGAGCGCGTTCAGCAGCGCCGCGTAGGTCTCCGGTCGGGCGGGGTCCACCTCGAAGGCGCCGTCATCCACTCGGCGGAAGTCGGAGCCCTGCGACACCCGGATGACCCGGCCGCCGCTCTCCGCCAGCCGTGTCGCCAAGGCGTCTCCCAGCCCACCGGTGTCGGTGAAGACGAGCCAGTTCTGGGGCGCGGCGGTACTCGCGCGCGGTGCGAGCGTGCGCTTCCAGGAGGGCAGATAGAACCAGTCCGCCGCGTCCTTGCGCCGGGCGAGCGAGACGTCGCTGGCGATCGCGATGCCGGCTGCGTTCGGCTCCAGCCAGTGCCGCTTGCGCTCGAAGGGGTAGGTGGGCAGCACCACGCGCCGGCGCTGCTCTCCGGCCTGGAGACGCCGCCAGTCCATGGGCACGCCCGCCGCCCAGAGCCGGCCCAGCGTGGTGAGGACGAAGCGCATGTCGGAGCCGGGCTCACGAGGCGCCCGCATCGACGTGAGCACCACGGTGGGCTGGCCGCGCTCCACCTGCAGGCGCGCGAGCGAGCCCAGCGTCCGCCCGGGACCGACCTCCAGCAGCACGCGCGAAGGGTTCTCCAGGAGGCAACGCACGCCTGGACCGAAGCGCACCGTCTGCCGCAGGTGGCGCACCCAGTACCTCGGGTCGGTGGCCTCCTCCTCGGTCACCCATGTCCCCGTGACGCCAGAGACGAAGGGCTGCGTCGGCGTCTGGAGCTTCAGCCGCCCGACGAAGGCCGCGAACGCCGGCAGGATGGAGTCGATGAGGTGGGAGTGCGCGGCCACGTCGATGTGGACGCGGCGGTGCTCGATGCCCCGCGTCGCCAGGTCGGCGGAGAGCGCATCCACCGAGGCGGTGTCGCCGGCCACCACGCATTGCGATGGTCCGTTGACGGCGGCCAGGGACAGGTGCTCGCCCAGCATCGGCAGCAGCTCCTGTTCGGACAGGGCCACGCTCACCATCGCGCCGGAGGGAAGCTGCTCGAAGAGGCGGCCACGCTCGGCCACCAACGCCAGCGCGTCCTCCAGCGAGAAGACACCCGCGAGGCAGGCGGCCACGTACTCGCCCATGCTGTGGCCAATCATCGCCTCGGGCTGGATGCCCCAGGACTCCCACAGCCTGGCCAGCGCGTACTCCACCGTGAAGAGCGCGGGCAGGCCCACGGAGGGACGGGGAAGGGGCGCGCCCGCGTCCGCGTCGCCTGCCGGGTACAGCACCGTGCGAAGCGACGGTCCGCCGCGGCGCTGGAAGATGGCGGCGCACGCGTCGAAGGCGTCGCGGAAGGCGGGCTCCTTCTCGTACAGCTCCTGCCCCATGCGCAGGTGCTGCGCGCCACCGCCGGGGAAGAGGAACACGACGGAACGGCCACCGTCCTTGGCCACGTCCGTGAACACGCGCTCGGGGTTCACCTCGGACAGCACCGTGGCCGCGTCCTCGCCACTCTCGCAGACCACCACGCGCCGGTGCGGGAAGGCCTTGCGGCCAATCTGGAGGGTGTAGGCCACGTCCGCCAGGGACTGCTCGGGGTGCGCCTCCAGGTGCGTGCCCAGGTTCTGGGTGAGCGCGTCGAGCGCGGCCGGCTTCTTCGCGGAGAGCACCAGCAGCTGCCATGGCCGTGACGGACCGGAGGGCGCTGGGGGCGGCGGCGCCTCCAGCAGCGCGTGGGCGTTGGTGCCACCAATGCCGAAGGAGCTCACGCCCGCGCGGCGCCGGTGGTCGTGCGGTTGCCAGTCCCTCAACGCGGCATTCACGAAGAAGGGGCTGCGCGCCCAGTCGATGTTCGGGTTGGGCGTGCGGCAGTGGAGGGTGGGGGGGATG
>NZ_JABFNS010000079.1 GCF_013116825.1 Myxococcus xanthus
GGCTGGGACGGCGCCTGGGGGGCCGCCTGGGGGCCGCTGAGGGTGTGCACGGCGCGCCGCAGCGACTCCTCCAAATCGCGGGCCGGCGGGGCCACGACGGACAGCATCTGGTTGGCGCTGCGCGCGTGGCGGCTCTGGCTCTCCGCGGCCAGCTTGAGCTGGGTGAGGGCCTCGCTGACCAGCCGGCGGGCGTCCTCCAGCTTCTGCCGGGCCTGGTAGTAGGCCACGTCCACCATGTGCTTCTGGAGCGTCAGGCGCTGCTCCTCGGTGATGCCGGAGAGCTTTTCCGCGCGCCGGAGGTAGTAGAGGCCCTGGTCGACCCGGGCCGGCTCGTCCGACGCGATGCGCGGCCGGGCCAGGGCCTCCAGGACGGGGAACAGGGCCTGGTCCAACTCGTCCCGGTCGGTGAACTTGCGCGTCAGGAGGGCCGAGACGTCCTGGCCTTCGATGGCGACGGGCGCATAGGCGTCCGCCAGCCGCGGGTCCCCGGTCCGGTAGGGGACCGCGCCCATGGGGGCGTTGCGGCCCTTCATCACCACCAGTTGCCCGTCCTGGAGGGCCAGGGTGAAGGTGCGCGCGTTGAGCTGGGAGAGGAGGAAGACGACCACGCCGCCCAGGCCCAGGATGAGAGTGAAGACGAGGAGCCGCGTGAAGGTACGCCGCGCCCGATAGCCGAATCCCTGTTGTGCCGTTCCGTTCATGTCGCCTGCCCTCCTGACGTGCGAGCGCGAGGCCCATTTCCAGCCCCGGCGCTTAACTTGGGGCGCGCCTGCCCGGGGGTATACTCCCACTCCCGAACACACCGATGCACCACACATTCCGCCGCTTGGGGCCCAGCGAGCTGCTGCCCCGCTACATTTTCGCGGAGAGCCTCTTCGCCCGTCGACGGGTCCTGGAAGTCGATGCGGTCGCCTCCACCGGGGGCGAGAGCGCACGCTTCCTCGTGGAGAGAGGCGCGCGCGCGGTCGTGTCGTGCGACAGGGATGTAGCGGCGGTCGAGGCCGCGCAAAAGGCGCACGGCGGTCCCGTCTTGCGCTTCCGGGCCAACGTCTACGACGACTTCGAGTCAGGCAGCTTCGATGTGGTGCTGGTCGCGGACCTGGCGCCGTACGTGAAGGCGCCGGAGCTGCTGGCGGAGCTGGCGCGGCTGGTGACGAAGCAGGGCTTCCTCGTGGGCGGCCTGCGCAACGTCGCGGGGCTCGCGTTGCCCCAGTTGCTGGAGGCCGAGGAGGGCGTGCCGCCCACCTATGGTCAACTGCTGGACGCCCTGTCGGTCCACTTCGCCCAGGTGGAGGTGGCCACGCAGTCCCCGGTGCTGGGCTACCAGCTCGCCTTCGAGCGGGGCGAAGGGCTCCAGGTGGACGGCACCCTGGTGAATCACAGCGAGGCCGCCTACTTCCTGGTGGTGGCGGGGCAGGACCCGGCGCGCGTGGTGGACCCGACCTGGGTGCAGCTGCCTCCCGAGCCGCTGGCCTTCACGCGGGGCAAGCTCGATGAAGTGGTGGCGCGCGCGAAGTCCTGGGAGGAGCGCAGCGGCCGGCTGAAGGAGTCGCTGACGAAGCTCCGCGCGGAGCTGACGGACCGGGAGGCGGAGGCGGCGTCGCTGCGTCCCTCCTTGGAGACGGCCCGGGATGAGGTGGCCCGGCTCACCGCGCAGTTGGAGCAGGCGCGAGGGAGCCATGAGGCACAGCGCGAGCGGGACGACCTGTCCGGGAAGCTGCGGCGCCGCGAGCTGGAGCTCCAGGTGGCGCAGGAGCGGCTGGCCGACGCGGACCGGCGGCTGGCGGCGCAGCGGCTGGAGGTGGAGGCCGCGCAGCGTGCCCAGGCGGACGCGGGCGTGCAGGTGTTGGCGGCCCAGGAGTCGCTGCGGCTGGAGCGTGCTCGTCGTGAGGAGACGGCGGCTTCTCTAGAGGAGGCCCGCGAGCGGCTGACGCAGGCGTATACGCAGGTGCGGGACCTCCAGGAGGAGCAGGCCACGCTGCGCATCGAGCGCGAGCGGGACCGGCTGGCGGCCGAGCGCGCCGTGGAGCAGTCCGAGGACCGGCGGCGTGCCGCGGAGGCCGCGCGCGAGCGGGAGCTGCGCATCGCGGAGCAGTACTCGGCGGCCCTGGCGGCCGTGGAGCACCTGAAGGCCGAGGCGGCTCAGGCCGCGGAGACGTCCCGGGACGCGGGCGCCGCCGTCTCCATGAAGGATGCGGAGCTCGCGCGCACGGCTCGGGAGCTGGTGGACGCGCGGCAGCGGACGGCCTCGGCGGAGGGGGCTCGGAAGGACGCGGAGTCGCGGCTGGAGTCGCTCCAGGCGGAGGTCCGGGGCCTGGAGACGGAGCTGGCCGCCGCTCGCGAATCGCAGTCCCGCCTGGGCCAGGAGGTGGAGGCCCTGACGCACGCGGAGGCTTCCGCGCGGGCCACGGCGCAGAAGTGGGAGGAGTCGCTTCATCACGCCTCGCAGCGGTTGGAGGCGCTGGAGGCGGAGCGCGCTCGGACCGAGGAGCGCCTGGGGCAGGCGCTGGAGACGGAGCGGGACGCGCTCCAGTCCCGGCTGACGTCGCTGGAGCGCGAGCTGGAGGACGAGCGGGCTCGGGCGACCGCGCTGGAGCAGCAGGTCCTGGATGAGGTCTCCGCGAAGGGCGAGGTCGAGGCCCGGCGGCAGGAGCTGGCGGAGGAGCGCGCGGCCTTGGTCCGGCGCGTGGTGGAGCTGGAGTCCGAGGCTTCCTCGCACGCTCGTACGGGACGGCAGTCCTCGGAGCGCGCGGCGGAGCTGGAGTCCGCGCTGCGGACCGCTCGCGAGGAGCTGGAGTCCGCGCACCTGGAATGGCAGGCGTCGGAGGAACAGCTCGGGCGCGTTCGCGGGGAGCTGGATTCGGAGCGTGAGGCCCGGGCCGCGGTGGAGGAGGCGCTGCGGCTGGCGCGTGGGAAGCTGGAGGGCGCGGCGCAGCGGCTGACGGAGGCCGAGGCCACGCTCTCGCGGACCCGTGAGGCGTTGGACGCGGAGGTCGCTCGGCGCACCGCGCTGGAGAACTCCCTGGCGGAGGTTCGGGATTCGCTGGACTCCGAGCAGGAGGGGCGGACCCGTGCGTTGGAGGCGCTGCGTGCGCAGCTCGAGGCCGAGCAGGCGCGGCGCAGTGATGCCGAGGCGACGCTCGCGGAGACTCGGGCTGGACTGGATGAGGCTCGCCAGACGCTGAGCCAGGTTCGGGACGCGCTTGCTTCCGAAGAGGAGCGGCGCGCTCGGTGGGAAGCGGCGCTCGGGGATGCGCAGGCGCTGCTCCAGGTGGAGGGGCAAGAGCGCGCGCGGTTGGAGGTGGCGCTCACCGCGGAGTCGGAGCGACGGGCTCAGGCGGAGGACTCGCTTGTAGGGGTTCAGGCTCGCCTGGATGAGGCGCTGGCGCTGCGCGCGCGGACCGAGGCGGAGCTCGTATCGGCCCAGGAGGCGCTGGTCCGGCACGAGGCTCAAGGCCAGACGGCGCTCGCTTCCGAACGTGAGGAGCGTGAACGGCTGGCCGCGGAGCTCACCGCGATGCGGGAGCGAGCCTTCGGCGCGGACGAGGTCGTCACCCGGCTCCAGGCCGAGGCGGCTTCCGAGCGCGAGGCGCGTGCCCAGGCGCAGGAGGCGCTCGCAGCGGAGCGTGAGGCGCTTGCCCAGGTTCGTGCGGACCTGGACGTCGAACGCCAGGGGCGCGGCGATGGCGAGGCCGAGCTGGCCCGCGTGCAGGGGTTGCTTGGGGTGGAGCAGCAGGCCCGCACGGGGGCGGAGGCCGCGCTGGCTCAGCTCCGTGCGACGCTTGGGGCTGTGCAGCAGTCGCTGGCGGATACCGAAGCTTCCCTGGCCGAGGCGCGTGCTGCGCTGACTGCGGAACAGCAGACGCGCGCCGAGACCGAGGCCGTGCTGGCGCAGTCTCGCGAGGCGTTCGCGGCGGAGCAGGAGGCTCGCGCCGAGACCGAGGCCGTGCTGGCGCAGTCTCGCGAGGCGTTCGCGGCGGAGCAACAGTCTCGCGCCGAGACCGAGGCCGTGCTGGCGCAGTCTCGCGAGGCGTTCGCGGCGGAGCAGCAGGCTCGCGCGGCCATCGAAGCCGCCCTGGCCCAGGCCCGAGAGGCGCTTGCCGCGGAGCAGCAGGCTCGCGCTCAGGCTGAGTCCGCACTGGCGCAGTCGCGTGCGACGCTCGAAGCGGAGCAACAGACTCGCGCTGATGCCGGTGCCGCGCTTGGACAGACTCGCTCGGCACTGGAGTCCGAGCAGCAGGGCCGTGCAGAGGCCGAAGCCGCGTTGGCGCAGGTCCGCGCGGTGCTCGAAGCGGAGCAACTCACGCGAACCGAGGCGGAGTCCGCGCTGCAAACGCTGCGCACGGAGGCGTCCGAGCGCGACCAGGCCCGGCAGGAGCGGCTGGCTGCCGCCGAACGTGTCATGGCTGAGCAGGAGCGCGCGCTCGAAGCGCAGCGTCTGGCGGCCGAGGCTCGCGAGCAGGAGCTGCGCGATACCGTGACGCGCCTGGAGTCGGAGCGAGCGTGGGCGGAGGACACCGCGAAGGAACAGCGCTCGGCGTTGGAGTCCCGACTCTCGGAGGCGCGCGCGGCGCAGGAGTCGGATGCGGCGCGTGCGGTCGCGCTGGCTCAGTCCCTGGCGGACCTCGAGTCGGCCCGAAGCGCGGCGGATGCCCAGCTCGCCGAGCGTGCGGGAGCCATCGGGGCGCTGGAGACGCAGATCGCCCAGTTGCGTGAGCAGGTCGCGGAGCGTGAAGCGGAGGCGGGCCGTGTCAGTGATGCCGTCGCCGAGGCTCGCGAGGCGCTGACCCGACAGGAAGCCGCCGCGCAGGAGCGACTCTCCGCGGTCGAGCGTGCGCTGGACGACGCGCTCGCTCGGGCGGAGCGGCAGCACGGCGAAATCGAAGCGCTGACGGCGGAGCGAGACCGCGAACGGACGGCCTTGGCCGCGGCGCAGCAGGACCTGATGCATCTGGGCGCCGCGCGGCAGGAGAGCATGCGTCTGGGGGCACAGCTCCAGCGCGCGATGTCGGCCCTGAACGAGCGGGGCATGCACATCGCTCGGCTTGATGCCGAGTTGGTGGATGCGCAGGACCGGCTCGCGGCGCAGCGGGAGAACGCCGAGTTGCTCATGGTGCAGCTCGAGACGGCGCGGCGCTTCGCGGGCAAGGCCACCGCGATGGAGAACTCGCTCGAAGCCGAGCGCGCCGCGCTGGAGACGCTGCGGACCGAGCTGGCCCGCGCGACCGAGGCCGCCGCCACGGAGCAGGCGAGGGCGAACGCGCTGGAGGCCCAGCTCACGGACTCCGCTGATGGACTGACGCGGGCCCGTAGCGAGTTGGAGGTCCAACGCGCCGAATTCGAAGGAAAGCTCTCGGACGCCGTCTCGCGTTCCGAGGCCCTTCGCGCGGAGCTCGAAACACGACTCGCCGATGCTGTCGAACGGGCCAATGCACTCCGCGCAGAGACGGAGCAGCAGCGCGCTGGACTCGAAGCGCAGCTCGCGGAAGTCGCGGCCTCCGCAGAGGCACAGCGCGCCGAGTCGGAGACCCGGCTGGCGGACCTCAACGCCCGGTTCGAGGCACAGCAAGCGGAGCTGGCAGAGGCCAGCGACCGCGCGGCCCGGCTCTCCGACACCGCTGACCGCGCCCATGCCGACAGGGCCACACTGGAGGCCCACGTCGCCGAGCTCACGTCCCAGCTCGAGGTGCTCCGCGCCGACCTGACCGCCGCCACGGAGCGGGCGGCCACGCTTCAGTCCGCCCAGGAGCGCCTCGCCCGTGCGGACTCCGACCGCGAGCGCCTCCAGTCCGACCTGTCCGTCGCCCGCGCCGCCCGGGTCCGCCTCGAAGGCCGCGTCACCGCCCTAGAAGCCGCGTCCATGGACGCCGTCCGGATCCTCGACGCCGAGCGCGCCGAGCGCACCCGCCTGTCCCAGGCGCTCGAAGTGGCCACGCAGCAGCTCCAGCAGCACGACGGCAGCGCGGCCGGGCAGGTCGCATTGCTCCAGACCGAGCGCTCCCTGCTCGATGAACAGCTCCGGGGGCTCGAAACCCAGCTCCAGTCCCAGAAGGCCCGCGTGGACGCACTGGAGGTGGAGCGCACCGAACTCCTGTCCACCGTGGAGTCCCTCAAGGTGTCCTCCCAGCCCGAAGACGTGCTGGAGCTGGCCGCGGAGATGGAGCTCCTCCAGTCCCTGGTGGAGGACCTCCAGCAGAAGCTCGCGGACCGCGAGGCCGAACTGGCCGCGGCACGGCGGCCGGCGTCCCGCGCGGACAGCTTCGCCCCGTTGGACGCACCCGAGCCGGCCAGGAATGAGCTGGTCCCCCCCGCCGGGACGGAGCAGGGCACCAAGGCCCCGGCGCGGCGCCCCCGAGGCGCGGTGCCCGCGCTGGACCTGCCGCCAGAGAAGACGCCACTGAAGCCGGACGAGCGCGAATAGCCGCTCGCGACTAGGATTGCGCCCGTGGAAGCTCGCGAGCGCATCTTCAAGTATCAGGGCCTGGGCAATGACTTCGTCGTGCTGGACCGGCGCGGCTCCGGCGAGGACATCGACGCCGCCACGTCGCGGTGGATGTGCGACCGGCGCCTGGGCATCGGCGGGGACGGGGTGCTGGCGCTGCTGCCCTCCGAGCGTGGCGTCGCCCGCATGGTCGTGCACAACGCCGACGGCAGCATCGCGGAGATGTGTGGCAACGGCCTGCGCTGCGCGGTGAAGTTCCTGGTGGATGACTCGGGCCAGACGCCAGGCCACCTCGACGTGGAGACCGGGGCGGGCGTGCTCACCTGCTACCCCTCGTATGGCGAGGGCCGCGTGGTGGCCGTGGACATCTCCATGGGCCCCGCCCGGCTGGTCGCCCCCAACCTGCCTTCGGGCGCCACGGGGCAGCCCTTCCTGGATGCCTTGGTGCCGGGCCATCCGCCCCTGCGCGCCTACGCGGTGAGCATGGGCAATCCCCACATGGTCCTCCTGGACCAACCGCTGGAGGATGCCTCGCGCCTGGGGCCCCTGCTGGAGCACCACCCGTCCTTCCCGGACCGCACCAACGTGGAGTTCGTCCGTGTGGACTCGGACGGCCTCACCGTGGTGGTCTGGGAGCGAGGCTGCGGCCTCACCCAAGCCTGTGGGACGGGCGCCTGCGCGTCCGCCGTGGCCGCCGTGCTGGCCAAACGGCTCCCGGCCGATGCCTGGCTGCGTGTCACCCTGCCAGGGGGAGACCTGCGCATCCGCGTCCCCGCCGACCTGTCCGACATCCGCCTCCGTGGACCAGTGGCCTTCGTCTTCGAGGGCGTTGTCGCGATTCCCTCGGGCCGGTAACCTCCCGCGTTCCTCTCACCCCAGGTCAGAACGCGCCGTGGCCGGACCCATCCTCGTCGTCGACGACGACCTGTTCTTCCGTCAGCTCGCCAGCGACTTGCTCACGCATAACGGGCATCGCGTGGTGGCCGTGGAGAACGCAACGCTCGCGCTCGAAGAGGCGGCACGCACGTCGTTCGACCTGGTCATCACCGATGTGGTGATGCCGGGCGTGGACGGCTTCGCTCTCACCGCGCGCCTGCGCGAGCGGGACCCCGACCAGGAGGTCATCCTCGTCAGCCAGCGCACCGACATCCGGGGCTCGGAGGTGGCGCTGCGCTCGGGCGCGGCGGACTGTCTCTCCAAGCCGGTGAACGCCAACGACATGCTGCTCGCCGTGGACCGGGCGCTGGAGCGCGCGTCCCTGCGCCGCGAGCGGACGCAGCTTCGTGACGAGAACCTGGAGTTCGCCCGCTTCCACAACCTGCACCAGCGCTGCCTGGAGCTCCTGTCCCATCCCGACCTGGAGTGGCTCCAGGAGCGGCTCACCTCGGAGCTGGCGGCCATCTGCGACGCGCAGAGCGCCGCGCTGTGGGTGGTGGATGACCGGGGAGACCTGGTGCTGCGGGCCTACCGCGGACTGCTGGACCGGCAGTTCCTCGCGGAGAAGATGAGCCCGGAAGGGCCGCTGTCCGGCCGGCTGCGCGAGGCCCAGCCGTGGCTGGCCCGCGACGAGCGCTCGTCGGTGATGTACGTGCCCCTGGTGGCGTCGGGGGAGGTCGTCGGGTTGGCGCAGCTCTCCGACCCGCTGTCGGGAGACTTCCGGCCCGAGCATTCGCGCGATGCCCGCTTGCTGGGTGACTTCGCGGCGGTGGGCCTGAAGAACGGCCGGAAGATGCTCGCGCTCCAGCGCCTGGGCCTCAGAGACCGCGAGACGGCGGCGTACAACCTCAGCTACTTCACCGACTACGCGTCCAAGGAAATCTACAAGGCCCGGCGCTATGGGCGGACGTTCTCCCTGCTGACCTTCTCCATCGACAACCTGCCGCTGGTGCGCGTGCGCCAGGGCGCGGCGGACGCGAAGAAGGCGGTGCGCGGCATCATCAAGGCGCTCAGCAAAATCATCCGCGACTCGGACGTCATCGCGAAGGCGAGCGACCAGGAGTTCTACCTCCTGCTGCCGGAGACGGACTTCTTCGGGGCGCTGATGTTCGTGCGCCGCGCCGTGGCCGCCGTGCGCGAGGAGCCCGAGGCCATGGAGGTGGACCAGCGCCTCCCGCTGGCGATGGTGGGCGGGGCCAGCACCTTCCCCAAGGACGGCGAGGACTTCGACGAGCTGGTGCACCGCTGCCGCCGCCGCATGGACGAGCGGCGCGCGTCGTTGCAGCGCCGGCTGATGCTGGACGGGCTGCCCTTCTGGGACGAGGTGGACCTGCTGCTGGGCACGCCGAACAGCCCCCGGCTGCCGGTGGACGAGCGCTCCGAGCCGAGCCGCCGGGGCAAGGTGTCCGACGTCCTCTTCGACGAGCTCCAGGCGGAGATTGCCCGGGAGATGATGCGGGACCCTGGCTCACGCGGCCTGCTGTACGTGGGCGGGCCGGAGATTCGCACGGACCTGAACATCGCCGCCGGGCTGGAGTCCGCGCCTCCAGATCTGGCGTCGCGCATCTACCTGCTGGGCCGCCGCGTCGACCTGGAGTCACACCCCGCGCTGACGCCCGTGTTCCTGGAAGGCGACGACCGCATCGCGCGGCACGAGTTCATCCTCTGGCTCTCCGAGAACGCGGCCTACGCGCTCATCCAGCGGCGGGGCCACGGAGCGACGTGGGGGTTCCACACCTCGGACACCGCGGTGGTGGACGGGCTCATCTCCAAGCTGCAGGCCGAATACGACCTGCAGCCCTACTGACACGAAGCGGAGCGCCACCGTGGCCCCGGTCCGGAAAATCCTCATCGCCGACCCCGACCTCGAGTCCGTGCGCTCGCTGTCGCGGGCCCTGCGCACCAAGGGCTATCAGGTGCACTACGCGCCGGATGGCTCGCGGGCCCTGGAGGTGGCCGTGCTGCGCCACCCGGACCTCACGCTGTTCGACGAGGCCTGCCGGCTGCTGGACGCGCGCACCTTCATCCAGATTCTGCGCACCAACCCGCGCACCGAGGACATCCCGGTGGTGCTCACCACCGCGAGCTTCGAGTCGGACCGGCTGCGCGGCCTGCGGGACGGCTACCTGCGCAAGCCCTTCAACCTGGACGAGGTGCTCAGCCGCATCGAGCACATCTTCCGGCGCAGCGAGGCGGCCAAGGACCTCAAGAGCGAGCAGCAGGAAATCGAAGGCTCGCTCAGCCAGCTCAGCATCCCGGACCTGATGCAGTTGTTGGGCATGAACCGGCGCAGCGGCCGGCTGACGCTGGAGCGCGGCAACGACCGGGGCGAGATTTCCGTCGTCGAAGGCCGCCCGGTGAACGCGAAGCTGGGGCGCGTGGAAGGGGAGAAGGCCCTGTTCCGCCTGCTGGCGTGGGTGGACGGGACGTTCACCTTCTCGCCCGGAGGCAACACGGCACGGCCGCGCATCAACCGCGGCATGGATGACGCGCTGCTGGAGGGCATGCGCCAGTCGGACGAGGTGAACCGGCTGATGCCCGGCCTGCCGCCGCGCCACACGCGGCTGATGCTGGCGCCGGACGCGGACCTGCAAGGAGACCAGCATCCGGTGACGCAGCAGGTGGTGGACCTGCTTCGCCAGCCACGCGCCCTGGGCGAGGTGCTGGACCTGGCGCCGGCCACCGACCTGGAGGTGCTCAACGTCCTCACCACGCTCATGCAGCGGGGCGTGGCGAGGGCCGCGGACGGGGACGGCGTGGAGACCGCGTCCGGCGAGCTGCTGGGCGCGGCGGAGGTCCACGCGCTGCGCGGCCGGATTCTCCGCACGCGAGCGCCCGCGAAGGTGGCCACCGCGAAGATCTTCGTGTGCGGCAGCGGCGCGAGCGCGGCCCGGCGGGTCCTCTCGCGCATGCCCGGCATGGAGGCGCTGTCCGCCGAGCCCACCGCGGTGAAGAGCGGCTTCGGCACGCTGGGGCGACTGGTGCTCAGCGAGGTGCTGCGCCTGGACTTCTGCGTGCTGCCCCCCGCGGAGGCGGCGCGGCCGCTGTGGCGTCCCTTCACGGCGGGGGCCCTGGGCGCGCTGCTGATGGATGTGGCCGAGCCCTCCGTGCGGCTCGCGCACTACCTGGCCTGGGAGGTCCGGATGCCGGTGGTGGTGGTGGGCGCGGAGGTCCCCGCGGCGTTGCAGGGGGCTCCCGCGGGAGCCCTGGGCGCGGCGGATGACCTGGCGGACGCGCTGCGCTCGCTGCTGGTCCAGGCGCTCAACCCGGCGCCCACGCTGCCCGGCGTGCCCCAGGTGCAGCGGGCCGCCGCGTCCATCGTGTAGGGCGAGGCCGCTTCAAAGACGCGAGAGAATCTCCGCCTTCTTCTGTGCGTACTCGTCCTGCGTGATGAGCTCGTTGTCGAGCATCGACTGCAAATCCTTCAAGGCCTTCACCGGGTCTCCCGCGGAGGGCAGTCCTTGAATCACGAAGGCCTCGACAGGCGCCGTCTTGACCGCGCCGACGATGGCGACCTTGCTGGGGTCGTCCCGGTCGACCTTGACGCTCAGGCGCATCCCCTCGCCCAGCGCCCCGGCGCTCTGGTGTGGCCCCAGCCGCTTCCTCACTCGCGCCTGATACGACGCGCGCCCGCGCTGACGGACCTCCAGGAGCAGTTCGAAGACGGGGCGGCGGCTGATGCGCAATCCCGTGTCCCTCAACTCGAGCACGGTGGCCTCGGCTTCCTCGCCATGCTTGAGCACATCCCGCTCCACCATCGCGTCACGGGCGAAGCTCCCGATGACCCAGGTGGCATAGAGGAAGATGCCGCCGAAGAGGAGCGTGACGAAGATTTCGGCTGGCGTCGCTGGAATCAACACGTCCATTGGGCAGACACCCTACCATTCCTCCGCCACGCTCCGGACGGACCGGCGTATCACCCCAGCAGCCAGCGAATGACCTCCGGCAGCCGTCGCTGCCAGTCCCGCTCGTGATGCTCGCCGCCCCAGTGAGGCGCCCATCACCGCCGTCCACTCGGGCTCCTGGCGGGCGCGGTACGTGCGTTCGATTGTATGGCTTCAGTGTTTCAATGACGAACCGCGCTGAGCCACGCCTCCACCTGGTGCTCCGCCACCAGCCATTTCCGCATGAGGTTGGTGCTCCAAGTGTCGAGGCGCGCGGACTCTGGATGGCCGAACACGTTCTTCCCGTCCTGAATGGAGAGGACAGGAAAGGACCTGTCAGGTGAGGCGTCATCCGTGTCGGGTGTGTAGATGCGGACAGTGCGTGTGCGCCCCTCTTGCGGGGAGGCGAAGTCGCGAAAGAGATGGACGCATCCCATGGGGTCCGGAAGTTGGAGCCAGCGGAGGAGGAGAGGTCTCGCCCCTGCACCGGCCACTTCCCCCAACCCACGGGATTCTCACGTCGCTTCCGCGGTGGATGAACCCAGCGCTCGGGCGTCCGGAGGTGTAGGCTCAACGGGTATCCCAGGACTCACACGAATACCCATGCAGCAGAAACTCGCCGCAGACATGTCGACCACCGCGGGCCGCGCACAGGCCGGGCAGAGCCCGGTGGCGCTCTCCGTGCCCGCCTTGACGATTGTGTCCCATCCCCAGCCGCAGCGCATTGGCGAGCGGCTGTTGCTGGAGGTGCTCGCGTCCCAGGGGCGCACGGCGGCCCTGTCTCGCAACGCGCCGGACTTCTCTCGGCCCGGTGGGCTCATGGCCCTCCCGTTGGGAGACCCATTCCTCAGCCGCAAGCCGGTGGAGTTCGAGCCCGGCCCACGAGGTGGCCTCCGGATGCTGGTGCCGGAGGACGGCACCCAGGTGCGCGTGGCGAACGAGCCCGTCGTGGGCGGCCGGGAGTTCTCCCGCGAGGAGCTGTCCGCCGGGGTGCCGCTGGTGCTGGCCGACCGCGTGGTGCTCCTGCTCCACCTGGCCTCGTCCTTCCGTCAGCCGGGCGTGCTGGACCTGGGCATCGTCGGCCACGGTGAGGGCATCCACCGCGTGCGCGAGGACATCATCCGGGTGGCCGACCTGACCGTGCCGGTGCTCATCCGAGGCGAGACGGGCACCGGCAAGGAGTTGGTGGCGCGCGCCATCCACGCCAGTGGTCCTCGCCGCGCCGGCCCCTTCGTCAGCGTCAACCTGGGGGCGCTCGCCAAGGAGCTGGTCGCCGCGGAGCTCTTCGGCGCGCAGCGCGGGGCCTACACGGGCGCCAGCCGGGACCGGGAAGGCTACTTTCGCGCCGCCGAGGGCGGGACGCTCTTCCTCGATGAAGTCGGTGAGTCGCCGCCCGAGGTGCAGGCCGCGCTGCTTCGCGTGCTGGAGACGGGCGAAATCTATCCGGTGGGCGGCCATACGCCGGTGCCCGTCGACGTCCGGCTGGTCTCCGCCACGGACGCGCATCTGGAGGCCCGCATCCAGGAGCGCACCTTCAAGGCCCCGCTGCTGCACCGGCTGGCCGGCTTCGAAATCCTGGTGCCTCCCCTGCGCGAGCGCCGCGAGGACGTGGGTCTGCTCTTCCACCACTTCGCTCGCCAGGAACTGGAGGCCATGGGGGAGGGCGGTCAGCTGACGTCTTCGGACCCGCGCGCCGAGCCCTGGCTGCCCGCGGCCCTGGCCGTCCAGTTGGTGCGCCACGCGTGGACCGGCAACATCCGCCAACTGCGCAACGTCACCCGTCAGCTCGTCATTGGCAGCCGGGGCATGCCGGGGCTGCGCGCCGATGCGCGGCTGGAGCAGGTGCTGGACGCGGATGCGCAGCCAGTCCCCGGGCGTCCGTTGACCGCGCGCACGGGCGACGAGGCGGGGGACGGCGTGAAGGCGCCGCGGCGCAAGCCCGCGGACGTGGGTGAACAGGAGTTGCTGGAGGCTTTGCGCGCCTGCTCCTGGGACCTGAAGGCCACCGCGGACTGGCTGGGCATTCCCCGGCCGTCTGTCTATGTCCTCATCGACAAGAGCTCGCTCCTGCGCACCGCGCGCGATTTGAGCCCCGAGGAAATCACGCGCTGCTTCCACGAGTGCGAGGGCGACCTCGACAAGATGGTGCAGCGGCTGGAGGTCTCCAAGCGCGCGCTCCAGCGACGGGTCCGGGAGCTGGGCCTCAGTGGTGGGTAGTGTTGGCTGACACGTCAGCCCGGACCTGGTGGGTTCGGTTGACGCGTCCATTCGCCTCTCGGGGGCGCCCGGGTGGTGGTGGTCGAGAGAGGCTGCGCGCCAAATCTGGCTGGTACGGTGCCTGCAACTGACAGCCCGCAGCAATCCTTCTCATTGCCCCTTTGGGGCACGGGAGCCGCGCCCATGACCGTTGTCACCGTCACCATCAAGAAGTCGGGGAATCTGGTCTACGAGCCCAGCAACAAGGTCCGGCGTGGGCAACCCGTCCGCTTCGAGCTCGACCTGCTTGACGGCCCTTTGTGGGCGAAGGTGCATCCGCCCGCGTGCCTGGTGGCGACGAATCCCGTCACCCTGGACCGGACCTCCGCGGCGCCCCCCATCTACGAGGACCCGGTCTCCGAATCGGCCGCGTTCATGACGTATGCGTTCACCGTGGAGGTCCCTCCCGTGCCGGAGAAGCCGCACCTCGGAGGCGAGGCGGAGACGAAGAACGGCAACCTGGACGTGACGACGGATCCGCCAGAGCTCTGAGTCGGTCTGACGTGTCATTCGAACCCCATGGGTGGGGCTGACGCGTCCAGGTGCCGCTGAGGACATGTGCCGGTGGTGAGTCTTCGAGGGAGCTGTGAACCAGACCTGTCTGGTATGGTGTGTGCAAATCACAGCAGGCAGCAGTTCATCACACGCCCCAGCGGGGCACAGGAGCCACGGCCCATGGCCATCATCACTGTTCTCATCAGCAAGTCCGGGAACCTGAGCTACATCCCCAACAACAAGGTTCGGCACGGAGACACGGTCCGCTTCGCCATTGAACTGATTGGCGGCGCGTCGGACGTGACGGTGAATCCCCCCGCGTGTCTGGATTCGACGGCGTCGTTCAGCTTGAACAACACCTCTCTGTCCGCCGCCCAGCGCGAGGACCCCGTTGCCGACGGGGCCGCGGTCGGCTCGTACCCGTTCACGGTGGTGACTGGCGGCTCCCCCGAGGCGCGCAGCCACGGGCTCGAGTTGGAGACGAAGAACGGCAACCTGGACGTGACGACGGACCCGCCCAAGGAGTGCTGAGCCACGTCAGGGCGTAGGAGGGCCGGCCAGTGGCTCGCGAGCCGCGCCGAGCCGGCCACTCCATTCGGATTCCAGGTGAGGGTTGCGGGCCAGTGCTTGCCGCAACACCTCCTGGCCCTCGCCGCGCCAGGCCTGCCGTTGCTCGGAGGACGCGCGCGTCTCCGCCAGGGCGAGCAGCCCGCCGCCACGAAGCGCCTGGGCCCGCGCCCACCTGGGCCGGTCCGCCAGGACTTCCGCCACGAGCGCGAGCCCCTGGTTCAGAAGCGGCGCGGCGTCCTCGTTCCTCTGATGGCGCCACGCGGCCCAGGCGAGCTGGAATCGCGCGGTGGCCAGCCGGTAGTCATGCCGGCGTGGCTCCAGGGACAGGGCTTGCTGGAAGGCCTGTGACGCGAGCTCGAAGTCCGATTCCCGAGCGGCGCCCCGGTGTGCCAGCCAGCGGGCCTTGAGCGCGCGGGCCTCGCCCGTGTTGCGCCACGTGTGGCCCTGGCGGGGATTCAGCGTGGTGGCCCGCGCCAGCGACTCCTCGGCCTTCGCCAGCTCCGCCCGTGGGTCGCCGCCGGTCTCCAAGCTCCACGTCGCCAGCAGTGTCTGCACGCGGCCGAGGTTGGCCCAGAGGTCGGCGTCCTGGGGCTGGAGTGAGAGTGCCTGACGGTAGGCCTCCACGGCGGCGCGGCCACTCGGCTCTGGATTCTCCCTGCGCGCGGACTGGAAGGTGGCGCTCAGGGTCCACACCTCGCCCAGGTTGTTGTGGGCGTACACCTGTCTGGGCGCCAGCGTTCGGGCTTCCTCGAAGGCCGCCTGCGCCTGCTGGAGCAGGGGCTCGGGGGCGCCGCCTTCCTCCCAGCGTTGCTCGGCCTGCCACAGCAGCGCCGCGCCCAGCCCGTTGTGGAGGGGGGGGAGCTTCGCGTTGATGCCCAGCCCCTGCCGGAACAGGGCCAGCGCCTGCTCCAGGTCTGCCTCGAAGGGCTCGCCGTGGCTCCAGCGCCAGCGCGCCAACTGCTCGGAGATTTCCGCGCCGCGGAAGCTGGCCACGACGTTGCCGGGATTGAGCGCCAGCGCCTTCGCCAGTGCGTCACGGGCCCGCGTCAAATCTCCCGCGGCGTCGGTGGCGCGTGGATTCGAAGCGCGGCGGCGCAGGGCGTTGCCCAGGTTGATCCACGCGTCGGCCTGGTTCTCCCGCACGCGGATGGCCTCCAGGTACGCGTCAATCGCCTTGCCCTGGTGCTCCAGCGGGTCCACGCCGCGCTCGGCTTCCGCGTCCGCCCACACCTGGTAGGTCAGGCCCAGGTTGGCGTGGAAGGCATAGTCTCGCTCCTCGGGGCGCAGGCGCTCGAAGGCCTCGATGGACAGACGGAGCTGCTCGCTCGGGTCCTGCCCGCGCTCCTGGCGGTAGCGGGCCCACAGCCGGTGGGTGATGGCCAGCTCCAGCGCGACACGGTCGCTGGGCGGCGCCAGGGCCAGGGCCTCGCGCGCGGCGTGGATGGACTTCTCCAGCAGCGGCTCGGCGTCCTCGCGTCCCTGGCTGGTGCGCTGCTCCGCGAGCCGGCGGTGCAGGCGGGAGAGGACGACCAGCGAGCGGTGGTGATCCGGCGCGGCGGTGAGCGCGCGGGTCGCCGCCTCCACGCCGCGCTCATAGTGGGGCAGCACGTTGCCTTCGCCGTACAGCTCCATCACCAGCGCCGCCAGCTCCAGGCGCGCCAGGACGTAGTGGCCCATGGGCTGGCTCTCCGCGGTGGCGACGGCGGCGGCATAGGCGCCGCGGCCCGCGTCCAGGTCCTCCTGCGAGCCGGCCTTGTCGCCCTGGTGCCACCGCTGCGTGGCCCGCGCCAGCAGCACGTCGCCTTGCAGCAGGGGCGCTTCGTAGAACCAGGGCTGCGCGCGGCCCATGGCCTCCAGGTGGGTCAGGGCCTCCTCGTGGCGGCCCTCGTAGAAGGCGAACAGCGCCTTCACATACAGCGGTGGGACGGGGACGTCGGGGCCTTCTGCCTGGCGCAGGTAGGCCAGGGCCGGGTCCCGGTAGTTCTGCTCCAGCTCCTTGCGGCGGACCTCGCGCTGCTCCGGGCTGCGGCGCTCCACGTCCAGCAGCAGCCGCTCCTGGTAGAGGTCTCCCAGCACCTGCGCCAACGCCCAGGCCACCCGGGGCTCGCGGTAGCCCTGGGCCCACGCGGCCTCCAGGCGCTTGCGCGCGGCGTCCCGCTCATCCAACACGAGCAACGCGCGTCCCAGGGCGTACTGACCGGGGCCCAGCGCGTGGGGGCCGGCCTCGCGCACCTCGGCCTCCAGCGCGTCCATGCTGGCGCGCAGCTCGCGCCGGTCTTCACGGGTGTCGTGCAGACGGGACAGGGCGGAGTAGCGCGCGGAGGCCTCGATGCGCTCCACCCGTTCGGTGAAGCGGCGCGTGAGGCGTTCGCGCTCGGCCACCTCGCCGCGGGCGATGCCCGCCTGGATGAGCGCCAGCAACACCACCGACAGGGCCGCGGAGCCCAGCGTCAGCGCCACCCGGTGCTTGCGGGCCTTGCGGCGCAGGCGGTAGCCCAGTCCCTGGCGCGCGAGGACGGGCTCTCCTTCGAGGAACCGCTCCAGGTCCTCCGCCAGCGCCCGCGCCGAGTCGTAGCGGGCGGGCCGCTGCTTCTCCAGGCACTTGAGGACGATGGCCTCCAGGTCCGAGGGGATGTCGGCGTCGAGCGCGCGCGGCGGCGCCGGCTCTTCGTGCTGGAGCCGGGTGATGACCTCCGCCTCGGTGGCGCCGGTGAAGGGCGGCCGGCCGGTGAGGAGCGAGTAGAGCGTGGCGCCCAGCGCGTAGATGTCCGCGCGCCGGTCCAGGCGGGACACCTCGCCGCGCGCCTGCTCCGGGGCCATGTAGTGCGGGGTTCCCTGCACGGCGTTGGGCGCGGCGCCTTCCTCGCGCCAGTCGCGCGCCAGACCGAAGTCCATGACGAAGGGGGCCAGCCCGCCGTCCTCGGTGCGCTCCACCAGGATGTTGCCGGGCTTGATGTCGCGGTGGATGAGGCCCGCGCCATGGGCGGCGTGTACGCCCTCGGCGGCCTGGCGCAGCACCAGCACCTTCTGCTCCAGCGTGAGCGAGCGCGCCAGCTGTCCCAGGGGCTGGCCATCCACGAAGCGCATGGCGATGTAGCCCCGGCCGCGCACCTCGCCGACCTCGTACACCTCGCACACCCGCTCGTGTCGGACGCGGGCCTGCGCGCGGGCCTCGGAGAGGAAGCGCCGGGCCAGCTCCGGGTCGTCCCCGCGCACGAACTTCAGCGCCACGTTGCGGCGGAGCATGGGGTCATACGCCAGGAACACCCGGCCCATGCCACCCTGGCCCAGGAAGCGCACGGGCTGGTAGCGGTCCCAGTCCGGCACCGGGAAGGTGGGGCCGTCCGGCTCCACGGCGGGGGGCGGGGACACGCCCGGGGTGACGGGCGTCAGGGTGGCGGCCTCGAGCGGCCGGCCGGCGCTCGGGTCCGTGCTCTCGGAGGCGAGCTCTCCACGGAGTGCCACCAGGGAGTCCTCCGACAGCCGGCCTCGCTCCCGAAGCAGCTCCAGGGGGCCACGCCGCAGGCGGAGCGCTTCCTCACGCAGGACCGCCACCTCCTCGCCGGAGAGCAGTCCTTCGTCCATCGCGAGGAGGAGCTCCTCCTCGTACGTCTCATTCAATCGCCCCGCCACGTGCACGGCCCCAGCATACGGGCTGGCGCGTGGCGGGGGGAAAATCCGCCGGGAGGCCCACGAGGCCGGCGGAGTTGGCCTCAGAGGGAGGTGTGGACCTCCCGGCGGAAAGGTGTAGCGGTCAGCCCTTAGCCGCGCTTCCTCCGGCGGAGGCCGAGCAGGCCCAGGAGCGCCAGCCAGGACGCGGCGGGCGCCGTGCTGCAGCCGCCACCGGCGAAGGCCCGGGTGAGCTCCACCGTCCACGAGTACGCCGCGGGGGTGCTGTCCACGTTGCCCGCGCGGTCCGTGGCCCGCACGCGCAGGGTGTGCTGACCCTCGCCCACGTCATAGCTGTCCCGGCAGGGCTCGAAGGGGCCCCCGTTCAAGCTGCACTCGTAGGTGACGTCCTCCTCGGACGCGCCGTACTCGAAGGTCGCCGTCCGGTCGCCGCCGCGCGAGGGCGGCGTGCGCGGGATGCGCGTGTCGGGCTCCTGGGTGTCGATGATGAACTCGCTGGGCGCGGAGGGCTCGCTGGTGCGGCCCTCGCTGTCGGTGGCGGTGGCCGTCACCGTGTGCGGGCCATCCTCCAGCGGCTGGGCCGGCGTGCAGGTCCACGCGCCCACGTCGTTGGTGGTGGTGGTGCAGAGCACCGTGTCGCCCTCGTACACCGTCACCACCGTGCCCGGCGCCGACGTGCCGCTCAGGGGCGGCGTCGACGTGTTGAGCACCGCGCCATCGGCGGGCCCGGTGATGACCGGCGGCTCCGTCGTGGTCAGGGTGATGGTGAAGGTGACGGGCGTGGAGGTGGGGCCGGGGTTGCCGCCCGGAGGCGTGGCGGTGGCCGTCACCGTGTGCGGGCCTTCGGCCATGGGCGTGGTGGGCGTGCAGCTCCAGTTGCCCGCCGCATCGGCCGTGGTGGTGCAGAGGGCGGTTCCTCCCTCGTACACCGTCACCTCGTCACCTGGGGTCGCCGTGCCGCTCAGCACGGGCGTCTGCGTGTCCAGCACCGCGTCCGGCGCGGGGCCCGTGATGACCGGAGGCGCCGGCGGCGAGTAGTCGACGATGAAGTCCACCGACGTGGACGTCTGCGGCGCGCCCGGGAAGGTGGAGGTGATGACGGCGGTGTGCGGTCCTTCCTCCAGGTCCGTCGGCAGCGTGCAGCGCCAGTTCCCCTCCGCGTCGGCGATGACGGTGCACACCGGCGCGGGGTTGCCGTCCAGGTACACGTCCACGGTGGCGCCCGGCGTGGCGGTGCCCTCCAGTTCCTCGCCGGCGGTGCCGCCCGGCGTCGGGGACGTGACGACAGGGGCCGTCTGGCAGATGGACAGCGCGTCCACGCGGTACGTCACCGCCGTGTCGGAGTTGTTGGCCAGGTCGCAGTCGGTGTCGACCAGCGCGATGCGCACGTCACCCGTGGCCGCCGTGAAGTCGCGGGACAGGGGGAAGCCCAGGGGCATGGCCTCGGCGCGCGTGGCGGAGCCCGGACCGCCGCGGGGCGTGTAGCCCAGCGAGAAGCCCTGCACCTGCGTGCCCGCGTTGGCGCTGACGCCGATGACGCCGGGGTACCAGTTGGCGCCACCCGAGTAGCTCACCGCGCCGGCCACGTACCGGACGCGGTAGCGGCCCGGCACGCCCAGCCCGGCCTGGATGGCCGCGTCGGGCAGCACGGGGGCGTCGATGTCCGACACCTGCGTGCAGTTCGCGTTGCCCTGGCGGGTGATGAACACGCTCACGTCCGCCGTCTGGCACGCGGCGCCGCTCTCCACGGTGCACGTGGCCGAGCAGCCGTCCCCGTTGGCGGTGTTGCCGTCATCGCAGGCCTCGCTGTCCGCCTTGATGCCGTCACCACACGTCACGGCGCACACCGACGGGATGCCGGTGCAGCCGAACCCGTCCTCGATGGCGCAGGTGGCGTTGCAGCCGTCGCCCGCCGTGGTGTCGCCGTCGTCGCAGCGCTCACCCTCGTCGAGGATGCCGTTGCCGCAGACGTTGGGGCTGATGCAGGTGTTGGTGGTGGGGTTGCAGACGCCGCTCTCGCAGACGCCAGACGCATTGCAGGGCTGGCCGTCCTCCAGGAGGCAGCGCGAGGAGCAGCCGTCGCCGTTGTTGAGGTTGCCGTCGTCACACACCTCGGCGCCCGCGCGGGTGCCGTCGCCGCAGGTGGTGGCGCAGGTGCTGGGCGCGCCGCTGCACGTATAGCCGTTCTCCACGCGGCAGCTCGCGTTGCAGCCGTCGCCCGCCGTGGTGTTGCCATCGTCGCACTGCTCGCCGCTGTCCACCGTACCGTTGCCGCAGGTGAAGAAGCACTGGTTGCCAGCGCCAGGGCAGCTCCAGCCCGGCTCCACCGCGCAGGTGGCGTTGCAGCCGTCCCCGTTGGCGGTGTTGCCGTCATCACACGCCTCGGCGCCCGCGCGGGTACCGTCGCCACAGGTGGTGGCGCAGGTGCTGGGCGCGCCGCTGCACGCGTAGCCCGGCTCCACGCGGCAGCCGGAGGTGCAGCCGTCGCCGCCGGTGGTGTTGCCGTCGTCGCACGTCTCGTTCGAGTCCAGCGCGCCGTTGCCGCAGCTCTGCACGCACACGGACGGGCCGGTGGCGGGCGCGCTGCACGCGTAACCCTCCTCCACGCGGCACTCGGTGCTGCAGCCGTCCGTCGGGTTCAGGTTGCCGTCATCGCACTGCTCGCCCGGGTCGACGGTGCCGTTGCCGCAGGTGAGCACGCAGACCTGGCCCGGGGCGGGGCAGGCGTAGCCCAGCTCCAGGGTACAGGCGTTGGAGCAGCCATCACCCAGGGTGGTGTTGCCGTCGTCGCACAGCTCACCCGCGTCCATCCGGCCGTTGCCGCACAGGGGGGCGCAGGTGGACGGAGCGCCCTGGCACTCGTAGCCGCGCTCGATGCGGCACGCCGAGGAGCAACCGTCCGAGTCGTAGGCATTGCCGTCATCGCACTGCTCGCCCGGGTCGATGGCGCCGTTGCCGCACGTCATCACGCAGGCCTGGCCCGGGGTGGGGCAGGCGTAGCCGGACTCCACGCGGCAGCTCGCGTTGCAGCCGTCGCCCGCCGTGGCGTTGCCGTCGTCGCACTGCTCGCCCGGGTTCAGCGTGCCGTTGCCACACGTCTGGGCGCAGGTGCTGGGCTGGCCGGTGCAGCCGTAGCCCGCCTCGATGCCGCAGGTGGCGGAGCAGCCGTCACCGTTGGTGGCGTTGCCGTCGTCGCACTCCTCGCGCAGGGACACGGCGCCGTCGCCGCAGCGGTCGTCGTACGCGTCCACGAACAGGTAGCGGAAGGCGTTGGGCTCGGTGGCGGCGTTCTCGTTGCATAGCTCGATGCGGTTGAGGCCCGTGCGCCAGGGGGCGTTGGTGCCGAACTCGCGGAAGATGTTCTTCTGCCAGGGCTGGCCCGCCGGCTCGTTGACGACCGTGGGCGTGAAGTTCTGCCCGTTCACCCGCGCGCTGTCGAACTGGTTGTCGTTGAAGGTGGCCAGCCGCAGGCGGAACTGCGAGACGTTGGTCGTCGAGGGCACCATGAAGTCCTGGTACACGCAGACGGGGGCGCCCAGCGGCGCCTCCATGAAGCGGGCCGTCTGGATTTCCTGGGGCCAGTCGTCGGCGTTCCGCGGTCCGGTGGCCGCGCCCGTGGTGGTGCCGCTGTAGAACCAGTGCGGATCCGGGCCGACCTCCAGCCGGCGGTTGTTCTCGTCCACGCCGGTGTTGAAGACCGTCACGCCCGCGCGCACGCAGCGGCTGGGGCTGCCAGCGCAGGCGAAGCCAGGCTCCACCTCGCACAGACGGTTGCAGCCGTCGCCCTCGAAGCGGTTGCCGTCGTCACAGACTTCCTGCGCGTAGGACGGGTGGGCGCGGTTGTCGAACACGCCGTTGCCGCACAGGGACAGGTCACACGTCGCCGTGCAGTCGGAGCCGGGGGCGTTGCTGTCACACGCCTCGCCGGAGTCGACGACGTTGTTGCCGCACAGGCTCGCCAGCGAGCAGGGGCGCCCGGGCACGTGGCACAGGTAGCCTGCTTCGATGGTGCCGGTGGCGGAACAGCCGTCGCCGCTGGTGGTGTTGCCGTCGTCACATTGCTCGCCGGGCTCGAGCTGGCCGTCTCCGACGAGGGAGGCGGTCCGGCTCACGAGCACGGGCTCGGTGGGGGGCACGGCTGTCCGGGCACCGCCCGAATCACAGCCGGTCAGGGATGAGAGCAGCGCGAGACAGAGCGCCGCCGTCTTGAAGAGGACACGCGTTTTCATGGGGATGTCTGCCTCGGTTCTCAGTGGGTGTCGGGAGAGGGCTCGCCCTGCTGCGTCTGCACGCCCTCTGCGTCGCCGACGATCTTGAACTCCACGCGGCGGTTCTTCGCGCGGCCCTGGGTGGTGTTGTTGTCCGCGATGGGCTGGGTGGGACCGAAGCCCTTGGCATCCAGGCGCTCCCGGGCCACGCCCTTGCTCACCAGGTAGCGAACGACGGCGTCGGCGCGGCGCTGGGACAGGTCCAGGTTGTAGTCAGGGTTGCCGCGGTCGTCGGTGTGGCCCTCGACACGCACCTTCTCTACTTCTGGGTGGGCGATGAGGATGTTGGCCACCGTGTCGAGCAGCTTGTTGCTGCGCGCGATGATGACGTCCTTGTTGTTCTCGAAGTAGACGGCCTCGAGCAGTTGGATGCGATTCTCGCCAATCTGCGCGAGCTGCTTCTCCTTGCAGCCGTGGTTCTTCGCCGGGCCAGCCTCGGTGGGGCAGTTGTCGAGCCGGTCGACGATGCCGTCACCGTCGGTGTCCTTGTCCGGGCAGCCGCGGTTCTCCTTGGGCCCGGCCTCGTTGGGGCAGCGGTCGGCGGTGTCGAGCACGCCGTCGTTGTCGTTGTCCGGGTCGGGGCAGCCGTCCTCGTCCTGGAAGCCGTCCTTGTCCTCGGCCTGGTCCGGGCACTGGTCCTTGGCGTCGGAGATGCCGTCCCCGTCCGTGTCCGGGTCATCCGGGCAGCCGTCCTGGTCCTCGAAGCCGTTGAGGTTCTCCGCCTCCTTCGGGCAGCGATCCGCCAGGTTGGGCAGGCCGTCGCCGTCGTCGTCCCCGTCCGGGCAGCCATTCAGCTCCGACAGGCCCTCGTCGGTGGGGCAGCGGTCGGCGGCGTTCTTGATGCCGTCGCCGTCCAGGTCGAAGTCCGGACAGCGGGCGGGGTCATGCGGCTGTCCCTCCACACATGCGTTGGGCGTGGAGGCGGGGGTGCCGAAGGTGAGGCCGGCGAGCACCCGGAACGACGGCGTGCCCGGCGTGCTGCCGAAGCCAGGGCCACCCATGGCGTAGACTTCCGTGCCCGCGGGCATGGGAACGCGCACGCCCAGCAGCACTTCCATCGACTCCGGCGCATCCGCGACGGGCAGGGTGCCGCGCACCACCAACTCCTGGCGGAAGCCGAGCAGTCCGGCGGACAGGTTGACGCCGCCGTTCAGCTCCGTGCCCAGTTCATCGAGGTGCGGCTGCGTGTTGGGGGACAGCGCATACGTCTTGGTCCGCACCAGCGCGCCCAGGTCGGCGCCCACGCGCCACGTGCCACCCAACTGCTTGCCCAGGCCGAGCCGAGGCGAGAAGACGAAGCCCTGGTCCCGGGTGAGCGTCTCCGTGCTGCCAATGGGCAGGGCCGCGCCGAGGTGCAGGCCCAGGTCCATCAGCCCGCCGCGCTGCTCGGAGAGGATTCCCGCGCGCGCCTGGAGCCACGGCGTGCCCAGCGCGCTCGTGGACGGCGTGGCGACGCCCAGCGCCGCGGTGTCCGGTCCCCATTGGGACACGATGGGCACCTGCGCGCCGAGCTCCAACCAGTCGGTGATGGCATAGGCACCACTGAGGTGCACCGTCACGCGGTTGGAGACGATGACACCTTGCTGCGCTCCACCGGAGACGAGCACCAGGGGCTCCTTCTCATAGTGTCCGGTGAAGCCGAGGCGGTACTCGCCGCGGGACATGAGATCGCCGGTGGACAGCACCAGGCTGTCGCGTGCACCGGGATTGAGTTGCAGCCGCTCCAGCTCGATGCCGGGGATGCGCTGCGCCTGGGCCTGGGCCGTGACCGCCCAGAGGACGGCCAGACCTCCAAGCCACGGGTGATACGGATGTGAAGACAAGAGTTCCTCCCCCTCAACGTGGCGCCGGAAAAGCGCACGCGGGTGTGTCCGCCATGCTTGAGACGCGGGGTGTTTTGCACGCAACGCGCCACGTTTGCCACGGGGGGAACCTCAGAGGTGGGTGAGAGGGACCTGGGGAGTGGGTTGGGTTTGGACGGGGGCGGTTGACGTGTCAGCGCCGTGTCGCGCCGCCGCCTGACGCGTCAATGACGTGTCAGGCGAGGTCCCGGCACCAGATGTCAAAGGTGGGGTGGGGGGCGACCCGCGCTGTGTGATGCGTTGCGTCAGGTTGGGCCAGAAACACTGCGGCGTTCCCCGGTTGTTGTCGCCATCGGGATTCCACCAAGATTCAAGGTCCTTGGGGACGCTGACGCTCAGCGCATCACCGCTCCTGTGGGAGCAGTTCCTCGTGGGGGCACTCGACGGGGAGGCGGGGTTGCGTCCGGAGTTGCGCTCCATCCTCCCCCGCTGGCAGCGCTCACGGTCGCTGGGCGCCCCGAGCACCGGACAGCCGGACGAAGGGCCCAGCGTGGGCAGCCTGGCGCTGGTCGAGCGCCGGGCCCGGCTGGAGCCGGTGTGGCACGAACTGGGCGGCATGCTGGAGATGTTGTCGGCGGCGCCCCTTCCTTCGGGGCGGGTGGCGCTGCTCGCGGACCGCGAGGGCGTCATCCTGGCGACGCGCAGCTCGGGCGGGGACTTCACCCACCACGCGGATTACGTGCGCCTGGTGGAGGGGGCCTGCTGGGATGAGACGTCTCGCGGGACGAATGCCATTGGCACTGCCCTGGCGGAGTCCTCCGCCGTCGCGGTGGTGGGGCCGGCGCACTACGCGCAGCGGCACCATGGGCTCGTCTGCTACGCGGCGCCGGTCCATGACCCCTTTGGAGAGCTGGTGGCCGTGCTGGACGTCACGGGGCCGGCTGGCGCGGCGGATCCGCTGGTGCTGGTGGCGGTGGCCAGTGTGGCCCATGCCGCCGAGGCGCGGCTGCGCGAGGTCGCCTGGGCCCGGGTGGCCGCGGCGGCGCGGGGGGGATTGGAGTCGCGCCTGTCGCGCGAGGATGGCCCGGTGCTCGTCGTCGAGCCGATGGGGCGGGTGAGCCGCTTCAATGCGTCCGCGCGCGCGTTGCTCGGTGGGCAGGGGCCGACGGCGGTGGAGGCTGCGCTCGGTGTCTCGTGGCGGGTGCTGACGGACGCCGCGTTGCGAGGCGTGGCGCTGGAGACGCGTCTTGCTTCACAGGGGCCGGCCTGGCGCATCCATGCGGAGGCGGTGGGGACGGGGGATGGGAGCTCGGCGCTCGCGGTGCTGGTACGGCTGGAGTCTTCGGGTGTCCGGTCCCTGGGCATGACCCCTGGGAGCGCGGATTCAGGTCCGGCGGCGGAGCCTTCCCCTGAGGGGCGTGCGCCTCGCACGCTGTCCTGGGACCTGTGGGGGGCGGATACGGTGGTGCCACCTGGACCGTGGGCGGCGCTCAAGGGGAACGACCCGCAGCACTGCGCCACGTTGCGAGAAGCGGAGCGGTTCGCGCCCACGAGCTTGCCGGTGCTCCTGCTGTCGGAGACGGGCACGGGCAAGGAGCTCCTCGCTCGCGCACTGCACGCGGCCAGTACGGTCGCCACGGGGCCCTTCGTGGCGGTGAATTGCGGCGCGCTGTCGCCCGCGTTGCTGGAGAGCGAGCTGTTCGGCCATGCGCCTGGTGCCTTCACCGGCGCGCGTGTCGGCGGCGCGGAGGGAAAGCTGGCGGCGGCGGACGGCGGAACGCTCTTCCTCGATGAGCTGGCGGAGATGCCGCCCGCGCTCCAGGTGTTGCTGCTCCGGGTGCTGGAGGACGGGGCCTATTCGCGCGTGGGCGAGTCCCGTGTGCGACGCTCGCGCTTCCGCCTGGTGGGCGCCACGTGCAGGGATTTGGACGCGGCCGTGCGCACCGGCGCGTTCCGCTCCGACCTCTATTTCCGCCTCCAGGGCGCGGTGCTGCGGCTGCCGCCGTTGCGCGAGCGCAACGACCTGCCGGAACTGGCCCATGCACTCCTCCGGCGGCTGTCGGAAGATGAAGGCCTGGCCACGCCGAGCATCTCCGCCGCCGCGCTCACCCGGCTCGCGGCCCACCCCTGGCCCGGCAACGTGCGCGAGCTGAAGACCGTGCTGCGGTTGGCGCTGGTGCGCGCGGCAGGCGCCCCCGTGTTGGACGTGGACGCCCTGCCGTCAGGCCTGGGAAGCCCGCTCTCTCCCGGGGCCCAGGTGGAACCTCGGCCCGCCGCGCCGCCTGTCTCCAGTCCGCCGAGTCAACCGAGCGCGAGTGCCGCCGCCGGCCCGCTGCGCGAGCTGGAGGCCCGCGCCATCCAGGAAGCCCTGGCGCTCAGCGGCGGCAACGTGGCGCAGGCCGCCCGGCGTCTGGGCATCGCACGGAGCACGCTCTACCGGATGGCGGAGCGCTTCGGCATCACGCTGCCCTCGCGCGCCTGAACGTTCACTGGAGGACGGTGTCCATCGCGCGACGCACCTGTCGCGCTCCGCGCCATGTGTGTCCGGACAGGTGTCGCGGAGCGGGACACGACGCGCCGCAACGTCGACGGACGCGAGCACTGGCACGCGCGCTGCTCTGGGGGGCCCGGTCACCCAACCACCCAAGGAGAGCGCAGTGATCTACGCCGCCCCCAATCAGCCTGGCTCCAAGGTGCAGTTCAAGCCCCGCTACCAGAACTTCATTGGCGGGCGCTGGGTCGAACCCACGCGTGGTCAGTACTTCGAGAACATCAGCCCCGTGACGGGCAAGCCCTTCTGTGAAGTGGCCCGCTCCACGGCCGAGGACATCGAGAAGGCGCTGGATGCGGCCCACGCGGCCCGGCTCTCCTGGGGCCGCACCTCGCCGACCGCCCGAGCGAACATCCTCAACAAGATCGCCGACCGGATGGAGCAGAACCGGGAGATGCTCGCGGTCGCCGAGACGTGGGACAACGGCAAGCCCGTGCGTGAGACGCTGGCCGCGGACATCCCGCTGGCCATCGACCACTTCCGCTATTTCGCCGGGTGTATCCGCGCGCAGGAAGGCGGGGTGAGCGAGCTGGACCACGACACCGTCGCCTACCACTTCCACGAGCCACTGGGCGTCGTGGGGCAGATCATCCCCTGGAACTTCCCGCTCCTGATGGCGGCCTGGAAGCTGGCCCCGGCGCTGGCGGCGGGCAACTGCGTGGTCCTCAAGCCCGCGGAGCAGACGCCCTCCAGCATCCTCCTGTGGACCGAGCTCATCCAGGACCTGCTGCCCGAAGGTGTGCTCAACGTCGTCAACGGCTTCGGCGTCGAGGCGGGCAAACCGCTGGCCAGCAGCCCGCGCATCGCGAAGGTGGCCTTCACCGGCGAGACGAGCACGGGCCGGCTCATCATGCAGTACGCCAGTGAGAACCTCATCCCCGTCACGCTGGAGCTGGGCGGCAAGAGCCCGAACATCTTCTTCGAGGATGTGATGGCGCACGACGACGACTTCTTCGACAAGTCGTTGGAAGGCTTCGCCATGTTCGCGCTCAATCAGGGCGAGGTCTGCACCTGCCCGTCGCGCTCGCTCATCAGCGAGCGCATCTACAGCCAGTTCATGGAGAAGGCGCTCGAGCGCGTCCGCAAGGTGAAGGCGGGCAACCCGCTGGACACCGACACCATGGTCGGCGCCCAGGCGTCCAACGACCAACTAGAGAAGATCCTCAGCTACATCGACATCGGCAAGAAGGAGGGCGCCAAGGTCCTCATCGGCGGCGAGCGCGTGGCGATGTCCGGCGACCTGAAGGACGGCTACTACGTGGCGCCCACCGTGTTCCAGGGCCACAACCGGATGCGCGTCTTCCAGGAGGAGATTTTCGGCCCCGTGGTGAGCGTGGCGACCTTCAAGGACTTCGACGACGCCATCCGCCAGGCCAACGACACGCTGTACGGCCTGGGCGCCGGCGTGTGGACGCGTGACGGGAACACCGCCTACCGCGCGGGGCGCGCCATCGAGGCGGGCCGCGTGTGGACCAACTGCTACCACATCTACCCCGCGCACGCGGCGTTCGGCGGCTACAAGCAATCCGGCATCGGGCGGGAGAACCACCGGAAGATGCTGGACCACTACCAGCAGACGAAGAACCTGCTGGTCAGCTACAGCCCCAAGGCCATGGGCTTCTTCTGATGAGCGGCGCCGGTGCCGTCCCCGGCACGGGCGGACAGGACGGCGCCACGGCGGTGGCCCGGGTGGACGTGACGCCCGAGGCCGCCGCCGTCATCCGCCAGCTCCGCGCCACGCACGGGCCCTTGATGTTCCATCAGTCGGGAGGCTGCTGCGACGGCAGCGCGCCCATGTGCTACCCCGTGGGGGACTTCCGCGTGGGCCAGCGAGACGTCTTCCTGGGCGAGGTGGAAGGCTGCCCCGTCTACATTGGCGGCGCGCAGTTCGAGGTCTGGCAGCACACGCACCTCACCCTGGACGTGGTGAAGGGGCGGGGCGCTGGCTTCAGCCTGGAGTCCCCGCTGGGCGTGCGCTTCCTCACTCGCAGCCGCGTCTTCACGGACGAGGAATACGAACGGATGAAGAACGCGCCGCCGCCTCGGCGTGGACCTCCGGAGTAGCCGCTCCGGCGTCATCCCGTGGGGTGGGACGACGGGTGTCTATCTCGACTTCAACCCCCTGCCCCGCGCGGGGCAGGGGCCCAGACCGCGCGGGCATCGCGGTCTGGGCTCCTCGCGCGAGCGCTGCTCAGGCGGGCGCGGAGCCGTTCCTCTCCACGCGGTGGTAGCTGGCCACGGTGAAGGACGCGGTGACGGTGAAGGGCTCGGGCAACACGTCCGCGCGCCGCCGCAGTTCCTCCGTGGATACATGGAACGCGCTGGGCCCCATGGCCGCGATGTGGAACGCGTCGTCGCGCGTCAGCCGCAACGTCAGCTCCAGCGCTTCCCGGACGCCGGGCTCGAACGTGGCCCGCAGCCGTGTGTGGAGCCGTTCCTCCTTTCGCGCGTCGACGCTCAGCAGCCCCATGGGTTGGATGAGCTGTGTCAGGTGCTGGTCCGTGGGGGTCACGATGAGCAGCGCGCCTCGGCGCTTCAGGACGCGGTGGAGCTCCGGGATGTTGCGAGGAGCGAAGACACTGAGCGCCAGTGCAACGCTGTGATTTCGGATGGGCAACGTCCGCTCGCCGTCCGCGATGAGGGCTCCCGCCCGGGCGTGGGCCCTGGCGGCCCGGCGGGCAGCGAAGCGGGAGATGTCGATGGCGAGCCCCGTCAGCGCCGGACACCGGTCGAGTACACGGGCCAGGTAGTGCCCGGTACCCGCTCCCACATCGAGCACGCAGCCCTCGGTCGCATCGGCGCCGGTGAGCCGCGCGGCATGCTCCGCCAATCGCGCGGCCAACGGTTCGTAGTGGCCCCGCGCGAGGAATGCCTCTCGCGCGGCGACCATCGACTGGGTGTCGGCATTGCCCGGGGCGCGGTGGCCCGGCAGGAGGTTGACATAGCCCTGTCTGGCGACATCGAAGCCATGGCGCGCCACACAGCGCAGCGCCGTTGCCTCCTGACGAAGCGGTGACTGGCAGAGAGGACAGCAGAGCAGTGGAAGCAGGGGCGGAGGAAAGCGGGGCGAAGCGGACGCTGACATGCGGAAAGGGCTCCAGAGGCTCGTGGCGGCGCATGGCCGGGAACGAGTCGCGGAAGGCCCTCAGGCGCGGGGTGTCAGGACCCTGGGATGAGCGCCCGGCAGCCCGCACGCGCGTGGAAGCCGCACGCGCATGACGGAGGTCCGTCACGCACGGGGCGCACGCCAGGCGAGGCCGAGGCTCAGGAACAGGAGCGCGGCACATCGCGCCCGGGCCTTCCGCGACGCGGAAAGCGGGCACGAAGGCAGCAAAGAGACCGGGGAGGCCCTACGAGGGCACACATCGCCTGGAACGGACGCAGTGCTGCGGCGTCCGAACAGCGCGGAGCAGTCCGCTTGCTGCCGCGCTCAGCCGCGCAGGCGGCGCAGGGACACGGGGGCCAGGTGCCGACAGGAATCCATGACGAGGAGCCTATGCCGCTTCGTCGAACACTTCCAGCGCGTCGCGCACGCCGGGCAGCGCGGTGAGCAGCTCGAACTCGTCGGACTGGAGCATGGAGACGCGGCGGCCGGAGAGGCGCTCCATGAGGAGCTCGATGCGGTGTTCGCCCTTCCCAGTCGCGTGGCGGAAGATTCGCGCGCGGAAGCCCTCCGCGTGGCACGCGAGGATGTCCTTCTGGAGGCTGCGCAGCCGCCGGACGACCTTCAGCGCCGCTCGCCCCTCGGGGGTCTCGAACGTGTGGAAGTGCCGGTTCCGCGACAGCGGCTTGCTGGGGTCATGGAGCCTCTCCACGAGGCGCCGAACGAATGGGTCCATCGACGAAGGAGGATAACATCCGGTACCCTGCGCCTCAGCGATGCACCGTCTTTTTCGAGTCAGACCGTGGACCCTGGCGCTCCTTCCGCTGCTTGCTTGCAAAGAGCCGGAAGTTGCCGCCGCGGAGAACAAGGCCAAACGGGCCCAGGAAGCATTGACTGAGGCCCGCGGCCACCTGTCCAGCGGACAGGCCAACGCCGCGCTTGCCGCATTGAGCAGGGCCGCCACCGCGGCGCCTGACAATCCGGAGCCGCACCTGCTCATGGCGCAGGCCCACCGCATGGCGGGCAATGAGGGCGCCGCCATCCTGGCCTTGAAGCAGGCCGCCTCCATGTCGCCGGGCTCGGACCCCACCATCCAGCGCCAACTGGCCGACATCTACCTCCAGCAGGGCCTCACCAAGGACGCGCTCGCGGCGCTCATCACCATGCGGGACGCGGGAAACCTGCCGGACGCGGACGTGCTGCGGCTGGCCCGTATCCAGGCGCGTGAGGGCATGATTGATGCCGCGTTCAAGACGCTGGAGAACATCCTGCGGGAGAACCCGGACGACGCCGAGGCCAAGTCCGTCGAGGCCGAGGTGCTCTGGCTCAAGGGCGACGAGCTCCTGGCCGCCAACCTCATGGACCGGCTCCTCAACCAGGACCCGGCGCTGGCCTCCGCGCGGCTGCTGCGCGCGCGCTACTTCCTGGTCAGCGGCTTCCCGGACCTGGCCGAGTCCGACCTGAACGCCGTGAAGGGCGCTGACGCGGAGCGGCCGGAGGTGGTGACGCTGCGCGCGCGGGTGCTGCTGGCCCTGGGCCGGGCCGCGGACGCGGAGGAGGCCCTGCGCAAGCTGGTGGAGGCGCAGCCGCAGAACGCCGACGCGCTGGCGTGGCTGGCGGAGTCTGTGCGGGTGCAGGGCCGCCGCGCGGATGCGCAGTCCCTGGTGGACCAGGCGCTCCAGCTCAACCCCCGGCTGGCCCGGGCGCAGTACGTGCGCGGGCGCTCTCTGGAGGAGCAGGGGGACCGCCGCAGCGCGGAGGAGGCCTACCGCTTCGCGCTGTCCGCGGAGCCCCGCTTCGCGCCCGTTCACGCCCGGATGTGGCGCATCCACTTGAATGCGGACCGCATCACGGACGCGGAGACGTCGCTGGAGCTGCTGCTCAGCATGAGCGAGGCCACCATCGAGGAGAAGGCCCAGCTCGCCGCCCTCTATGCGCGGATGCAGACGAAGGTGACGCAGGGCCTCAAGCTCATCGACGAGGCCCTGAAGCGGGAGCCGGAGAACCCGGACTACCTCCGCACCCAGAAGGCGCTGAACGCGCTGCTGCCGAAGCCCAAGAAGAAGTCCTCGGGCCCGGTCATCATCCGCGGCGGCCGCTGACCACCGCCAGCGGCGCGGCCTCCGGCCCGGGAAGGCCGGGGGCATCCGCCACCACGCGCTCGAGGGCCTTGAGGCCCTTGCGCTGGCCCACCGCCACCACCGTGAGGTTCTCCCGGTTGAAGTAGCGCCGGGCCACCTCGCGCACGCGCGCGGCGGACTGTGAGTCCACCAGGTCGGCGCGGTGGCCAAACGACTCCGGCGTGCGGAACAGCTCCGTGCCGCCGAACCAGCCGGCCAGCTCGCCCGGCGAGTCCTGGGAGAACTCCAGCAGCATGCGGTGCCGGCGCTTGGCGCGCGCCAGCTCCTCTTCGCCCACCTCGTTCTCACAGAGGGTGGACAGCACGCGGAAGGCCTCGGTGATGACCGTCGCGGCCTTCTCCGGAGCGCTGGCGGCCTCAATCTCGAGGAGCCCCGCGTCGTGGTACGCGTCCAGCGACGCGCTCACGGAGTACGCCAGGCCGCGCTTCTCCACGATTTCAAACGGCAGCCGCGACGACAGACCGTCATCCAACACGCGGCGGAGAATCTGCAGCGCGGGGTAGTCCTCGTGCTGCTCGGGGACGCCGCGGAAGTTGAGGCGGAACTCTGTCTGCGACTCGTCATGGCTGACGAAGTGCAGGCGCGGGCCGGCCGGGGTGAGGGGCGGCGGCGCCTCGACGCTGGACGGGCCGCGCGGGAGCCGGGCGAAGGCCCGCTCGGTCATCTCCACGACTTCCGAGCGATTCACCCGGCCGGCGGCGGTGACGACGATGTTCCCCGCGACGTAGTGCTGGGCGAAGTGCTCCAGAATCTGCGGGTGCGTCATGTTCGTGACGGACTCGCGCGTGCCGGCGATCTTCAGGGCCAGCGGGTGTCCGGGGAAGAGCAGGTGCTTGGACAGGTTGTCCAGGTCGATGTCCCGGCCCTTCTCGTCCACCTCGTCGAGCATCTCCTCGAGGATGATCTGCCGCTCCACCTCCATGTCGGTGAGGCGGGGACGGGTGAGCATGTCGCCGATGATGTCCAGGCCCACGCGCAGGTGCGCGGGGTGGATGGGCGTGTAGTAGTACCCGTGGTCCCGGGTGGTGACGCCGTTGAGGTTGCCGCCGACCTCTTCCACCGCCGCGTTCATCTTCACGGTGTCCGGCCAGCCCTCGCTGCCGCGGAAGAAGAGGTGCTCCAGGTAGTGGCTGACGCCATTGCTGACGAGCGTCTCGTGGCGGCTGCCCGTCCGCACGTAGACGGCGAGCAGGGCGGTGTGGAGGTGGGGCGTCTCGATAGTGACGACGCGCAGCCCGGAGGGCAGCACGTCCCGGTACGTAGTGAAGCTCATGCGCGAGGAAGCCTTAACACGAAGGCCGTCCCCTGGCCGGGAATACTCTGGCAGGAGAGCGAGCCACCGTGCACCTGGAGGATTTGCTGACTGACGGCCAGGCCCAGGCCCGTGCCCCCCTCCTTGGTGGTGAAGAAGGGCTCGAAGAGGCGCTGTCGGATATCTTCCGTCATGCCCTGTCCGGTATCGCGCACCGTGACTTCCACGGCGTCTTCCGCCGGACGGGTGATGATGGTGAGGCGGCCGCCGGACGGCATGGCCTCGCGGCTGTTTCGCAACAGGTTGAGGAAGACCTGCCGCAGCTGGCCCTCGTCGGCGAGCACGTGCGGGGTATCCAGGGCGAAGTCGCGCACCACTTCCACGCCGGCGCGCTCCAACTCCTCGCGGGTGAAGTCGAGCACGGTGTCCAGCACGGCGGTGACGTCGCGCGGGTCCAGGTCGGGCCGGGGAGGGCGGGCCATGCGAAGGTACTGCTCGGTGACGTCCGCCAGGCGGTCCACCTCCTGGGTGACGGCGGAGATGAGGTCCTTCACCTCGGCCGCGTCCTCGGGGGTCGCGAAGCGGGCGGTTTCGAACCCGTCCTGGAGCAACTCCACGTTGAGGCCAATGGAGGACAGGGGGTTGCGCACCTCGTGGACGATTTGCGCGGAGATGCGGCCCACGGCGGCCAGCTGCTCCGCGCGCATGAGGGCCTCGGCCTGGGCCTTGAGCTGGGCCTCGCGCGCCTGGAGCGAGCGGGCCATCTGGTCGAACTCCCGGGCCAGGACGGCCACCTCGTCGTCGCCGCGCACGCCGAGCTGGGCGTTGTAGTCACCGCGGCCGATGCGGGACACGCCCCGGATGAGGTTGCGCATGGGGCGCAGCGTGCGGGCGGACCAGGCGGTGGCGCCCACGCCCACGGCGATGGCGGCCACGGAGAAGCCGATGATGAAGAGGCCGGTGGTGCGCTCGCGCTCCTCGGCGCCGTCCACGCGCTCGCGGATGCGGTTGGACAGGGCGGCGCGCAGCACGCGAATCTCGCGGCCGATGGCGTTCTCCTCCTGCCGCAGCTGGGCGGTGGCGACGGCGACCTGTTCCCGGTCCGGATTCTCCGTGGACAGGACGGCGAAGACGGCCTCCGCGGCGCGGCCATAGTCGCGGTAGCGGGCCTGGAGCTCGCCGAAGCGGTCCTCCAGGCCCCGGATGAAGGGCACCTCGCTGTCGGGGGCGGAGGCCAGCACCTCATGCGCCTTGGCCTGGGCGGCGGCGAGCCGCTGCGTCATGAGGGGCGAGTTGTAGGTCCGGGCCAGCCGGATGAAGGCGCGGCGGATTTCGACGTTGCCCTCTTGAATCAGGCGCTCGGTGTCCTTCTCCTGGGTGGCGTGGAAGGTCTCCAGCTCCGCGGCGTCCTGGGAGAGCTGGAGGTAGCCCTGGCTCACCAGCCGGATCTCCAGCCGGTTGCGGTGGAGCTCCGTCACGCTGAACAGGGACACCAGCCCGAAGGTGCCGAGCACCACGGCGTAGCCCAGGAAGATGCGTGTCGCGAGGGAGAGCTTCACGGGCATTCCTCGCTACGTGGCGGGCCGTCCAACCGCAAGTCTCGTCTCCAGGGGAGGGGATACCTCCAGTGGGTCTCAGCGTACTCCAGGGGGCGCACCGGTACCCGTCCGAATCCGTGCTGGTTCGAGCGGAAGGCGCGGCGCCAGGGATTGGCCGCTGGATTGGTTTTTCTTCGAACCAGGTTTTCGCCTCCCTTTCGTATGCCAATGCGAGCCCGTGATTCCTCGTGGGAGCGGGCCGGTCCGTGTCTCCCATTGGGGGGAGACGTCAGAGGGGAGCCATGATGAAGCTGAAGACGCTGGTGGGTGCCGTGGTGATGGCGATGATGACGGCCTGCGGGCCGCTGGAGGAGTCGTCCGTCGATGAGGGCGCGCAGGTGTCCACGCTCTCGGCGGAGGAGCTGGAGAAGCTCCAGTCTTCGATTCCGGTGCCGGACGCGGAGATGCTGCAGGCGCTCCAGACGGCGTGCGGTACAACGCCCGAAGGTGCCTGCATCGCCGCCGGGTACGGCGCGTGTACGGGGTGGTCGGCCATGGTGGATTGCGGCGCCATCTCTGCGTGCGACCCGGACGACACCGCGTGCAAGATCCGCGTCTGCGACCCCGAGCGCCCGGGCGACTGCGAGATGTACACGACGGGGACGCAGTACCAGGCCCGCAATCAGTACCGCGTGTGCTCCAACACGGCGGGCCAGACGTGCACCGAGTACCTCCGGAGCAGCCGCAGGATCTGCGGCTGCGGCGGCAATGGCATTCCGTTCTAATCGCTGACAGGCCTGACAACACGAGGCCCGGCCCCTCAAGTGAGGAGCCGGGCCGGGACACGTTCATGCCTGCCGCGGGACTCAGTGCGACGCGGCGGGGGTGGGCGCTGCTTCGTCCTCGCCCGTGGCCCGCTTCGCGTCGCCGCGGAGCTTCTGCATCAGCACGTAGAGGCCGGGGATGAATACGAAGTTCACCACCGTGGACACCAGCATGCCGCCGAACACCGCCGTCCCCAGGGAGTTGCGGGACGCCGCGCCGGCGCCGGAGGCCATCATCAGCGGCACCACGCCCAGGAGGAAGGCGATGGAGGTCATCAGGATGGGGCGCAGGCGGACCTCCGCCGCCTCCACCACCGCGTCGATGGCGCTCTTGCCGCCCTCCCGGAGCTGCTCGGCGAACTCCACGATGAGGATGGCGTTCTTGCTGGCCAGGCCGACCAGCATCACCAGTCCCACCTGGCAGAACACGTCGTTGGCGAACCCGCGCGCCAGCTGCAACCCCAACGCGCCCATGATGGCCAGGGGCACGGAGAAGATGATGACCAGCGGCAGGCTGAAGCTCTCGTACTGCGCCGCGAGCACCAGGAAGACGAAGAGCAGGCCCAGCGCGAAGATGATGGCCGTCTGCCCGCCGCTCTCCTTCTGCTCCAGGCTGATGCCCGTCCACTCCGCGCTCATGCCCTGAGGCAGGTGCTGTGTGGCCAGCGTTTCCATGGCCTCCAGCGCCTGTCCGGAGGACACGTCCGGCGCCGGCTGCCCGTTGATCTCCGCCGAGCGGAACAGGTTGTAGTGGCGGATGACCTGGGCGGACACGGTGGGCTCCACCTTCACCAGCGACTCCAGCGGAATCATGTCCCCGGTGTCGCTGCGCACGTAGAAGGCGCCGATGTCCGACGGGCTGTCGCGGAACTGCTGCTCCGCCTGGACGTACACCCGGTAGGTGCGGTTGGCGTAGTTGAAGTCGTTGACGTACTGGCTGCCCATGTAGACCTGCATGGTGCCGAACACCTGCTCAATCGGCACGCCGAGCGCCTTCGCCTTCTGCCGGTCCACCTCCACGTCGAGCAGCGGCGTGTCCGCGTTGAAGGTGCTGAAGGCACCGCGCAGTTGCTCGTGCTCGTTGGCCTTCGCCACCAGCATCTGCGTGGCCGCGGCCAGGTCATCCAGCGAGCTGGTGCCGTCGATGTCCTCGACGATGTACTGGAAGCCGCCCACGCTGCCGACGCCTCGGATGGCGGGCGGCTGGAAGGGCATCACGCGCGCTCCGCCGATGCGGCTCAGCGGGGCGCGCAGCCGCTCCACCATCGCGGCCACCGACTGGTCCTTGCCCTTGCGCTCCTCCCAGGGCGTCAGCGACGAGAAGATGGTGCCCATGTTGGGGCCGCTGCCCATCATGGAGAAGCCGCCAATGGCGAACATGGCGCGCACCTCGGGCTGCGCCTGCAAGACCGCCTCCGCCTCCGCCAGCACCTTCTCCGTCTGGGCGAGCGACATGCCCTCGGGGCCCTGGATGGAGATGATGAGGTAGCCCTGGTCCTCGTCGGGGATGAAGCCCGTGGGCGCGGCGCGGAAGAGCAGCACCGTGCCGCCGATGCACGCCAGGAACGCGACCAGGACCAGGACCGGATGCTTCAGCAGCTTGCGCAGGCCCCGGCCGTAGAGCGCCTTGGTCCCGTCCAGTACCTTGTCCACCCAGCGGAAGAAGACCCACTTGGGTCCCTCGTGGTGCTTCAGCATCTTCGCGCTGAGCGCCGGGGTGAGGGTGAGGGCGCAGAAGGTGGACAGCGCCACGGAGGCGGCGATGGTCAGCGCGAACTGCCGGTAGATGGCGCCGGTGGTGCCCGGGAAGAGCGCCACCGGGACGAACACCGCCACCAGCACCACGGAGATGGCGATGACCGCGCCGGTCACCTCCTTCATGCCTTCGCGCGCGGCCTGTACGGGGGACAGGCGTCGCTCCACCATCAACCGCTCGATGTTCTCGATGACGACGATGGCGTCGTCCACCACCAGGCCCGTGGCCAGCGTGAGGCCGAAGAGGGTGAGGGTGTTGATGGAGAAGCCCATCAGGTGGACGAAGGCGAAGGTGCCAATCAGGGAGACGGGGAGGGTGAAGGCGGTGATGAGCACGCTGCGCCAGCCGTGCAGGAACAGGAAGATGACGAGGATGACGAGGACGATGGCTTCCACCAGCGTCTTGATGACCTCGTTGATGGAGGCGCGGACGGCCAGGGTGGTGTCGGTGCCCGTCTGGAACTGCATGCCGGGCGGGAACTGCTTCGAGAGCCGCTCGAGCTCCGCGTACACGCCGTCGCGTACGTCCAGCGCGTTGGCGGTGGGCAGCTGGAAGATGCCCAGGCCCACGCCCGTCTTGCCGTTGAAGCGCAGGACGGAGCCGTAGTTCTCCGCGCCCAGCTCCACGCGGCCCACGTCCTTCACCCGGATGCTCGTGCCGTCCGTGTCCCGCATCAGGACGATGTCGCCGAACTCCGCCGGCTCCACCAGCCGGCCCCGGGCCCGCACGGCGATCTGGTAGGGCTGGTCCTCGGTGGACGGCGGCTGGCCAATCTGACCCGCGGCCACCTGGAGGTTCTGCTCCTGGAGCGCGCGCGTCACGTCCTGTGGCGTGAGCTTGCGGCGCGCCAGCTCCGTGGGGTCCAGCCACAGGCGCATGGAGAACTTGCGCTCGCCGAAGATGCGCACGTCACCCACGCCGGGCACGCGCTTGATGGCGTCCTTCAGGCTCACGTCGGCGTAGTTGCTGAGGAACTTGGCGTCGTAGCGGTTGTCCTCGCTGAACAGGCCCACCGTCAGCAGCATCTGGTTGGAGGCCTTGTTGACGACGATGCCTGTCTGGTTCACCTGCGAGGGCAGGCGGGCCGCGGCGCGGCTGACGCGGTTCTGCACGTCGACGGCGGCCACCTCGATGTCGCGCGTGGCCTCGAAGGTGATGGTGATCTGGCTGGTGCCGTCGTTGCTGCTGGTGGAGGTGATGTAGCGCATGCCCTCCACGCCGTTGAGCTCCTGCTCCAGCGGGATGGTGACGGCGCTCTCCACCACCTCGGCGCTCGCGCCCACGTAGGTGCTCGTCACGGTGACTTGTGGCGGCGCCAGGTCCGGGTACTGGGAGATGGGCAGCGTGGGGATGGCAATCAGCCCCACCAGCGTCAGCAGGATGGAGCAGACGATGGCGAAGACGGGCCTGCGGATGAAGAAATCGACGAACATGGTGCTCTATCCGGCCCTTCGTTCAGCGGCTCCCGCCGACAGTGCCGCCACCATTGCCAGAGGCCCGGGGCGGGCCGCTGCCAGTGGGGGCGTTGGGGGCGTTGGCCTGCTTGGGTTTCACCGCCATGCCGTCACGCAGCGCTTGCAGCGAGGACACGGCGACCTGGTCACCCGACTGGAGCCCGCTCTCCACCACGTAGGCCATCTCGCCCAGCGCGCCGAGCGTGATGGGGCGGCGCTCCACCACCGTCTTCCCGTCCTCCTTCGCCAGGACCACCAGCGCGAAGGGCTGACCGCTCTGCCGCACGATGGCGAGCGCGGGAATCTGCAGCGCATCCCGGGCCGAGTACACGAGCCGTGTGCGCACCAGCTCGCTGGGCCGCAGGCCCACGGTGTTGCGAAAGGCGGCCTTCACCTCCACCAACTGCGTTCGCGGGTCCGCCTGGGGCGCGATGTAGAACACGTTGCTGGTGAGCAGCACCTTGCCCGTGCTGTCGAGGATTTCGAGCACGGTGTCGGGCTTCATCGACCGGGCGCGCGGCGACGGCACCGACACGCTCACCTCGAGCACGTCCGCCTGCGCCACGCTGGTGAGCGGCGTCGTCATGCCCACGTAGTCACCCAGCCGCACCAGCACGTCGCCCATCGTGCCGGCGAAGGGCGCGCGCACCACGTGGTACTGGAGCTGCACCTGGCGCTGCGTCACCTGCGCTGCGGATGAGCGCGCCGCGGCCTCGGCGGCCTCCACCTGCGCGCGGCCCTGCTCCAGCTCCTGCGCGCTCGCGAGCCCTTCCTTGTAGAGCGCCTCGGTGCGCTCCAGCGTGCGGCGCGCCAGCTCCAGGCTCACCTGGGTGGAGCTGAGCTGCGCCTTCGCGCTGTCGAGCGCGGCGGTGCCTTCGCGCGCGTCCACCTCGATGAGCGCGGCGCCGGCCTCCACCTTGTCACCGGGGCGCACGTGAATCTTGCGCACGTAGCCCGCGACCTGGGGCAGCACGTTGACGTTCTGCCGCGATATCAGCGAGCCCAGGTACTCCCCCGTTTCGCGCACCTCGCGCGGGGTGAGCGTCACGACTTCCACCTCGCGGGGCGGAGGGGCCGGCGGGGCGGCCTTCTGGCCCGAGCAGCCCGCCACCACCGCCAGCAGGGTGACACCCCACATCGCCTTCATCTGATTCACCAGTCGCACCGCGCCTCCGTCAGGAATGCGTCCAGGCGCGCCTGGACGAGCTCGAATTCACGCAGCACCAGGGTCAGCTCCGCCTGGCGCAGCGCCGCTCCGCTTTGCACCAGCTCGAGGCTGCTGCCGCGGCCCACTTCAAATGAACGGCGGGTGAGGCGGTCCGTCCGGTCCGCCAGGTCGCGGGACGCCACCGCCGTCGCCACCAGGGCCTCGGCCACCTCCACGGCGCGCCGGGCCTGGGCCACCTGAATCGACACGTTGCGGCGGGTGCTCTCCAGCGTCTCCGCCGCCTGGCGCTCGAGCCCCTCTCGCTCGCGAATCAATCCGCCGCGCAGGCCGCCTTCCCAGATGGGGACGGAGAGCACCGCGGACACACTCCAGATGGCCACGCGGCCGAAGCCGGGGTCCGTGGTGAGGCCAATGGCGGTGCTCGACAGGCCCAGCGTGGGCAGGTAGCCGGCGGTGGCTTGTTGGCGGCTGTCACGCGCGGACTCCAGCTGCGCGCGCGAGGCCACGAGGTCCGTCCGCTCGTTCACGTCCTTCAAGGGCGTGCAGGACCGCTGCGTCTCGTTCACCAGCCCCTGGAGGTTGAAGTCCCGGCTGACGCCAACGGCGTTGCCGAAGCCCACCGCCAGACCCAGGGCCTCGCGGCTGCGCCGCAACTGCTCGTCTCCCGCGACGAGGGCGCTGCGCGCCACCGCCACGTCCTGCTCCACGCGCACCACGTCCAACTGGTTGCCCGCGCCCAGCTCATAGGTGCGCTGCGCGAGCGCGAAGCGCTCCAAGGCCTGCCGCAGGCCCACGCGGTTGATCTCCGCCGCCCGCTCCGCCGCCACCGTGGATACCAGCACCTGGGCCAGCCCCCGGGTGAGCAGCCGCCGCGTCTCGCTCAGCGTCGCCGCCGCGCCTTCCTCGGCGGCCACGGCCGAGGCGCGCCCGCGCCAGGCGCTGATGTCCACCAGGGATTGCGTCACGTTCGCCGTGGCGGTGAGCAACGGCGTGGAGGGACCGCGGGTGTCGCCGCCACCAAGGCCCACCAGCGGCGTACCGCCAGCGCCCACGGGGAGGTCGGGGTTGAGGAGGTCCACACCAACACTGGACGACAGGCGCGCATTGGGGAGCAGCGCGGCCAGGGCCTGCCGGGAGCGGCCAGCGGCGCGCTCCACGCCGGCTTCGGCGCTTCGGAGGTCGGTGGAGCGCTCCCGGACGAGCGCGAGCGCCTCGTCCCAGGTCGTCACCTGCCGCTGGGCGGGGGCAACGGGGGTGAGCATCGCGTCTTCCACCTTCGGCTGGAAGGGGACGGGCGCAGGAATGGACGGTGACGGCTCGGTCAGCGTCGACGCTGCGACGAGCGCCAAGAGAATGACGGAAAGGGATGCCATACGAGGAGGAGGAAATGAGGGAACTGCGTGTGGGCTGAAAACTTCCCCCCCGTTGTGACCAAACGCGTCGCGTCGATGTAATTGACAATGGTTGTAGTCTGCAACCATCTTTAGGGAGAGATGACTGTCCCGGAGCAAATGGCCTCGCTGCGGCGCGCCATCCGTCGCCTCCTCACCGAGCGGCTGGGCGAGCAGACCAGCAGACCCTTCATGCAGTTGTTGGCGCTGAACGCCATCGCCGACGGTGTGCGCAGCCAGGCCGCCATCGCGGAGCGGCTGCTCGTGGACGCACCCGCGGTGAGCCGGCTCGTCGCGCGTCTGGAAGAGGACGGACTGGTGAAGCGAAGCACCGCGGAAGATCGCCGGTGTGCGCGCCTGGAGCTGTCCCCAGCCGGTCAGGCCGAGCTGAACCTGCTGCGTGACGCGCTCCTATGGACAGACGCGGAACTGCTTCGCTACCTCACGGCGCAGGAGATGGCGGAGTTCAAGCGCCTCACGGTCAAACTCCTGACGGGCCTCCTCCAGGCCCGGGGGCCGGTGCCGCTGGAAGGTGGCTGCGGCCCGTCCGACCCTTGATGTGGAAATGACGAAGGGCCCGGCCCTGGAGGTCCTCCAGGATGCCGAGCCCTTCAAGGTGCCCATGTGAGGGCGGGTGCGTCAGGCCTGCGCGGGCTTGGACTCCGCGTCGGTCGGAGCGCTCTCAGGCAGCTGCTGCTCGGTGTCGGCCGGGGCCTCCGCCTTGGGGGTGGCCTGGGCCTCGGCCTCGGCGCGCACGCGCGACGTCTCCTCGGTGCGCTGGTCGCTGGCGGCGACCTCCTCGGGCGTCAGCTCCGTGCGGTCGGCGAGCATGCCCGTCTTCTTCTCCAGGTCCTTGATGGCCCGGCGAATCAGGTCGCGCTCCAGGAGCGTGCGGTTGAGGCGCTTCTCCAGGGCCTTGTACTTGTCGCGGCTCAGGTCCAGGTCGTGCTTGGTGGCGGCATAGACGCGCTGCTGCGTCTCGTTGCGGCCCTTCACCCGGCGCAGCTCCTTCTCCAGCTCCACCGCGCGGAGGCGGTCCTTGTTCGCCGCCTGCTCCAGCCGCTCCATCTTCTCGCGGTCGGCGTCATTCAGCTCGCGGTAGCGGCGCTGGCCACGCTCCTGCGGCACCGTCTCCGTCGCCGTGGGCACCACCGGCACCACCGCGGCGATGACGGCCTCGCCCTCCTGGGCGGGCGCGGCGACCTGCGTGGCGGGCGCGGCGATGGGGGCGGCCGGCGCGGGCTGCGGGCGGCGGCCCTTGGACTCCAACTCCGCCTTCAGCCGCTGGTTCTCCACCAGCGCGTGGGACAGCTCCTCACGGGTCCGCTCGAGCTGCGTGGAGGCGCTGCGCTCCACCTCGGCGCGCGCCTTGGCCAGCTCCTGCGCGCTCTTGTCGGACTCCTTCTGCTCGTAGAGCTTGCGCTTGGCCTGCTTCAGCTGCTCCTTCACGTCCTGAAGTTGAGTGCGCTGCTCGTCCAGCTCCTTCTGCTTGCGCTGCAGCTCCGCCTCGGCCTTGGCACGCGCCTGGGTGTCCGTCACCAACTCGGCGCGGGGCGCCGACGACGACGTGGACGACGACGGAAGCGCGGCGTGCTTGGGGCCGGCGAAGAGATTGAAATAGAGCGAGATGGCGAGCCCGACAGCAAGGGCGAGGACCAGGACCAGCACGGGAACGACCTCCACGGGGAAATGCAAAAAGCGGGGCAGCCTACCGTCAGCCCCCAGGGCGTCAAGGGTCCACTGCTAGACGTGCTTCGGTTCACTCCCTGCGTCGCCCCGGCCGGCGGCCCGGCGTGCGTCCGGGGCGCCGGCCGTCGCCTCAGTACGCGTACTCCCAGCCGCCGCGCCCACCGGTGCGGGCTCCCAGGCGAGCGCCCAGTTCCCGCAGCCGGCGGACCCGTTCGGGGATGTCTC
>NZ_JABFNS010000007.1 GCF_013116825.1 Myxococcus xanthus
CGGCCATCCCCGTCCCCACCACGCTCTCCACCCGCAGGACGCCCTCTTCCAGCAGCAGGACGGCCGCCAGGTCCACCACGGCCACCGTCTCCCGCAGGACCTGGAGGAGGGCCGGCAACAGCTCCGCGGCGTCGGCGCTGCCCAGGGCCGCGGTGCTGATGCGGTCCAGCGCCTGCAACGTGCGCTCGCGCGCCAGCGAGTAGCGGCTGACGGAGGCCGCCACCGCCTCATCCATGGCCTCGTGGAAGACGAGCTCCGCCTCCGGCCGGTGGGTGGCGTTCTCCCGGGACGTCCACAAGCGCAGCACGCACGCGCGCAGCAGCCGGTACTCCGTCACCACCTGCCGCAGGTCGAAGCCTTCCCCCAGCCGCTCGATGGCGTGACGGTCCGGAATATCCCCCAGGCCATCCTCCACGCCGCCGGGCGAGCTGCGCTGCATCAGCGAGGCGACGATCTCCAGCAGCCGGGGCAACCCGTCTCGCAGCGCGAGCCTTGGCAGTGCCTGGGCCGCGGGGATGCGGCGCACCTCCGACTCCCACGCGGACATGATGGATTCCCGCTGCTGTAGAAGGAACTCGGCCAGGAGGATGGGCACAATCTCGTGGATGTAGGCGTCGGCGCGGACGACGACAACAGCAAAGCGCCCCGAGTGCCCGGCAGCGGCAATGTCCGAAAGCGTGCAGCCACCTCGCACGTCCGGAGTGCGCGTCACGGACACTCCTTGAAAAGAGCGCTGGAGGTCGCCAGGGGCTGCGCTGTTAGGGTCCCTTCGACATGAGCGGGCGCGCACGGTTTGCCTGGGCGCTGGTGGTGGGGCTGTTGGGCAATGCGCTCAACCGATTTCCCGTGGAGCTCATCCCAGGCATCGACATCCTGCTGGGCTTCTTCCTCATCATCCCCGCGGCCCCGCTGCTGGGGCCCTGGTGCGCGGGGCTCGCGGCCGGCATCGCCATGTCCGTCACCGTCCAGATGTGGGGCCACCCCTGGAGCATGCTGGGTTCGATGATGGAAGGGGTCGTCCTGGGCGCGCTGACCCGGCGCTACTGGCCCCTTCAGGCGGACGGGCTCTTCTGGCTGGGAGGCATCCCCTACCTCCTCATCGTCAGCCATCGCCTGGGCGTGGACGTCACGGCGGCGAGCACGCTCGCCATTGCCCTCAAGCAGGCGCTCAACAGCCTGGTGCCAGCGCTGCTGACGCAGGTGGTGCTGATGACGCCCATGGCGCGCGCGCGGCTGTGGCCGCTGCTGACACCCACGCTGCGCACCTTCACCTTGTCGTCGGCGGTGGGCTCGGCGCTGCTGCTCGCGCTGGTGCTGCCGTTGCTGATGGTGGGAACGCTGGAGGGCCGGGCCCGCTATGCCGCCGAGCGGCGGCGGATGGACGACCAGGGCCTCTCCACCGCCCACCTGCTGGCGGAGACGGTGGACGCGGAGCTGTCCACCGCCCAATCCCAGTCCGCCTTGCTGGCGAGCATCGTCATGAATTGGTGGGAGCGCGCAGGGGAGCGTCCACCCCAGCCGCAGTTGGAGGAGCTGCTGCGGGACTGGGTGTATCACTCCGCGTTCGCGCTCAACTTCGCCATCGGGGACAGCGGCGGCAGCCTGGTGGCCATCTGGCCTCCGCTGGGCGTGGCGGCCCAACCGATGGCGGGCTCCAACTTCGCCGACCGCGCCTACTTCCGGGACGTCCGCGACAAGCGCGAGCCCGTGGTGAGTGGCGTGTTCGCGGGCCGGGGCACGGTGACGGGTCCCGTCATCGTCGCCGCCGCCCCGTTGCTGCGGCAGCAGCGCTTCGAAGGCTTCACGTTGGTGGCCATCAACCTGCCTCGGATGCGAGCGGTGGCGCAGGAGCGTCTGGCTCCGGGGCAGCGCGCGCTGCTGGTGGACCCTGACGGCAACGTGGCCTTTGACACCGGCGCCACGCCCGGGCCGGAGCCACAGTCCCTGAAGGGCACCGCGTTGGGGAAGCTGCTGTCGACGCTGCCCGCCACGGGCACCCGCATCTACGACACGGAGCCCCAGGCCCCCCCGCTGCGGCGGACCCTGGAGGCGCGGCACCTGGCCACCGCGCCGCTGTTCCAACCGGGCTGGCGCGTCCTGGTGGAGCATCCGATGCGCGACATGGACTTCAGCGTCATCGGCACCTACAGCGCGCTGCTGGCCACGTTGGCGCTGACGCTGGTGCTGGCCATTCCCGTCACCCGCCTGCTGACGCGCCTGCTCTCCAGGCCGGTGGAGGCCGTGTCCCAGGCCGCCGGCCGCATGGCCGCGGGCGAACGCGACGTGCGCGCCTTCGGAACGCGCCACCGCGCAGGCGCCATCGAGGTGGAGAAGCTGGGCCTGGCCTTCGACGAGATGGCGGCCCGGCTCCAGCGGCACCTGGAGGAAGTGGAGCGCGTCAGCCAGGCCAAGGCGGCCTTCTTCTCCATCGCCAGCCATGAGCTGAAGACGCCCCTGGCCACCCTCAAGCTGCGCTTGCAGCGGCTGCGTCCGGACTCCGTGCGCCAGCAGGACCTGGTCCTCATGGACCGGCAGGTGGACCGGCTGGCGCGGCTGGTCAACCAACTGCTGGATGTGTCCGAGCTGGCCAGCGGCCGGCTGTCACTGGCGCAGGTGCCCCTGGAGCTGTCGGCGCTGGTGCGGCGGGTGTCGGAGCGGCGCGCGGCGTCCGCGCCCCGGCACCCACTGAAGCTGAGCCTGGAGCGCGTGGACGGCTGGTGGGACGAGCCCCGGCTGGAGCAGGTCGTCTACAACCTGGTGGACAACGCCATCCGCTACAGCCCGGAGGGCGGACCGGTGGAGGTGGTGCTCCGGCGGGAGGGAAATGACGCGCTGCTGGAGGTGAAGGACCGGGGCGTGGGACTGGGGCCGCGCGGGGGAGAGGAGCTCTTCAGCCGGGCGCTTCGCGGCAGCACGCTGTCCACCATCAGCCGCGTGGAGGGCCTGGGCGTGGGATTGTATTTGAGCCGTGAAATCGTCACCCGCCATGGCGGCAGCATCCACCTGGCGGCCCGCGAGGGCGGCGGCACCTGCGCCATCGTCCGCCTGCCCCGGAACGACCCGCGCGAGGCGTGACGTGCGCACCGCTCATGGGTCGACGGGTGGCACGTCGGGCCAGGGCCGAGGCAAGGAGGGCGCGGCCACGTGTGTCAGCCGTAACAAGCCGCGCCCCAGGTCGAGCTGGTAGCGGACGCGAAAACCCGAGTCGAGCACCACCAACCCACCCTGGTCCGACCTCAAAGGCCCGTCGAGCGGAAGGCCCGCGGCGAGAGCGCCCAGTTCACATTGGAGCTTCTCTCGCACCGGAGTCGAACATCCTGCCAGGGTCCGGAGTGCCCGGGGAGCGAGCTGAAGTCGAAGGGCCATGGTCGTTTCACACTGACGAGCCGTGGCGATGACGACAAGATGTACCTGAAGTGCATATTTGACGTCGGCTTCCAGCCCCATGAGGGGACCACCCCTCACTTCGCTGTGGAGTGCCAGACACCCAAGGGCGGTGAAGACGCCGCCCGGGCCGGGATTGCCGCTGCCGCGCGAGGATACGCCGCCCTTCGATATCCATGGCGCAGGTCGCTTCCATGTGCAGGATGATGTTCTGCTTTCCACAGACATCTGGCGCAATGTCACACGGACGAATGTCACGCCTTCGCGGCCCGGGGATGGGCCCCCGTGAGGCCAAGGGTGTCGGGCATCGGACGCGGAGTGCGCTGGCCCCTGGCGCATTCCTCGGGTCCGGGGTATCCGAGCCCCCTCACCTCTTCCTCCACCATGTCCCGGCCGCTCCAGCACCTGCTTCTCGTCGAGGATGACCGCGCCTGGCGCGAGCGGCTGACCGTGGTTGCTCACGCGGAAGGGGTGAAGGTCTCCCACGCGGCGGATGGCCAGGAAGCCCTGGACTGGCTGTGCACGCGGCCCCGGGCAAGCCACCCCGATCTCATCCTCCTGGACCTGCTGCTGCCGCGGATGGACGGATGGGAGCTCTACGGACAGCTCCGGACCAACGCGCGGCTGCGCCATCTGGGGGTGCTGATGTTCTCCGGCGCGCTGAGCGGCCAGGAGCCCCCGCTGGACGGCGTGGTGGGCTACCTGCGCAAGCCGCACGCGCCCGAAGCCGTGGACGGGGCCCTGCGCGCCCAGCTTCGCGGGCTCCCTGAGCTTCCCGCGAGGGACTCCGCCGAGCCCTACGCACTGCACCTGCCCGAGGACGTGTCCCTGCCGCTGCGCACCCTGCCAGGCCCCCTGAGCCACGCGGTGCGCCTGCACCTGCTGCGCGCCGCGGAGCTGGCGGGGACGGAGCTGCCCCTGGCCTCCACCTGGTTGATGGCGCTCCCCGGGGCGCCCCCCTCGCTCCTGGTGACGGTGGACGGCGTGCAGGTGGAGCTGGAAGTGGATGACGCGCAGCGACGGCTCACCGTCAGCGACGTCACCTTGTCACCGAACCTGCGCCACGGCATCTGACGGCTCAAGGCACCGGCAAGTGCCGGACCTCACCGCTCTCCAAATCCAGCCACACGCCCCCGCCCCCCTCGTCGAATGCCAGCAACATGCTGTCCGTGAGCCGCACCCTCGGGCGGGCCTTCCCTTCGAACGTCAACACGGCGCGGGAAAATCCGCGCCTGTCTGTCAAATGAAGCTGCCAATCCGTCCCCAAATCCAACAACTCCAAAAACCATTCCCGCGAGAGAAAGATGCCCCTGAGCGCCTCGTGGTCGCGCTCCGTCCGAACCCGATTGCGAAGTGACACGGGCTGCACCCAAGCCAGCGAGCTCCTCAGACTGTTCCTTCCTTGAGCCACATCCTCGGGGGAAAGGGGCAATTCCATGCACAGGACAGCAGCCTCACCGTCCGGGACCACGGACTGATGCCAGCTCACCATTTTCGGGTCCGACACCTCTGGAGGCAGCTCCGCACGGTCGCGCAATGTGGGCCCGTCCGCGAGCGTATACGTCCACCGCTCCTGTGTTCCGACGATGAAACTCATGTGTGTGGCATCCGCCGCAATGGGAAACGCACGGCTTGCGAGTTCCGGGACTCGCCAGAGCGCGCGGCAGTCAGCGGCGAGCGCATCCACCATCATCACCGTGTTTTCAGAGGATACAAACCAGACATTGCCGTCGTAGCAGGGGGACCAGGCCGTCAATGCCATATCCCCCCAGGGGCTGCACCTGCGCGTCACCAGGTCCAGCCGGGACAGGCGCCACACATCGTCCCGCCGCGCGAGTACCAGGACCCGGTCTCCATGAATGGAAGGCACCAGGTGGAAGGCCGGCACGTCGAAGTGCGCCACCATCCGGCCGTCCGCGCGAACCAGCCACGCCCCCGCCTCCCCCAGGGCGTACAACAGCCGGCCGTCTGACAGCACCACCACGTCATGAAGCGTGAAGGTCCCTGCCTCGGAGGCCCGCACCGTGACGTCGATGCGCGGCCGTGCATGGGTATCGCGCCACGCGGGGGAGATACAGTCGGCCAGCGGCGGCAGGTCCGTGCGCAAGGTGCCGTCGGGCGCGGCGCCCAACAAGCGCTTGATGAGGCTCAGGTCCGAAGTGAAGCGGGCATTGCCCGCCGCCCGGTCCCGAAGCAACGCGCGCAGCGTGGGCACCACCAGCGCGGCGCGGTTGGCGGAAGGAGGCTCTTCCACGAGCGCCAGTCCAAAGACGAAGCGCTCGGACGCGCGCTCCGGCGCGTCGTCGTCGAGCAACTCACGCACCCGTGCACCCGCCACTGTCAGCCCATCCGCGAACGCCGTGGCCCACATCGCCAGCAGCCGAGCGCCCGTCACGCCACCACTCGCAATGCCCCGCTCCAGCCATTCGCGCGCCGGGGCACGATTCTTCGCCACCGGCCACACCACCTGAACGGCGCGCACGTAGTCGCCAGCCTCGGCGAGCGTCTCCGCCCACAGCAGGCGGAGCGCAAGGGCCTCCGGCGGATTCGAACGCTCCAGCCGCGCCACCGCGTCCCCGAAGGCTCCACTGCGTCGGGCGATGGCGACGGCGCGCGCGACGTCTTGAGCCAGGAACCACTGACGCACCACGAGCCCCGGAGCCAGCTTGCGCCCCTCGGCCAGCTCCGCCGCCAGCTTGAAGCGGCCATGCCGCTCCAGGAAGGACACGGCTTCCTCGACGGCGCCCAACAGCTCCGCGAGGACGAACGCGGCTTCGTCGATGCGTCCCTCGCGCTCGAAGCGCCGGAAGGCCTCGCGGTAGCGCTGCTGGAGCGCGGAGTAGAGGTCAGAGCCTCCCCCGAACACGGACCCCGCCGCGCCCCGCGCCTCCGTCTGGACGGTGAGTTGCTCACGAGGCCCTGGCAGCCCCAAGGCCTCGCGCGCGTTCTCGCTCAGCTCCTTGCCCAGTGGAATGGCGTGCCGCAGTGCCTCATGGAGGTTGCCCTCCTCGAACAGGTCGAAGAGGCGGCGCACGTACTCCGCCTTCCGCTGCCGCGCCCACGCGCCGAGCAGGGTGTTGCGCATCATCCAGTCGGACAGCCAGCTCCAGGGACTCGGGCCCTGTGGTGCTCCGGGGGCCACCGCTCCCAAGAGCGCGGCCCCGAGCCGCGCCATCCACCCTGGCCGGCCACGCTCGGACTCGCCGCCTCCGCGCACCGACGCGCCCTGACGGGAGAACTTCTCGCGCAGCCACGCCCACCATCCCGGGCGGCGCGCCCCTGTGGCGACGGGAGCGCGGCGCCCCTCCATGCGCGCGAGCATTTTCTGTGCTTCAGGTGACGGCTCGGGCACGCCGGGACCGAAGCGTTCGCGCGGCGGCGGCGGCACGGGCTCCAGGACGGGCACGGGGGGCGGCGGCGCGCCCAGCGTCTCCGGGGCTCGGACCCTCCACGCGGACACGTCGAGCCATGTGGACACATCCACCCGCGGCATCGCACCGACAGAGAACACCAGGGACCGTCCCCTCAGCACCAGCAACACCGCGCCGTCATGGAGACTCGGGTGCCGACGCTCCGCTGGAGACAATGGCGCCGAGGAGAGGACGCCGTGCTCCCGGGTGAGCGGCAGCCCCGGCGCGGCTTCGCACACCACCGCGCGTGGCGCGGACATCTCCACAAGATATCCACCCGCCACGGCGTGAACGGACATGCCGGGCGTCCACTCCGCCAGAATCCGGCGGCGAGCCTCCGCCTCACCGAGCAGGGCCGGGTCGAGCCAGAAAGCCGAGGCCCGAACCGTCCCCCGGTGCACCTGCTGCCGGGGCCGTAGCCCCGCACGTGCCGTGCTCATCCCCCGCCTCCCGTATGGAGACGGCACAGCACGGCTTCATGCTCCAGGTGGTACAGCACCAGCTCGCCTTCCGTCGTCAGCCACCCGAGCACAGGCACCGCATGGCTGGCCTCCGCGTGGACCACGTCAGCGGCGGCCACCGCCAGCCTGAACTGGTGCTGGGGCCCCACGTTCCAGAAGGTCCGCTGGTCCGGGTCGAGCGCCAACAGTCCGGCCTCTCCTTTCGCCTGCGGACAGACCCCGACGCCCACGACTCGTAATCCCGAGCGCAGCGTCACGAATTGCACCGAGTCCCGATGGTGCAAACACCACATGCCTGGGACTTTGTTCACCGCGAGCAACCCAGCCTCCGGATGCCCCGAGTGGTGCGATGCACCGAACCAGAGGGTGTCGCCCCTCGAGTCCTGCAGGCGAATCTGGCGCACCTCCTTCGCACTCACGATGCCCAGCCGCATGCAACTCGCAACCCTCTCATTTTCGTCGCGCGTCACGACGATGCTGGAACCCTTCACCTGAGCGGCGGCGATGACCCGCTGAGCCACCTGGGCGGAGACCACGCGACGGGACGCGGAGTCCTCCTCGAAGAAATAGAGCGTGTCGTCCAGGCCGGACAGGAGCACGCACTCCCGATTAAGTGCATCGAGATAGGTCGTCAGCCGGCCGGGGGGCTGGCCTCGAGCAGGAATGGGTGGATGCGCCTGCGTATCGCGCAGCGTCCAGGGAAACGCACTGGGCCCATGGGGCCTGAATTGATGTTGCAGTTGCCCCCGGAAGACATAGGCGCCCTGCTTCCGCGTCAGCACGAGCAGGCCCCCCTGACGCCGCCAGCCCGCGCCCAGGAAGGTCTCATCACTCCGAGGCATCATCCGCTGGGGCCGCGCGAGGGTGGCGCGAGGAGAGTTGGGCAGCGCCATGGCGCCGACGCCGCCCCCTTCATAGAAGAGCATCAGCCGGCGGCCATCCGCGGAGAAGGCAAACCCCGACACCCGCGTGTGCTGGCCTGTCTTCACGGGCGCGGCGACGCGCGCGCGGAACGGGTCTCTCAACAGACGCACGCTGTCATCCGGAGACGGCAGGTCGAGCAACACGGAGCGCGGAGCGCGCGCGGCGGGATGCACCTCCACCGCGAGCTGGCGCACGTCGGGCGCCAGGACCTCGGAGACTTCGATGCGCGAGAGCATCTCCGCCCCCACGAGCCGGGACAGGCGGGAGGACCCCACGAGCCAGGCGTCCGCCGGCCGCGCGTCGAGCGCGAGTGCCTCGCGCCAGGCCAAGAGCCGCTCAGCCGAGGGCGGCGCGATGTCACGCGCGTTCAACCAGGCGCCCAGCGTGGCGGGCGTCACTTCCGTGAACCAGCCACGCCGCGGGTCTGCCTGGAGCACGCCCCATGCGAACGTGGCGCCCGCGGCCTCTGCCCTGCGCGCCATGACGATGAGCAACGCGAGGTGCGCGATGCGCGGAGCGCCAAGCTGGTCGGGTCCCGCATCGAGCAACATCACCGTGCGATGCGCGCGCTGAGGCTGGCGGAACGAGGGCTTGAGATAGGACAGCTCTCCGAAGGCGGCACGGCGCACCAGTTCGTCGGGTGCCTCCAGGGCCCACAGCCATTCACTCACCAGCAGCCGGTCGAAGGAGCCTCTTCGCGACAGACCGTCATACCCTTGAGGCTCGCCGCCCTCCCTCTCCGAGGGCGCCCGCAGCGGCCCCAGCGCCGCGGACAACCGGGCAACCAGCGGGCCCAGGTTCAGCGCCACCTCCAGCGGGAACTTCGCGAGGATTGACGCCCAGGGGCGTAGCGCATGGGGCAACGTGCTCACGGCGTGTCCCCCGGCGACCCCGTGTCCAGCCAGGTCTGAAGCGTGACACGGGACACGGGCCGCGCGGCGTCCATGCGGACGAGACACATGGATGCGGGCAACACCGCCAACTTCGCTCCCGTCCCATGCGCATGCGCCACGAACGCACGCTCCAGCAGCGAAGCCGCCACGTCTGGCGCCAACGCACAGGGAAGCAACAGCGAGGGCGCCGCGGCATCCCGTCCCAGGTACACGGCGCCGTCGACCCATGGCAGCGACGCCGAGGCCCCGAGGAGCACCAGGAGCCCCCGCCCCGCGACGCCTTCCCAACTGGCAAGGCGTGCATCGTCCTCGGCGAGCACCCGGCGAGCGAGCGCCACCGCCACAGGGCCTTCTCCTGCCACGGCGAGCGGCTCCAGCGGTTCGGCGCGCGAACGCCACCGCACCGGCAGGAGAGCGGCGTCATCGCCGCGCGTCTCCAGCGCGTCCCCCGTCCGCGAATCTCTTCCCGTCGCGCTCACGGCACGTCAGCCACCGCACCCCGGCCCCTAGGCGGCGCCTCCGGAAACCGATGCGCGGAGCCTCCAGGCGCGTGGGCCTGCGTCCAGGCAGCGGCGGAGCCAGCGCGGGACCCCTGCGCGCTCACACCGCCACCTCCGTTTCGGATGACTCGAGCCCTGAAGCGCCGGAGGCGAGCACCCCTGTCACCTCCGCGCGAAGCACCTTCAAGTCATCGGGAAGCGACTCGGGAGCGAAGCCCGCGTCCATCTCCCGCGCCACGCCCTCCAGCTTGAGCCGCCACGCGGCGAGCGCCTCGCCATTGCCATCCACGGGCCGCTCCGCCAGCAGCGCCTGCCCCGCGGAAGCGATGCGCCGCGCCCGCGCCAGGGGGCCCGCGCTGGCCTCCAGCGCCGCCGCCGGCAGGGCCGGGTTCTCCGTCCCGGCGAGCACGTCCCGCAGCACGTCCCGAGCGAGCGCCTGGGCCTCCTTCGTCGGCACGGCATACACGAGCGGCCACAGGTCCGCGGTCCCAGGTGTGCGCCGGCCCGCGAGCGCCGCGGCGGCGGCGATGAGCTTCTGGACCTTCACCGCGCGGCGGTCGGACAAGGCCACGCCCGCGGCGCGCAACGTGCGCAGCGCATGCGCCAGATGCGGGCGCACCCCGGAGAGGTCCGCCTCACGCGCGGCCTGGGCGACCACGTCCAGGGACTCCAGCGAGGTGACATGCGCGTCCGCGTCCCCCCACAGTGAAGCGCCGCCCGCGAGCAGTTCCTCCAGCCGCGGGTCTGGCACGGGCTCGACGAAGATGCGTGCGAGGAACCGGTCCGCGAAGGCGGCCAGCGACTCGTCTTCCGGCAAGGCATTGGAGGCGCCCACGCAGACCCGCAGGGGGCAGCGCATCCGGGTGTGGCCGCGCCGGAAGGTGCGCTCATTGAGGAGGCCCAGCAGCGTATTCAGGATGGCGGTGGAGCCGAGGAACACCTCGTCGAGGAAGGCGACCTCGGCCTCCGGCAGCATGCCCTGGGTCTCCGTTTCGACGATGCCCTCGCGCAGCTTGCGGAGGTCCACTGGGCCGAAGAGCTCGGAGGGCTCGGTGAAGCGGCCCAGGAGGTACTCGAAGTACGAGCCGCCCAGGACACGTGCGGTGCGCCGCACCGCCTCGCTCTTCGCGGTGCCCGGTGGACCGATGACGAGCAGGTGCTCCCCCGCCACGGCGGAGAGCGCGACGAGCTCCACCATCGCCTCGCGTTCGACCAGACCCCGGCCCGCACTGGTGAGTGCGTCACGAACGGCGGAGGCGGCGACTTCGAAGGAGCTGGACATGGAACACCACCCTAGCTTCCGGACTTGCCCTCCGGAAGCGCATGCAAGTCCCCTCCCCCACCCCTCCCTCCGACGGGGCGGCAGTAGTTGGACTGTCCGCAGGGATGCGCATGGCCACATCGAGGCGCGCGCGGCTGCATGATTTCATAAGACGCAGCGGCACTCGGAGTCCCCCACGGCGACCTCCAGGCATAGACTGCAACGCATGAGAAAGCAGTCGATGTGGGTGGCGGTGGTGGGCGTGCTGTGTGTGGGAACGGACGCGGTGGCGGCAGGCTGGAATGGCTATGCATCGCTGGGCGCCGGCATCACCCTGGACCATTTGAGCAACTTCCGCGCGAAGGGCCCGGCGCTGCACGGATACCTGGGCCTGGAGACCCCACCCGGATTGTCGGTGGGCCTGCTGGCGGAAATCTCCGAGACGTGGGGCCAGCAGTTCCCGGACGCGATGCGACCGGGGCAGTTGGAGCGCTCGCAGATCGACTACCGGGCAGTGGGCATCGAGGCGCGGCTGCGCTTCTTCCAGGACAAGCCCATCACGCCGTGGGTGGGCGCGCGGCTGTCGAAGAGCTGGGGGAGCACCTTCACGCCGGACGACGTGGGCACCTGGCTGCGGCAGAACATCGACACCACGAGCATGGCCTTCCGGGTGGGCGTGGACGGCTGGTTCAGCGACCGCTGGGGCGTGTCCGTCTCCACGGGCTTCCAGTTCTGTGACGTGAAGCTGACCTCCAACGCGCTCAACCAGTGCGCCAAGCTCATGCAGTCGGTGATTGCCGGGCCGGTGTTGCGCATCTGAAGCCACGGCCCCGCGCGCCCGTTAGAGTGGCCTGTCATGAGCACTTCGACGACATCGCCTTCCGCCGTGGGTCCTCGCTGGCTGTACCTGCACGGCTTCGCATCGGGTCCGGATTCGAAGAAGGGCGTGGCCGTGGCGCGGCACTACGCGGACCAGGGCATTCCGGTGGAGCGGTTGAACCTCCGCGTCCCCTCCCTGGAGCAGCTGCGCCTGAGCGCCATGCTGGACACGGTGCTGGCCGCGATGGGCGGGCCCGAGGAGCGGGTGGTGCTCATCGGCTCCAGCCTGGGAGGCCTCACGGCGGCCCGAGTGGCGGAGCAGGACGCCCGCGTGTGTGCGCTGGTGCTGTTGGCCCCCGCCTTCCGCATCGTCCCGCAGCTGCGCCGGAGAATGGGAGACGCGGCGTGGCGGCATTGGCAGACGTCGGGCTGGATTGAGACGGACGACTTCGTGACGCAGCAGAAGGCGCGCATCCATTCGGGATTCATCGCCGACGCGGAGGCAGTGGACGCCCGCACCGGTGGCTGGCCCGACGTGCGCGTCCCGACGCTCATCATCCACGGCCGTCAGGATGACACCTGTGACGTCCAGAACTCGCGCCAGTGGGCGGAGGGCAAGCGCCACGTCCGGCTGGTGGAGGTGGACGATGGCCACGAGCTCACCGCGTCACTGCCGCGAATCCTGGAGGAGACGGCGGTGTTCCTCCAGCCCTGGGGCGCCCGGGGTCCTCGCGCTCAAGGTTCGATGCCGTAAGCGGCAGCCACCTGCTGCATGAAGCGGAGGAGGTCGGGCGGCGTGTCGGTGCCCAACGTCAGCCGCGTGCGCCGACCGTCCACGGTGGAGTCAGACGTTGTCACCTGCCGGTCATGTACGACGGGAGGAGGGGCGCTGCGAGCTTCCTTGTATTCGTCCAGCCAGCTCGCGGCGATGAGCAACGTCGTGAGCCGATGGGCGGCGGCCACGTTCGCGTCGGATAGGAACGAGCCGTCGTGATTGGAACGACCAGCCCCGAAGACCTCGAGCCAGAAGTGCCGTGTATTGGGAATGCCCGGCGACTCTTGGAGCCTGAGCACGAGCGACTCCGCGGAGAACCGCTGCTGCCGCCGTGCCGAATGTTCCAGCGGCGAAAGTCCTTCGCTCAAGCGCGGTGGAAGCAACGGAGAGTACCGGTGAGCTGAACCGTTTCAACCCACGCTCCCCGCGTTCACGAGGAGCGACGTCGGGGGCGAACTGGCTGTAGCGCTTCAACTGCGGGTTTCAACCCACGCTCCGCGCGTTCACGAGGAGCGACGTGCGCGGCAACCTGCCCCCCGTCTTGCTCCGGGTTTCAACCCACGCTCCGCGCGTTCACGCGGAGCGACCGTCACGAAGGTGTGGCGGAGCCGCTCCAGCGCGTTTCAACCCACGCTCCCCGCGTTCACGCGGAGCGACGGCAGCTCGTCCTGGCCCACGTCGCGCTTGCCGACGTTTCAACCCACGCTCCTCGCGTTCACGCGGAGCGACTCATTGAGCGCCTTCCACGTCGTCGACGTAGATGTCGTTTCAACCCACGCTCCCCGCGTTTACGAGGAGCGACCGCGCGAGCCACCCGGCCCCGAGCACCAGCCCGGAGTTTCAACCCACGCTCCCCGCGTTCACAAGGAGCGACCAAGGCGCGCAGTGCCGTTGCCTCGGCCATCGCGCGTTTCAACCCACGCTCCCCGCGTTCACGAGGAGCGACTGTCTGGCCTGCGCGTCCGCCACACCCGACGATGTTTCAACCCACGCTCCCCGCGTTCACGAGGAGCGACGTAGTCGGGGTGCCCGACCTTCCAGGACCAGCGTTTCAACCCACGCTCCCCGCGTTCACGAGGAGCGACGTCGCTCGCGGAAGGTGGGCCCAACCGGAAGCCGGTTTCAACCCACGCTCCCCGCGTTCACGAGGAGCGACCCCGGCTCTCGCCTCACCCCAGGAGCACTCCCATGTTTCAACCCACGCTCCCCGCGTTCACGAGGAGCGACGTCATCCCTGGCGCATCCACTCCAACCATCGTGTTTCAACCCACGCTCCCCGCGTTCACGAGGAGCGACGGCGTGCAGTCCGTGGCGGAGTCGCTGTCCGCCGCGTTTCAACCCACGCTCCCCGCGTTCACGAGGAGCGACACTCCGCTTCTTCTTCGGCGCCTTGCCCGTTCGGTTTCAACCCACGCTCCCCGCGTTCACGAGGAGCGACTTCTTCGTCGTCATCGCTTCGGCTCCTTCAACTCGTTTCAACCCACGCTCCCCGCGTTCACGAGGAGCGACCGTCAGAGCCTGGAAGTCACCCCACGCCGTCCCGGTTTCAACCCACGCTCCCCGCGTTCACGAGGAGCGACGACGCAGGCGGTTTCCAGGGCTGCGCGAGGGAGGGTTTCAACCCACGCTCCCCGCGTTCACGAGGAGCGACTGCCGTCGAGCTTCCGCAACTGCAGCGCGAGGATGTTTCAACCCACGCTCCCCGCGTTCACGAGGAGCGACAAGAGCGCTAGTTGCTCCGCCGACGTTTTCCCAGTTTCAACCCACGCTCCCCGCGTTCACGAGGAGCGACACGCCGGCAGCAACCACCGAGCCGGCCGCATACAGTTTCAACCCACGCTCCCCGCGTTCACGAGGAGCGACCGCTTCGGCAGCCAAATCTCCGGGTCCTCCAGCGAGTTTCAACCCACGCTCCCCGCGTTCACGAGGAGCGACCGCTGGGGCCATAGAGCTGCGCGTCCGTGAAGCCGTTTCAACCCACGCTCCCCGCGTTCACGAGGAGCGACTGCGTTCGCCGCGGCGGCGTATCTCATCTACAAGTTTCAACCCACGCTCCCCGCGTTCACGAGGAGCGACTCCGGATATGTGGGGCAGGGAGAGGTTAGCGGCGTTTCAACCCACGCTCCCCGCGTTCACGAGGAGCGACCGCGTACCTCGTAGAGCACTACGGTGCCGCCGTCTGGGTTTCAACCCACGCTCCCCGCGTTCACGAGGAGCGACTTGGCCTCCGCTGCCTTGTCGCACTCACGGGTGTTTCAACCCACGCTCCCCGCGTTCACGAGGAGCGACATCCGCAAAGCCATCAACGAGACGGTGCGTTCCGACGTTTCAACCCACGCTCCCCGCGTTCACGAGGAGCGACGACGGCGACGTGGACGGAGCGCGCGGAACCGGATTGGTTTCAACCCACGCTCCCCGCGTTCACGAGGAGCGACGACTGGGGGTGCTCAAGTCCGGCGCCGGGCGTGAGCGTTTCAACCCACGCTCCCCGCGTTCACGAGGAGCGACACTAGTGCCGGGGGCAACATGGACAAGATAACTGCCGTTTCAACCCACGCTCCCCGCGTTCACGAGGAGCGACTGGAATGCGGAAACGCATAGAGGTCCTGCTCCGGTTTCAACCCACGCTCCCCGCGTTCACGAGGAGCGACGGCGCCCGGGTCATTTCGTTGGCGTCGCCGCTGCTGTTTCAACCCACGCTCCCCGCGTTCACGAGGAGCGACACGCTCCAGCCGGCAGGCGTACCACTCCTTCATGTTTCAACCCACGCTCCCCGCGTTCACGAGGAGCGACGCTCAAGGAGCAGACGCGGCTGACCGGAGCCCTTCACGTTTCAACCCACGCTCCCCGCGTTCACGAGGAGCGACAGCAACAGCCCGCCCAATTCGTCCAAGCGTATCGAGGTTTCAACCCACGCTCCCCGCGTTCACGAGGAGCGACACGACTGCGACAACGCTCGGCAGCGCGCCTACTGGTTTCAACCCACGCTCCCCGCGTTCACGAGGAGCGACGCGGCGGAGTCCCTCGACATCCAGAGGCGACTGTGCGTTTCAACCCACGCTCCCCGCGTTCACGAGGAGCGACCGGGTGCCGGTCTATTCCGGCGACACCTTCCGGGTGGTTTCAACCCACGCTCCCCGCGTTCACGAGGAGCGACGGCGCGCCAGTCCAGCCGGCCGCGCGTGGCGTGTTTCAACCCACGCTCCCCGCGTTCACGAGGAGCGACTCGGGCCTGCAAACCGAGGGGTGAGCCGTGGCGGTTTCAACCCACGCTCCCCGCGTTCACGAGGAGCGACCTCCTCGCCGGGGCGTGGCCCCAGAAACACCTGGTTTCAACCCACGCTCCCCGCGTTCACGAGGAGCGACCCGGTTGCTGCGCACCGCAGCGGCGGCGTCATTGTCGTTTCAACCCACGCTCCCCGCGTTCACGAGGAGCGACGGCCAACCTGAGAGAACACTGGGCGGCCAAGTAGTTTCAACCCACGCTCCCCGCGTTCACGAGGAGCGACCTGGTCGAGGGCGGACGAGTACGTAATCACGTTCGTTTCAACCCACGCTCCCCGCGTTCACGAGGAGCGACCACCGCGGCGTCGAGGCCAGTGATGGCCTTACCGCCGTTTCAACCCACGCTCCCCGCGTTCACGAGGAGCGACGACCGTTGACCTTGGCGACATTCCGGAGGTGCTTGAGTTTCAACCCACGCTCCCCGCGTTCACGAGGAGCGACCGTGATGGTCGAGTGCTCAGCGGCGGGGATGCTGTTTCAACCCACGCTCCCCGCGTTCACGAGGAGCGACTGGATGGCGCGGGACATGGAGAGGGTGTCCAACCAGTTTCAACCCACGCTCCCCGCGTTCACGAGGAGCGACGGGTAGCCGTGGCCTGCACCATGTCCTTGCCCAGGTTTCAACCCACGCTCCCCGCGTTCACGAGGAGCGACGAGCCGCAGCTTCGCGTTCTTCCTCTCCGCCTTCTTGTTTCAACCCACGCTCCCCGCGTTCACGAGGAGCGACGCGGATGAGCCACTCACGCGCCGCCTGCTCGCGGTTTCAACCCACGCTCCCCGCGTTCACGAGGAGCGACGCTGCCTCGGCCCGAACGAGTCGTGCCTGCTGGGTGTTTCAACCCACGCTCCCCGCGTTCACGAGGAGCGACGGCGGTTGCGTTCACCCCGGAAACGGGTGACTCGTTTCAACCCACGCTCCCCGCGTTCACGAGGAGCGACCTCGGACACGTCGTGCAGGATGCCGTCGACGCAGTTTCAACCCACGCTCCCCGCGTTCACGAGGAGCGACCTGTTCTGCGCGCGTCAGGAGTCGGGCAACGCCCTTGGTTTCAACCCACGCTCCCCGCGTTCACGAGGAGCGACTTCTTCTCGACCTTCATCAACTGCGATTCGATGTTTCAACCCACGCTCCCCGCGTTCACGAGGAGCGACTGGAGCTCACAGGCATGACGTTGCCACGCAGCTTGTTTCAACCCACGCTCCCCGCGTTCACGAGGAGCGACGGTCCTCCTGCTGCTGCGCAGCGCAATCCAGCTCTCGTTTCAACCCACGCTCCCCGCGTTCACGAGGAGCGACAGGTTGGCCAAGAACTACGAGACGGTGACGATTCGTTTCAACCCACGCTCCCCGCGTTCACGAGGAGCGACGAGGCCTGCGATTCCTGCTCCGCTGCGCCCCGGTTTCAACCCACGCTCCCCGCGTTCACGAGGAGCGACGGGCTCTCTGGGCCGGATGCTCTCCTTGGACTGGTTTCAACCCACGCTCCCCGCGTTCACGAGGAGCGACAGCCACAGGGGGTAGCCATGACGCAGGCAGAGACGGTTTCAACCCACGCTCCCCGCGTTCACGAGGAGCGACCCCGCCACCTGCGGCACGTCACAGCGCGAGTGGTTTCAACCCACGCTCCCCGCGTTCACGAGGAGCGACATCGGGTCTGCTCCTTGGACTGCTGGGTGCTGACGTTTCAACCCACGCTCCCCGCGTTCACGAGGAGAGACGTGAGGAGTAGCCAGTCGAGTCCACCAGAGCCGGTGGTTTCAACCCACGCTCCCCGCGTTCACGAGGAGCGACCCCGGCAGCTCCTGGACTACGCGGAGCGGGAGGTTTCAACCCACGCTCCCCGCGTTCACGAGGAGCGACTTGGGCGCCGTTGCCAAGCGACTGCGCCGGTTGGAGTTTCAACCCACGCTCCCCGCGTTCACGAGGAGCGACACCCCTGGCCCCCAACGCGGGGTCGCACGAAAGGTTTCAACCCACGCTCCCCGCGTTCACGAGGAGCGACCCGGCTGCGCAGGCCGAGTTCGGACGCGATGAGGTTGTTTCAACCCACGCTCCCCGCGTTCACGAGGAGCGACCAGTCCGCCGTGAAGCGCTCCACGTCGCCCACCTGGTTTCAACCCACGCTCCCCGCGTTCACGAGGAGCGACCGTCATATTCAGCTTTGGCTTGCATTGCGGAAAGGTTTCAACCCACGCTCCCCGCGTTCACGAGGAGCGACGGCTTGGGATGCTCATGCTGCGCTCGTGCTCAGGTTTCAACCCACGCTCCCCGCGTTCACGAGGAGCGACATCCCCACAAATATCTCGTGGTCACCGGCAGCCTCGTTTCAACCCACGCTCCCCGCGTTCACGAGGAGCGACGGCAGCCCTTATCCCGATGGACAGGTTGTTGCCGTTTCAACCCACGCTCCCCGCGTTCACGAGGAGCGACATGGCACAGCGCCTCCATCTCGCGAAGCAACCGGTTTCAACCCACGCTCCCCGCGTTCACGAGGAGCGACGTGGCCGGGTCCAGGCCCGTCGTCTCGAAGTCGAGGTTTCAACCCACGCTCCCCGCGTTCACGAGGAGCGACGTGGAGCTGCTCCACCATCCACTTGAACTCGTTGATGGTTTCAACCCACGCTCCCCGCGTTCACGAGGAGCGACCAAGGCCACGCTGTCCGAGGCACTGGGCGTGGCGTTTCAACCCACGCTCCCCGCGTTCACGAGGAGCGACCTTTTAGGCAGAGCTTGTCCCACCTGCGGAAAATGTTTCAACCCACGCTCCCCGCGTTCACGAGGAGCGACTGGTAGCATCCGTAAAAGCCAACGGGACAGGGTGGTTTCAACCCACGCTCCCCGCGTTCACGAGGAGCGACGTAAATGCTGTACTTTCTTTTATTCTGCGTATGGTTTCAACCCACGCTCCCCGCGTTCACGAGGAGCGACTCTCCGTGTCCTCGTCAAAAATGATTCTTTGGCGTTTCAACCCACGCTCCCCGCGTTCACGAGGAGCGACTCTGCCTCTCTAACATAGCGTTCTGACTACGGAATCCGGCCGCATTTCGCGAACCGGCCCGCGGGGCCACGAAAGCGCCTCGCCGTTCCTGACGCCCACTCACCCAACTCCATGATTCTATTCGGGATTTCAATGAGCGCGAACCCTCGACGGAGCGCACACCGGGGCCGGTTCGCGGAGCCCTACAGGACCAGCGGCCCCTCGACGTCCAAGGGTGGCCTGGCGCCATGATGCTCCGTCTTCCGGGCATCGTCTTCCGACAGGAAATAGAAGCGCAGGCTGTCGCATTCCGAGTCGAACGCATCAAGCAGGCGGGCGCGTAGGATGACCCAGTCCTTGGGCTCCAGGACACACTCGAAGACGGAGTATTGCACTCGCACGCCATGGTCTCTGCAAGCCCGCGCAATCTTGCGCAGGCGCCGAGGCCCCTGTGGGTCCGACACCCGCACGTCGTAACAGATCAGCACGGTCAATCTACGCATCAGCGCATCGCGAAGGGAGGGTAGCCGTCCAGCTCCCCTCGGAGATGGCGCGCCAACAGCAGCGCTTGCAGGTGAGGCGCCATGCCCCAGGTCGCCTCCTGCCCCAGGAACGCGTGCCGCACCCCCACCTGCTTCGCCTCCTGGTACGCCACCAGGAACGTCTTGCGCGCATCGTCCTTCAGCAACACGGCCCCCGCTGACTCCGTGCGGAAATCCCCGGGCTTCAGTTGCCCCCGATTCACCAACGAGAAGACGAGCCGGTCCACCACCGGCGCGCGGAACTCCTCCATCAAATCCAGCGCCAGGGACAAGCGCCCAGGGCGGTCCTCGTGCAGGAACCCCACGGCGGGGTCGAGTCCAACGCCCGCGAGCGCTCCCGCGCAGTCCTGCGCCAGCAGCGCATAGCCAAACGAGAGCATCGCGTTCAGCGGATTCCTCGGAGGCCGGCGGTTGCGGCCATCGAACTCGAAACCCTGGGCACTCTTCTTCAACAACGAGGGAAAGGCCTCGAAGTAGTCACGCGCCGCGATGCCTTCCAGCCCCCGCACCTGCTCCAAGTCCTCCACGCGGGTCAGCGCGCGCAGGTGCTCCGACAGCCGCCGCGCAGTCTCCGACAGGGCCTCCTGTCGCTCGGGCGCCGCGTCACGCCGCGCATGCAACACGAACTGCCGCGCATTCCCGAGCTTCCCCACCACCAGCGCCCGGGAGATGGCCACCGAGCGAGCGATATCATCCGCCGCCCGATACTGCTGCCGCCGCAACAACACGTTGCCGCCCGGCACGCCCTCCACCCGCGCCAAGAAGCGCCCCGTCATCCCGAAGAAGGAGACATGGATGCCCGCCTCCAGGCAGCTCTCCATCAACTCCGGCGTCAGCCACGCACGCGTCAGACACACCACCGAGCGGAGGTGCCGCAAGGGAACCTCCGCCTTCTTCTGTTCCTGAACCGTCACCACCACACACTCACCTTCCTTGTTCAGGCGAGTTCCCTCGGCGGTGATGAACAGCGTGTTCAGCGCGGTCGTCATGCGTTCCTCCGTTCAGCCGGCCTCGTCCATCCACCGCATCAGGAAGTCGTGGGCGCTCCGCTGCCCCGCCGTCACCCCAGGGAGGCACAGCGGCTCCAGCGAACACCCGTCACACCGGGGCGCGCGCGCCACGACAGGGACCGACTGCCGACGCAGCACCTCGTGCATGCGCGCGATGGCGTCCTCGGTCCGCTGGCGCAGCCGCGCGTCGAAGCGCACCGCCTCACGCTTGTGCTCCGTTCCGTAGAAGAGCGCCCCTTCCGGAACGTCCACGCCGTGCATCTCCTCCAGGCACAGCGCCTGCGCGCAGAGCTGCACGCGGTCCGCCTCACCCGCCTTGCGCCGGCCGCGCTTCACCTCCACCGGATAGGGCCGCCAGCCCGCCCCCGTCGCGTCCCGCTGGTACTCGACCATGTCCGCGCGCCCGGACACGCGCAGCCGCTGCGAGCCCAGCAACACGGCCCGCTCCACCCGCCGCCCCGCCCGCGCGTCATGCCCCGGCAGGTCCACGCGCTCGTGGAGCAGCCTGCCCGAGGCGGTGTTGACGTCCTCGCGCCATTGCCGCTCGACGTGGATGAGCGCCGCCTGCCGCTCGCAGTACAGCAGGTGCTGGAGCGCCGACAGCGCCACCCACGTCTCGCGGTCCGCGCTCATCCCGCCAGCTCCAGCACCTCGATGCCCTGGGGCAGCCCGGCCTTGTCCACGCGCACCTCGTAGTCGGAGAAGCTCCGAGCTGGCTTCTCCGGCTGGGCGCGCACCGCATGGACGCGGTCGAACAGCGCGTGGGCCGGCGCGTTGCCGAGCTCCGAGCCATGCTTGAACACCACCACCTTGCGCATGGACATCAGCCCCCGTGCGGCGCTGCGGTCCAGCTCGAACATGTGCGTGAAGGACTGGAAGAGCAGCTCCAGGTCCGCCGCGCCGAACCCCGTCTGCTTCGCCAGGTGCGGCGAGACGAAGCCGTGCGCGCGGTAGAGCCCGTAGGGCACGGTGTTCTTCCGGCCCATGGTGCGGTTGTCACCGCCCTGCTTCTCGGCCTCGGCCTCCGTCGCCACGGCCATGCGGGTGATGGAGTGCTCCTGGGACACGATGGGGTCCACGGAGCGCGCGAAGGTGAGCTGCACCGGCCCCCGCACCTGCCCCGCGTTGGCCCCCGTGGACATGACGGCGCCGAAGGTGCGGACATCGAAGAACGTCTTGCACATCCACGCGCGGCCCTTGTCCACCTCGGAGCCCTGAGCGAATCCCTTGTCGTTGCGCTTCTTCCCATCCTCGGCGCGGGCGGGCTTCTCGTTCAGGTCGATGCCCAGACTCTTGTACGCGTCCGCGATGCGGTTGTTCAGGATGGCCTTCTCCTTCACGAAGATGTCCAGCCCCGGCTTGCCCTCCTGCGTGAGCAGGATGAAGTTGCGCACCTTGCGCTTGAGGCTCACGTCCGTCACCAGCCCGTGGCCTGTCTCCGCGTCGATGCGGGGCAGGTTGCCGGCGTCGGGGTCTCCATTGGGGTTTCCATCCAGCACGTCGAAGAACAGGACGAAGTCATGGCGATGCTTGAGGTCGGTCATGGCGCTTTCTCTGGGAATGAGGTGAAGACAGCGGAACGTCAGGAGGAGGACGCGTCGGACTCCCCTGGAGCCGGCGCCTCGCGCTTGGTGAAGAACGCCTCGCGTTGGTGGTAGTAGCCGACGGCGAAGAGGCCCTGGTCCTCCAGGCCGAGCACCCGTGGGAATCGCTCTGGAGGAAGCAGCGCCATGACCTCGCCCTTCGTGCGCTCCAGCCACCTGCCGTTCTCGCCCGCCTTGGAGGCGTGGTGGACGGAGAGTTGGAGCAGCCGGGGGAAGACGGTGACGGGATTGCGGGACGCGGCGCCGAAGTAGCGGTCGCGGATGGTGGCGTTGAGGTCCTTCAGCGCCGCGCCCTGCAACCGCTCCAACACGGCGAAGAGGCGGCCGAGCACATAGGGCTGCGAGGCGTTGTTCTTGTCCAGTGACACGGTGACCTCCAGGGGAGTGGTTCCACTTCGAGGGAGTCGCAGCAGGGTGGCCTTGATGAGCGCGACGCGGAGCCGCAGTTGTTCGCGCTCGAACCTGTCGTCGGCGGGTGGCAGCCGCAGTCGGTCCAGCGCGGATGTCAGGAGTTGACGCGGAAAGTGCAGCCCCCGCAGCGCCGCCCCCACCATCCGGGTCGCGACGTCCGGAGACAGACCGCGTCCGGACGGAGCCTCCACGGCCTTGAGCAGCCGGTAGATGGGCGTTGGCCCCGCGGGCGCGTTGCCGATGCGCAGGTCATCGAAGTAGCGCCGGATGTTCCGCTTCACCTCGCCCACGCGCGACTCGAACCAGTCACGCACCGCGACGCGCCCCGCGTTCCCCGTCAACGTCACGGCATAGAAGGCCCGGTCATCCAGCTCGCCGGGCTGCAACCCGTGAAACGGCGACTCGGTGAAGCGTTGGAGGTCCTCCTCCGTCGGGTCCATCCACGACAACAGGAGGCTCTCCTCGGAAGGTGAAGCGCGCGTCCAGAAGACCAGCACCGAGCCATCACCCAGTTGAATGCCCTGCCGGAAGCGGCGCTGCTCCGTCCTCCGGAGCATGTCGTTGAGCGCCAGCACGTAGCCCAGCGCCGCCTCCTGGGAGATGGGGGCATTGTCCCCTTGCTCCAGACCGTGTGACGAGAACGCGGGCGCGTTGAAGGACACCAGTGAAGCTCCCGACGACTGGGCTTCCGGGACGTTCTTCAGCTTGGGATGGGTGAGGGCCACCACCCCTTCCTGACCTGTCACCAGGCACCGCGCCGTCCGACCCAGCGCGCGCTTCTCGCCGGAGCGTCGCTCCCAGCAGGCGCGGATGGCCGGGTTTTGATGCACGGGCGCCGTGGCATCGCCGACGACGAAGGCGAGCAACTCAGAGCCCGTCCACTCCTCCGCGTCGCGAGCCGCCAGCACCTTGCGCCGTTCGGCCTCGCTCGACAGGAAGGACTCCACGGCCCGGGCCTCCGGGTCCTTCGTCTCCGCGGCGACCTCGCGCACCGGCTTCAGGAACGCGTCCAGCCGGGCCACGCGCTTGTCCACGCCCCCCGCCTTCGCCTTGGGCGCGTCCTTCTCGTAAGCGAGGACGTACTTCGGGTTGTCCGCGAAGAAGCCCGCGGCGATGTTCACCGAGCGCTGCGGCAGCCGAGGAATCGAGAGGGGCTTTCCCCGCCCATCCTCTCCCGCCGTGCTCTCCAGCGAGACGAACTTCCCCGCCGCGCTGATGCGGATGAAGAAGTCCACGGGCTTCACTTCGTAGAGCGGGTCGTCCGTGAGCCCGCGCTCGCGGGCGAAGTCGTTGAGCGCCGTCAGCATCATGAGGCACCTCCTCCCAGCACCTGCGCACGAGGCGGCACGCGCAGCACGCCATCCTCCAGGAACGCATGGAAGAACTCGGGGCGTACGGGCGCACCGGGCACGTCGAAGACGAAGTCGTAGAACATGAGCCCCAATGGCCGCCGCCCGTTGCCTGCTTCATGAGGCAGCAGGCCGTCCTCGGCGGGCTCCACCCGGGCCGCGAACTCGCGGCAGCCCAGGTAGGGTGCATGGAAGAACTGGCCCCGCTCCAGGCGCCGCTCGAACATGTCCTCGAACTTGCGCGCGTTGTCCTCGGGCCCCGCCTTCCCGGGCACCAGCGTGAAGGACGCGGTGATGACGTAATCCACATCGCGCAGCGCCACCGTGTTGCGCTGGGCCCGGTCCTCGTCCGCCGCGTAGTCGAACCTGCCGACCGTGGCGCGGCTGTTGACCTCGTTGCGGCGGAAGCTCGTCCACTTCACCGGCGCGAGCACGGCGATTTCATGGATGTGCCAGCGGATGGCCGGCTTCCACAGGATGGCCTCCAGCACGCCGCGCGCAGCCGAGGGGGTCATCACCTCGTAGCTGACGCGCTCCGCTTTCATCTCGGGTCGCGTGAAGCACGCCACGGGCCCCCGGGCCCTCACGCGAAACCGCCTGTCTTCCGTCGATGTCATCCACACCTCCTGATGCGTGTCTCAGCCGGGAATGAGGAAGGACGGGTCGAGGATGCCGACCCGGTCCAGAAGAAGGCCGAAGCGCTCGTGGTACGCGGACGTGTGCTCCGGCCCCAGGTACGCCACCGTCTCCGCCGCGAGCCGGGCCAGCTCCCGAGCCAACCATGCCTCCCGAACCTTGCGGGGGACCGTCACCGTGAAGCGTTGCAGCGCACGCAGGCGCTCTCGCGAGGGGCCCAACTGACGCAGCACATCGAGGAGCGCCTCGCGGTCCCCGTAAGGCACCACCACCGACGCGCTCCAGTCGTCCTCAACGAGCTTGAAGGCCTTGGACACCGCTTCGAATTGGAGCTTCGCCCGCAGGTCCTGGATGCCTTTCTCGTCCAGCTTGCGGGTGGCATAGAGCCGCTCGAAGTACCGTTGGAAGCTCGCGGGCGCGAACAGGTCCAGGTCGGGCGCCTGCTCCAGCAAACCGCGAGTCACGTCCTGGGCGGCGCGCGGAACGCCTCGGGGTGGCTGGGTCTCGGGTTCGTAGACGCGCAGCTCGCCGAGCCCGTCCAGCAACCCCTCCCGGTTGCACCGGCCCGCGGCCTGGGCCAGCGAATCCAGTCCCCCCAATCCACGGAAGACGACGCGGAAGTCCAGGTCCACGCCCGCCTCGACGAGCTGAGTGGCCACCAGTCGTACCGGCTCCCCACGCCGCTTGCGGGCCTTGATGTTCGCGAGCACCTCCGAGCGATGCTCCGGACACATCAGCGCGGACAGGTGCAGCGTCTCCTGGTGGCCCAGCCGTTCATCCACGAGTTCGCAGAGCCGCCGTGCGTCGTCCCGAAGGTGCACCACCGCGAGGACGTCCCGCTCGGCCGCCACGGCGTCGGCCAGTTCGGCGTAGGGGAGCTTGCGTCCCAGGCTGGGCCACCGCACCCGCACCCGGCGCAGCCGCTCGAAGGCGCGCACCGAGGCCGGGACGATTTCCCGCGCGTCCGGCAGGCCCTCCTGGAAGTCCGGGCGGCGGCCCAGCGCGGGCTGCGTGGCGGTACAGATGACCACGGAGCAGCCGTAGTCCTTCACCAGCGCGCCCAGGCCATCCAGGATGGGCGCCAGCAGCGACGGCGGCAGCGTCTGGGCCTCATCGAGCACGATGACGCTCCGGGCCACCCGATGCAGCTTGCGGCACGCCGACGGGCGGCGCGCGAAGAGGCTCTCCAGGAGCTGCACCGTGGTCGTGACGATGACGGGCGCATCCCAGTTCTCACTGGCGACGCGGTTGAGCGCCGTCTCCTTCTCGGGGTCGACGGCGGAGTGATGTTCGATGACGGCGTGCTCCAGCCCCTGGAAAGCCTGGCGGTACACGTCCGCGCTCTGCTCGATGATGGACGTATAGGGAATGGCGACGATGACGCGCTGGAGCCCATGCCGCCGCGCGTGCTCGAGCGCGAAGGCCATGGACGTCAGCGTCTTGCCCCCGCCCGTGGGCACCGTGAGGCTGAAGACGCCCGGATGCAGGGACGCCGCCTCCACCGCGGCGGAGAGCACCTCGCGCCGCACCCGGTTGACCTCCGTGTCCGGGGCCACGCGCTGTTTCTCATCCAAGAAACCACGGAGGCGTTCGGCGAGCTGGGACAGCGTCACCGGCACCTCGCGCTTCGCGCCCCGGCTCGCATCGAAGAAGGCTTCCGTGTCCAGGAAGTCCGCGTCGCACAGGAGCGAGAAGAGCATCCGCGTCCAAAGCTCCAACCGGAGCGGCGCGAGCCGCAGCAGCGCGTCCGGCTCGAAGCCGAGTGGACCGTCCAGCAGGGCGGGGACATCACAGCGGGCCCTCGCGTCCGCGAGCAACGCCTGCTTCCCCTCGCGCCCCAGGCGCTCCTTGAACGCCGCCAGGTCCGGCAGCCCAGCGTGGTGCCCGGCGATCGCCAGGGCCAGCGGGAGCAAGCGGGGCTCCCGGCTCAGCGCCCAGAGCGCCCCGGCCGTCGAGTGGTCGCGCTCCAGCGCGCCCTCTTTCTCCAAGTGCGCCTCGAAGCCGTTCTCCTTGCGGATGCGTATCTGGAAGTCCCGGGTGTACTTGCCCAGGTCATGCCAGCGCCCGGTGGCCAGGGCCGGCGCACGCAAATCCTCTCGCGGCGCCAGCGTCGCGGCCCACTGCCCTACGGCCTCCAAGTGCTCGCGCAGCAGATGAGCCCGGCCGTCTTCTGCAACGTGCGCCAATGGCTCCGCCGTAACCACGCGTGGCGCGGCGGGCTGCTCCGGAAGCCCGAGGTCCTTCTTCATGGCACTCCCCCCACCGCCCGCGTGACTGGCCGCACCAGCGAACACGTGCGTCTGCATTCTCGTTTCCGTCTGGTGACTGGCACAAGATGGCTTGTCCTACGAAAGCCCGGGACGCGCGCTCCCCCTGGGGTGGTATGCCCAAGCGAGGGGAATGCGGGCAGGCTTCTGGCCACACAGGCGGCGCCTCATGCGTGCCAGACGGCTGCATCCGCCGCGATGTGCCACCGATGAAGCGCTCAGCGCCGCTGCGCCATCACTCTGGCCTGGCGGCCTCTCCTCCCCTGGCCATGCACACGCACGAACGGCCTGGAAGCCTCACGTTCAAAGCTCGACACCGTCAGTGGGAGCCGCAACGAACACCCGGGCGGGTAACCCACGACTCGGCAAAGTCAGACATCCGCCCAGGTGTTCACTCCCGGCAGTCCGGCGGGCGGCCATCGCACTCCAGTCGCGGCCTTTGACGCATTGCGATTAAGTTGCGCGCCATGAACCGCGAATACCACCGCTGGTACAGCGAGCGGCTGCACCGCGACATGGAGTTGCTCATCTTCGGTCACTCGGGCGAGCCGGTCCTCCTGCTACCGACGAGCAAGGGCCGCTTCTTCCAGGCCGAGGACTTCGGCCTCATCGGCGCCATCGCCGACCGCGTCCAGTCCGGCCGGTACATCGTGGTGTGCCCGGACTCCGTGGACGAGGAGTCCTGGTTCAACACCGCCATCCACCCGGCGGACCGCGTCCGGCGCCACCAGCAGTGGGAGGAGTACCTCCTCCACGAAGTGGTGCCCCTGCTCAAGAGCCGCAGCACCGGCGGGCGCCTCACCCTGGCCGGGTGCAGCTTCGGCGGCTTCCACGCATACAACGTCGGCCTGCGGCACCCGCACGTCTTCCGGCGCCTGCTGTCCATGGGCGGCAAGTTCGAGACGAACGAGTTCCTCGACGGACACCACGACTCGGACGTCTACTTCCATTCATGCACGGAGTGGCTGCCGAACCTCACGGACCCCGCGCAGCTCTCCGCCCTCCAGCGTGTGGAGATGGTGCTGGCGGTGGGGGAGCACGACTTCTGCCGCCCCTCCAACGAGCACCTCTCCAACCTGCTGTGGAAGAAGGACATCGGCAACCACCTGGCCGTGTGGCAGGGCGGCACGCACGACTGGCCCGTGTGGCGGCAGATGATTCAGCAGTACCTGCCCTGGTAGCCGCCCTCGAGCCGCTACGCTTCGACCGGACGCAGCGTGCCCGCGCTCATCCGGTTGAAGCGCCACAGCAACGCCACGGCCACGGTGATGAGGCCCGCGCACAGGCCCCACCAGATGCCCACCACGCCCAGGCCCAGCTTGAACCCCAACAGCAGCGTCAGCGGCAGGCCAATGGCGTAGTGCCCCACCATGTTGGCCAGGAAGGTGAAGCGCGTGTCACCCGTGCCGCGCAGCACGCCCGCGCCCACGCCCTGCACGCCGTCGAACACCTGGAAGATGGCGCTCACCATCAGCAGCGGCACCACCATCGGCAACACGTCATCGGGGGCCCCCGCCAGCCGCGCCAATGACTGTGGGAACAGCGCGAACACCAGGCCCCCCAGCGCCATGAACCCCGCGCCGCCCGCGAAGGCCATGAATCCGCTCAACCGCGCCTGCGGCGTGTTGTGCGAACCCACGGCCCAGCCCACCCTCACGCTGCCGGCGTTGCCAATGCCCATGGCCACCGTGAAGGTGACGCTCGCGAAGGAGATGGCGATTTGGTGCGCACCCACGCTCGCCGGCCCCAGCCTCGCCGCCAGGACGCCTGCCAGCGCGAACACGCCAATCTCCGCGGCAAAGTGGAGGCCAATGGGGATGCCCAGTTTCACCGCCCGGGCCAGGTCCGCCCACACGGGCAGGCGCGTGGAGGGCCCGGCGCCCGCCAGGGGCCTGGCACGCACCGCGAACACCACCACGCCCAGTTGCACCGCGGTGCACAGCGTCGTCGCCAGCGCGGAGCCCGCCACGCCCATGGCCGGCAGCGCCCGCAACGGCCCGAAGGCGGCCGGCAACACCTGACCACCGAACACCAGCAGCACGTCCGCGGCCAGGTTGAAGACGTTCGCCGCCACCGTCGCCACCACCAGCGGCCGGGTGTAGGCCGCAGACTGGCAATACGAGCGCACCATGAGGAAGGCCAGCATCAGCGGCATGCTGGGCGCGCGCCACACCAGGTAGTCCCGGGCGCCCGCGACCTCGGCCTCGCCAATCCCCCCCAGCAGCAGCAGCCGCGGCGCCAGCAGCAACAGCGCCCCCAGCGACACGCCGGCGAAGAGCGCCAGCCACCCGCCCTGCCAGAGCAGCCCCCGGGCCCGGGTGAAGTGCCGCGCGCCCATGGCCTGGGACATCAACGGGTCGAAGCCCATCATCAGGCCCATGCCCAAGGCGCTGACGGCGAAGAAGAGGCCGTTGCCCAGCCCCACCGCCGCCAGCGCGGACGTCCCCGCGCGCCCCACCACCAGCGTATCCACCAACCCCATGAGCGCCTGCCCGCCCTGGGCGATGGCGATGGGAATCGCCAGCCGGGCCAACTCCCGGAGTTCGGTGCGAGGGGACTTCACGTCTGGGGTGGGCGTTGCAGCGGTGGACATGGAGAGTGCGCCTATAGCGCCTTCCGGCAGGGAATGCGCTGCCCACGTCCGACGCGCCACCCCCCCCTTCGCCTGACTGGAAGGCCCGGCACACACCCATGAGACGCACCCCTGGGACGCCTGGCGTCCCAGGGGGCAAGCCTGGCGTCACGGCAGCATGGGCGGATGGAAGGGCGCGGTGACCAGCGGCGTCTGGAGGCTGTCCACGTGGGACACGCGCAGCCCCGCGTCGGAGATGGTGTAGACGTAGTCGTCCGCCATGATGCTGCGGCGTACCGTGGGCTGCCAGTACCAGCTCCAGTTCCGCAGATTGAACGACTGGTACATGTCCCGCACGGAGACGGTGCCCACCGGCGAGAAGCCCGTGGCCGTGTCCACGCGGAAGACGCGCAGCTCGCTGCGGAAGCCGGACCAGTAGTCGGAGGCGTTGTAGTCCCAGTCCGTGAAGGGCAGGGCCAGCAATCCCTTGGCGGGGAAGTAGGTGAAGGCCTTGTGCTCGTAGAGCGCCTCGCTGTGGCTGCCCATCGAGCCCAGTGGGTGCGTGAAGGTCTCCCGGGGCTGCGCCAGGTCACTCACGTCGAAGAGCGACAGCTTGAGGGCGCGGTCCTGCCAGGTGCCATCCTCGTTGCGGTGCTCGCCAAAGGTGAGCAGGTGCGTGTCACCCAGCGGGTGGATGTACGTGGAGAAGCCCGGAATCTTCAACTCGCCCACCTTGCGCGGGTTCGCCGGGTCGCTCAGGTCGAAGGTGAAGAGCGGGTCCACCTGCCGGAAGGTCACGACATAGCCACGCGTGCCCATGAAGCGCGCGCTGAAGATGCGCTCACCCCGAGCCAGGTCCTCGCTGCGGCCCAGCTCCTTCAGGCGTCCGCCCTCCTCGCGGAACGTCACCACCCGGTTGACCGTCTCCGGAGGCGTCCACACGGTGTCCCCGCCGTTCCCAGTCCCCGGGTTCTCCGGTGGGAGCTCCACGGTGGTGGCCACCCGCAGCACTCCCTCGTGCTCGTCCATGGCGAACTGGTTGACGATGTTTCCCTCCACCGTGCCGCTGCCCACATAGGTGGCCTGGTCCGGGTCGCGGATGTCGAACTTGTGGAGGTACGTGTGCGTCGTCTGGCCGGGCTCCGGCCACCACCACCAGTGGCGAGACGCTACGTAGAGCGCTTCATGGGACGCGTACACCTCGCCGGGCAGTCCCACCACGCTGGTCCGGCTGGGCGAAGACTCCTCCGCGTCCAGGTTCAGCGACAGCACCGACACCAGACCCAACCCGGTGGGCCCGTTGGAGCGGTAGAACGACGAGCAGTCATACGCGAGCGGCCTCACCTCGCCGTCCGCCATCATGCGCCGGCCCTTCGGCAGCCAGTGCTCCAGCGACTGCGCGCGGATGCGCTGCTCGTTCTGCTTGATGAGCGCGTCGATGGACGCGACCAGCCGGCCCCGGTCATTGAAGAGCCCCGGCGAGTACTCGGGATAGAGGCGCACGTCCGCCGGCCAGCGGAACCCGTCCGAGAACACCAGCCGCACCGCGCTGTCCACGCGCCGGGCGTTGATGTAGCCGCCGGGCAGGTAGACCTGCTCCAGCACCCGAGGCGCCTCCAGGTCCGCCACGTCCACCACCGTCACCTTCACGGTGTTGCTGTACGCATGGCCACAACCGAAGCCGGCGCAGTCGATGACCGGCATGTCGTCCGTGCCGCGGCCCCCCGCCACCGTCCCGGGCCGGTCCTCGGCCACCGAGGAGGTGATGACCAGCCGGTTGCGCTCGGCGTCGAGCAGCATCTCGCGCGGCCAGCCCTCCACCTCCAGCACGGCCGTCCGCGTGAGCTGCTCCGCGGGCCACGAACGGTGGACGTAGAGCCGGGGGCCCGACAGCACGAAGATGCGCGTGCCGTCGTTCTGCACGAAGTCGGCCTCGTGCACGCCGGCGACCTGGTTGTTCGTGCCCGTGTAGTCGGTGGGCCTGTCGCCGCCCCCGGAGGAGTCCTCCTGCGGCGGTCCCGCCGTGGGCGCCCCCCCATCGCCACCGCCGTAGGCGTACTGCTTGTAGCGCTCCAGCTCCGCGCGCATGTGCTTCGTCGCGGTGTCCTCGATGTGCTGCTCCAGGGCCTCACAGCCAGGGAAGCTCTCCAGCCGGGCCTCCTGCTGCACGGGCTCGTTGTCGACCGGGGACAACGGCTTGTTGCCCTCGTCACACCCCACCGCGACGACAGCCACCACTCCGGCCCAGCTCCAGCGTTTCCACTGCCGCATTCGACCCTCCCGTTGCACTTCGGCCCCACTGACGGCCCCCGGGCCTCCCCGGTGCCACGCCAGCGGCGGCCAGGGTATCTGCCACCGGCGTGCCAGGGCACGCTCCCCCAGGGAACCCCAGGCCCCGCCACCCGCTGCGGGCGCCCTCGCCTCTCAGAAACCTGAGGCGCGCGGAGAACCTGGAGCCGGAAAACCGAGGCCCCGGGGCACGAAGCGGACGAACTGCTGGGTGAGCACCGGGTCCATGTGCTCCAGCCGCAGCCCCATGCCCACCGAGGACCGGAAGACTCCCTGCGGCAGGGGCGGGTTGGACCACGCCACCGTCGCCTCGGCGGTGCAGGGCGCGCGCTGGCCCGCGAGCAATACCTTCAGCGTCAGCCGGGCGCCCTCGCGCGCCGGCGTCAGCGTGCGCACGAAGAGCGCGCCCGGCCCCGCGTCATGGCTGAAGCCCGACAGCGTCGCCCCGTTGGGCGTGGTGAACTCCACCACCGTGAAGAAGGGCACGCGCTCCGCGGCGCGCAGCGGGGCGTGGCCGGGAAGCAGTCGCCCCAGAACGCAGCCGAGCAGTTCGTCCGCGCCCATGTGACGCTTCTCCAGGAGCGGCGCGCCTCCCAGCGCCTGCGCCCGGGCGAGCACCTCCTGCGACTCCTCCGCGCGCGACAGCAGCACCAGCGGCTTGCGCGGGTGCGCGTCGTGGAGCTTCGTGGCCAGGGCCAGCGCCTCGCGCGGCGTGCGCGACACGTCCACCACGAAGCCATCCAGCTGCGCGCCGTGCTCCACCGCCAGGTTCGCCGCGTCCCCCATGTCCCGCGCGTAGAGGACGTGGAGGCCCTCCTGCTCCAACGAGCCGCCCAGGAAGGTGTGCAGGAAACGCCCGCCCTCCACCAGCAGCACCCTGCGCCCACGCGGCAGGCCCTCGCGGACACGCTCCCGGGCCTGGCGCACCGCGGCCAGCTTCGCCTCCAGGGCGCCCAGCGCCACCGGCTTGGGCAGGAAGTCGTCGGCGCCCGCGCGCCAGCAGTGCATCACCTCGTGGGGCTCGCCGCCGGAGGTGAACATGATGACGGGCACGTTGCGCCCCGCGGCGTGTGCCTTCACCAACCGGCACACCTCGTCCCCCTGCATGCGCTCCATGCGCAGGTCCAACAGGATGAGCGCCGGGGTGCGCCGGGCCAGCTCGGCCATGCACGCCTCGCCGCCCTCCAGCGCCACCGCCTCGCAGCCCAGCCGTGTCAGGTGCAGGCGCACCACCTCCCGGGCGGTACGGGAGTCATCCACCACGAACACGGTGTCACGCGCGTTGGGAGGAGGGCTCATACGTTCACGGATAGGTGGAAAGGGGTGCCAAGGCCACGGGCGCCCGGGGCCACCGTTCGGGGATGGACGCTCAGGCGCGAGGCTCCTGGCGACCAGACAACAGCCGCGTGAGCTGCTTGGCAATCGTAGCGCACTGCGCCGCGTTGCCGCTGTCGAGGGCAGAGCGGCCGCCCTCCAACAGACGCTGCACCGTGCCCAGGGTGGCCTGCGCCTCCGGGCTGGGGTTCTCCTGCGCGCTGCGCTGGAGCAGCCGCGCCAGCTTCTCCCCGCGCTCCAGCAGCTTGCGGAACAGCTCCTCCGCGCGCTTCGCGTCCACCACGCCCTGCGAGCGCGCGTAGTGGGCCTGCTCCGCGCCCAACTTCTCTGCCTCGCCCTGCGGCAGCCCCGCACGGGCCTCCAGCCGCACGGCCTCCATGTTGCCTGAGGTCAGGTCCGTGGCCTTGACGGACAAGATGGCCTCGCTGGACAGCTCGAAGACGACCTCCAGCGGGACGTCGCCCCGCGCGGCGACGTGGAGGCGCTTCAGCACCACCTCGCCCAGCTTGTAGTTCTCGTCCTGGAACTCGCTCTCGCCCTGGTACACGGGGATGCGCGCTGCCTGCTGGCCGGAGCTGCCCGGATAGAAGATGTCCCGCGCCACCACCGGCACGCCGGTGTTCTTCGGGATGAGCCGCTTCACGCGCCCACCCATGACGCCCACGCCCAGGCTCTGGGCGGCGACGTCCAGCAGCAGCGCCTGACCGGACTGGCGGACGAGCTCGTCGGCCTGCACCGCGGCGCCCAGCGCGACGGCCTCCTCCGGGTGCACGTCCGTGGAGGGCGCGCGACCGAAGAAGTCCGCCACCAACCGCCGCACCAGCGGCACGCGCGTCATGCCGCCCACCAGCAGCACCACGTCCACCGCGTGGGGGTCCATCTTCGCCTCGCGCATCACCGACTCGCAGACCTCGAGGCAGCGGCGCGACAGCGGCTCGGACAGCGTTTCGAAGAAGGAGCGCGTCAGCACCGTCTCCAGCTCCGCCATCCGCTTGCCGGGCGCCGAGTGGTCGCCCAACCCGGCGACGTAGATGGACGCCTCTTCCTTCTCGGTGAGCTCGCGCTTGGCGGACTCGGCGGCCACCTTCAGCCGGCGCAGGCTCTGCGCGTCCTGCGACACCACGTGCCGCAGCTCATCGTCCACCTGCGCCAGGAGCCACTGGACGATGCGCTGGTCGAAGTCCTCGCCACCCAGCCGCGGATCGCCGCCGGTGGCGCGCACCTCGAAGACACCGGACTTCACCTCGAGGATGGACACATCGAAGGTGCCACCGCCCAGGTCGAACACCAGCGCGTTGCCTTCGAAGCCGCGCGACAGGCCATACGCCAGCGCCGCGGCGGTGGGCTCGTTCACCAGCCGCACCACGTCCAGCCCGGCGATGCTGGCCGCCTCGCGCGTGGCCTGCCGCTGGTTGTCGTCGAAGTTGGCGGGAACCGTGATGACGCACTTGGTGACGGGGCGGCCGAAGTGCGCCTGCGCGTCCAGGGCCAGCTCGCCCAGAATCATCGCGGACACCTGCGTGACGGGCATCACCCGCCCGGCGAGCCGCACGCGCACGTCGCCAGAGGGCCCGGCCACCAGCGGATACGGCACCAGCGACTTCGCCTCCTGAACCAGCTCCGGCGTGTAGCGGCGCCCCAGGAAACGCTTGGTGGCCCACACCACGGAGTCCGGGTGCTCTTCGCCCAGGGTTTGTGCCGCGACGCCCACCACGCGCTCGCCGGCTTTGTTCACGCCCAGTGTGGACGGCGTCAACCGGCCACCCGCGCGCGGGGGAATCATGCGCGGGCGTCCGTCTTCAACGGTCGCCACGGCGCTGTTGGTAGTACCCAGGTCGATGCCGATGACGGGGTCATGCATTGGGGGGCCGAGAGGACACCACCCTACGGGTGTTCGCGCCAGCTCGCCAAGCCCCCTTCCCTCGCCGGCCTGCCGATAAGCGCCGCTTTCCCGTGCCACGGCCCGGGCCAGCAAGCGTGCCCCCGACGACAGGGCTTCACGATGCCAGGGACATTGCCCGGGGGAAATCCTCATGCTAAGGGCGCGACCGCCATGGTGAACGTGTCGATCGCCCGCCGCTACGCCCGCGCCCTCCTCGATGTCGCTTCGGAGGCGGGCCGCACTGACGCCGTCGCCGAGCAGCTCACCGCCTTCGCCGACGTCATCGCGAAGAACGCCGAGCTGACGGATGTGCTCGTCAACCCCGCCTACGCCCGGGAGCAGCGCCTGCGCGTGGTGGAGTCGGTGATGCAGGTCATCCCTGGCGGCGTGGAGGCCACGCTGGCCAACACCCTCCGCCTGCTGGTGGACCGCAACCGCCTGGGCTCCCTGGCGGACATCGCCCGCCTCTTCCGCGACATGGCGGACGCCCGTGCCGGCCGCGTCCGGGGCCACGTCACCAGCGCCGCGCCGCTTCCGGCCGACGCCCTGGCCCAGCTCCAGCAGACCCTGCAGCAGCTGACCCAGCGCAACGTCCTCTTGGAGACGCGCGTGGACCCCAGCCTGTTGGGTGGTGTCTCCGCCCAGGTGGGCAGCATCCTCTACGACGGCAGCATTCGGACCCAGCTCGAAGAGATGCGCCGCGAACTGAAGCAGCGCTGAAACCCGCCCGCTCGCCGGGCAACCAACGTTCCAGGTCGTCTTTATCACCCCGCAGTCCAGGGCTAACCGGTATTTCCAGCGGACCCTGACAGCGGTATACTCTCAGGTGGTGCGGGACAGCCCCGCGCCGCCTGGATGACCTGAACATGCCGCAGTCCCTACTCCACCGGTATTCCGAAGGTCCGTCCACGCTGGCGGCGCCCGAGGAGGCTCGGCCCTTTCTGGGGGCCCTCCTGAGCGCGGCGGGTTGTGGGGTGGCCCTGCTGGACCGGGAGCTGCGCCCCGTGTGGGTGAATGCCACGCTGGCGGCGCTGTCCGGCCTGGAGCCACGCGCGCACGTGGGCCGTCCTCTCGCGGAGCTGTGGCCGCAGGTGGCGCAGGCGCTGTCACCGCTGCTGGCCCGGGCACTCTCCGGAGAGGACGTCATGGATGCCCCCGTGCGGGGCGTGCTGGCCCCCGCCGCGGGTGAGCGGCACCTGCGGGTGGGCCTGTCCCCGGCGCTGCAGGGCGGCGCGCTGGCGGGGGTGGCGTTGTGGGTGCGCGACGAGACGGAGCGCTTCCTCGAGGAGCAGCGGCTGCGCGCGCGGGAGTCTCACATGCGCAGCCTGGCGGACGTGGCCTGTGACGGGCACTTCCTGCATGACAACGGCATCGTGATGGACACCAACCGCGCGATGTCACAGCTGCTGGGCTACGCGTCCCCCTCAGAGATGATCGGCCGGCATCTGGCGGACTACGTCGCCCCGGAGTTCCGCTCGCAGGTGGGGCTGGTGCTCAGCCGCGGGCTGGAGACCCCCTATGAGGTGGTCGTCCTCCGACGGGATGGCCAGCGGCTGCCCCTGGAGGTGCTGGGGCGCTACGTAACGTGGGAAGGCCGGCAGGTGCGGTTGGTCGCCGTCTGGGACATCAGCAGCCGCAAGGCCGCGGAGGAGCTGTCCGCGAACACCGAGCAGTTCCGGCACCAGATGCTGGGCGCCGTGGATGTGGAGCTGCGAGCGCCCCTGCAATCGCTGCGGGAGGGCACGCGCTCCCTGCAGCGGCTGGTCGCGCTGGAGGAGCCGCAGCGCGCCCTGGTGAGCCAGGTGGCCCGGTCCGCCCGGCGCATGGAGCGGATGCTCCAGGAGTTGATGGACTTCACCCGCCTGCGGCTGGGGGGCGGACTGGCGCTGCGGCCAGAGCCCGCCGTGCTGGACGCGGTGGTGGCGCGCGTTTTGGAGGAGCGCCGCCGTGAGCACCCCGGGCGCCCCCTCCACCTGGAGACGGAAGGCGACCTGCGCGGCCACTGGGACACCCACCGGCTGGCGCAGCTGGCCGACAACCTCCTGGGCAGCGTGCTCCGTCAAGGGGCCGAGGATTCGCCGGTCACCTTGCGCGCGGTGGGCGCGGTGGGCGGCGTCACGATGTGTGTGAGGAGCCCCGGACTCACGGTGGCGGCGGAGGAGCGCACCTCCCTCTTCGAGCCCTTCCGCAGGGAGCGCGGCGCCACGCCAGAGGGCCTGGGCCTGGGGCTCTACATCGCCAGGCAGATCGCCGTGGCCCACGGCGGGAAGCTGGCGGTGGAGTCCTGCTCCGAGGGCGGCATGAGCTTCACCGCCTGGCTACCCCGCGAGGGGCCGGGGCACTGAAGGCCTCCGCGCCTGGCGCCGCCTCAACGGCGGCTGATGCACCAGAGTAGCCAGGCGCGATTCGGCCCCCCTGGAGCGCCTCTGCGCAGCCGCCTGTCCCACTCCTGAACGGCCGTCCTCTCCCACCCCGTTGCGGGTGGGGCGGACCGCATTGCAGCGGGTGGGTGTGCGTGGTAAGGGGCCCCGACTTCAAGGTTTCGGCGGCCTGCTCCACGTCGGCCGCCCCTGCGCAAGGACGCATACGCTCATGGAAATCCGCGCCGACGAGATCAGCAGAATCATCCGGGAGCAGATCAAGGACTACGGGAAGAAGGTCACCGTCGCGGAGACGGGTACCGTGCTGTCCGTCGGTGACGGTATCGCGCGTATCTACGGCCTCGAGGGTGCGCTCGCCGGTGAGCTCGTGGAATTCGCCAACGGCGTGCAGGGCCTCGTCCTCAACCTGGAAGAGGACAACGTCGGCGTCGCCATCATGGGTGACTTCCAGTCCATCCGCGAGGGTGACACGGTCAAGCGCACCCAGCAGATTGCCTCCGTGCCCGTGGGCAAGGAGCTGCTCGGCCGCGTGGTGGACCCGCTCGGCAAGCCGCTGGACGGCAAGGGCCCCATCGCCGCCACCGAGACGCGCCGCCTGGAAGTGAAGGCGCCCGGCATCGTGTCCCGCAAGAGCGTGCACGAGCCCCTGCAGACGGGCATCAAGGCGCTGGACGCGCTGGTGCCGGTGGGTCGTGGTCAGCGCGAGCTCATCATCGGTGACCGCCAGACGGGCAAGACGGCCGTCGCCATCGACACCATCATCAACCAGAAGGGCCTGAACGTTTACTGCATCTACGTGGCCATCGGCCAGAAGCAGTCGACGGTGGCCCAGGTGGTGGAGAAGCTGAACCGCTACGGCGCCATGGAGTACACCACGGTGGTGGCGTCCAACGCCTCCGACCCGGCCCCCATGCAGTTCTTCGCGCCGTACGCCGGCGTGGCCATGGGCGAGTACTTCCGCGACAACAAGATGCACGCGCTCATCGTGTACGACGACCTGTCCAAGCAGGCCGTGGCGTACCGTCAGCTGTCGCTGCTGCTCCGCCGCCCGCCGGGGCGCGAGGCCTACCCTGGCGACGTGTTCTACGTGCACAGCCGCCTGCTGGAGCGCGCCGCCAAGCTGTCCGACGAGGAGGGCGCCGGTTCGCTCACCGCGCTCCCCATCATCGAGACGCAGGCCGGTGACGTGTCGGCGTACATCCCGACGAACGTCATCTCCATCACCGACGGGCAGATCTTCCTCGAGACGGACCTCTTCTTCGCCGGCGTCCGCCCGGCCATCAACGTGGGCCTCTCCGTGTCCCGCGTCGGTTCGGCCGCGCAGATCAAGGCCATGAAGCAGGTCGCCGGCACCATGAAGCTGGAGCTCGCGCAGTACCGCGAGCTGGCCGCCTTCGCCCAGTTCGGCTCCGACCTCGACAAGGCCACCCAGGAGACGCTGGCGCGCGGCGCCCGCATGGTGGAGCTGCTCAAGCAGGGCCAGTACGAGCCCATGCCCGTCGAGAAGCAGGTCATGCAGATCTACGCCGCAACCAACCGCGACGACCCCAAGAAGCGCGGCTGGATTCGCGACATCCCGACGTCCGACGTGGTGCGCTGGATGCGTGAGTTCCTGGAGTTCGCCGACGGCAAGCACCCGAACGTCGCCAAGGACCTGGCGTCGAAGCGCGAGCTGACCGCCGACATCAAGACGGCGCTGAGCAAGGCCATCACCGAGTTCAACGAGGTCTTCCAGCCGACGCCGGGCGCCAAGGTTTAACGCCCTCGCCGGTGGTAGCCCACGAGCCCCGCGCTCCCTTCACCGGGAGGCGGGGCTTCGTGCTTGCGGGCCCGGCCTTCAGCGAAGGCGGGGCAGCACGCCGTGCAGGCTGCGGTCCACGCCGCCGCGCGCGCCCAGCAGCTCCATGGCCTTCAGCTCGTAGGGCAGCACGTTGTCACGGGCCACCAGCTGCACATGCGCGCCCAGCGCGGCGGGCAGCGCGAGGTCCAGCTCGTAGATGTCACCGGCCACCAGCGTCTGTTCCGGCGTGGTGCCCGTGGACTCCCAGACGCGCTTGAGGGCCTCGAAGTACCGGCCCCGGCGCAGGTAGACGGGGCGGCGCAGCACGCCGTCCAACGTCTGCGTCTCCGGCACCGCGGTGAAGCGGGCATCCGCCGCGTCCGGCGGGTCCAGGAGGAACTTGCGCGCGTCCCCGGACACCGTCAGCTTCTCGCGCCCCTTGGGCGCCAGCTGGTCCAGCTTCTTCTCCACCAGGTCGGTGTGCGCGTTGGTCACCACCGTCACCGGCAGGCCCGTGGCCACCAGCGCCTCCAGCACCTCCTTCGCCTCCGGCTTGAAGGCCGTGGCCGAGTGCGCGTAGGCCTCGCGGTAGAGCTTCTGCACCACGTCGGAGCGGCGGGCCTCGTCCTGGCCCTGCGCGAAGCGCTGCATGAGGCGGTGGGCCGCGCAGGTGGCCGTCAGGTACGGGTCCGCCGTGGCGGGCGCCACCACCCGGCCGCCCAAATCCCAACCCAGCGCGTCCGCGCCCGCGCGCAACGTGGCGACCTCCTCCTCCCACGCGGTCTCCAAATCCTCGCCCAGCGCCGCCGCCAGGCCCTGCCGGAAATGCCGGAGGAAGGGGGCGCTCTCCGCCGCCACGTCCGTGAAGGTTCCGTCGAAGTCCAGCACCACGCACGCAATCGCCATCAGACCATCAGCTCCCGAAGATGAAGAAAGGGGCCGGATGAGGCCTCACCCACGGGCCTCGAATCAAGCCCGCCCGCATCAACGGGCGGCTGGGCGGCCACGGCCCCTGGGAACATCACCCCGCGGATGTTCCCCCTGCACCCCGGGTTGTCATCCCGCCACGGAACGGCCCACCGTACAGCCCAGGCCCCCCCCCCGTGGCCTGTCGCCCAGGTCCGCCAGCGTGCCCGCGCGCCCACGGCGGCGAGCTGACTGTGGAAGCGCCTCCCGTGGGCCCCGGCGCGCGCTTCGTGCCGCGCCACCCATGCCCCAGGTGCCGCAGGCTCCCACGTCCTCCCCTTGAAGCCTACCCCGCCCAGGCCACTAACCTCACGGGCATGGAAGCGATGCAGCGAAACGAGTCGGCGCCCCCGCGCCGGGCGTGGCTGCCCTGGGGCCTGCTGGTGAGCGCGGTGCTGCTCGCCACGACAGGGGCCTGGGCGGGTTCGCGCTCCATCTCCGCCCTGGTGGAACGCAACGACGCGCTGACACGCGAGGCGGCCGAGTCCGAGGCCCGCGTGGCCGAGCTCCAGGCCCTGCGCGAGGCCATGTCGCGCCGGCTGCGCACGCTGGAGCAGCAGCACCACGCCGCCTATGCCGCCGCGGTGACGGCCACCGCCGCGTGCACCACGGCGCTCCAGCCGCCGCCCGCGCCGGGCAAGCCCGACCCCCGGCGCCTGGCCAAGGCCAAGAAGCAGGGCCGGCGCTGACGGCGCGTGGCCACCACGTCCACACGCCTTGAGAGGGTGTGGACCCCCAGGCAACAGGGCCCACCGCCAACCCCGCGAAACCGCGGGCCTGAGCGCCCGGCCCGCGACGTGCTACCGCCGGAGCCACCGAGTCTCTTTTCGCTCCGAGGTCCACGCTCCATGTCGCCCTTCGCGCTTCGCCCCTCCTCGCGCTCCCTGCGGGCCGCGCTCCTGTTCCTGACCGCGCTGCTGCTTCCCCAGGCCCCGGCCCGGGCCGAGCCCGGCATCCGCATCCTGAACTCGCTCCGCGCCGAGGAGCTGGCCTTCAACGCGCTCACCAGCAATCGGGCCGCGCTGGACGCCCTCACCGAGATGCCGCTGCACTCGAAGACGTTCGTCTTCGACGGCCGGCTCAAGCACGCGCTGGAGCACCCACCTGCCCGGAACGTGATGGCGTACCTCACCGAGTGCGCGCTGCCGCCCGGCGCCGCCGTGGAGTGGACCAGCCGCGCTGGCGACACGTACACCTTCAAGGGCGAGGTGGGGCTGTGCCCCGAGTGGGAGAAGGACAAGCCGAGCCAGGCCTGCCTGGGCTACGTGACGGCCTGTCTCCTGGCGCGCAACAACGCCTTCGGCCGCCGCGTGATGGTGTCCATGCGCGGCGAGGACCCGAGCGAACCCCGGCGCTTCAACCCCTCGGGCGCCCGCCAGGAGTGGAGCCCCATGTTCCTGCCCTGCGCGTCGGGTGAGGCGGGCCTCCATGCCGAGTGCGGCTGGCTGGGGGAGAACGTGGGCACCTGCAACCCGGGCGACACGGTGACGGTGGCCGCGGGCGCGCCCCACCCGGCCACGTGCACGGGCCAGTTGGGCCGCATCTTCGGAGACCGGGTGCTGCGCGTGTGCGAGGACCCGCGGGGCTGCGCCTGGGAGGACCGCCTGGCGGACACGCTCGGCAACCCCTGCGGAGGAATCGAGCCCAGCGTCGAGTTCAAGTGCCCCGCGAGCGGCCGCTACAGCGTCATGTCCGCGCCCTACAGCCGCGCCGCGATTCCGGGCTCGTGGGTGGCCCCGGTGGCCACCTCCGGCACCTACCCGGCCGAGCCCTTCGGCGCGTACACGTTCCGGGAGGGCGCCTTCTACGGGAACATGTTCGACTCGCGCGGCCTGACGGTGGAGGTCGTCCTCAATCAGGACACCCTCCAGCCCAAGCTCGTCAACCTGCGCTTCAAGGGCGTGGTCCATGACAACGTCCACGCCTGCCACGGCCGGGACTGGGTGGACGGCGACAGCCACCTGCGCTCGCGCATCTGCGCCAACGCCGACGTCGGCGGTGAGCACATCGCCGGCTGCATGGCCCGCGCGGAGGGCCCCTGCGAACCGGGCAGCTACAACCCCCGCGCCGTCCGCTGCAAGGTGAACGACGGCACCGCGGTGTGGGGGGACGGCGACTTCGAGGGTTGCATGGACGAGGCCGGCTTCCAGCACCCCGAGCCCATCACCGTGTACCTGCGCTCGCCCTGCGAGGCGATTTCCCCCAAGACGCAGACCACCTGTGGGGTGACGTGCGACTACTCCGAGTTCCCTCCCAAGTGCTCGGACACGTGCAAGCTCAAGAAGTCCCCGGGCCAGTGCCTCCAGACGGACGCGTGCCTGAACAACCCCAAGAACTGCCCGGAGCCACCTCAACAGTGATTCGGATTGAATAAAGCAGGCCGCCAGGCGTCCAGGTCTCCGGCGGCCGCATCCCCGGCCCATCGTCAGGAGCTGACCCGTGTTCCCAATCCGGACCCTGCTGTGTGCCCTTCTCGCGCTCGCGCTGGGCCTGGGTCCCACGGCGGCGGAGGCCCGCTTCGGCAAGCGCTCGCGGCCGTCCCAGAGCGACTCGAACCGGGACAGGGATGACCAGGAGCACGGGGCCTCCGCCATCGGCTCGGACGACGACGATGACGACGACGACGCGCCACGTCGCCGCTCCCGGCGGCGCTCCTCGAGCAACCGGCGGCACGTGAGCAGCGGCTCGAGCACGGTGACGGTGAGCTGGCTCTCCTACCTCTTCATCACCGGCAACCACCGGATGGGCGTGTCGCCGGAGCTGCGCGGGGAGCGCCACGCGGCGGCGCTGTCCTTCCGCGTGGGCATCCAGGGAGGGCCGCTCGACGAAGGGGGCGGCGGCGCCGACCTGTTCCTCGGGCTGGAGGGCCGGCGCTTCGGCGTGGACCTGCGGCTGACGGGCCTGGGCCTGCCCACGGATGACGGGACGAGTGGTTCGGACTCCATCACCCTGACGCAGTCGCACCTCACCTGGGCGCTCATCTCCCATGAGCGTGCCCGCCTGCGCGCGGAGGCCGGTGTCAGCACCGCGCACGCGCCGGACATCACCTTCGTCGGCCCCAGCTTCGGCGCCTCCCTGGAGGCCTGCATCGCCGGCCCCTTGGACCTGGAGGCGCGCCTGCAGGTGACGCCCTTCCCCTACCGGCAGGTGGACGCGAACGCCGCGCTGGCGTTGAAGCTGGGCGCGGTGGTGCTGCGCGGCGGCTACCGCGGCATGGTGCTGGACGACGCCGGTTACGTGGATGGCGCCTCCCACGTCGACACCTTCCACGGCCCCTTCCTGGGCCTGGGCCTTACCTACTGACGTCCGCTGAAGTCCTCACGCCCGCGTCAGCGCGCAGCCCGCGCTCACGCGGGCGTCTTCACCGCGCCGCTGGCCACCGGGCAGTGCCGCCGCGTCGCCGCCAGCAGCATCTCCAGCCTTACGGGCTTGCGCAGCACCCCCGCCGCGCCAGGCGGCAGCGGCCCGGCCTCCGCCGTCATCACCACCACCCGCGTCCCGGCGAAGCGCTCATCGGACCGCAGCCGCTCGAGCAGACCTCGCCCGTCCACGCGCGGAATCTCCCAGTCGAGCAGCACCAGGCAGGCGGACTCCAGCGCCGCGAGCACGCGAAGCGCCTCCACGGCGTTGATGGCCATGGACACCTCGAAGCCCTCGTCATGCAGCGCTTCCGCCATGGCCCCCCGAACGTCCGGGTCATCCTCCACAATCAGGACCTGCGGCTGCACCACGGGATGAGTCACACCCGGCACCCTAGTCCCTCCTTCGCGCCCAGGCACGAGCGACTTCGCCGCATTCCGCTCACTGTCAAAGCATGAGCATCTGCCGGGCCCGCGCATGCAGATATTACAGCACGGGCGAGGCCGCTGTGGCCCCTTCGGCGCCGCGAGCCACACGGCCTCCCGGGCAGGCGCGCGACGTGAGCTTCCACCGGGTGGCATTCGCAGCGACGGCGAACCGGCGCGGTGTCTGGCGCCGCACAGCACACGCTGGTGGACGACACCTCGCGCCTGGAGGCCCATGGTCCCTGGGGAGGGAAGTCGGTTGAATCCGCCCGCCCCCGAAATCCCCACGAGGAGTGGACCTTGCCCGCATCCAAGGCCGTGCTGTGCGCCGCGCTCGCGGTCAGTGTCCTGCTGGGCACCTCTCCCGCGCAGGCGCGCTTCGGCAAGCGAGACGCCTCCTCGTCCTCGTCACGGGGCACGTCCCGTCAGGCCTCCCCGTCCCAGGAGTCACGCCGCGCCCGAGCCCATCCCGCGTCCGCCATTGGCCAGTCCCCTGAGGGCTCGCATGACAACCGCCGCACGCACCCGGCCTCCGCCCTTGGCCGCGAGCGCACGCCCCGGGGTGACGACGCGCCCCGGCGGCGCGCCACGCGCGTGCGCCGGCCACCAGCGGGCTCCATCGTCGCGGGGGCCGTCATCGGCGCAACCCGCCCAGGCTTCGCCGCCGCGCGGCCCGCCCAACGGGTGGTGCGCGAGCCAGAGGACACGGTGCCGCTGCTGGTGCGCATGGGCGTGCAGGGAGATTTGCTGGGCGACGCCGGGGCCATGGGGCTCTTCATGGCCATGGATGGCCGCCATCTGGGCCTGGACGCGCGCATCACCGGCATGTCGCTGCCCACGAAGGATGGCTCGGAGGCCACCGACCGCATCACCCTGCTGAGCGCGCACGCCTCCGCGGCGCTGTGGGCGGGGGAGCGGGGCCGGCTGCGACTCGAGGGCGGCGTCGCCAGCGCGCATGCGCCGGACATCCTCTTCGTGGGCCCCAGCTTCGCCGCGTCCGCGGAGGCCTGCATCGGCGCCTCGCCGGTGGACCTCGAGGCCCGCATCCAGGCGGTGCCCTTCCCGCACCGTCAGGTGGATGCCCAGGCCGGCCTGGCCGTGCACGTGGGTTCGCTCCACCTGCGCGGCGGCTGGCGGGCCCTCTACCTCAATGACGCCGGTCACACGACCGGGGAGAAGCAAATCGAACGGCTCACCGGCCCGTACCTGGGGCTGGGCCTCACGCTCTGACGCCTCGGGTGGTGCTGGCCGGAGCCCCTTCTCTCACGGGCCCCAGCCAGCCGGCCGTCGCGCGCTACTCCTCGGACGCGGCGGCCATGGGCGCCGAACCACCGCCCAGCTCCGCCACGTTGGACGTCGCAGACGCGGTGCCACGCTTGGCGCCGCGACGCTTGGGCGGAGGCGCCAGCCGCGGCTGCGTGCCGAACAGGCGCTCGTACGTCTCCGGCGTGTTGATGTTCACCACCACGCCCGGGTCCTTCACCGGCACGCGGCGCACCTTCATCGTCGCCAACGCGGGCTCCAACTGCTGGCCCTCCGCGGCGCGCAGCCGCTCCGCCCCGCTCCGTGAGAGCACCAGTGGCCAGCCAGGCGCGCCCTCGAACTCCGGGCGCAGCAGCTCATCCGCGTCTCCCGCCATCTTCAGGAGCGACTTGAGCGTGGACGCGCGCAGCGCCGGCATGTCCACCGGATGCAGCAGCACCACGTCCGCGCCCGCCTCCAGCGCGGCGTCCAACCCCGCCTTTATCGACAGGAGGGGCCCTTCCTGCCACCGCTCCGCTTCCACCAGCTCCATCCCCGGATGCTGCTCGCGCACCGCCTCGGAGTCCTTCCCCACCACGCCGAGCACCATGGAACCCGCCTTGCCAAAGGTGGATGCCAGGGACTGGAGGAAGCTCTTGCCTCCCTCGTGCTCGATAAGCGCCTTGGGGTGGCCCATCCGCCGGGCCTCACCCGCAGCGAGGATGATCGCCACTGCCTTCATGCCAGCCTCCTCCGCCCCCATGAATGAACGCCGCAGGCCCGGGGGCCTCCGCTCAAAGGCTGTGGCGTCCGCGTGGGATTGCAGCCCACCCCAGGGTCCCAGCCGTCAGCCAGACGCCAGTCACTCCGGACGGGTGTTCGCTGGATGAGCCTCCAGCCAGGCGCTCCGTCCCCTATGCGTCATCCGAAACACCGTGCCCTGTCGGGGGGGCTCCCGCGTGAATTCGAAGCCGCGGAAGCGCTCCGGGACGGAGCCGGAGCAGCCCTGGAAGGTCGTGGCCATCCTCGCCGCCAGGTGCGCCACCTCCGGCGCGGGGTTCTGCTCCCAGGCCGTGTCCTCCGGACGCGGCGTGCGAAGCGGAGGGCGCCCTTCTGACACCGCTGCAACCTTGCAACGCCAGACACCTGCGCACACCGGGGCGCCTTGAGGCACACCCTGGGCGTCTGGCTACGGTGGCCCCCGTTCAGCCACTCGGGAGGTCGCGACATGACGGAGTCCACGCAACACGGCCAGGCACAGCACGGACGGCCCTGGGTGCCCTGGCTGGTGACGGCGTTGGTGGTGCTGATGTCGGGCGGCGTGATGTACCTGGCGCACCGCGGGACGAGCCAGGCCGAGGCACTGGCGGAGCAGTCCCGCCAGTCCGCGGTGGAGGCCGCCACGCGGGCGCGTGACGCGGAGGCCGCGCGGCTGCAACTGGAGCAGAAGTTGGCGGCGCTGGAAGCCGAGCGCGCCCAGCTTGCCACGGAGAAGGAGCGGCTCAGCACGGAGAAGGAACAGCTCAGCCAGACGGTGCAGGAGCAGGAGGCGGAGCTGGCGAAGCTGAAGGCGACCTACGACGACCTGCAGGACAAGATGAAGGCGGAGATCGCCGAGGGCGCCATCCGCCTGTCCCAGGTGGAGGGCCGCATCCAGGTGGACCTGGTGGACAAGGTGCTGTTCGACTCCGGCGACGCGAGCATCAGCGCGCGCGGCCAGGAGGTGCTGACGCGGCTGGGCAGCGTGCTGGCCAAGGTGGAGGACAAGTCCATCCAGGTGTCGGGCCACACGGATGACTCACCCCCGTCGCAGAAGCTGCAGAGCACCTTCCCGTCCAACTGGGAGCTGTCCGTGGCGCGCGCGGTGAACGTGGTGCGCTTCCTCCAGGACACGGGCGGCGTGCCCGCGCGCCGGCTGGTGGCGGCGGGCTACGGGCAAATGCGTCCGGTGTCCACCAACGCGACCCCGCTGGGCCGCGCGCGCAACCGGCGCATCGAGGTGCTCCTCATGCCGGACCTGCCCTCCAAGCGCACGCCGGCCGCGGCCGTCCAGCGCGCGGTCGCGGGTGGCACCGCGACCAAGGCCCAGGCGAAGCCCGCGCGCGGGGCGAAGTAGCCGCGCGCCGCGCCTCTCCGCTACTGCTTCTCCACCGACTCCAGCAGCTTGCGGAAGGACTTCTCCGAAGCGGCCACCGTCTTCTCCGGGCCCGTCAGCTTGAAGAAGACGGCGCCCTGGGCGCCCTCGACGATGGCGCCCAGCAGCCGGAAGCCGGGCTTGGGCGTCGAGGGGCCCATCATCGGCCCGCCGCCCGTGTACGTGCCCTTCACGTCCACCGTCGTCAACGGCATGCCGTTGACCTTCTCCGTCTTCGTCTTCGACTTCTCCTGGGGAATGGGCTTGCCGTCCGCCGTCTGGAACTGGCCCACCCAGCGCTTCACGTTGGCGTCCACCGCGCCGCCCTGGCCCTGGCCGAAGTAGAAGACGGCCAGCTCCGCCCCCTCCGTGTCGCCCTTCGCCGCGGGAATCTTGTACGTCGCCGCGCGCATTGGCCGGGCCCCCTGCACCGCCCAGTCCGCGGGCGCCGTCCACTTCAGGCCCCCCGCCTCCTCCGCATGCGCCACCACGGCAACGGCCACCACCAGCACACCCAATAGTCGGTTCATGCGCGGCAGCGTAACCGCCTGGGCCTCACTGCGCAGCGTGTCAACGACCGCCCGTCTCACAACCCCGCACGCGCCATCACAACTGACACGACGCGTCAAGTCCCTTGTCTTCCTGCCAACCCATGGACGTGGTACGCCACGGACGTTTCCAGTCCAGTCATCCCAACCCAGGACTTGGAGGGGGTTGTACCCATGAGAAAGGTGTTGTTCCTCGGGGCCTTTGCCCTGGGCGCCTCGGCCTGTACTCCCGATATCGCCCAGGATCCGCCGCGGAGCCCCGAAGACTCCGTCGTCGCGGAGTTCGATCCAACCGGGTCTCCGCCCGTCGTCCCTTCGCCCAACGACCTGGCCATCGTCAACGGTCTGGTCAACGCGCCCATCAATCCGCAGGCGCCCGCAGCGGAGCAGGAGTTCACGCGCGACTACGTGAACACGCTCAACGGCTTCCCGACCACGATCACCGCGACCACGCGCATCCGCGGTCTGGACGCGGCGACGGTCAACGCGAACACGGTGAAGATCATCGACGTGTACGCGGGCACGCCGCTGGCGAGGCCGGCGACGCCCAGCTACATCGGGTACAACGAGAACACCAACCTCGTCACCATCATCCCCCCGCTGCCCGGGGGCTGGCCCAAGGGTGGCCGCTACGCCGTGGCCATCATCGGCGGTGAGAACGGCGTGAAGACGACGGCCGGCAAGCCGGTCATCCCGTCCGCGACGTGGGCCTTCGCCAGCTCCACCGAGTCGCTGGTCACCTGCGACGACCTGAAGGCGCCCAACTGCCAGACGGCCACCGAGCTCATCCCCTCCACGGAGACGGAGCCCGCCGCCCGCCTGGCGGACCAGACGGCCAGCGCCCTGCGGCTGGAGCAGCTGCGCCGCGGCTACGCGCCCATCCTGAAGGAGGTGTCCGAGCAGTTCAGCGTGAAGCGCGAGGACATCGTCCTCCTGTGGACCTTCTCCATCATGGACCACCCGGAGGCCACCTTCGATCCGGGCAACGGCGTCGTCCCCTTCCCCAATGACCTGCTGCGCAACCCCGCGACCGGGAAGCTGGCCCTGCCGGTGCCCCCCGAGGCCGGCACCGCACAGAGCCTCATCCTGGGCCTCAACACCCTGGACGGCTGGTCCACCACCGCGCCCATCGTGTCGGAGAACGGCGCGAAACGCGGCACCATCGACACGGGTTCCCTGCTGGACGCGAACACCGTGCGCATGAAGATCGGCTTCACGCCGGACGACGAGTCGGAGCCGAAGACCACGCTGCGCTTCGTCAAGCTGACGAACCACGCCTCGGGCACCAACCCCCAGGTGAAGGTGTGCTTCAACTGCGAGCCCGTCGTTGAGGGCCTGACGCCGGCGCCGAACTCGCCCCAGCAGCTCCAGATTGTCCCGGAGGTGCCCCTGGATGAGGCCACCCAGTATGGCGTGGTGATGCTGCGCGGCATGAAGGACACGCTGGGCCGCACCGTGGCGCCCACCGCCGCGCAGGCGCTGATGCGCATGGCCAACCCGCTGGTGGACGCCAACGGCAAGAGCCAGGTGTCCGCCGTTCCCGACACGCTCGCCCAGGACCTGGAGCGGGCGCGAGTGGGCATGAAGCCGCTGTTCGACGGCCTGGAGGCCGCGGGCATCCCGCGCAAGGACATCAACCTGGCGTGGGCCTTCACCACCCAGAGCACCCGCTCCATCCTCGAGCAGCTGAACGCGGCCCCCACGCCGGTGCCGGCCGACCCCGTCTATCTGCTGGACCAGACGACCACCATCAAGGGCACGATGGCCGCCCTGACGCTGGACAACGACGCGGTGGGCCGCGTCTTCATCGGCGCGTACCACTCGCCCTTCCTCCTGGATGACGTGCAGGGCACGCTCAACCGCGCCGCGGCGCGCATCGACCGCGTCCCGTTCATGCTCTTCACGCCGGCGGGCACGATGCCCGCGGACGGCTACCCGGTGGTCATCTACGGCCACGGCCTGACGGGCAACCGCACCAACATCATGACGGTGGCCAACAACTTCAACGCGGCGGGCTACGCCGTGGCGGCCATCGACACCGTGTTCCACGGTGAGCGCGCCAGCTGCGCCGGCATCAGCGAGGACGCCCCGGTCATCATCGACGAGAACCGCGATGGCGTCCCCGAGTTCATCTTCACCACGCCGGATGAGGCCTGCGACGACGGCGACACCTGCGACGTGACTGCGGGCAGCCCCACCTTCGGCCGCTGCGTGTCGAACAACCAGCCGGCCTGCGACGTGGGGGCGACCGCGTCGCCGCACGGTGACGTGTTCTGCGCCAGCCAGGGCCTGGGCCGCTGCGTGGCCGCGCCCACCAGCGCCACCGGCACCTGCGAGGGCGGCGACTTCGCCCGTCCGGGTCCCAATCAGCCGCCGTACGTCTCCGGCGCGGGCTTCCTGAACCTGGTCAACCTGTTCGCCACCCGCGACAACTTCCGCCACCACGTGGTGGACTTCGCCCAGTTGGTGCGCGCGCTGAACACCGACAGCCTCAAGGGCCGCCTGGCTGCCGCGGGCGCCGGTACGCTGAACACCAGCCAGTTCAACTACGTGGGCCAGAGCCTCGGCGGAATCCAGGGCGTCCTGTCCGCCTCCGTGTCCCCAGTCGTGGGCCGCACGGCGCTCAACACGGTGGGCGGTGACCTGGTGGACGTCCTCCTGACGGCCACGGACCCGGCGTTCGTGCGGTACCGCGCGGGCTTCTTCCAAACCCTGGCAAACAACGGCCGCGCCCCGGGCTCGCCGGAGTTCTACGAGTTCATCACCCTGGCGCGCACCATCCTGGACCCGGCCTCGCCCCGCAACTACGGCAAGTACCTGGAGAACGCGCCGTCCGCACCCGCCAACCGCGAGGCGTTCATCCAGTACATCGCGGGTGACATGGTCATCCCCAACGCGGTGACCGAGGGACTCATCAGCGCGGCCCACCACCCGCTGGTCAACGTCTCCACGCCCCGCACGGTGCAGACGTACCTGGCAGCGGATGGGATGGGCCTGCCCGAGGACGTGCGTCACGCGTTCTTCGGCATCGTGAACCCGTCGCTGGACCCCAGCTCGGGGAGCAGCCAGTTCCTCCGGTCCGTGCGCAACACCGCGCAGAACCAGGTCATCCAGTTCCTGAACACGGGCATCGCGTCGCCCACCCCGTAACGGCCTCCAGAGAGAGAACGAACCCACATGAAGAAGACACTCTCCCTCATCACGTTGCTCGCCGCCGGGACGACCCAGGCCGCGGGCTTCCAGGTCAACACCCAGAGCGCGCGCTCCTCGGGCATGGCCAACGCGGCGGCGGCGTGGCTGGATGACTCGTCCGCCATCTACTCCAACGCGGCCAACATCCTGGGCGTGGAGAAGCTGGACATCACCGCGGGCGTCACCGGCATCCTCCCCAGCCTGCAGTTCACCCCCACGGGTGGCCCGGTGCAGGGGCAGAAGACGACGCTGTCCCCGCCGCCGCACGTGTTCGCCGTGTACAAACTCACGGACTCGCTGGCGGCCGGCGTGGGCTTCTACACGCCGTTCGGCGCGAGCAGCCGGTGGGAAGACGGGTTCGTGGGCCGCTTCCGCGCCCAGGAGTCCGCGCTGTCCATCTACAACATCAACCCCACGGTGGCGTACCAGGTCCACGAGCGCTTCCGCGTGGGCGCGGGCCTCAACATCACCCGCGGCACGCTGGAGCTGAAGCGCGCCCTGGGCTTCGTCACCAGCGAGGGCCAGGTGCACCTGGGCGGCGCGGGCTGGGGCCTCGGCTTCAACGCCGGCGTCCAGGCCGTGGTGGTCCCGAAGCTCGTCACGTTGGGCGTGCAGTACCGCAGCCCCATCAGCATGACGTTCAAGGGCGACGCGGACTTCCGCGACGTGCCGCCGGCCTTCCAGGGCCGCCTGCCGGACACCCGCGTGGAGGGTGACGTCAAGCTGCCGCAGTCGGTGGTGGCGGGCATCGCCGTCACGCCGCTGGAGCGCCTGACGCTGGCGTTCGACGCCAACTGGGTGGGCTGGTCCAGCTTCCCGGAGCTCGCCATCGAGTTCCCGGACAACCCGGCCATCAACAACCCGCTGCCGAAGAACTGGCGCTCGACGTGGAACTTCCACCTGGGCGGTGAGTACGGCATCACCGACGCGCTGCAGGTGCGCGCCGGCGTGCTGTGGGACCCGGCGCCCAGCCCGGATGAGACGCTGACGCCGGACCTGCCGGACGCGGACCGCTTCGGCGTGTCGGCGGGCGTGGGCTACAGCTTCGGCGCCGTGCGCGTCGACGCGGCCTACCAGTTCGTCAACCTGTTCGACAAGGACAGCACCGCGCCGGGCATGACGGGTATCTACAACGGCACGGCCCAGGTGTTCGGCCTGACGCTCGGCTACTCCATGTAGTCTTCCGGGACTGTCCGGACCTCACCGCGCCCGGGTCTCCTCACGGAGGCCCGGGCGTTGTGTTTCCAGCGGCAGCCCTTCGCGTCAGACGCGCAGGTCTCCGTCGTGCAACACCCGCCCGGAGGCCAGCGCCTGCGCCGTGCGCTGGAGCCGCTCCGTGCCCATGCGCATCAACTGGCCCTTGAGGCCTGGCTGGCTGAGCAGGTGCTTCTGGAAGGCGTCGCGCTCCAGCCGCAGCACCACGCCCGCCACGTCCGCGCGCACCGTCGCGGACACCGGTTTGTCCAGCAGCAGGGAGATTTCACCGAAGACATCACCCTCGCGCAGCGCGGACAGCGCCACGCGCCGTCCGTGAGGCTGCTCCAGCCACGGAGTGCAGCGCCCACGCAGCAGCACGTAGAAGGCGTCTCCCGGCTGGCCCTGCGTCATCAACGCCTCGCCCGCGGCGAAGGAGCGCAGCTCGAAGTCGCGCGACACCGCGGCCTTCTGCGCGGGCGACAGCTGATTGAAGAGCGGGTTGCTGCGCAGCAGGTTCTCCACCATCCGGCGCCGGTAGAAGGCGTCCACCACCGCCGTCACGTCCGGGTGCCGCGCCGCCACCGCCTCCATGTGCTGGCGCGTGAGCTCCAGCAGCACCGCTCGCTCGGTGGCCACCACGGTGGCCAGCCGGGGCCCCTCGGAGATGAGCGCCAGCTCCCCGAAGAAGTCCCCGGGCGTCACGGTGCCCACGCTCCGCCGTTGGCCGTCCTCCAGCGCGCGCACCACGTCCGCGCGGCCCTCCACCAGGGCGAACATGGAGGCCCCCGGCGTCCCCTCCTCCACCACCACCTGCCCCGGAAAGAAGGCGCGCACCTGGAGCACCTCGAGCAGCGCGACGAAGGCCTCCCGGCCCACCTGCGAGAGGATGGGCAGCCCGGTGGCGCCATCCTCCGCGACATGCGCCCGGGTGGCCTCCACGGGCACCGCCGCGCCCGGCGGCAGGGCGAAGCGCTCCGCCAGCACGCGCGCGGTGCGCACGAGCGCGGCCTGGGGCGCGCCCAGCCGAGGCAAGGCCACGCACGCGGCCACCGCGCGCAGGGGCTGGCCCGCCTTCGTCCAAGCCAGCGCGGCCTCCTGGTACGCGGCGACAGCGTCCGCGGGACGGCCGAGCCACTCCAGCAGCTCCGCCACCTTCTGACGCACCTCCGCGTCGTCTGGGGCGTCCTTCACCACGCCCTGGTATTCCGCCAGGGCCTCCTCCAACCTGCCCTCGCTGGCGAGCTGGACGGCCCGCTGCCTGTCCGCGCCGTGCACGTGCGCCATGGCCGCCTCCCCTGCTACGCGCTGAGCGCGCGCACGCGCTCCGCGAGCTTTTCCGTGAAGAGGCGGAGGATGCGCAGCGCGGCCGCCTCGTGCGTGTCCAGGTAGTGCTGGAAGTCCACGCGCGTCACCCGCAGGGCCCGCACGTCCGTGCGCGCGCACACCTGCGCGGACGTGTCTCCGTCCAGGATGAGGGAAACTTCGCCGATGAAGGCTCCAGGCCCCAGCGTGTTGAGCAACCGGGCGCCGGGCTCCGGACCGACGAGCACGTCCACCGTCCCCTCCAACAGCACCAGCAGCCCCGAGCCGGGCGCGCCCTTCGCCAGCACCGTGGCCCCCCGCGCGAACTGCACCGGCCGCGCCAGCTGGTAGAGGTCCTTCATGTCCACCAGGGACAACTCGCCGAAGAGGGGAATGGCCTTGAGGTACTCGTAGCCGTCCGGCGGCGGCGGTGGCAGTGGCGGCGCGCGGGCGGGCTCCACCGACGGACCGCCATTCAGGTTCAGGTGACGCAGCAGCCGCGTGTGCTCCGCCTGGAGCGCGATGTCTCCCCGAAGCTCCGGCTCCTGGAGCGCATCCGCCAGCAGCACCAGCGCCCGCCACGACTCCCCCTGCGCGTCGAGCAGCGCGCTCATCCGCAGCACCGCCTCACGCCGCGCCACCGCGATGTCCGGAGACACGGCACGCAGGGACTCCAGCTCCGCGTGCGGGTTGCCCAGCTCGCGGTACACCGCGGCGGCCTCCATGGGACGGCGCAGCCGGGTGAGACAGCGGGCCATGGCCTCGCGCGCCCGCAGCGACTCGTACAGCGACAGCGCCCGCTCCAACGCGCCGCCGCGCTCGAAGGCCGCCGCCGCCCGGGCCGGTTCATCCGCGCGCAGCCACGCCTCCGCGGCCGGGAGCAACGCGCCCGCCTGCTCGTGGAGCTGTGCGACTTCGGCCGCGGCGCCATCCACCTCCAGCACCCGCGCGGCGCCAGCGAAGTCACGCGCCCGCCGCAGCACCGACACCAGGGTGACGCGAGCGGACGCGGACGCACGCGAGGACTCCTCCAGCACGACGTCTCGCTGCGACGCCGCCAGGGCCTCGTAGATGCGGACGGCCATGTCCACCGTCCCCTGCGCCACCGCCTCCCAGAAGGGCCGCGTACCCGCGCTTGCGGGCAGCTCGTCACCGTGCCCCGGCTCCACCGTGGAACGCGCCATGCCGTGAACTCCCCCAGGCACCCCTGGGCCCACCCCCTGGGCTCTCCACGTGCCGGACCAGGCGCCGTGCGTAGCAGACCCCATGAACGGAGGCGAGCGTCCTCGCGAGGCAGACGTCTTCCACATGGAAGACGCCGCCCCAGGCCGCGTTCAATCCACCTTCGTCGGGAACGGGTTGCGCTCGGAGAAGCCGCGCTGGTGCCAGTACGGGTAGGTGGGCGTCACCGCACTGGCCGCGTCGAGCCGGGCCACCTGGTCCGGGGTGAGGCTCCACCCCACCGCGCCCAGGTTCTGCCGGAGCTGCGCCTCGTTGCGCGCGCCGATGACGATGGTGGACACGGAGGGGCGCTGGAGCAGCCAGTTGATGGCGACCTGGGGCACCGTCTTCCCCGCCTCTGCGGCGACGGCATCGAGCGCGTCCACCACGCGGAAGAGGTACTCCTCGGAGAGAGGCGGCGCCCCCTGGGCGTTGAGCGAGGACTGCATGCGGGAGCCCTCGGGCCGGGGCTGTCCCCGGCGAATCTTCCCCGTCAGCCGCGCCCAGCCGAGCGGGCTCCACACCACGGTGCCCACCTTCTGGTCCAGGGCGAGGGGCATCAGCTCCCACTCGAACTCCCGGCTCACCAGCGAGTAGTAGGCCTGATGCGCCACGTGCCGCGCGAGGCCGTACTTCTCCGAGGTGGCGAGCGACTTCATCAGGTGCCAGCCGGAGAAGTTCGACGCGCCGATGTAGCGAATCTTCCCGGCGCGCACGAGGTCGTCGAGCGCCCGCAGCGCCTCCTCGACGGGCGTGAGCGCGTCGAAGGCGTGCAGTTGGTAGAGGTCGATGTAGTCGGTGCCCAGCCGCTTCAGGCTGCCCTCCACCGCGCGGGTGATGTGGAAGCGCGAGGAGCCCACGTCGTTCGGCCCCTCACCCGAGCGGAAGGTGCCCTTCGTGGAGAGGATGACCTTCTCCCGGCGGCCAGAGATGGCCTTGCCGAGAATCTCCTCCGCCAGGCCGCGCGAGTAGTTGTCCGCGCTGTCGAACATGTTCAGCCCGGCCTCCAGGCAGATGTCCACCAGGCGCGTGGCCTCCTCGACCCCGCTGCTGCCCCACACCTTGAAGAAGTCCCCCTGGCCTCCAAAGGTCCCCGTCCCAAGCGTCAACACCGGAACCTTGAAGCCAGAGCCGCCGAGCTGCCGATATTCCATTCCCATAGAGGGGCCTCCTGATAACGGGCGAGCCCCAGGCGCTCCATCGGAATGCGCGACCCGGGCAGCGATTCGCCCCGCTATGTTTCAACGCGGTGAACGTTAACGAGGGGGCCGGCACGTTCTCCCGGAGTCCATTGGAATGAAGTCGCGCATCACGGTTGCCTGGAGCACCGTCGCGTCCCTCCTGGCCTTGCTGCCTGGAATGGCTTCGCATGCCCACGCCGGCCTCCCGGAGACGTCCAACATCACCCTCCGCCGGGGCCACCCCCAGGACTTCTTCTCCGGGACGACGTTCGGCGCGGTCATCTCCCGCGACAGCGGCAAGACGTGGCGTTGGGTGTGCCCGGATGCCATGGGGTATGGCGGATGGCGCCCGGAGGCCTACCTCTGGCGAGAATCCGGCGACATCCTCGCCGCCACGGGCAGCGCCCTGCTGCACTCCCCGGATGAGGGCTGCTCCTGGCGCACGCATCCCTTCTTCAAGTCGACCTGGGTGACGGGGCTGGCGGCCCACCCCACCGATGACCGCGTCTTCCATGCCGTCACCGGACGGCCCGGCATCGCCAACGGCCTGTACCGCTCCGACGACGGCGGAGAGACGTGGACCGCCTCGCCGCTGCTGCGCACAGGGCTGGAGCTGAACGCGGTCCGCGTGTCCCCGGTGGCCCCCCGCCGCATCTACGTGTCGGGCGTCTCCAACAACCAGATGGTGGTGCTGCGCAGCGACGACGCGGGGGACACCTGGCAGGAGTTCCCCCATACGCTCCCAGAGCTGCTGCGGCCCTACGCGCTGACCGTGGTGGCGGTGGACCCCGTCGCCGCGGACGTGGTGTGGGTGCGCGTCTCCGCGCAGGGCTACACGCACCTGCTGCGCAGCGATGACGGGGGCCGCACGCTGACGCAGGTGACCGTGTTGGATGACACGTTCATCAACATGGACCTGTCCTCCGACGGAGGCACCGCCTGGGTCGGCACCCTCAACTCCTTCTTCATGGGCTCGAGCACCGGCCCGCTGGAGAAGCAGCCCCTGCCCACCGGCAATGCGTGCGTGCTGCGCGATGGCGAGACGCTCTACGGCTGCGGCTCCACCTGGCTGCACGACTGGGCCCTGGCGCGCAGCACGGACCAGGGGCGCACGTGGGAGCACATCTTCGCGCTGTACGAAATCCAGGGCACGCAGCTCTGCCCACGCGGAACCCCCGTGCGGGACCTCTGCCCGGCCCGCTGGCCGCAGCTCGCGGAGCAACTGGGCGCTCCGCTCTACCCGGATGGTGGCGTGGAGGAGCCACCGCCGCCGGATGCGGGGCCCCCGGACGCGGGGCAACAGCCGCCCGAGCAACGCCCAATCGAGCCGAAGTCCGGTGGCTGCGCCGCCGCGACGGGCCCCACCCTGCCCCTGCTGTTGTTGCTGTCCTCCCTCCTCCCGAAGTGCCGTGGCCCACGGCGTCCACATCGATAGGCTTCTGATGACACTCCCGATTCGAAAGCGGCGGTGGGCCCCCTGCGCGGCCGTGCTGCTGGTGCTGGGCACCGCCTGCGACGGCGAGGACGCGCCACGGGACGAAGCGTGCGGCGAACCCCTCTACGGCGGCGAGGCCACCGACGAGGCGTGGCGCACCTTCGTCGACGCGCAAGGCCGCCCCACCGACAGCTCCCAGGCCGTGACGCTGGAGTCCCCCGTCCCGGGCCAGACCTATGCGATGGACGCGGCGCCGCCCACGTGGCGTTGGACGTCTCCACTGGCCTCCCGGCTTCCATCGCGCGAGACGCCCCGCTCCATGCTGGCGTGGCTGGGCAACCTGCTGCTGCCATCCGCCCAGGCGCATCTGCCGCCCGTCACCGGCGACTTCTACTGGGTGCAGATCACCGTGCCCGGGCGGCGGTGTCCGGTGGAGCTGCTGACGTCGAACATGGAGTGGCAGCTCGACGCGTCGACCTGGGACGTGCTGCGTGCCGCCCCGGGTCAGGACCTCCGCGTCCAGGTGACCAGCGCCTACCTGGTCCAGAACCGGCTGCGTGAAGGTCCATATCGCCTGGAGTCACCACGCACCATCCGCGTGGAGGATTCGCGATGAGTCACCGGACGCCGTGGTGGATGCCGGTGCTGGCGCTGCTGATGGCCGGCTGTGATGAGAACTCGGCGCGGGTGGTGGGCGTGGCGCCACCGGAGGGGCTGGACTACGCGCACGAGGAGCCCTGGCGGGAAGGAACGTTCATTCCACCGCCGGGCCCCGGCGGACGCATCCTGGTCACCAACAGCCTGGATGACACCCTCAGCCTGGTGGAGTTGGCCACCGTGGGCACGCCGGACTTCCGCGAGCTGGCGCGCGTGCCGGTGGGGCTCAACCCGGTGGAGCTGGAAGGGCCGCACCACACCGCCGTGTCGCCCGCGGGGGACTTCTATTACGTCGGCATCTCCAACTACGTGCCAGGGGGTGGCTCGGGGCCGCATGGTGCCCACGGCACGGGCGCGGATGACGGCTACTGCCTGAAGCTGGACGCGCGCGAGAACCGGATCGTGGGCTCGGTGCGTGTGAATCCCAATCCCGGTGACGTCATCATCAGCGCAGATGGGAGCACGCTGTACCAGACGCACTTCGACACGCTGAAGATTGCCGAGATGGCGCGCCAGGGCCGCCCCGAGTCGGACATGAACGCGAACCTGGCCATCATCGACGCGCGGACCATGACCCGAAAGGCCATGGTGGAGGTGTGCCCCGCGCCGCACGCGGTGCGCCTGTCCGCCGACGAGCGCACGGCCTACATCGCCTGCTGGTCGGACGAGGTGGCCATCGTCGACCTCGCGGAGGCGAACACGCCGGTGACGCGGGTGAAGGTGGTGGCAGCGGGCTCGGGCGGCGCGGTGGCGCCCCGGCACCAGCCCTACGCGCTGACCCAGTCCCCCACCACGGGCGAGGTCTGGGTCAGCTCCATGGCCAGCCGGCAGGTGCACGTGCTCAACCCCCAGACGCGCGCCATGATGCCCGAGCGCGCCGTGCCGCTGCGCGGGCCGCCGATGTTCGGCGCGTTCACCGCGGACGGCCGCACGCTGTACATGCCCTACCAGTTGGTGGACGCGCTGGCCGTCATCGACCCGGAGACGGGCACCGTGCTGCGCGAGGTGCAGCTGGCGGACGCCGGCTGTCTCAACGTGCATCAAGTCACGCTGACGCCCGACGAGCGCATCGGTCTGGTCGTCTGCGAAGGCGACCACGTGGGGCCGGGCACGTTGCACGCGGTGGACCTGGCGGAGGGCACGGTGGTGGGCACGGTGGAGGTGGGCATCTTCCCGGACTCGGTGAGCATCCTGCGGGGGCGGCCATGAAGCGCGCGGCATGGGGTGTGGTGGCGCTGGCCCTGGCGCTGACCGGCTGCGACGACAGCGACGATGGCCGCGTGCCGGCGGCGGAGTACGGCGAGGTGCTGTTCAACGACTCGCGGCTGTCGGAGAGCGGCTTCAACAGCTTCTCGTGCGCGACATGCCACGCGACGACGCCCACCGCGCCTGAGGGGCGGATGGACTCCGGCTACACGCTGTATGACTCGGCGTTCCGGGAGAGCTGGTGGGGCGGCTTCGAGACGCGCCTGCTGGACGCGGTGAACTTCTGCTACGTCAACTTCATGCGGGGGGTGACGCCACTGCCGAAAGACTCGCCGCAGAGCCGGGCGCTGTACGAATACCTGGTGAGCATCAGCCCGAGCCCGTCCGCGCCGGCCCGTCCCTTCACGGTGGTGAAGGACATCGTCGAAGTCACGCGCGGTGACGTGACGCGCGGACAGCAGGTCTACGTGGAGGCCTGCCAGGGCTGCCACGGCGAGCCCCACACTGGCGAGGGCCGGCTGACCGAGCTGGCGTCGATTCTGCCGGAGGTGACAAACGACTACGACGCGCTGTTCCCCGGCGTGCCCAAGTCACTGGTCGTCATCGAGAAGGTGAGGCACGGCCAGTTCTTCGGTGTCGGGGGCAACATGCCGCTCTACAGCCTGGAGTCCCTGTCTGACGAGGACTTGGGCGCATTGCTGGCATTCCTGGCTTTGTGACGGGACCTGCGTGTTCCGGTGGAGCCCACGGGCCACCGGGCATAACCTCGCCGCGGACACACACGTGGGAGCGAGAATGGGGTTCTGGGGCAGGCTTTTCGGGAGGAAGACACCAGCGGCCGGCGAGGTACCTCCCGACGCCTCCAAAGCCTGGGCGGTGGAGCCGCGCGAAGCGCTGATGCGGCAGGTGGAGGCGCTGCTGCGCGCCGACCCGGCGGTGGAGAAGGTGGAGCGGCGCACGCAGGACTACGGCCTGGACATCACCCGCGCCGGAAGTGATGGCACCTTCTTCCTGGACAACCTCTTCGCGGACACGCGCGAGCTGCCGCCCGAGCAACGCGTCCAGCTCATCCAGCGCTACCTGCGCGCGCTGTGGCAGGAGTCGCCGGATTCGCTCCACTGGGAGCAGGCCCGCGAGTTGCTCCTGCCCGTGCTGCGCGCGTCCACCTTCGGCATGTCGCTGCAGAAGCCGGCGGAGGCGGACCGGGAGATGGTCGGGCGGCGGACACTGCCCTTCCTGCGCGAACTGCTGGTGATGGACCTGCCGGAGTCCGCCATGTTCGTCCAGCGCCGGCACCTGGAGACCTGGGGCATCACCGAGGACGAAGCCTTCACGGCGGCCCACGCGAACCTGGCCCGGCTCCCGGACGAAGGCGTGGAGCTCTACGACGAGGAGCACGGCCCGCTGTGGACGGTGGAGACGCGCGATACCTATGAGACGTCCCGGCTGCTGCGCCCGGGGTTCCTCGCGTCCTTCGCCGGTCGCGTGGAGGGCCGGCCCATCGCCATCCTCCCGGAGCGCTCCACCCTGCTCATCGGTGGCGACGCGCGTCCGGAGCTGGTGGCACGGCTGACCGAGAGCGCAGAGCGGGAGTACGCGGCCGCGTCCCGATGCCTGACGCCCGCCCTGTACACGGTGGACGACGCGGGACGCGTGGTGCCCTACGTGCACCCCGGTCAGGACGTGCTGGCGAACCGGGTGCGGCTGGCCCACGTCCGACTGGCGCTGGCGGAGTACAGCGCCCAGAAGGAGGAGCTCGACGCGCTCCATGCGGAACAGGAGGTGGACCTGTTCGTCGCCAGCTACAGCGCGACGGCGCGCAAGCGGGACGAGTTTCCCATCTCCTGGTGTGTCTGGTCGCACGACGTGGACGCCCTGCTGCCGGAGGCGGACATGGTCGCCGTGCGCCCCACGGCGGAAGGTGATGAGTTCTTCACCGTGCCGTGGCGGGAGGTGCAACGCATCGCGGGCCGTTGTCTCACGCCAGTGCCGGAGCTGTGGCCGCCGCGCTACCGCACCACGGGGCAGCCGTCCCCGGAGATGGTGGAGCAGCTTCGCGCCGCGCAGGTCACCTTCGAGGACTTCCAGTCGCCCTGAGACAGGAGGACGGCACGATGCTCGCCTGCGTGGACGTGGACTACCGCCCCGAACTCACGGTGGCCGGGTGCGTGCTGTTCCGGAACTGGGCGGATGGGCACGAGGCCTCGCACCTGGTGGAGCATGGGCCTCCCGCCGCGCCGTACGAGCCCGGGCAGTTCTACCGCCGCGAGCTGCCGCACCTGCTCCGGGTGCTGGCACGGGTGGAGGTGCCACTGGAGGCCATCATCGTGGATGGCTATGTGTGGCTCGGCGAGGACCGGCCCGGCCTGGGGGCGCACCTGTACGAAGCACTCAACCGGGAGGTACCCGTCATCGGCGTGGCGAAGACGGCCTATGTCACCACCGGGCCCTCTGTGCCCGTGCTGAGGGGGAAGAGCCTGCGGCCGTTGTTCGTCGGAGCAGCGGGTATGGACGCGGCCACAGCGGCGGAGCACATCCGGCGAATGCATGGGGCATCTCGCACGCCCACGATGTTGAACCGGGTGGACCGGCTCTGCCGCACGTCGTGAGCGGGGCGGCGAAGCCAAACCCCCGACATTTCCGAACAGCGACTGCTGCCTCTCCGCCCGGGGAGCAACCATCCTCCTGGAATCCTCGCGCCGAGAGGCATACCTTTGACAGTGGATGTCCTCGCACCCTACCTCACAGCTGGGCTTGTTCGACACGGCGGCGCCCGAGCGCGCGGACGTGGAGACGGAGCCGCGCGCGAGCACCAGCGTGCAGCGTAGGCTTCCGGCGCGTGAGGAAGCACGGCCACTGACGGCGGAGTGGCCTGCAAGCACTGGCGTGCAGCGCCGACATCCTTCGGGTGAGGGAGCGTTGCCACTGGCGACGGAGCGGCGCGCGAGCACCGGCGTGGAGGACCGACGTCCCGTGCATCAACGTGATGAAGCGTTGCCACTGGCGTCGGAGCAGCGCGCGAGCAGCGTGCCGGAAAGCCGACTCCCCGCGCGCGAGGAAGCCCTGCCGCTGGCGGCGGACCTGGCACGGCGGTTGTCTTCGATTCTTGGCTTGCCGGTTCACCTACGGCTGACGGACAACCGGGCCACGCTGGTGAGCTTCCGCCGCGGTGAGGAGGGGCTGCGGCTGCGCATCCACCACCTCTTCCTGGGAGCACCGGACGCGGTGGTGCAGGCCATGGCAGCCTATGCGGGCCGGGCGGATGCGCAGGCGGGCGAGGTGCTGGAGTCCTACGCGCACGCGCACAACGAGCGCGTCCGCAGGGAGCGCCGGCCGGGAAAGCCGCTGCGCACGCGGGGCCGCTGCTTCGACCTGCAGGCCATCTTCACGCGGCTCAACGCAAGCTGGTTTGACGGCCGGGTGCAGGTGGACGTGGGCTGGGCGCGCAAGCCGGCGGGCACGAAGCGTCGCAGCATCCACGTGGGCGGCTATGACGCGCGGCTACGCGAGATTCGAATCCACCCGGCGCTGGACCGGCCGCATGTGCCAGCATTCGTGGTGGACTACCTCGTCTTCCACGCGATGCTGCACGCGGACCTAGACGACGGAACGGGCAACGAGGGCCGCTGCGCACCCGAGCACACGTCGGCCTTCCGCGAGCGCGAAGCCCTGTTCCCGCTGCGTGACACTGCCCAGCGCTGGCTGGGCGACAATCACGCCTCCCTGCTGCGCGGCCGATAGCGAGGAGGCGGCTGGCGCGGGCCGCGCTACTCCTGCACGGAGAGAATGACCCACGTAGCCGTATCCACGGCGTACACGATGGGAACGTCCGAGAGAGGTGGCCCATCCATGTCGCGGCATGCGTCCGGCCGGGCCAAGAAGCTGACGAAGACCACGGCATTCGCCCCAGGAACAGCCGTCACGTCGTAGGACTGGCGCTGGGAGGCACAGACCTCCGTGGGCGTAGCGCCTCGACGCGGCTTCGCCCCCAACGGAAGAAAGTCCTCCATTGCGAATGCGATGGCAGCGGCAACCGCGCCAGGCAGGACGTGCTGCCCATCGGTGGGAAGCACAACGGGAAATCGGTAGCGAGCCGCTTCGTCGGGAGGCGCCGTCGCGGGCCGAGGCGCCCGCGACAACACACAGCCCGAGAGCAACACCAAGCAGAGCGGAACGAATAGCCAACATTCAATCTGCGCCCCCATGAACCTCGACCGCATTCCCATACACATATGACGCCCACAGATAGCGCAGGCGTGTACCCGCGTGACACAGCCCAGCGCTGAATGGGCGACAGGCGGCCCCCTCGCGCGACGGGACAGTAGCAAGCGCATGCCCTACCGATGCATGCTCGGGGGGATGCGTTACTTCAGCGTGGAAGAGGCCAACCGGCTGGTGCCGCTGTTGACGCGCACCTTCGAGCGGGTCCGCCCGTGGGTGGAGCGTGCCCAGCAGCTCGCGGATGAACTGGGCGCCGCGCCCAAGCCCAACGACCCCAGCCTGGCTTCCCTGCGCGACGAGCGCGACACCCTCCTCGAGCGCATCCGCGGCGAGCTCCTCCAGCTCCAGGAGATGGGCCTGGAAATCAAGGGCGCGGACGGCCTCGTGGACTTCCGCGCGAACCGGGGCGGCGAGCAGGTCTACCTGTGCTGGCGCTTCGGAGACCCCGCCGTCTCCCACTGGCACGCCCTGCTCGACGGCTTCGCGGGACGGCGTCCCATCGAAAGCCCGGACGACTTCGCCCCCACGTACCTCAGCTAGCCACCCCGCCGCCGAAGCTCTTCTGCAACAGCGACATCTTGTTCCGCGCCGACAACAGCTGCTGACGCAGGGAGTCCGCCTGCCGGGCCACGTCGAGGAACGCCTGTTCCTCCGCGGCCTGTGCCAGCGAATGGGCCTCGTCCGCAACCAGGGACATCCGCTCCTGGAGCGCCTGGAAGGTCCCCGTCAGCGCGGCGTTCTCCTCCGGCGTCTTCGCCGCCTGCCGCTGCTGCGCGAACTGCTGCATCTGCACGTTCAGCTCGCCCGCGTTCTGTCCCAGGGCACCGTAGCGCACGAGCAGGTCCTTGAAGACCTCGGTGCGCCGCTGGAGCTCCTGCGCACGCAGGTGGATGGCCTCGGCTTGCGCCTGCTGCCGATCTCTCACCTTCGAGATGGCCCCCACCAGCGCCGTCACCCGGCCCCGGAGCTGCTCGTCCAGGTCCGCCAGCCCCTGCAGCATCGCCGACGCGCGCTCCAGGTGCTTCTCGGCTTGAAGTGGCGCCTTCTCGAGCTGCTCGGCCTGGGACTCGAAGCGCGCCAACTCCGCGTCGAGTGCCCGGGCGGCAACCACCAGCTCGGAGTCCTGAAGCTTGTCACGCTTGCTCATCGTGGGCAGGACCATGACATTTCCCAAGAGAAGGCGCCGCACCCAAGCAAGCACCGAGCGTCCCCAAGCGTCTTCGGAACGACGCGGTAGCGCGCGGAGGGAGCAGGCGCCCCAGGTCGCCTGCTGGCCCGGCCGCCCGGCAACCCCTGGCCGTGAGACTCGATGCGCCCACGGCGTGCTCGCCAGCGGCGTCCGTCATCCCCAACTTCCGGACATCTGACGTCACGAGGTGCACACATGCCCATGGGTTTCTCACGCTCCGTGCTCGTTACCGGCGCCGCCGGCCAGCAGGGTGGTGCCGTCGCACGGAAGCTCTTGCAGCGCGGCCACCGCGTCACCGCCTTCATCCACCACGCGGACTCCCCCGCCGCCCGCGAGCTCAAGTCGCTCGGCGCCGAGCTGGTCGTCGGGGACTACGACGACCTGGACGCCATCGCCCAAGCGGCCCAGGACATGGACACCATGTTCGCCACCGCCACGCCCTTTGGCCCGGGCGGCGTGCAGGCGGAGGTTCGCCACGGGAAGAACCTGGCGGACGCGGCCCGGCTCGCGCGCGTACAGCACTACGTCTACTCGTCGGTGGCCGGAGCGGACCGCCTGACGGGCATCCCCCACTTCGACAGCAAGCACCGCATCGAGATGCACGTGCGCGGCAGCGGCCTGCCCTACACCATCCTCGGGCCCACCTTCTTCATGGAGAACTTCACCAGCGGCATGTTCGAAGAGGGGCTGAAGGCGGGCGTGCTCGCCATGGGCCTGTGGCCCACGCGCGGCCTGCAGATGGTGGCGCTGGAGGACCTCGCGGCCTTCTCCGTCCGCGTCATGGAGGAGCCGGAGCGCTTCGAGGAACAACGCATCGAGGTGGCCTCCGACGAGGTGACGGGCCAACAGGCCGCCGGGCTGCTGTCCATGGTGAGCGGCCACCGCATCCACTACGAGCAGCTTCCCCTGGACTACATCCGCGAGCGCAGCGAGGACCTTGCCGCCATGTACGAGTGGCTGGACCGCAAGGGCTACCAGGCGGACGTCCTCACGCTGCGGCACCGCTTCCCGGAGGTCCGCTGGCACACCTTCGAGGACTGGGCGCGCGGACAGGACTGGAGCGCGCTGACTTCTCCCGCGTGGCCCCATGCCGCCGCGGAGCCCGTCTCCCCATGAGCTCCCAAGGCCCGACGCGGCGGGCCGTCCATCAGTGAAGCGTCGGCGAGACGCCCCGCATGGACGCGCGAGGGAGTCCCTCCAACAGCGACGCCTCGTCGGACACACCCAGCTCGCGCCGCAGCGTCGGGCCGTCCATGGGCAGACCGAAGAGCGCCGCCGTGGGCACCCAGTCCAGGGCCGCGGCCACCAGGGGCCCCAGGCCCACGAGCGCCACCGCCGCGCCTCGCGACGTCCCTGCCGCCAGTCCGCCCACCACCATCCCAGCGCCCGTCACGATGCGGAGCCACCGCCCCGGCCGCGACGCCAAGAAACCCACGACCATATGCACCTCCCAGGGGCGAAGATGGCCACGTCCTGGCGGGCGGCCACCCGGGCCAGAGCCCCGCACGGGTGGAACGCCGGGCAGCCAGGCAGCCGCACCCGGGCGCCCAGGCCGAGCGCCTGCTCGCCGTGCATCTCACGCGGGCATCACCGGTGCGGCGCCCCGCCTGTCCGCTGCCAGCTTGCCGAGTGAAAGCCAGCTTTCGCGCACGGGGCTAAACGGACCGCCCTGGGGGAGGCAACCATGTTCAGCCGTTCGGAAATCCACAAGGGGATGAATGTGCGCGGCAACGACGGACACGTTCTCGGGCGCATCATCGAGATGACGGGGGATGAGCTCATCGTGGAGAAGGGCCTCATCCGCCGGCATGACTTCGCGGTGGCCCTGGCGGACGTGCGTGAAGTCGTGGGCGGAGAAGTCGTGCTCAACCACGGGCGGGACAGCCTCTTCTCCGCGCCCCGGGAAATCCCGCCCACGAAGCACTGACGGCTCAGACGCCGCGGCTCGCGTCCGGCGCGCCCTCCGGGGCAGCGGTGGCCTCCGGTGCACCGTCGCCGCGCCATCCGGCACGCGCCTCCGCCTCGCGGGCCGCGCGTCGCCCCGCGGCCACGTCCACCCGGGACAACACCGCCGCGCCCGACACGAAGAAGAAGAGCAGGGACAGCACCGCCTGCCGGCTGGAGCCCGTCAGCTCCACCGTGGCCGCGAACACCAGCGGGCCGGCCACCGCGGTGACTTTCTCGAAGACGCTGAAGAGGCCGAAGAACTCCGCCGCCCTGTCCCGGGGCACCATCTGCGCGAAGAGCGAACGGCTCAAGGCCTGACTGCCGCCCTGCACCATGCCCACCAGCAACGCGAGCGCGAAGAAGTGCACCGGCGTGCGCATGAAGTAGCCCAGGAACGTCACCCCCACGTACACCGACAGGGCGAACATCAGCGCGCGCTTCACGCCCACCCGCCCCGCGGCCCGGCCGAACAGCACCGCGCACGGTACGCCCACCACCTGCGTCAGCAGCAGCGCACCAATCAGCGCGCCCCGGCCAATGCCCAGCTCCGTCCCGTACAGCGTGGACAAGCGGATGATGGTGCCGATGCCGTCGCTGTAGAGCAGATAGGCCACCAGCAACAGGAAGGCCTGACGGTGCTGGCGCAGCCCGCCCAGCGTGCCCGCCAGCTGCGTGAAGATGCCGCGCAGGGACAGCGGAGGACGTTGGATGGACACGTCCGGTTTCGGCTCGGGGATGCGCCGGAAGAGGGGCAGCGAGAAGAGGGCCCACCACACCGCCACGGAGGCGAAGGCCACGCGCGAGGCGGCCCCCGCGTCCGCCAGTCCGAACCACTGGGGCCGCATCAGCAGCACCAGCTGCGCGGCCAGCAGCAGACCGCCGCCCAGGTAGCCCAGCGCGTAGCCCGCGGTGGACACACGGTCCAGTTCGTCGTCCTGGGCGATGTGCCGCAAGAGCGCGTCCGAGAACACGATGCTGCCCGTCACGCCCACGTTGCCCAGACCGAAGAGCAGCAGGCCCCATGCCCAGTCACCCGGGCCCACCGTGGCCAGCGCCAGCGTGGACACCATGCCCAGGCCCGCGAAGATGCCCAGCATGTGCTTGATGCGACCAGCCCGGTCGCTCAGCGCGCCCAGGACCGGTGACAACACCGCCACCACGCTCAGCGCCACCGCGGTGGCGGTGGCGAAGCGGCTGGTGGCCACCTCGCGCGGAAGGCCCTCCGCCGCCACGGAGGCGTAATAGAGCGGGAACACCACCGTGACGACGGTGGTGATGAAGGCCGAGTTCGCCCAGTCGTACATCGCCCACGCGCGCAGCGCGGGCCGCGTCAGGCCGATGCGCGACAGGAGCCCCAGCACCCTGCGCCTCATGCGTCGAAGTCCACCCCGCTCACGGCGTCGTCGCCCTGGGCCGACTGGTAGACGTGCCAGGCCGCCGCCAGGTCCTGGAAGGGCAGCCCCACCGCCGCGAAGACGGTGACGTCCTCCGCCGACGTGCGCCCCGGCTTCAGGCCAGCCAGCACCTCGCCCAGCTCCGCGTGGATGGACTCCTCACCCAGTCCCACCGCGCCCGCGGCGCCGGTGGACACCGCCAGGCCCCGGTGGTCGACGACGAACCGGGACTGACGGAGCAGCTCCGCGGACAGCTCGGCCTTGCCCGGCTCGTCCGCGCCCAGCGCGATGATGTGCGTGCCCGGCCGCACCATGCCGGGGTGCAGGAAGGGGTGACGGCTCCACGTCGCCGTCACGATGATGTCCGCGTCGGAGACGGCCTCCTCCAGGGACTCCGCCATCCGCACCGGCAGGTTCAACTCCTGGTACATGCGCGTGGCGAAGGCGAGCGAGCGCTCCGGCGCCGTGTCGAACACCCGCACGTGCGTCAGCGAGCGCACCAACCGCAACGACTTGAGCTGCAACACCGCCTGCCGGCCCGCGCCGATGAGCGCCACCCGGCTCGCGTCCGGCCGCGCCAGCACGTCCGCCGACAGCGCGCCCACCACGCCCGTGCGCACCGCCGTCAGGTGGCCGGCGTCCATCACCGCCATCACCTCGCCGGTAGCGACGTCGTGCAGATGCACCACGCCTCGAATCGCCGGCGACTGGCCGGGGAACTTCGCGTGCACCTTCACGGAGTAGGCGGGGATGGAGGGCAGGCTGCCAGGGAACAGCACCAGGGCGGTGCCCTCGGCATGGAGGGAGGCCCGGGCGCGCTGCGGTGCCACGGTGCGAGCCAGTGCGTCGGTGCGGAAGGCCTCTCGCATGTCCTCGAGCAAGAGAGGAGCCTGCAGGTTGCGGGAGACGTCGGAGCGGGTCAGCAGGAGCGTGCGCATCTTGCAGACACCCTAACCGAGCCCGTGCGGGCCCACAGCTCCCAGCGCACGGACATGATGGCAAGCGCCCGAAGTCGGACGTCCGAGCGGCCAGTGCTCCGCCGTGCCGCCCGGGGTGGCATCCACCAGGCCCGCATCCAGCGACGGTGGGACGAGGCGCGCAGGCGCCATCATCCCCAGAATGGAAGTGAACGGCGGGGTGGGCGGCCCCAGGGCCTCGGGAGGCCGGTGATGCTGGAGACAGAGTCACGCACAGCGGGCGACAAGGAGTCCTCCGGGGCACGGACGCTCAAGGCGGCGGAGTTCCTGCGCGCCCACCAGGAGGAGGTGCTGGAGGACTGGCAGCGGGCCATGCGAGCGTTTCACGTGGGACACGCGGCGCAGCCTTCGTGGCTGCTGGACCACATGCCCCAGTTGCTCAAGATGCTCGCGGACCTCATCGACCACGGCCCGGACGAAATCCTCACCACGGTGCCGGACGAGCACGCGATGTCCCGGCTGGACGCCGGCTTCGACCTGGGCCAGGTGACATCCGAGTACGCGCTCCTGCGCAAGTGCATCCTCCACAGGCTGGAAGCCGAAGCGGCCTACCCCGCGCCGGGCGAGCTGGAGCGGATGGAGGACGCGCTGGACCGGATTGTCACCCGGACGGTGACGTCCTTCTCCCAGGAGCGGCAGCGCATCCTCCAGGCCCTGGACCGGATGACGCAGGCCGCGCTGGACAGCCCTTCCATGGCCAGCCTCCCCTCGCGGCTGCTCACCGTCCTGGTGGAGTCCGCGCTCTCGGTCGACTCGGCGGCGTTCGTGCTGGTGGAAGGCGACGCGCTGGTGGTGCGCGCGGCGGTGGGCCTGGGCGCGGACGAGGCGCTCGGCGTGTCGCTGAAGCGGGAGGAAGGATTCGTGGGCGAGGTGCTCCGCCAGCGTCAGCCCCTGACGCTGCGCTCCGCCTCCACGGACCCTCGCGTGGCGCTGCCCACGCTGAAGCAGGAAGGGCTGCGCGCCGTGTACGGCGTGCCCCTGCTGGATGGCGACCAACTCCTGGGCATGGCGTACATGTGCTCGCGCACCGCCTTCGTCTTCTCCGAGCCGGACGCACTCTTGTTCCGGACCATGGCGCAGCGGGCCACCGCGCACCTGGTACAGGCCCGGCTCCGGGCCCGCGAGCGCCAGGCCCACGCGGACGCCCAGCGCTCGCTGGCGCAGCTGGACGCGATGCTGGCCTCCACGCCTCTGGGCATCGCCCAGTTGGACCGGGAGTTGCGCTTCGTGCGCATCAACCAGGCCTTGGCGGACATCGATGGCCACTCGCCGGAAGCCCACCTGGGCCGCCGCTTCCAGGAGATGGCCCCCGTGACGGCCGTGGGCACGTTCGAGCCCCTGTTCCGCCGCACGATTGAGACAGGTGAACCCGTGGACGCCGTCGAGTTCACCATCCCTGGAGATGCCCGGACCTTCCAGGCCAGCTTCCACCCGGTCCGCACGCCCGACCAAGGGGTGCTGGGCTTGAGCTGCACGGTGGTGGATGTCTCCCACCACAAGCGGGCCGAGGCCGTGCTCCAGCGGGCGGTGGACTTCCGGGAACAACTCATGGCGGTGTTGGGACACGACCTGCGCAACCCGCTCAACGCCATCAACGCCTCGGCCTTCCAGCTGACGCGGTCCGAGGACCTGACACCACCCGAGCGTCGCGCCGTGGACCGCATCCGCAAGGCCACCGCGCGAATGGGGCGCATGATTACGGACATCCTCGACTTCGCCCGCACCCGACTGGGCGGAGGACTTCCCGTGGCCCGCCAGCCCATGGACTTCGTGGAGGTATGCCAGGCGACGCTGGAGGAGCTCCGGGTCAGCGCCCCGGAGCGCTCGATGGTGTTCGAGGCGAGCGGAGACACTCGAGGGAACTGGGACCCGGACCGCGTGTCGCAGGTGCTGGGCAACCTGGTGGCCAACGCCATCCAGCATGGCCAGGAAGACAGACCGGTGTGTGTCACGGTGCGCGGAGAGGCGGATGAGGTGGTGCTGAAGGTCCACAACGCCGGCGAGCCGATTGCGGCCGAGCTGATGCCGCGCCTGTTCGACCCGTTCAAGAGCTTGCCCGCAACCGCGCCACCGCAGGACATCGCGAGGAAGAAGCGCAGCCTGGGCCTGGGGCTCTACATCGTCAGCCAGATTGTCAGCGCACACGGGGGGCACGTGGAGGTCCGCTCCAACCGGAAGCAGGGCACCACCTTCACCGTCCACTGGCCCCGCACCCTCACGACGCTCGGGGGCGCGTGAAGCAGCGCGGCAGGCGGGACGGCCGGCCACCCGCTGCCCGCACGCCAGCTCCTTCTGGGGGTGAATCGCGCACGCCAGGCCGCTATGCCTGGGGCATGTTCTTCAATCCGACCAAGAAGCTGAGGATTCCGACCCCGGAGGAAGCACTGCCGGGCCGCTCGGACGTGATGCCCGTCCCGGAGAAGCACGAGGTGCTGGGCACGCCCATCAAGGGCCCCGTGCCGGAAGGCCTGGAGGAGGTCTACTTCGGTCTGGGATGTTTCTGGGGCGCGGAGCGGAAGTTCTACCAGACGCCTGGCGTGTACAGCACGGCGGTGGGCTACGCCGGAGGCCTGACGCCCAACCCCACCTACCGCGAGGTGTGCAGCGGCCTCACCGGACACAACGAGGTCGTCCGCGTCGTCTTCGACCCGAAGAAGGTGTCCTTCGAGCAGCTGCTACGCATCTTCTGGGAGAGCCATGACCCGACGCAGGGCATGCGCCAGGGCAACGACGTGGGCACGCAGTACCGCTCCGGCATCTGCTTCACCAGCGAAGCCCAGCAGCGCGCCGCCGTGGCGAGCCGTGACGCGTACCAGAAGGCGCTGGCGGCCCGGGGCTTCGACGCCATCACCACCGAGCTGCTCCCCGCTCCGCCCTTCTATTTCGCCGAGGACTACCACCAGCAGTACCTGGAGAAGAACCCCGGCGGCTACTGCGGACTGGGCGGCACCGGCGTGAGCTGCCCGGTGGGCGTGGGCGTCAACGCCTGAAGCCGGGCGCCGACGTGCGCGGGACGCCGCGCGCCTGCCTTCCCGGTTCACCAGGCGGTCAGATGCCCCCGGTGGCCACCGTGACACGGGCGGTGGCCCCCCAGCCTCACGCCAGGTTGTGGAACACGCGCTGGACGTCGTCGTCCTGCTCCAGCGCGTCCACGAGCTCCAGCACCTCGGTGGCCTTGTCCTCGGGCAGCTCGATGGGGTTCAGCGCCACGTATTCGGAGTCCGCCGAGACGGGCACCAGGCCCTTGGCCTCGATGGCGGCCTGGAGCTGGCCGAAGTCGGCGAAGGCGGAGCGGATGATGATCTGCTTCTCGCCCTTCTCTCCCACGCCCTCCCCCATCTCCTGGAGGCCGTGGTCGATGAGCTCCAGCTCCAGCGAGTCCAGGTCCAACCCCTCCGGGTTCAACCGGAACACACCCATGCGCTGGAACATGAAGGCCACGCTGCCCGTGGTGCCCAGGTTCCCGCTGTGCTTGTTGAAGTGCATGCGCACGTTGGCCACGGTGCGCACGACGTTGTCCGTCGCCGTCTCCACCAGCAGCGCGATGCCGTGGGGCGCGTAGCCCTCATAGAGCACGATTTCGTAGTCGGTCGCCGACTGGCCACTCGCGCGCTTGATGGCCGCGTCGACCTTGTCCTTCGGCATGTTCGCGGCGCGAGCGTTCTGGAGCACCCGGCGCAGCGTGGAGTTCGAATCGGGATTGGGCCCACCCGCCTTCACCGCGATGGCGATGTCCTTGCTGATCCGCGTGAACACCTTCGCCATCTTGTTCCAGCGGGCCATCATCGTGGCCTTGCGTGTCTCGAAAATGCGTCCCATGGGAGGGATGTATAGGTCGGCCGCATTCCGCGTGGCTACTCCCTGTAGCCCCCCTGAGCGCGGATGTTGACCAGGACAGGCCGCACGGTCGCCGGCCTGTCCCCCCCCAGCGCCCCGCGCGTCACACCTTCGCGGGCTTCTCCAGGACGAGCCCGAAGTGCGTGTAGCAGGTCGGGTGCAGATTCATGATGTTCTCGAAGTGGAAGACGCGAGACTGAAGTCCCGCCGCATGCGCGGGCGCCAGGACGCGCTCCTTCAGGGTGACGGCGTCGTAGAAGCGGCCGTGCCGCTCTCCCCAGCGAGGGAAGAGGTGGATGATGGCCTCCGCGTCGCGGCGGATGTCGTAACCCCACGCGGGGTCACACATGGTGAAGGCGTACTCGCCCAGGTACAGCGGAACGATGCAGACCTTGCCACCGGGCCGGAGCACGCGCCCCGCCTCCCGGATGAAGCCCGTGTCCGCGGTGCCCTCGAAGTGCTCGAAGGAGCAGTGCAGCGTCATCGCGTCCACGGAGCCGTCCTCGAGCGGAAGCTCCGCCGCGGAGCCGCCAATCTGGTGGCCGTGGATGCCCGGCGGGAAGACCAGGTCCTGCGCGTAGATGTTCCGCGTCCGCCCCAGCATCCGGACCACGTCCAGGTACGGGCTGCTCGGGGTGGAGGCGATGTCCACGTAGACGGCGTCCTCGCGCGCCACCAGCGGTTCAATCTGCTTCCAGGTGAAGTAGTACTGCGGCCGCTTCTCCCAATACGGTTGGAAGCCGCAGAAGTGCCGAATCACGGCGTTCTGCGCCTGGAGTTCGTCCCAGAAGCGCTCCAGCTCCGCCACGTCGAAGCGGTAGGTCTCGACGGGGATGCCGGCCTGGCGCAGCGGCTCGGGCTGCTTGAGCTGAGGACCCGGACCATAACGGCCGAAGCCCGTCAGGCTGAGCAGCTTCGACAACGGCTCCGACGCCTTGTAGGCGGCGCGGTGCCGGACACTCTTCTTCACGCGGGTCAGCAGGTTCACGGAGATCCCCCGGGCAGATGCCCGAAACGAGTGGGGATTCTGGGAGAGGGCCCCGGATGCGTCAATGCGGCCCGAAGCCCGCCTTCCCTCCGTGCCAGCGAGCCTGCTCGCTAGCGGACCTGCTGCGTCGCGGGCACCGCGCGGGCCACCTCACCCGAGCCCACGCCGCCCGCTCGAGCGCGCTCCAGGTGCGGGGCCAGCCGTCCAATGGCCATCAGCCCCGCCATGCGGAAGTCGGAGATGAACGACCAGAGCGGGTACTTGAACGACGCCGGCTTGTTCCGCTCGATGACGAAGTGGCTGAACCACGCGAAGCCGTAGGCGGCGACGAGCGCGGCTGGAACCAGCGCGGCGCGGCCCGTCGCGACGGCCGTCACGCCCAGCCCCAGTCCCAGGGAGGTGCCCGTGAAGTGAAGCCAGCGCGTGGATGGCAGCGCGTGCTCCCGCAGGTAGAACGGCCAGAACTCGGCATAGGTCTCGATGCGGTCGGACATGGTGGGAAGTTAGGGCCCCAGGGCTCCCTCCCGTCAACCCGGCTCGACGCAGAGCGTGTAGGCATGGACAGGCAAGGGTACTCCCCGCACGTCCACCAGCCAGGCAGGCCGTCCAGCATCCGTCATGTTTTCCAGTCCGATGCCGCCTCCCTGGCCCGGGCCTGCCGGAGTCCTCCAGGTCATGAAAGACTCTGGAGCCATGACGGAGTGGATGCCCAAGCCGAACCCCGCGGTCGACCTGCGGACGCTGGCCCTCAGCCCAGAGGAGGGCTTCGTGCTCTCCCGCCTGGACGGCGCCACCCCGGCCCGGAACCTGCCCGCGCTGACGGGCCTGCCCCCCGAGCGGCTGCGGACCATCCTCTCCCGGCTCGTCACCCAGGGCGCGCTGCTGCCCACGCCCGCCGCGAGCCCGGCGGCACCTGTCGCCGCTCCGCCCGCGGCCTTCGAGCCCCAGCGACGGACGTCCCCCGCGGCCCCCGAGCCCGAAGCAGACCTCCCCGTGCTCGACCTGACGCCGCTGGACGCCGAGCCCGGAGCAGACCTCCCCGCGCTCGACGCGACACCGCTGGAGGCCGCGACCACCCCCGACACCGCACCGGACGCCGAGGACGAGCCCGAAGCCGCCCTGGGCAACTACCGCCAGCTCTTCGAACTGCGGCTGCACCCGCTCCCCGAGGACCAGCGCATCGCCCATGCCCACGCGGCGGAGGACCCCATCCTCTCCGCGCTGTGCTTCGACCCGGTGCCCGCCGTCATCAAGGCCGTGCTGGAGAACGCGCGCGCGGGTCTGCCCCATGCGCGACTCGTGGCGCGCTACCACCGCAACCCCGTCGGCCTGGAGGCACTGTGCGCCCGGGCGGCCTTCGCGGCGGACACAGGGGTGCGGCGCTGGCTCGTGCGCAACCCGCAGCTCCCCGCCAGCCTCTTCCGGCGGCTGTGGAGCGCACGCCGGCTCATGGAGCTGCACAAGGTGGGCAATGACCGCGACGTGCCGGAGTCCACGCGGCGCGCGGCACGCGAGGTGCTCCGCCAGCGCTTCGCCAGCGGCCCCGCGGAGGAGAAGGTGGAGCTCATCCTCAACACGGAAGGCCGCGCGCTGGCGGCGCTCATCGGCCTGCCGGTGGATGGCAAGACGGCGTCGCTGCTGTGCGGACGCACCTACCGCTCGCCCATGCTCATCCAGAACATCGCCCGCTGGAGCGCGGCCCCGCCGGCCCTCATCGCGCACTTGCTGAAGCAGGAAGCGGTGCGGCGTCAGCCCCAACTGCGCATACTGCTGGCCCGCCACCCCAACGCCCCAGCGGACGCGAAGCGCGGCGGCGCCTGAACCTCACGCGGACTTGCGCTTGCGAGCGGCGGAGGCGGGCTTCACGTCCACCCAGCGCTCCGCCCAGCGCGCCAGCTCATCCACGACCTTCCACAGCGCCTGTCCCTTCTCCGTGAGCTGGTACGCCACGCGGATGGGAGGCCCCGCGTCCACGTGACGCGACACCACGCCCTCCGCCTCCAGTTCCTTGAGCCGCTCCGACAGGACGCGCTCGCTGATGCTGCCAATCTCGTCCGTCAGTTCGCCGAAGCGCCGGGGCCCCGCGAGCAGGATGCGCAGGATGAGGCCCGTCCAGCGCTTCCCCATCAGCTCGCTGGCCTTCTCGTACCGCGCACACCGTGTCAGCGGATGCTCCATTGGCGCCTCCTCCCCCGAATATAGCGAGCCGCCCTGCCACCGGCACGGAAGTCCCAAGTCACTTACTTTTTGGAAGTCACTTGCGAATCAAAAGCGAAGCCATTACCTGAAGAACCGTGGCGGTGGCTCATGAAGGTCACGCGCCGAATCACTCCAGGAAGGGACTCGCCCATGGCAACGCAGCAGGCCGGCCTCGACGCCAACGCCCTCAACCAGCTCTTTCTCGACGCCCGCACCCACAACGCGTGGCTCGACAAGCCGGTGGCCGACGACGTCCTCCAGCAGCTCTACGCGCTCACCCGGATGGCGCCCACGGCGGCCAACTCTCAGCCGGTGCGCATCGTCTTCGTGAAGAGCCGCGAGGCGAAGGAGCGGCTCAAGCCCACCCTGTCCCCGGGCAACGTGGACAAGACGATGAACGCGCCAGTGACGGCCATCATCGCGTACGACACCGCGTTCTACGAAAAGTTCCCCCAGCTCTTCCCCGCGCGCGACATGAAGGCGGGCTTCCTCGCCATGCCCGCTGAGGCCCGCGAGAAGACGGCCTACATGAACAGCTCGCTGCAGGGGGGCTACTTCATCCTCGCCGCGCGGGCGCTGGGCCTGGACTGCGGCCCCATGGCGGGCTTCGACAACGCGAAGTTGGACGCGGCGTTCTTCCCGGAGGGGAAGTGGAAGTCCAACTTCCTCATCAACCTCGGCTACGGCGACGCGGAGAAGCTCTTCCCGCGCAACCCACGCCTGGACTTCAGCGAGGCGTGCCGCATCGAGTAGCGGCCCGCCGTCCCGCGAAACTCAGGCCCGCCGCGCCGTGAGGATGGGCTGATGGAAGCCCGTCTCCTCCGGCGTGTGCCAGCGCGTATCCATCAGCCCCGCGCGCGTGAGCGCCCGCTCCAGGTCCACGCGCTGAAGCGCGCGGTACACGCCCGTGTGTTCGGTGGTGTGCCAGCCCTTGCCCTCGGGGCGGAGGATGAACTGGTGCACCGTGTACGTCCGTCCGTCCGCGGCCCAGTCCCAGATTTGAAAGAGGATGCGGCGGCCCTCGGGTGCATCCAGGAGCCGCTCCGAGGTGAAGCGGGGCTGGCTCTGCACCAGCGCGTCGGCGTCGCGCACGCTCAACGCCACCAGCCCACCGGGAGCCAGCTTCGACGCCATGGCGCGCGCCGCCGCGTCCAGGTCCTCGTCCGTCAGCAGGTGCGTCACCGCGTTGTCCAGCGCCAGCACCACCGGGAAGGTGCCCTCCACCTGCGCGTCCAGCGTGCGCATGTCCGCCACGCCCGTGGTGAGGTGCACGTTCATCGCGCGAGCCTCGCGCTCGGCACGCGCCACGGCGGCCGGGCTCAAATCGGTGGCGTGGACGGTGTAGCCACGGCCCGCCAATCCCAGCGCCTGGGTGCCGATGCCACACGCGCAGTCCAACACCCGCCGGGGCGGCGGCGCCTCGCAGCGGCGCAGCAGCGCGTCCAGCATGGCGCCCTGCCGCTCCACCACCTGCGGCCAGTTGGCGAAGAGCAGGTGGTACTCCTCCGCCATGCCCTCGTAGAACCCCAGCGCCAGGTCGCTCGTGGACGGCGCGATGCCCAGAAACCGCCGCTCACTCACGAGCTGAAGGAGCGCCCTTCGAGCGCCTCGATGGCCGCGCGGAGCTCCGCCGGCACGGGGACCTTCTCGTGGGTGGCGTAGCGAAGGGTGACGATGACGCAGCTCCCCCGGGTGTAGAGGACGCCGTCGTCCTCTCCGGCCACCGCGTGCTCCAGGGTGATGGACGACGTTCCGATGCGGGTGGCGCGGCAACCGGCCACCAGGCGCGTGGGGAAGAGGACGGGACGCAGGTACTCCGCGTTGGTGGCCTTCAGGATGGGCCCCACGCCGTCGCGGTTCGTCCGCTCGTCCCCCGCGCCGGACGGCCCTGTCAGGCCGATGCGCGCGAAGTAGTGGATGCGGGCAGTCTCAAACCAGGTGAACGTGCGCGTGTTGTTGGCGTGGCCGAAGGCGTCCATCTCCCCCCAGTGGAGGGGGAAGGAGACAACCACCGGGAAATCCTTGAGCGGCGAGTCCGGCATGTCCTCAGGGTGCCCCACCCGGCGGCCCCAGGGAACCGCGAACCGCGCCCGCCTGGCCTCCAGCCGAGGGCCACGGCCGTGGTAATCCAGGACAGCCATGCGTTCACGATTCCACACGTCCTCGCCCGCGGCCCCCGGGCTCGGCTTCACCGTCCTTTCCGGCCACTTCCTGGAGCAGCCCGCTCATGGCCGCTGAGCGCGAGCCGTTGGAGCCGCTGAAGCCGCCTCGAGAGGACCTCCCCGCCGAGGACCTGCATCCCTACGCGTTGTCCCCGCGCGAGGGCCTGCCGGTGTCGGACCAGAGCATGGCGGCGCATCCCCGGAAGCGGGCGGACATGGTGCGCTGGCTTCATCCCGCGCAGTTGCTGCGCACGGGCCTGGACGCGCTGGTGGCGGCCGTCTTCGGCGCACGCGCGGACCAGCGGCTCGTCGAAGCGGTGGTGCGGCCGCAGGTGCCCTACTTCGACTACTCGCAGGAGCCGATGCCGGAGGGCGGCTTCTGGCTGGACTATGTGTCGGACACCGGCGACGGCTGGAACTCCACCTACGCGGTGGCGCGGCTGCTGGCGCTGCCGGAGCTGACGCTGTCCGTGCAGGGCCAACCCCACGCGGAGTCCCACGCCACACAGCGAGGACGGCTGCTCGTCCATGGTGGTGACGGCGTGTACCCCGGCGCCAGCCGCGAGGTGTATGACGAGCGGCTCGTCCAGCCCTATGAGGCGGCCATGCGGCGCTCGCATGCGCCCAGCCCGGACCTGTTCGTGATTCCGGGCAACCATGACTGGTACGACGGGCTCGGCGCCTTCCTGCGGCTGTTCTGCGCGAACCGGTGGATTGCGGGCCGGCGCACGCGGCAGAGCCGCAGCTACTTCGCGCTGAAGCTTCCCCAGCGCTGGTGGCTCATCGGCACGGACGTGCAGCTCAACAGCGACATCGACGTGCCGCAGGTGGAGTACTTCCGCGAAGTGGCCAGCCACATGGGCCCCGACGACCGCATCATCCTCTGCAACGCGGAGCCCGCGTGGATTCTGGCCGCCACCGAGCGGCGCAAGGGCAGCTACCTGGAGAACAACTTGGAGTACCTCCAGGAGAAGGTGTTCGGCCGGCGCATCAACGTCTTCCTCGCCGGGGACCTGCACCACTACCGGCGGCACGAGGACGCCGGCGGGCGGCAGAAAATCACCGCGGGCGGCGGCGGAGCCTTCCTCCACCCCACGCACGCCCCCTCCGCCCATGTCCTGCGAGACGGCTACACATTGCAGAAGAGCTTCCCGGACGAATGGACCTCCCGGAAGCTGGCGCGGCAGAACCTGCTCCTCATCCGCCACAGTCCGCTGTTCGGGCTGATGACCGGCATGCTCTACCTGCTGCTGGCGCTGGCGGCCTACGCGGAGGTGGGCTCGTTCGGAATATCGCGGCTTTCGGACGTCACCCTGGCGGTGGCCAACAGCATGGTGGCCCGGCCGTGGACGCTGGTGCTGGGCATGGCCACCATCGGCGGACTCATCGGGCTGGCGGACTCGGCCTTCGGCAAGTGGCGCACGCTGGCGGGCACGCTCCACGGGCTTGGACACATCGCCGCGGCCTTCTTCGTGGCCTGGGGCGCCACCTACTTCACGGTGAGCGGCCTGGGCGTGTGCCCCGAGCTCGCCGCGGACGGCATCCACTGCGACGCGGGCTGGTGGCACCTGGCGGGCAAGTTCCTGCTGTCCTCGGGCTTCACCTTCCTGGGCGGCTTCCTGGTGGGGCCCTTCGTCATGGGCCTTTACCTGTGGCTGAGCGTGAATCGCTTCGGCGCGCACTCCAACGAGGCGTTCATCTCGCTGGCGCTCCCGGACTGGAAGAACTTCCTCCGCCTGCGCATCGGTGAAGACGGACGGCTCACCGTCTTCCCCGTGGGCATCGAGCGCGTGCCTCGCAAGTGGAAGGAGACCCACGCCGGTCCCTACGCGCCCGCGTTCGACCCGAATGACCCGAAGGCCACGGAGCCCGTCCTCATCGAGCCCCCCATCCGTGTGTGAGACGTGCCACCAGCGGACAGCCCGCCGTCCCGACAGGATGGATAGAAGCCGGGCAGACCCCAATGGCCCCTCTCCGAGAACGGATTGCGCCGTGCTCCGATGTAACGGGGGGCTCATCGGAGTAGACAGGGCTCATGAGCGCCCCTGTCTTCATCTACCTGACCCCGCCCGACGGACTCGTCCCCCTGCTGACGCCGGCGCGGCTCGCGGCCTTCCGCGACTGGCTCTGGCGGGAGAACACAGAGCACCTGAACGCGGAGGAGCTGGCCGACATCGAGTCGGACGAGGAGCTGATGGCCCTCCTCGGCCTCGTGGACCACCTGCTCCAGCAGGGCGCCGAGTCCCTGCGCAAGCCCCCCACCCGCCACGCGGACGCGATGCTGGACCTGCTCGATGAGCTGTCCGACTACTTCACCTGCGAGGAACTGGGCATTCCAGAGGGCATGGAGCTGGCGACGGACCTCAAGCCCACCGACAAGCAGGTCCGCGCCTCGGACGTCGTCATCGGAGAGAACTGTCCCGAGCGGACGTTCGAGCTGTGGCGCCACCTCGTCTGGGGCCGGGCGCCGGACCGGACCGTGGCGGAGGGCATTGGCCTGCGACGCAACTTCCCCTCCATGGGCTACTGGACGGCCGCGGAGGTACGGCACGTGCGCGACGACCTGCGCCAGCACCTGAGCGGCCCCCCTGACTACATGCCCATGAACAACTGGGCCCGCTTCATGACGTCGCTCCGCCTGAAGCTGACACGGACCGGCCGGGCAGCAGCCCCCGCCCCGGCGATTGAGGCCATCTCCCGCGCCGTGGACCGGGCGGCCCGAGAAGGCGCGGGGCTGCTGTTCGCGCACTGAGCCCGACGTCAGGTCAGTCCGCGCGCCAGCGCCCCCAGCGTGGACATGGCCGCCTCGATGCGCGGCGTCCACGGGTGGCCACAGTTCAGCCGGAAGCAGTGGCGATAGGAATCCATCCGCGCGGAGAAGATGGGCCCCGGGGCGATGCTGATGCCCGCATCCAGGGCCTTCGCACTCAACGCCAGCGAGTCCACCTGCCGCGGCAACTCCACCCAGAGCAGCGCGCCGCCCGAGGGCCGCGTCACGCGCGTGCCTTCGGGGAAGAACTCCGCCACCGCCTCGGCCATGCGCTCCACCTGCGCGGCGAGCCGGCGGCGCAAGGAGCGCAGATGCCTGTCATAGCCTCCATTCTGAAGGAAGCGCGCAATCGCATACTGGGGCACGGTGGCGGTCGTCACGGAGGTGGAGAACTTGAGCAACTCCACCCGCTCCCGGAAGCGGCCCGGCGCCACGTAGCCCACGCGGAAGCCCGGCGCGAGCGTCTTCGAAAACGAGCTGCACAGCAGCACGTTGCCGCGCGTGTCGAATGCCTTGCATGCGCGCGGACGCTCGGCGCCGAAGTGCAGGTCTCCGTAGATGTCGTCCTCGATGAGCGGCACGTCGTGAGCATCCAGCAGGTTCACCAGCCGCTGGCGCCGCACGTCGGGCATGCAGCTGCCCACCGGATTGCTGAAGCTGGGCACCGCCAGCACCGCGGCGATGCGCCGCCGCGTCAGCGCCGCCTCCAGCGCCTCCATCTGCATGCCGTTGCGTGGGCAGCACGGAATCTCCAGCGCGCGCAGGCCCAGCGCTTCGATGGACTGCAGCGTTCCGTAGTAAGCGGGGGACTCGATGGCGATGGTGTCTCCCGGGCGGGCCACCGCGAGCAGGCACAGGTGGATGGCCTCGGACGCGCCGAAGGTGGTGATGAAGTCGTCCGCGGCCAGCGAGCAGCCCCAGTCCAGGGAGCGGCGCGCGAGCTGCTGGCGCAGCTCCGGACACCCGGGCAGCGCGTCGTACTGGATGCTCCGGTCGCGCGATTCGCGGCTGAGCGCGTTCAGCTCGCGGTACAGCCTGCGGACGGGCAGCAGCTCCGGCGCAGGCGAGGCGGCGCCCAGCTTGACCATGTGGGCATCCCCCATGGACCGGTAGACGCTCGCGACGAGCCCGCTGACGGTGACAGCGGTGGCGCTGGACGCGGGCCGGGACACCTGGGGCTCCGCCAGCCGGGGCCGCTCACGGCGGCGCACGTAGTGGCCGGACTGGGGGCGCGTCTCGATGAGCCCCAGGGACTCCAGGTGCAGGTAGGCCTGCAGGACGGTGGAGATGCTCACCCGCTCGCGCAGGCTGAGCTGCCGCACGGACGGTAGCCTGTCTCCAGGCTGCAAGGTGCCCGCGGAGATGGCATCCGCGAGCCGCTCGGCCACCTGCTCGTAGAGCTTTGCTTTGTGTGCCACCGCGCCCATGGCTCCTCCCGAGGTGAGCCGCATCCACCACGGCCGGTATCGGAGACGAGAACGGGCCCGTTGCCCAGATACAGCTCCCGCCGACGGCGACCGGCACAGTTCATTGGAGCAGAACTGTACCGATAACAATCTCACCTGACTGAATCTGTTCCGCATCCGCCCGGGAGCGCATGTTGGCGCCCTGGAGGACGCGGTGATGTGGGACTGGATGAGGACGGTGGTGAGCGGGCTGCGGCTCGAAGCAGCGCCAACGCGGAACGTGGGCCCGGTTCACCTGGCCCAGGGCGCCTTGTGGAGCGAGCGCACCCGGAGCGGACATCCGCTGACGCTGACGTGTCGCGAAGGCATGCTGTGGCTCACCTGCGAGGGCGATGCGAGAGACTACGTGCTGCACCCTGGCGACACGCTGCGCATGGAGCGCTCCGGGCACGTGGTGGTGCAGGCGCTGACGCCCTCGCGCTTCTGCCTGATGCAGCGCGCTCCGGTCCAGACGCCGTGCACGCCTCCCGTGAGGAAGCATGAGGGGCTCGTCCGATAGCCGGTGCCATGCCCTGCCTTGCTATCGTCCGCGCCATGCCCAGCCTCCCTGACTGTCGCCGCCTCGCCTCGGCCCTCACGCTCGTGTCTTCGCTCCTCACCGCGCAGGCCGCGGAGGTCTCCCCGGCGGAACGGGTGGAGACCTCGCCGGGCCTGTCACCTGATGCCGTGCGACGCGCCTTCGACAACCAACGCCAGACGCTCGCGTCCTGCATGCGCCTGGTCTCCATCCAGCGCGGGAACGGCAAGGCCCCTCATTCGATTGAGTTCGTTCCCTGGAAGGCCGGCCCCGACACGGATGATCGCATCCGGGTGCGCTTCACCCTGGCGCCAGACGGCAAGGTCCAGAAAGAAGAAAGACAGACGGAGGCATGGGGCGTGCGATCGCTGTTCCTCGACCCAGGCTGCGTGGAAGAGCGGGTGAAGACCTGGTCCTTCCCGACCTTTCCAGGCAACCATGACGAGCGGGTGCAGGTGGAACTATGGGCGCGGTTCCGGACCACGGAGGCGGAACGGACGGCGGCAGCCACCCGGTTGCGTGAATTCTACGGCGACTTCTGCAAGGCCCTTTCCGCATTGAAAGTCACCCAGCAGCCTCAGGCAGGCGTGGCGTGGCGCGCCACCATCAAACGCTTCCTCGCCGAGCACGGCGCGCGCGTCGACCCACGCATCGGCACGGCCATGCAGGCGGTCGGAGACATCGCGGGCCACGACCTGCCAGGCGCCATCTCGACTTATGAGCTCAGCATGGAAGAGTCGCTCGCCACGACCATTCCATGCCCGAAGCTCCGCGCCTGGGTGAAGGAGGGGTGAGCCCCAGGCCGGCCCCTCCTCGCCGGCCCACTCAGAGCACTTCGCGCAGGTTGCCCTCCACGATGCGCGTCAACTGCGTCACGCGCTTGTGGAGCCAGAACCCGAAGGGCTGGATGCGCTCGGGCTTCGTCATCCTGGGCAGCTTCTGGATGCTCTCATCGAAGCCGACCACGGCGTGTTCGCGCGTCGGGGACTTCGTGCGCAGGTCAAAGGCGAAGGACCTGCCGGTGTGCCAGCCGCCGTGGAACACGGTGAGGCGCTCCAGCTCCGCGTTTCCAGTCGCCTCGACGAGGCCGTCGAGGTCATAGACGTCGTCGGCGATCTCCAGGCAGCTCCAGCCTCCTCCCGAAACGTTTCCGCACGGGAACGTGGGCAGGCCATTGTCGACCGCGTTGTCCACAATCCAAGTGATGGAGCCGTACACGCGCAGGAAGTAATCCCAGCTCGACTCTGTCTTCCTGGGCTTGAGCGCCTTCACGCCATTCCAACGTCCGATGCGGTGCTTGTAGACACGCTTGAAGAAGGACAGATTCTGGTCGAGCGAGCCCATGCGCTTGGGCTCCTTCTTCACGTCGAGGTGCTCCGCGACGAAGTGCGCCTTGGGGTAGCGCGCGTGAAGGTCCTTGAGCATGGCGATGGCGGTGTCGACCGCCGCGAACGCGTCCTGCGGCTTGGAGAAGGTGGGCGCCTTGGGAGCAGCGGGCTTCTTCGGCGCGCCCTTCGGAGCCGCGGGCTCGGGGTTGGAATGGGCAGCGTCCCGGAGCTCCACGTTGCGCAGGACGAAGCCAGCCTTCTCCTGGGCACGGATGCGCTGCTCCGCCCGCTGGATGGCGGCCTCGCGGCTGCCGGCGGCCGTCTCCTTGCGGTAGTTCTCGACGGTCCGATTCCCATCGACCCAGATGACCCATTGGGTCGAGGCACCCTTGCGATACTCCCGCACCGTGATGCGCTTCCGGTTCGCGTTCCAGGGCGTGCCATCGCGGAAGCCCAGCTTCCGGTAGCGCGCCACCAGGGCCTCGACGTCCGACGCGTCGCAGAGGGAGACGAGGTGGGCGCCGTTCAGGGTGCCTCGGCGGACCACGGCCTTCTCTCCGCGCACCTCCACGTCGACGAAGAGCTGGGACAGCAGCTTGAAGAGCGTGAAGCGCCCCGTCACGGGAGCGGACACCTTCAGTGCCTTGGGCTCCGGCTTGTAGAGGGTGCCCGCGCTCCAGACTCGCAGCTCGCCCCCCGCCGAGTAGAGCCAGACCTCGTCCTTCACATCGAGCTGAGGCTCCGAGTACCAGATGGCGTCGCCGCCGTTGAGTTCCTGTAGGCGCTTCCAGTCGGACATACGCCCCCCTCTCGCATGGGGCTGACGAGGGGTCAACGGTAGCACCGGCTCAACGGCCCGAGCCGCGCGCGCAGCCGGCCAGGAGGACGCGCTCCGCTGCCGGCTTCACAACCCCAGCGCGCTCATGGGGATGCGGTACATGTCCCCCGTGCCGCGGCCAATGCCCTGGACGGCGCTGTCATCCCGTGGCGCATCGAAACGTGCCCCCACGTCGCCCGTGAAGGGGCGCGTGCTGCTGAAGTAGAGCCACTTTCCGTCGGGGGAGACGCTGTGGTTGTAGTCGCTCGCGGGCGTGTTGATGCCTTCGCAGAGCCGGCGTGCAGGTGTCCATGCGCCATCCACCTTGCGGCTGAGGAACAAGTCGTATCCGCCCAGGCCGTCTTCCCGCCGCAGTGCACTGAAGATGAGGTAGCGCTCATCAGGCGCAATCCACGGCTCGAGCTCATGGACCGACGAATTGATGGCGGGCCCCAGGTTCTCTGGCGGCTGGTAGGCGCCGTCGACCCAGCGGGAGACCCAGAGGTCGCTGCCACCCAATGTGCCGTCTCGCTCACCCCCGAAGTAGAGATTGCCATTGGCGGCCACGGCCGGTGACCACTCGTCGCGGTGCTTGTCGTTGACGGGAGCCGGAAGGCGTCGCGCGTCCTCCCATGCTCCGTCGGTGTCCAGCGACGCGGCCCAGATGTCATACGAGCTTCGGGGACCTTGCTCCCCAGGCTCGGGACGGTTGGAGATGAAGTACACCGTGCGCCCGTCGGGTGAGAAGTGTGGGTCCGCGTTGCTCCACTCGGTGGCGAAGCGCGGGAGCACCGGACGGGACCAGTGCCCTTCATCGGTCAGCTGCGTTTCGTAGAGCGTATAGTGTTGGAAACGGTCATCTGCCCTTCCAAAGAGCACGCGTCGCTGGTCTGGAGAGAAGGCCATGAAGAAGTCCCAGGCCCCGGTGGTGAAGAGCCCCGCGCCGTAGAGTTCAGGCGTGCAGGTGCCCCCGTGATTCTCCAGCGCCTCCGCGGGCCGTCCACCGTGTGCGCCACAGCCCAGCTCCCAGAGCGTCATCATCAAGAGCACGCCTCGCATCGACGACATCCCCGCCATGTACGGCTCCTCCTGGACGTTGCTTCAGCACCACGGCGGTCGGGATAGCATCGGCCCATGAGGCGAAACTTTGGGAATGTTGCGGTGCTTCCCGAACGGGCTCCCGGCTATCACGCGCTCAGCGAGGGCGAGGCCTTCGACATCAGTGACTGTGTCTGTCGAGCAGGCGCCCGCAGCCCCATCTTCGGCGGCGAGCACGCACAGGTCTGCATCAGTGTCGTGCTGTCCGGCGTGTTCCATGTCCGGAGCCCCGAGGGGGCCGCGGTGGTGGGGCCGGGCGCGCTGGTGCTCGGGAACCGGTCGGCGCCTTATGAGTTCCGGCACGTCGATGATGGAGGGGACCGCTCGCTCGTCATCGAGTGCTCCGACGCGCTACTGGACGATGCCCTCCGCTCGCTGGGGCGCTCCCATCGAGGAACGCGCCCCTTCGCGCGCGTCTGCGCTCCGGCGTCGCTCACATCGGTGAACGCAGTGCTCCTCGCGCGACAAGCACTCGAGAGTGGCCAGGTGGAGGACCTGCGAGAGGCGGCACTGGCGGTGGTGGACGCGGGGGTGACGCTGGGAAGCAACCCGACGGAGACACGGGTGGAGGTCTCCGACCTTCAGGCGCGCAGAGTGGCCCGGGTCCTGCGGTATCTCGAATCAAGGTTCATGGAGGACTGCTCGCTGGACACGCTCGCGGACGTCGCGGGGCTCACGAGCTTTCACTTCCTTCGCATGTTCCGAGCAGTGACGGGGCAGACCCCCCGCCAACTCGTCATCGCCACACGGCTTCGCGTGGCGGCCTCGGCGCTGCGCGGCAGCCGTGCGCGAATCACCGACGTCGCCCTGGAAGCCGGCTTCGGGGACCTGTCCCACTTCACGACGAGCTTCACGCGAGCGTTCGGTCTCTCGCCTCGTGCCTACCGCGCTCGCGCGCTCAAGCACGCCTGACCGCCGCGGCAGGCGTGGCTCGCGTTCACCATGGGGGGCCCCCTTTCGAAGTGAAACGCGCCGCCGCCCTCACTCGCCTGGATGGCAGCCGTGGGACGGACCTGCGCTTCCGCCGATCCCACCTGAATCCCCGCCCTCCCATTCACCCGAGCCAGAACGCATCCTCGAAGCCCACTACGACTTTCCGAGGACCTCTCATGGCTCACGACCACCACCATCCCGCCCACCACATCGTTCCAGGATTTGGCGCGGACCGCGCCGCTCACTACGACGCCCAGGCGTCCGTCGCGCTCGCGGGCACCCAGGCCCTGTATGAACTCGGCGTCAGCACGCTGACGGCCCAGCTCGACGGCCAGGACGCGGCCTCGCTGCTCTTCGTGGGAGTGGGCACGGGTGCGGAGTTGATGCCCTACACCCGCTTCGACGTCCCCGGCTGGCGCTTCACGGGCGTGGACCCCTCCGACGCCATGCTCGACGTCGCGCAAAAGCGCCTGGAGGCGGAGGGCCTCCTCTCGCGCACGCACCTGCACCACGGCGAGCTCCACACGCTCCCGTCCGGCCCCCTCTTTGATGGCGCGCAGATGATGGGCGTCCTTCACCACGTGGAGGGTGAAGCAGCCCGCCTCGATTTGCTCCGGGAAGTCGCCCGTCGGCTCAAGCCCGGAGCCCCTCTCGTCGTAGGCTGCCGCATCGGCATGGACCCCGAGCTGTTGAACGTGGAGCTCCGGCGATGGCGGGCCTATGGCACCCCACGGGAGGAACTGGAGCGTCGGCGCGAGCGCTTCATGACGCTGCGGCCCATCGAATCCGATGCCGCCCTGTTCGCGATGCTCGCCCATGCGGGACTGGTCGCGCCGAAGCCGCTCTTCGTGTCGCTTCAGTTCAAGGTGTTCCTGGCGAGATACGCGCCCTGAGAGCGACCGCCGAGCCCGGAGCGCGCAGCCGGAGGAGTCCGGCCACGCGCGTCCACGGACTCACGCCACGGAGGAGGAGCTCATGAGATTGAGCCCCGGCGCTCACCCGGCGCAGCTCTGCTGCCCCGTCATGGGCTTGTTCGTCGTCGTGGCACAGGAGCAGACGCTCCCCCGACACTTGAACGAGGCGCTCTCCTCACACAGGTCATTCACCCGCTTCCAACGGAGGATGGTCCCCCGCGAGTCGTCCTGGTCCTGGGTGAAGAGCTCGTCGCCCCGGACCGCGAAGGAATGGACCTCGGTGACGAGGTTGTCCAGCGGCCCCTCGCTGTAGTCGTCGCATGAGGAGGCCCGGGTCAGCTCCAGCTTCCCGTTGCTCACCTTCCAGGTGCCCAGGTAGTTGTTCCAGCTCCCCCCCAGCAGGATGACGGAGTTGCCACGGAGGACCATCGCCGCGTCGTAGCCGATGCCCTGCTCGACGCGGTAGGTGCCCTCCCGGAGGGTGCCCCCCGTCAGAGGCGGTGCGTTCGTCACCTCGTTGGTGTCCGCGCTCCACGTCGTGCACCACCCCACCGCGGAGCACTGGAGCGCGTTGCCGCCCCCTCCTCCTCCGCCGCCTCCTTCACCGTCCTTGTCGTCTTCCTTGGAGTCACCACACGCCACAGCGAGGAGGGAGAGCGACAGCACCAACGCACGCGTCAGGTTCTTCATCGGAACTTCCCGGAAAAAGGTTCATGGGGATTTGCCCCCCACAAAGAGACATCCCGGGAGCCATCGTTGCGTCGAAATCGGACGGCTAGCGCGGACAGCGGTCCTTTTCGGCGCGAGCCTCGGCGACTTCACCTGGGTAGGCCTTGCGCCAGGGCTCCCACTCCAGCCACGCCCTGCGCGCCTCCTGACACGCCTCGTCAGCCGCCCCGGACAGACGCAAGGCCTGGGCAAGCCGCCGCCGCGCCAGGGGAACCCGCGCGGACGTCACCTGTTCGCTCGCGAGCGCCGCCAGCGCCGTCCTCAAGGGCGCCACCGCCTCCGCTGGCGCGCGCCTCGCCAGATGGATGTCGCCCAGCAGCACCAGCGCCTTGATGCGCTCCGGCGCCACCGGCCCCCAGTCCCGCTCCAGCCTCGCGAGCGCCCGCTCCGCGTGGCCCCGAGCCTCCTCGACGCGCCCCAGGAACAGCAGGGCATCCGCGAGCCAGCGAAGCCCCTCCCCCTCCAGCTCACCTCGCGCCAGCAACGACTCCTGGAGCGCGACGCCGCGCGCATGGAAGCCCCGAGCCTCCTTCGCGCGCCCCAGCAATCGCAACAGCCGCCCCACCTCGTGCAGGTCCAGCGCGACCTCCGGATGCGTGGCGCCGTACACGCGCTCACGGTGGGCCAGGCTGCGCCGGGCCTGCTCCAGCTCGGCCTCGCGCGCGCCCAGCTCGCCCAGCACCCCCGTCCGGTTCGACGTCATGCCCATGAGCACCGCGTCCGCGCCCTCCGGCGGCACGCTCTTGCGAGCGACCGCGAGGCTCTGCTCCGCCGCGCGCAGCGCCTCCGGCCCCCGCCCCCACTCGAAATAGATGACGGCCAGGTTGGACAACGTGCGCGCCACCACGAGGTGTTCCTCGCCCAGGCTGCGGCGGAGGCTGGCCAGCGCCCGCTGCACGACGGCCTCCGCGCGGGCCAGCTCGCCCGCGTGGGCCAGCGTGCCGCCCAGGTTCACCAGGGCCCTGGCGGTGTCGCGGTGGTCGGGGCCATGCAAGTCCTCTTGAAGCCGCAGCGCCTCTTCCTGCCAGCGCTTCGCCTCCAGGAGCCGGCCCTGATGCCGGGCCAGCAAGCCCAGACGTCCATTGAGCTCCGCGCGGGCAGCGGCATGGGAGACGCCCTTCGCCGTGACGCGGTCCAGCGCCTCGCGCAGCAGTGGCTCCGCCTCGGAGAAACGTCCCTCCTGCTCGAACAACTCGGCGCGGACATAGTTCAACAGCGCGTCGAACTCGGGGTCGCGCAGCGGCTCAGCCACCGCCTGAGCGCGGTTCAGATAGGCCCAGGCATCCTCTGTCCGTCCCAGGTCATGGCCACTCAACCACGCCTGGGCATAGAGCACCCGGGCCAGCACGGCATGATGGCGCCCCGCCTCCGCGGCGAGGCCGGCCTGGACCAGCGAGGCTCGCGCATCCTCGAACGCACTGGCGTCTTCCTGGAGCGTGGCGCACAGCAGGTGGGCCTCCGCCTCCAGCGGGCGGTAGCGCGTGCGTACGGCCCGCTCCCGTGCCGCCAGCGCCACCTTCAACGCCTCCGGCGTATGCCCCGCGAACAGCCCCGCGTTCGCCCGGGCCAGCTCCGCCCGGACCGCCGTCACCTCCAACAGCACGGCCGGGTCCTCCGGAGGCGCCACGGCCTCCATCAACGTCCTCACGTCCGAGCAGCGCCGCAGGCTCGCCAACGAGCCCCCCAGCCCGAAGCCGCGCGCCACGGTGCGGGCGTCCGCCTTCTGGAGCGCCGCCACCACGCGGGTCACCTCCTCCAGCCGCTCGTCGAGGCAGGCCATCCGCAGGCCCAGGACCTGGTCTGGCTGCTCACCCCAGACCCGCGTGGCCTCGCAGGCCTCCTGGTGCTCGCGCGTCCATTCCAGCTTCCAGCGCTCCAGCGCCGCCGCCACCGCGGAGAAGGACGCCTCCGCGTCCGGGGCGCTCGTGGCCAGGAAGGCCCGCCGGGTGGACTCCCGCATCTGCGCATCCCAGACGCCCGCGAAGTGCCGCTCACTGCCCTGACACAGCGCTTGAGGCGGCGGCCTGGACAGCAACCCGAAAACAGTCAGCCCCGTCAGGACCGCGCCCAGCATCACCAGGGCGACCGTGCGCCTGCGCGCCACGGGGTCCCGAGACAACTGCGCACGCAGCGCCTCCATGGAGGAGAACCGCTCCGCGGGGTCGGCGGAGAGCCCGCGCCGGACGACGGCCCGCAGCCACGCGGGGACACCGGCGCGCTCCGGCCGCACGGCATTCCGCGCCACCTGCTCCAGCAAGGCCTCACGCGTATTTCCCTCGAAGGGACGCTGGCCGTTGAGCGCCTCGTAGAGCGCGACACAGAAGGAGAACTGGTCCGAACGGGCGTCACCGTGCTCGCCGCGGAGCTGTTCGGGCGCGCCGTAGGCCAGCGTGCCCAGCAAGGTCCCCGTGACGGTGAGGGACGCCGAAGTCACCGCGCCGGGAGCCGCCGCTCCGGGCACCAGGGTCGCGTTGGCCAGGCCGAAGTCAGTGATGCGGACGAGGCCCCCCTTCGTCAGCAAGACATTGTCCGGCTTGAAGTCCCGGTGGACGATGCCCAGCGCGTGCGACGCGGCCAGTCCATCCGCCGCCTGTCGGAAGCGCTCGAGCACCTCCCGGAGCGGGCGCGGTTGCTCCGCCAGCCAGCGCCGCAGCGTGCCGCCCTCCAGGAACTCCATCACCAGGAAGAGCTGCCCCTGGTACTCGCCCACGTCATGGAGGCTGGCGATGTGCGGGTGGGACAGCTTCGCCATGATGCGGGCCTCGCGCTCCAGGCGTTGCCGCGCCAGGGCCAGCGAGTCCTCCTGGAAACGCTCCGGCTTGAGCAGCTTCAGCGCCACCTTGCGGTCCAGCTCGGGGTCATACGCGACATGAACCCGGCCCATGCCGCCCTCGCCCAGCAGCCCCAGCACCACGTAGCGCCCCACCCGTGTGCCCGTGGCGAGCGGCCCCACCTCCGCGAAGGAGGTCCGCGCCTCATCCGGGCTCAGCGCGGCGAGCACGCTCCGGCACTCGGCGCAGCCGGCGACGTGGGCACGCACCTGTTGCTCACGCTCGGAGGAGAGCTGGCCTTCCAGGTGGCGCGCGAGGTCGTTCTCGTCCGGGCAGCTCATTCCTTCGCCGCCAGGAGTCCGGACAGGCTCACGTCGAGACGGCCATGAACGGCCCGCATCATGCTGTCCAGCTCCTCCTGGGAGAGCGACAGCCGCTCCGTCAGCCCCTCGTGCGTGCGCGTCTCCAGCAGCGCCTTCACCCCGGACAGCCGCCGGGACAGGGTGGACTTGTGCACGCCGTAGAGCTCCCCCATGCGAGACAGCGACAGATGCTCGACGAAGTGGAGACGCAGCAACTCCCGGTCCTCGTCATCCAGGGAGGCCACCGCCTGGACGAAGGCGGCGCGCACGTGCGAGCGGGCCTCCTCACGGACCAGCCCCAGCTCCAGCCCGCCTTGCGCGGGGTCCGCGGCCAGCATCTCCGCGTCCACCCGGGCCTCCTGCCCCTGGGCCTTTCGCATCCGGAGCGCGAGGCGCACCGCGGAGATGTTGACCCAGTGCAACAACGACCCCACGCCCGCATAGCCAAGGAGCCGGGGCGGCGAGTCGGGCCGAGGCATCAGCAGATTTCCCCGGAGCGCCTGAAGCACTTCATCCACGAACGTGGGCGAGGGGTGAAGCCGCGCGAGCGAGCCATGCAGCTTGCGCAGGACCTGCGCTTCGAAGAGGTCCGCCGCCCCCGGCGTCCCTTGAGCGCAGGCGAGCGCAAGGGCGAGGTCCCTTGCGTGCAAACGTTCCAGCGCGACGACGGGGTCCTCCGCCTCGGAGAGCCGTTCCCCCAGGTGCCGCGCGAACACCAGGGGCTCGGGCGCCGCGCACTGAAGGGAGGCCGCCTCACGCAGGGCCAGGGCGAGCGCCCGCGGCGCCTCCGGCGCGGAGCGCAAGCGGCCCGCGGCGGCGGTGTCCATCGAACGAAGAACCGTCTCGAGAATCTCCTCGGGAAGAGCGCTGTCCGTACCCATGAGATGGTGATTTCCCGTGGCGATGAGGCCACATCCCCTCCCCGGAATCTCTAGCACGAATGCCTGAGCGGGCTCCCGGGCCTCTGAGCGGCGCCCCCCTGCGCGGGGCCGCGCTCTCCCGACGGGCTACACCCCTGACAGCGACCTCCGGGGAGCCGGAGCGCACGGCCGGAGGAGTCCGGCCGCGCGCGTCCACGGGCTCACGCCACGGTGAGGATTTCCGCGCCCTGCTCGGTGACGAGCAGGGTGTGCTCGAACTGGGCGCTGCGGCTGCCGTCGGCGGTGACGGCGGTCCACTCGTCATCCCAGGTGCGGTGACCCCAGCCGCCCAGGTTGATCATCGGCTCGACGGTGAAAATCATGCCGGGCTGCATGACGGTGTCGGCCTCGGCCTCGTAGTAGTGCGGAATCTGGAGCGCGGTGTGGAACGTCTCGCCGATGCCGTGGCCGCAGTACGCGCGCACCACGCTCATGCCGTGCTGGGTGGCGTGCGTCTCGATGGCGCGGCCGATGTCGCTGATGGGACGGCCCGGCTTCACCGCGGCGATGCCCTGCTCCAGGCACTCGCGCGTCACGCGCACCAGCCGCTGGCTCTCTTCGTCCACGTTGCCCACGAAGTACGTCGCCGAGCAGTCACCGTGCACACCATCCAGGTAGATGGTGACGTCCAGGTTGACGATGTCGCCGTCCTCCAGCGGCCGGCTGTCCGGGATGCCGTGGCAGATGACCTCGTTGACGGACGTGCAGAGCGACTTCGGGTAGCGGTGGTAGTTGAGCGTGCTGGGGTACCCGCCCCGCTTGATGTAGGCCTCATGGGTAATCGCATCCAGCTCGTCCGTGGTGATGCCCGGACGCACGTGCGAAGCCACCTCTTGCAGCACCTCGGCGGCGGCCTTGCAGGCCTTGCGCATGCGGGCGATGACGTCCGGCGTCTTGATGTCGGAGCCCGCGTCCTTGCGCGACGGGCGGCCCGTCAGTGCGTAGTCCGGACGGGGGATGTGGAGCGGCACCTCGCGGCGCGGGCTGATGACGCCCGGGCGGATGCCCTTGCGAAGCACGTCCGGGCCCTTCTTGCGCGCCTCGGCGGCGTCCGCGCCGCGGTGGCACTTCTTGTACTTGCTGCCACTGCCACACCAGCAGGTGTCGTTGGGGCCCGGAAGCACGGCGGGCGGGGAACGGGGAACAGCGGTCGTCATGACTCACCTCCAGCGCGGAGCTGCTCGGACTTACGGGCGCGCATCCAGCGCACCACCTGGGGACGAAGCCAAAGCCGGGGCCGCCCCGTGCCCAGGTCCAGGACGGGCCGGGGCATGTCGGGATAGCGGCGCAGGTAGGTGCTGACGCTGTTGGCGTGGCGCAGGCGCAGCAACCCGGCCACCGCCTGAGCGTCAATCAGGTCTTCGGTCTTCACCATGGGACACATTTCGGGCGTGTCTATACCCCTAGACATGCACCCATGCACGGCTTCTTTCCCAGACGGGACGGCGGCACTGCTCGCCAGGCGACGCCGCCCGCCCGGGCAGGGAGCGGGCCTTCAGCGCGCCAGGGCGGCACACGTCAGGCAGTGCCGGGCCTCCGGAACAGCGCGCAGCCGGTGCCGGCCAATGGCCCCGCCGCAGCGCGCGCACCGGCCGAACTCACCATGGGCGATGCGCGTCAGCGCCTCCTCGATGTCCCGCAACTCCTGCTCCTCCGCCTCGGTGAAGGACAGTCCCTCCCCCCCCAACGAGGCCCGAGCGCGCAGCCGGTGGCTGCGTTGCCGCAATGCTTCCTGGGCCTCCCGAGCCAGCAGCTCCATGTTCGTCTCCCACTGCGGCCACCCCGGCCACTCCGGCCCCTCGGCCCAGCAGGAGATAATGCTTTCAGGAAGCGTGCCTTGCGGTGCGCGGCGCTACAGCCCTGAAAACGCGCAAGGCTTGCGCTCCCCGGGCCAGGGCCCTGCATCGGTTGCGGCGCACCGGCGTCACTCCGCGCGTGCCCGGGCCGCGGCGTGCTGCCGGGCGCGCTTCTCCACCGCGCGGAAGGTGTCCTCCACGGCGTCCTTCTGTCCCATGCGCGCCAGGAAGCCAGGAATGGAGCCGGCCGGGTCCACGGTGAAGCGGTACACGGCATGGGACTTCCCTTCGCCCCGAGGCTCCACGCGCCAGCTTCCCTCGTTGAGCCGGATGCGAACGGTGCCGCGCCGCTGGGGAATGGCGTCCGGCGTCGCCTGCCAGCGCTGCGCGAACACACCCGAGCCGTCCTCCGCCAGCCTGGACTCCAACACCACGTTGCAGATGTAGTCGCGCGAGGACACCACCGGGAGGTCCAGCTTCGTGTACGTGAGCTGCCCCTCGTCCGGCAGGTCCTTCAGGATGCGGGACTCCTTCACATACGGCATCCAGCGCCGGTAGGCGTCCACGTCCCGCAGCACCGCCTGGACATCCGCGGCGCTCGCGGCCAGCTCGCCCTCCGCCCACACGTCCTTGGCCTCGGAGCCCGGGCGCGCGCGGACCTTCACCACGTAAGGCTTCTCCGCCACCGTCTTCCACGCCTCTTCCGCGCGGGCGGCTCCGGCGGCGAGCCCCAGCACACAGGCGGACAGGACCGCACCACTCCACGACATCTTCATGCAAGCATCCTTCGCGGCTCGGGCCGGATGTGACGTCACGTCAGCATCCGACACCCTGGCGCGGCGGCGCATTCACGAATGCGCAACGGGCCCACGCAAGCACCGTCCCCGAGCCACCTTCCGAAGGTGGCCCGGGACGGCCCCCCCCACGCCGCGCCCTACGGCACGCGGACGGCCCGCCCGCCGAACGCCGGGCTGGCCATGACATCCATGGCCAGACGGTCCGCGTAGGGGCGGCCCAGCCGGCCGTAGGCCTCGGCTTCCTGCTCGGTGAGGACCACGCGCACCGTGAACTGGGCGATGCCCCCCACCACCACGTCGAGGAAGAGCGCCCCCTCCGCCGAGCGCACCAGCCGGTACATGAGGGGGCTCTGGATGAGGACCTGCTCCTCGCTCACGGAATCTCCGTCACCACTGCCTGGGAGACGGGCGCGTCGATGACCATCAGCTCCGGCACGCCGCCAGAGGTGTAGCCACCGAACTTGAAGCAGTCCGTGTCCTCCTCGCTGGTGCACTTCCAGACGCCCGGGTCGCTGTCCACGGGCAGGCGCACGCACACGCCGGTGGCCGCCAGGTCCAGCGTCATCATCCGCAGCGGTCCTTCAAAGTTCTTCGCCGGCAGGCCCAGCGCCTGGCCAATCACCGCCGGGTCATGCGCGCCATTCACCATCGACTTCTCGACGGCGGCCTGGATGGTCTCCGACGGCGCGGCGAACAGATAGCAACCGCTCTCATTGCAGCGGCCAAAGTTCTGCGCGTTCGGCTTCACCACGAAGTTCTGGTACGCGGCGTCCGTCATCAGCCACGACACCTTCTTGCCAGGGAAGTTCTTCGCCAGGTGCTGGTCCACGCTCCACGGGCTGGCGCGCTCATCGGCCTCGCGGGAGATTTGCGCCTGCTGCGCATCACAAGCCTGCGGCTGCGTCGGGGTGGGGGTGACGCTGCCGCCTCCCGTGTGCTTGCAGCCGGACAGCAGGAAGACACCAAGGAGCAGGCTCCGAATCGTCCACGTCATGGGCAGTTCTCCAAAGAGGGAAGGAGTGAAAGAGGTGGCGGAACCTACCTCCTGTCGGCCCATGGATAGTTGTGATTTCTGGATTTTATAATCTCCCCAGCCCGCCCCCCTCCGAGCGGTTATAGGGTGCGGCATGAGCCAGAACCTCTACGACATTCCCCTCAAGTCCATCGACGGTGCCCCGCAGTCGCTCGGCCAGTTCAAGGGCAAGGTCCTGCTGGTGGTCAACGTGGCCTCCAAGTGCGGCCTGACGCCCCAGTACGAAGGCCTGGAGAAGCTCTACGAGCGCAAGCGCGCCGAGGGCTTCGAGGTGCTGGGCTTCCCGGCCAACAACTTCCTGGGCCAGGAGCCGGGCAGCGAGTCGGAAATCAAGGCGTTCTGCACGCTGACCTACGACGTGAAGTTCCCGCTGTTCTCCAAGATTTCGGTGGTGGGCGCGGACAAGCACCCGCTCTACCACGCGCTGACGGGCGCCATCCCGGACGCCGTGGGCGAAGGCCCCATGCGCAGCCGGCTCCAGGGCTACGGCATCACCGCCAACCCCGTGCCGGAAGTGCAGTGGAACTTCGAGAAGTTCCTCATCGGGCGTGACGGCCGCGTCGCCGCGCGTTTCGCACCGGACGTCGCCGCGGACGATGCGCGTCTGCTGTCCGCCATCGACGCGGAGCTCGCGAAGCAGGCCTGAGCCGGCCGGGGCGCCGCTGGACTTCCGCCGTCCAGCGGACGGGCCCTGACGAAAGCAGTGACTTTTCGCGCGCTCCGGGGCAAGCCAGGGGGGCCATGAGCACGTTCATTCCTGGTCCCCCGCCCGAGCGCGGACTGTTCTGCAACCGCACCCTCAACCTGCGCGCCATCAAGGCGGTGGGTTACGACATGGATTACACGCTCATCCACTACCATGTGGAGGCGTGGGAGCGCCGTGCCTACGAGCACATCCGCGACCGGCTCGTCGAGCAGGGCTGGCCGGTGGCGGACCTGTCGTTCGACCCCGAGCTGCCGATGCGCGGCCTCATCATCGACACGGAGAAGGGCAACCTCCTCAAGGCCAACCGCTTCGGCTTCGTGAAGAAGGCGCTGCACGGCACGCAGGCCATGAGCTTCGAGACCCAGCGCGACGAATACGCGCGCACCATCATCGACCTGCATGAGCAGCGCTGGGTGTTCCTCAACACGCTCTTCTCGCTATCGGAGGCGTGCATCTACGCGCAGCTCGTGGACCGGCTGGACGCCGGCCAGCTCCCAGGCCCCATGGGCTATTCGGACCTCTACGAGCACGTGCGGAAGAACCTGGACGCCACGCACATGCAGGGGCGGTTGAAGGCGGAGATCATCGCCGACCCGGAGCGCTACGTCATCGATGACCCGGAGACGCCGCTGGCCCTGCTGGACCAGCGCAACGCCGGCAAGAAGCTGCTGCTCATCACCAACAGCGAGTGGGCCTACACCGAGCCCATGATGCACTTCGCCTTCGACCGGCACCTGCCCGAAGGCATGACGTGGCGGCAGCTCTTCGACGTGGTGATTGTCTCCGCGCGCAAGCCAGAGTTCTTCACCACGCGCTCGTCGCTCTTCGAGGTGGTGGAGTCCAGCGGCGAGGCGCTGCTGCGTCCGCACTCGGGCCCCTTCAAGCCCGGCACGCCGTACTTCGGCGGCAGCGCGGTGGAGCTGGAGCGCCACCTGGGACTGAGCGGTGACCAGATTCTCTACGTGGGCGACCACATGTTCGGCGACGTGCACGTGACGAAGAACGTGCTGCGCTGGCGCACGGCGCTCATCCTGCGCGAGCTGGAGGACGAGGTGCGCTCCATCGCCTCGTTCCGCGCCACGGAGTCCCGGCTGGCCGAGCGCATGGTGGTGAAGGAGCGGCTGGAGGCGGAGAACTGCCAGATTCGCCTGGAGCTCCAGCGGCGGCGCTTCCAGTACGGCCCGCGCACGGACACGCCGTCGGAGGCGGAGCTGGTGGCGCGGCAGGCCACGCTGCGCACGGAGCTGGAGGCGCTGGACGCGGAGCTGGGGCCCCTGGCACGCGCGGCCACCGAGCTGTCCAATCCCATCTGGGGCCTGCTGACGCGCGCGGGCAATGACAAGAGCCACCTGGCCCGGCAGGTGGAGCGGTACGCGGACATCTACACGTCGCGCGTGTCCAACTTCCTGTTCGCCACGCCCTTCGTCTACCTGCGCAGCCCGCGCGGCAGCCTCCCGCATGATCCCAGCCTGCCCGGCGGCACGCCCGTCTTCGGCGCCAACGAGACCGGCGGCGGCATGTCCGGCACGGACGGAGGGGAGTAACCGGCCCACCTTGGGACTCGGCGGCATGGGGCGTCCCTGTGCCGCCGGCGTCCTACCAATCGGGGTGGATGTGTAGATCCTCGGATTCATTGAACTTTCGTTCAGTACCCCTCCGAGGAGCGGGCGGGCAGGCATCCCCCTCCACAGGGCATGTCAGACCGCCCCGGTATGAGTGCTCTCGTGAGCCACTCGACCACGAACAGCTCTTCGACGCGCGTCCTCGAGCAGCGCAACCTGCTTGGGGGCATGGACCTGCTACCGGTGCTGGGCGGCAAGGGCCGCAAGCGCGCTCGGCGCTTCCACGTCGCCTCGGAGCGGCGGGTGGGGTTCGCCGCGGCGCTGGCGCTGGTGGTGGAGCATGGCAAGCAGAAGGCGAAGGAGACGGGCGTCACGTCCCTGAGCCGCTGCCCGCGCTGCGGCCACATGGGCCCCACGGCGCAGGACTTCGGCTACCGCACCATGCGCGGTGAGCGCCGGCCCCAGTCCTGGTGCCGCGGCTGCCGTGGCCTGCACCTGGAGCCCACGGAGACGGCGCGGACCAGCAACACCGCCCCGCGCGGCGCGGACGGCTGGCTGTTCCCGCCCGAGAGCACCACCAGCACCCGCCCGCCCCGGCGTGGCAAAGGGTCGTCGACCCAGTCCCGCTGAGACACGGCCAGCCCCGACATGTCACGTCGGGGCTGACCGGAACCCGGGATGACCGTCGCGACTACGGACGCGCCTTCTCGGAACCGACGAGTGCCTTCGCGTGGTGCGCGAAGTGGTCCGCGAGGAACGTGGCGATGAAGTAGTAGCTGTGGTCGTACCCCGCGTGCCGCCGCAGCGTGAGCGGGTGGCCCGTGGCCTCGCAGGCGGCGGCCAGCAACTCCGGGCGCAATTGGGTGGCGAGGAACTCGTCGGCCTCGCCCTGGTCCACCAGGAGCGTCAGAAGCTCCTTCGCCGTCTTCACCAACTCGACGGCGTCCCAGGCCGCCCACGCGTCACGGTTGTCGCCCAGGTAGGCGGTGAAGGCCTTCTGGCCCCACGGCACCTGTGAGGGTGCGACGATGGGGGAGAAGGCGGACACGCTGCGGTAGCGGCCCGGGTGGCGCAGGGCGGTGACGAGCGCGCCATGACCGCCCATCGAATGGCCGAAGATGCCTCGCGCGTCCGTGGCCGGGAAGTGCTGCTCCACCAGCGCGGGGAGCTCCCGGGCCACGTAGTCCTGCATGCGGAAGTGCGGCGCCCAGGGAGCCTGCGTGGCGTCGAGGTAGAAGCCCGCCCCCTGCCCCAAATCGTAGGCAGCGTCATTGGCCACCGCGTCGCCACGAGGACTGGTGTCAGGCGCGACGACGATGAAGCCATGGCGCGCCGCGTGCTCCTGCGCGCCCGCCTTGGTGATGAAGTTCTGCTCGGTGCAGGTCAGGCCGGAGAGCCAGTACAGCACCGGGCAGCGCTCGCCGCGCAGCGCGGCCTCCGGCAGGTAGATGCCGAACCGCGTCTCGCCGCCCAGGGCGGAGGAGGTGTGCTTCCACACCTCCTGCCGGCCGCCAAAACTCGCGTGGTGTTCGATGCGTTCCATGGTCAGTAGTGGACGACGGTGCGGATGGACTTGCCCTCGTGCATCAGGTCGAAGGCCTCGTTGATGTCGGTCAGCGGACGCGTGTGGGTCACGAACGGCGCGAGCTGAATCTTCCCGGCCATCGCGTCCTCCACCATGCCGGGGAGCTCCGAGCGGCCCTTCACGCCACCAAAGGCGGTGCCCTTCCAGGTCCGGCCCGTGACGAGCTGGAACGGGCGGGTGGAGATCTCCTGTCCCGCGCCGGCCACGCCGATGATGATGGACTGGCCCCAGCCACGGTGCGCGCACTCGAGCGCGGCGCGCATCACGCCCACGTTGCCGATGCACTCGAAGGAGTGGTCCACGCCCCAGCCCGTCATCTCCACGATGACCTGCTGGATGGGGCGGTCATGGTCCTTGGGGTTGACGAAGTCGGTGGCGCCGAAGGCCTTCGCCAGCTCGAACTTCGCGGGGTTCGTGTCGATGGCGATGATGCGACCCGCCTTCGCCATCTGGGCGCCCTGGATGACCGCCAGGCCGATGCCACCCAGGCCGAACACCGCCACCGAATCCCCCTCCTGCACGCGGGCCGTGTTCTTCACCGCGCCCAGGCCCGTCGTCACGCCGCAGCCCAGCAGGCAGACCTGCTCGGGGTTGGCGTTCGGGTTGATGCGGGCCAGCGACACCTCCGCCACCACGGTGTACTCGCTGAAGGTGGAGCACCCCATGTAGTGGTAGACGGGCTTGCCGTTGTACGAGAAGCGCGTGGTGCCGTCCGGCATCACACCCTTGCCCTGGGTGGCACGCACCGCCACGCACAGGTTGGTCTTGCCGGACTTACAGAACAGACACTGGCCGCACTCCGCGGTGTAGAGCGGAATGACGTGGTCGCCGGGCTTCACGGACGTCACGCCCTCGCCCACCGCCTCCACCACGCCGGCCCCCTCGTGGCCGAGCACCACGGGGAAGAGACCTTCCGGATCATCCCCGGAGAGGGTGAACGCGTCGGTGTGACAGACGCCCGTGTGGGTGATGCGGACCAGGACCTCGCCCTTCCGCGGAGGCGCGACGTCGAGCTCGACGATGCTCAAGGGCTTTCCGGCTTCGAAGGCAACAGCGGCACGGGACTTCATGAGGATGCTCCTGGGGCTAGGGGGTGAAGGCAGGGACTCCCGCTCACTTGAGATAGGTGCGGACCAGCGCCGTCATGTCCCGCACCCGCTGGGCGTGGCGTGGGTCCTCGTCGGACGCCGGACCGAACTCCTCCCGAATGTGTGACTCCAGCACCTCGGACATCAGTCCGTTGATGGCGCCCCGGATGGCCGCGAGTTGCTGGAGGACCGTGCCGCATTCGGCTCCGGACTCCAACGCACGCTCCAGGGCTTCGGTCTGACCGCGGATGCGGCGGACGCGGAGCAGCGCCTTCTTCTTCTCTTCCGGCGAGTGAGGCATGGCGGCGACGACATACTGGGTGGGAGTATCCTGCCGCGATGGACATATACCCCCGGGGGGTATTCGACAAGGAATGAATGAAGGTGCCCTGACAGCGCACGGAATCTCCGCCTCCCGGCAGGCAGGGGAGCAATGACCTCCGCCGTCCCATGGAGGGGGATGGAAAAGCCGTGGCGCCGTCCTTACCTCACCCACAGGGAGGCAACATGGCCGTTCGGACCATCGTGGCAGGCATCAAGAACAGGCGGCGGGTCGGCGCGCACGGAGCCCAACCCAGCGTACAGGCCAGCAAGGGGCGCAAGACGATGCCCCACGATGACGCGGCCGCGCTGCGGCGGCAGAAGACGCTGGAGCGCGTGACGCTGGGCCCCGCCGCCGAGGCACATGAGCCCAAGAGTCATCGGCGACGCGCAACCACCCTCAAGGGCCGCAAGAAGGCCCCCAGCGAAATGAACGTGAAGCACCTCGGCGGGCCGAAGAAGCGCCTGCCCCTTCACGGCGGCTAGCATGGACACGTCGTGACGCGGCCCGCGCCCCGCGACCTCCGGGCGGGGGCCGTGCCCGTCTCAAGGGCCCGGCGGCCACAGCGCGCTGGCGCCAGGGTCCTCCGCCACGTAGACGGCCCACACGCGCTCTCCCGGGCGCCGCAGCAGGTCCGACGCGTGCGGTGAAGGCATGCGCCCTTCGACGCGCTGGCCATGCACCGTGAAGACATAATCGAGCTGTACCAGGCGTCCGGCATGCAGCGTGGGCGCCACCTGACGCTCCACCCGCGTGATTTCCGCTGCGGCCGGCAAGCCCCAGACCCATGCCTTCAACTGGCGCTGCTGCTCGCGCCGCAGTGACGCCGGCCAGCTCGTGCGCCGGAACAACAGCCCCATCCCGATGAAGATGGCGGACTGCAGGAGCAGGGGCCGCAGGAAGAACAGTCCCACCGGGAGCAGCATCCCCCCCGCCCACAGGGCCAGCGTTCCCACGAAGTAGTGCTTGTGCAGCCTGGGCCGCGAGACGGCCGCGCGCTGTGCCCGGGTCAACCTCCGCGGCGGCAACGGAGGCGGCGGGCCTCGCGCGGCGTTCAAGGCCGCCTCCAGGCTCGCGCCGCACTTCATGCAGCGTGCCTCGGCGTCCACCGTGACGGCATGCCCACAGCCAGGACAGACGATGCGGAACTCGCCCGACTCCGGCGAGAGGTACGGCGCGTCCAGGGAGAGTCGAGCGCGGCGCATGGCACCACCATCGGAGCACCTCCCCCCGCGCCGCCGCAACCCGTCCCGGAATGCCATGACGGACGCGCCACGACACCACCAGACCTGGGCACCGGGGCCCGGCTGCACCATTGCTCCCTGGCATCCCCCACCCGGCGTTCCTACCTGTGTCGCTGGAGGTTGCATGCCAGAGAAGAGTCAGACGGAGCGCGTGAAGCGCGCGAAGCGGCAGGGAACGACGTTGGAGCTCAAGCCCACCGACGTGCAGCTCGCCAGCGCGGACAGCACGCACCACGCGAAGAAGAGCGGCCGGCGGGCCCTGGGGAAACGGACCTTCGCGGACCGCAGCGTCAGTCCTCGCCACGCACCAGGAAGCGGCCTCACGGCGAAAAGCCGCAAGCTGCCCGAACCAGAGCCAGGCCAGAGCAGCACCTCGCGGCGCAAGACATTGCCGTCCGCGGCCGCCGTGGCCTACCGCAAGGAGGGCCGCCCCAAGAAGACGACAGGACGCGGCGATACGACCCCGCTGAAGGCGGGCAAGGTCTACAAGCGCGCGGGCGCCCGGAAGACGAGCATCCGCGCCTGAGGCCCTTCCAGCCTGGAGCCATGCGCGACGAGCCATGACTCCAGGCCGTGGAAGGCGACGACGCGGCCAGCACCCACCGCATCGCCTACGAGGCCCGCTCGCTCGCAGACCTCGAGGCGGGGCTCGTGCAGCTCGCCAGCGAGAAAAAACCCGCCCGTTCACGAGCCCACAGCCGGACCTCCGCGCGAGTGGTAGCACCCATCCGCTGCGTCCGTTCCCCCTCGCGCTCATTCCTCGGGGGCGACGCCGTTCACCTCCTCGGCCAGCCTGCGGACCTCGTCGTGCAGCTCGCGCAACTGTCCCAGGTTGCGCTGAAGGAGCGCGTCAATCTGCGCCCCCCGCTGCACGTCGCCTTGTGACATGGCGTCCTCACGCTCGCGCGCCAACCGCACCACGTCTCGCTCCACCAGCGCCGCCAGCCGCGCCATCTTCTCCAGCTCCCACTGGGCTGTTTGTGGCAGCTCGGGCTCGATGTCGTCGTTGTCCTCAGGCGAAGAAAAGGAGACCTCTGGCTCGGGCACCACGGGCTCGGGCGCCATCCGGGCCACCGAGACCTGGGGCGCCTCTTGCCGAGGCGCGGGAGCGGGCGGCGCCACCTCGGGGGCCATCACCGGTACCACGCGGCTGGCGGCGCTGGTGGAGCGAGACGTGGTGCGGTTGGCGCGCGAGCGTGAGGACGCCATGTCACAAGG
>NZ_JABFNS010000080.1 GCF_013116825.1 Myxococcus xanthus
GCTTCCGGAGTCTTCAGCGCCGCCCAGTGGCTTCCGCTGTTTTCTTCCGGAGGGGCGCGGCTTCTACCGCTTTGCCGCCCTCCCTGTCAACCGCTGCTTCGTTGACTTCCTCGACTCGTCCGCCCTTTCTTCCGGGCTTCTTCGTCGGGGCGCGGCTTCTACCACCACCGCGCCTCCTGTCAACTCGCTGCGTTGACCGCCGTATTCCGCATTGTCGTACTGACTCGCTCGAAGTGCCTTCCGCGCCAGTGCGCGGGCTTCTTTGCGAGATTCAGGGCTTCTACCACCACCGGCCCTGGGATCAACTTTCCAAGTCGAGCCCTCTATTTCCTGCTGCTGCTCCGTCAAGGCGCTTGGATCAGCCACCCGTCCGAAGGGGCGCGGCTTCTACCACCGCCGCGTCCTGGGTCAACAATCTTCATCGACCCTCTTATTCTGCTGTCAGCTCCCCGCCCGGATCTGCGTCGGGCGGGGCGCGGCTTCTATCCCCGCGACGCGCGACCTGTCAACCACCCTTCGGTTCGCGCCCACACATTCGTAGGCAGCGGATCCACGAGGCTCAGCCGCCAGCGACTTCCTGGAGGGACGCCTCCACTCCGGACAGCAGCTCCTCGAGCGCCTCGTCAGAGATAGTCAGTGCCGGCGCGATGTACACGGTGTCTCCCATGGGCCGCAGGTAGAGCCCTCGGCGACGCGCGGCCTCGTACACTCGCCACCCTCCTCGAGCGAGGTAACCACCACCGCCCAGGTCCACCGCGCCCACCATTCCCACGGCGCGGGGGCGCACCAGGCCCGGAATCGAGGCGGCCATCCGCTCGAAGGCGGCTTTCACGCGGGGGGCCTTTCGCGCCACCTGCCCCATCACATCCTCGTCCCGGTAGACGGCCAGCACTTCCCGGGCGATGGCGGCGCCCAACGGGTTCCCACAGTACGAGTGCCCGTAATACAGCGCCCGGCTCGCCGCCCCGAGGAAGCCGGAGAAGACGCGCTCCGAGGCCAGCGTCGCGCCGAACGGCAGGACTCCTCCCGAGAGGGCTTTCGCCAGACACAACATGTCCGGCACCACGCCCGCCAGATCCACCGCGAAGCGTGCGCCCGTGCGCCCCAGCCCCGTGAAGACTTCATCGGCGATGAGGAAGGTGTCCACCTCACGCGTGGCCTCGCGCACGGCCCGGACGAAGTCCGGTGAGTACATCACCATGCCCGCCGCGCCCTGCAGCACCGGCTCCAGGATGACGCCCGCAATCTCCTCCGGGCGCGTACGCAAGGTGGACCTGACCTGTTCGAAGGCGCGCGTCCAGCCCCCCTCCTCCGCCGGAGAGGGAACGTGCACCACGTCGAAGAGCAGGGGGCCAAAGACTTCCCGGAACAGGGGAACGCCTCCCACGCTGGTGGCGCCCATCGTCTCGCCGTGGAACGCCCCCGACAGCGTGATGAAGCGGGTGCGACGCGGTTGGCCATTCTGCGCCCAGTACTGGGCCGCCATCTTGATGGCCACCTCCACCGCCGTGCTGCCGTTGTCTGAATAGAAGACCCGCGAGAGGCGCTCGGACGCAGGGAGGCCGGGGCAGTCCGAACCGGGGGCGATGGCCGCCAGCTCCGACGCCAGCAGCGCCCCCGGCTCATGGGTGATGCCCGCCAGGGAGACGTGTGGGAGCGCGGCGGCCTGCTCGGCGAGCGCGCGCATCAAGCGCGGGTGACGGTGGCCCAGCGTGGACACCCACCAGGAGCCGTTGGCGTCCAGATAGCGCGTGCCGTCCGCGTCATGGAGGTATGCCCCCTCCGAGCGCACCACCACCAGCGGATCCGTCTCGGCGATGTAGGCCTCCATCGCCGTGTAGGGATGCCAGACGTGCGCCTTGTCCAATCCGACGATGTCCGCCCGCTTCACGCGTGTACTCCTCTCCTGGAGCTCCGTGCCCCTCCGTACCGGAAGAACGGGCCGCGCCGCCGCGCGTCATGTCATGCCACGGCGCGTTCTACTGATGGCCCCCTGAAGCGGGGAGCGAGCGGGCCCGTCGCCCCGGAGGGCAGGGCCGCCGCTCTTCCGTCCCGCGTGACGCTGCCATGACATGCCCGGTGTTACCCCGGTTCAGTCACTGCCCAGGGAACTCGAATGGCCGTCCTCATCTTCTTCGTCTCGCACTGGCTGCTCTGCGTGTTCTTCCAGAGCTTCTTCCAGCACCGGTACGCGGCCCACCGCATGTACACCATGGGGCCGAAGACGGAGCGGGTGATGCACCTGCTCACCTACCTGGTGCAGGGCTCGTCCTACCTGTCGCCCAAGGCGTACGCCATCCTCCACCGTGAGCACCATGCCTTCTCCGACACCGAGAAGGATCCGCACTCGCCCCACTTCTTCAAGGATGTGGCGCGGATGATGTGGCACACCAAGGCGCGCTACGACGACTACGCGGCCGGCCGCGGACAGCCCGAGGCCCGCTTCCTGGGCGGCTACCCGGAGTGGCCCCTGGTGGACACCACGCTGCGCACCTCGTGGCTCGCGACGCTGGGCTGGGTGGCCCTCTACTCCGCCTTCTATGTGGCGTTCGCCACCTCGCCCTGGCAGTTCCTGCTGCTGCCCCTGCACTTCCTCATGGGGCCGGTGCACGGAGCCATCGTCAACTGGTGCGGCCACAAGTACGGCTACCGGAACTTCGACAGCACCGACAAGTCGCGCAACTCCCTGCCCATGGACTTCCTCTGCATGGGGGAGCTCTTCCAGAACAACCACCACAAGTACGGCAGCAGCCCCAACTTCGCGGCGCGGAAGTTCGAGCTGGACCCCACGTGGCAGGTGATGCGCGTGCTGGCCCTGCTGCGCATCATCCGCATCGCCACCCCTCAGCGTGCAGTCTGGCCGGAGGCCCGCGAGGCCGCGCGCGCCGAGAGCGCCGCTCGGGCCGCCTGACGGGCAGGCCAGCAACACACGGCGGGCACGTGCGGGGCGCGTTAAGAGTGCCCCCGTGCCCGCCGATACCCCGCTCCGTCTCCGCATCCTCGAAGCAGTGACTGATGCCCCGGCCGAAGGCTGGGACGCGCTCGTGGGCCCTGGCGCCCCGCCCTTCGTCCGGCACGCCTGGCTGGCGGCCATGGAGGAGAGCGGGAGCGCCACCGAGGAGACGGGCTGGGCGCCGCATCACCTCACGCTGTGGCGTGGCCCCAAGCTGGTGGCCGCCGCGCCCGCGTACCTCAAGTTCCACAGCATGGGCGAGTACATCTATGACTTCGGCTGGGCGGATGCCGCCGCCCGCCTCGGAGTCGAGTACTACCCGAAGCTCGTCGTGGGCGGGCCGCTGTCCCCCGCCACCGTCCCCCGCTTCCTCATCGCCCCGGGCGAGGACGTCCCCGCGCTGCGCCGGGCCCTGCTTGCCGCCGCCGCCGGGAGCGCCCAGGAGGCGGGCTGCTCCTCCGTTCACGTCCTGTATCCCACGGGGGACGAGGCGGACTTCCTGGAGGCCGAGGGGCTCGCCCGGCGCATCACCCTTCAGTTCCACTGGAAGAACCCGGGCTACGGCAGCTACGACGACTACCTGGCGCGCTTTGACTCCAAGCGCCGCAACCAGCTCAAGCGCGAGCGCGGGGCCGCGGCCACCCAGGGCATCTCCCTACGCACGGTGCGCGGCGACGCGCTCTCCCAGGCGCACGCCCAGCGTGCCTATGGCTTCTACACCTCCACCTGCGAGCGCCACGCCTGGGGGCAGATTCAACTCACCCCCGACTTCTTCGCGCGGGTCTTCCGCACGATGCCGGGCTCGGTGGAGTTGGTGGAGGCGGTGCGCGGCCAGCAGGTCATCGCCGGCGCCTTCAACCTGGCCACCCCGGAGCGCCTCTATGGCCGCTACTGGGGCGCCTTCGAGGAGCACCCCTTCCTCCACTTCCACGTCTGCCTGTACCACTCCGTGGAGGACTGCATCCGGACCGGCCGCAAGGTGTTCGAGCCCGGCGCTGGGGGTGAACACAAGGTGTCTCGGGGCTTCGAGCCCACCGCCGTGCACAGCGCCCACCTCCTCTTCGACAAGACACTGGACGGCGCGGTACGGGGCTTCCTCCGCCGGGAGTACGGACGGCTGGCGCCCGCCGTGGAGGAGGCCGAGCGCATCTGCGGGCTGAAACCCTGGCCCCTGGCCGCCTCCCCGGGCACCCAAGGGGCCACCGGCACCTGAACGCCCCCCGGACTGTCAGCCTGAAGAGGCCTCTCCGCGACTTGAAGTTGTGAAACCGGGGTGAGCCTCTAGAGTGTCATCGCCATGAAAGCCCCGGAGACGGACGAAGACTTCATCCAGTGGTACGAGGACTGCTGGGCGGACCGCGACGAAGTCGAGTATCCGAAGATGTTCGGCGCCATTGACGAAGGCGTCTTCACGCTCGATCAGACGGATGCCATCCAAGCGTGGATGGAGAGTGAGCTGGCCCAGGTCCAGGAAGCGGACCCCAACTGGGGTCCCATGGGCGTGCGCGTCTCCCCGCCCAGCGAGAGCTACCCCTACTGGACCTATGTCACCAGTGGACTGTCCAACCCCTTCACCGTGGCGCCCGGCGAGGACATCCCCGACGGCGCGCCCAGCGGGCTGGGCTACGAGATGGTCATCCACTCGCCCGAAGAGGCGAAGTGGCCGGTGTTCCGGCTGCTGGACATGATGGCCTACAACCTCGTGTCCCTGCGCGCCTTCGCCATGGGCCACCGCTACCCGGTGGAAGGCTCCCTGGACGGTGGCGAGTCCAAGCTGAGCGGCTTCGTGTTCGTCCGGGACCCGTCCCGGCCCGACCACTTCGTGCTCCCCAGCGGCAAGGTGCAGCTGCTCACCCTGGTGGGCGCCACCCGCAACGAGATGGCCTTCGCCCGCTCCAACGGCATGGACAAGCTGATGGCCAAGCTGGTGGCCGCGGGCTCCGGCTACATCACCCAGCCCGACCGGGAAGAAGTGAAGTTGTAATCACACTGCTTCCGAGTCGCGCGCCGGCCGCCCTTCTCAGGGACCGGCGCGCGGCGGGGCGTCCTCCACCAACGCGTGCAGGACGCCCAGCTCGAACGGCTTTTCGATGCGCGGCACCGGCACCGACTGGAGGAAGGTCCGTGCTCGCTCGGAGAAGCCTCCGCCCGTCATGAAGACGAAGCGCGCGAGCAGCTCCGGCTGACGCGAGGACAGCGCGTCGTACACGTCCATCCCCGTCAGGTCCCCCATCATCAAGTCACAGAAGATGCGGTCGAAGTCCCCGTCGCGCGCCAGCGTGTCCAACGCCTCGCGCCCGCTGTGGACCACCACCACCTCGTGACGCACGCCGAGGATGCGGCCCAGCACCGAGGCGAGCAGCGGCTCGTCATCCACCACCAGCACCCGCTTCCGCCCGGGAAGGTCCTTGTCCTCCACCACCCGCACGGCTGGCGCGTCCGCGTCGGTGGTGGGCAGCCGCACCTGGAAGACACTGCCCAGCCCCGGCGCGCTCGAGGCCGACAACTCGCCCCCCATGCCTCGCACCAGGCCCAGGCTGGTGGACAGGCCGAGTCCAGCGCCCTCCCCCAGGGGACGGGTGGTGAAGAAGGGCTCGAAGGCGCGCTCCAGGACCTCGGGCGCCATGCCGTGGCCGTTGTCCGCCACCTCCACCACCACCGTCGCGCCGTCCCTCCAGGTGGAGAGCGTCACCTGGTAGCGCGCCACGTCCCCTTCCGGGATGGCCTGCGCGGCGTTGACGAGCAGTTGGAGGAACACCTGCCCCAGCCGCGTCTCGTGCGCCATCACCGTGGGCACCGGCCCCAGGCGCTTCTCGACGCGGGCCCGGTGGCGCAGGTGCGGCATCGCCATGGAGAGGCCGAACTCCAGCGCCGCGTGCACGTCCACGGGCGACAGTTGCGGCTCCTCCGCTCGAGCGAAGGTCTGCAAGTCACGGACGGTGGTGCGGATGCGCTCGGCGCCTTCCTTCGCCTCGCGCAGGGCCTCCATCGCCTCGCCCAACGCGCGGGCCCATGATTCACGCACCGCGCCCTGCTCCGCGAGGGGCTCGAGCTGCTCCAGCGCGAACTGCAGGTTGCCCACGACATAGGAAAGCGGGTTGTTGATTTCGTGCCCCACGCCCGCCGCGAGCTGTCCCGCCATGGCCAGCTTCTCCGACTGCACCAGTCGCTCACGCGCGGCCATGAGCTCGCGGGTGCGCTCGTGGACCAGGGCCTCGGCTTCCAGGCGGCCCGAGTGCTCGCGCGACAGGAGCACGTCCCGCTCCGCCTCCGCCTGCTTCCTGGCGGTGATGTCCCGCCCGAAGATGGACACGTTGCCGTTGGCGCCCCAGGCGTGCACCTCATGCCAGCGTCCAGGCGTGGCGCGCCATTCGAAGATGGTGTGGCCCGCGCCGCTCGCGACCCGGCGCAGCTCCCGCTCCATCCGCGTGCCCAGCAACTCCGGGCACGCCTGCCACAGAATCTGCCGGAAGAGTTGCTCCTGCGAACGCCCGCTGAGGGCCGCGGCCTCGTGGTTCACGTAGGTGATTCGCCACTCCGCATCCAGCGTGAAGAACGCGTCGGGCGTGGCCTCCAGCATGCTCCGCACCCAGTCCAGGGTTTCGCGGACGCTCTCCTCCAACCGCAGGGCGCTGGTGATGTCACGCAGGCGCAGCAGCACACCGTCCCGGAGAGGCACCGCCGTTCCCTGCAGCCACACGTCCCCTTCCTGGAAGCTGTCCGCGGCCGGCCGGCCCTCCTCCACCACGTTCCGGAGCAGGTCCACCCGGGAGGCCAGGCCCGAGCCCGGCATCAGCTCGCGCAGCCGCCGGCCGCGCAGCGACTCCGGGGCGGCGTGCCCCAGTGCGCGCGCACCCGCGGGATTCGCCCAGGCCCACTGGAAGTCGACGACCGCTCCCGCCGCGTCCCGAACGGCGTGCAACACCATGCAGCCCTCAGGCTGGTGTCGCTCCGCTTCCTCGAGCACCACCAGCAGCACATCCATGTCGGGCGCCGGAGCCGCCTGGAATCGGTCGTTCAGAATGGCTCCATGTCGACACGAATACGTGGCCGTCACAAGTACACACGGCAAACATGTATCAGTATCAGTTCCCGTGTGTCTGTCGGCCAGCCGCCGCTTGACCAGGCTCGCGCGCGCAGGAGAGGCCCGCGCGGCTAGGCTCCTCGGCCGCCCATGACGCCCACCCTCATCACCGCCGTCCGCTTCGAGCCGCTGCACCTCCCCCTCACCGAGCCCTTCGCCATCGCCACCGGCGCGCAGTACGCCGCGGAGAACGTCCTGGTCCGGCTCACCCTGGCGGACGGCTCCGAGGGACTGGGCGAAGCCGCCCCCTTCCCCGCCGTCAGTGGAGAAACACAGGCCAGTACGCTGGCCGCCCTGGAACAGGTGCGCGCGGGGCTGGTGGGACGCGACGCTCGCGCGTGGCGGCCCGCGTCCGAGGCGCTGGGGGATTCACTCGCGCTGGCCCCCTCCGCCCGGTGCGCCGTGGAGACGGCGCTGCTCGATGCGCTGGCTCGGCACTACCGCGTTCCGTTGTACGTGATGCTGGGCGGCGCGCAGTCCGCGCTGGACATCGACATGACGGTCACCGCGGGAGACGTGGCCCATGCGCGAACGTCCGCGCAGGCCATCCTGGCGCGGGGAATCACCACGCTGAAGGTGAAGGTCGGGGCGCTGCCGCCCGTCGAGGACGCGGCACGGCTGGTGGCCATTCATGAAGTCGCGCCCCAGGCGCGGCTCTTCGCGGATGCCAACGGCGGCTATGACGTGGCCGAGGCGCTCGCCTTCTTGAAGGAGCTGGCGCGCGCGGACGTCCCCCTGGCCCTCTTCGAACAACCCGTGCCCGCGCATGACGTGGCCGGCATGGCGGAGCTCACGCGCCGCTCGCGCGTGCCAGTGTGCGCGGATGAGTCGGCGCGCTCGGCGAAGGACGTGCTGCGACTCATCCGGGAAGGCGCCGCGCATGCCATCAACATCAAGACGATGAAGTGCGGCGTCGTCGAGGCACTGACGATGTGGAGCCTCGCTCGCGCAGCGGGCCTGGAGCTCATGGTGGGCGGCATGGTGGAGAGCGTGCTGGCGATGTCCGCCTCGGCGCACCTGGCCGCCGGATTGGGGGGCTTCACCTACGCCGACCTGGATACGCCGCTGTTCATCGCACGCCACCCCTTCCAGGGCGGCGCCCGGTACACGGGCGCACGGCTGGAGTTGCCAACGGATGCGCCCGGGCACGGTGTCACGCTGGCCTGAGCCGCGCCCCGCCGCACCGCCTGCGAACAGGCGACCGCCTCACTTGAAACCGCTTTGCTGGAGCATTCCAGCGGCTCTGCGCTCGTGTAGATGGTGGAGGGCATCGCGTGAGGCCTGGCGGGCGGCTCCTCGTGGGGCATTCGCGCTAGGGTAGGCGGATGACCCTGGCCGTCTGCGTGCGGTGTGGCAACTCGAAGGTGGGCGCGTTCACCCCCTGCACGGGTTGCGGCCTGGACCCCGCCGCCCACGGCACCGAACGGGACCTCCAGGCGCGCAGCCTGCTGCTCACGGAGCGCTACCTGCCTGGGGGGGAGCTGGAGGAGATAGGCCGGAAGATTCGCAAGGGCGAGCCCGTGGCCTACGACGCAGGGCTGCTCGCGCAGATTACCGAGGACCTCCGGACGAAAAAGCTGCCCATCGTCTCGAAGTCCTCCCCCGGGTGCTCCGTCGCTTTATGGACCGTGGTGAGTGTGCTCCTCGTGCTCGCCGTGGGCTTCCTGCTCATGTCGCGACTGCGAGGCCCCTGAGCGCGCTGGGACAGCGTCGGCCGCAGGGGCCGGTTAGTGAAGCAGTCCCGTGCTGGCCGCCTCCACCTCTCCGCTCCGGTTGTTCCTCGTCTCGGAGGACCCGCTCGCCCGGGGGGCGCTCTCCCGGGCGCTGAGCGACCAGACAGGCGTGCACTTCGAGGTGGCGGCCGGGACGCAGGTGGACCTGGAGTCCCAACCCGGCGAGCCACCCGACGCCGTGCTGTGGGACACCGGCCTGCGCCCGTCCAACATGGAGGGGCCCGACCTGGGCGCACCGGTCCTCGCGCTGGTGGTGGATGAAGCCGCGGGCGAGGCGGCCCTGGGCGCAGGCGCACGGGGCCTGCTGTTCCGAGACGCGGAGCCCTCCGCCCTGGCCGCCGCGCTGCTCTCCGTGGCACGGGGGCTGGCCGTGTTCGACCCCGCGCTCGCGGAGCTGCGCGTCACGCCGCGTGCCTCGCTCCCGGCCCAGGCCACCGCGCCGGACGCGCTCACGCCGCGGGAGCGCGAGGTGCTCGGGTTGCTCGCGGAGGGGCTGTCCAACAAGGCCATCGCGGACCGGCTGGACATCAGCGAGCACACCGCCAAGTTCCATGTGAATGCCGTGCTCGCCAAGCTGGGCGTCCAGCGGCGCACGGAGGCCGTGGTCCGCGCGGCGAAGCTGGGCCTGGTCACCCTGTAGGCATGGGGCCGCCACGCGACGGTGCTACGTCGCGTTTCTGCTGGGTGATAGGCTCCGGCGCGCATGGCCAACCAGGACTGGGTGACGCGCCTGCTCACCGGGCGCGCGACGGCGGACAAGCAGCTCAATGTCCACCTCTCCGAGCGCGACGGCGGCAGCCTCCACGACAAGATGCGGCAGGCCTATTGGTGGATCACCAACAACGCCGTCATCTGTCCCTACTATGACCTGGAGTTCGGCTCGTCCGCGTCCCTCAAGACGCCCGCGGGTGACGAGCTCCACCTCCCCGAGGACACCAGCTACAGCTCGTTCGTCCTCATCCCCCTGCTCACCCTCTTCACCTGCCGGCGCGCGCTGCTGGTGGGCGGACCGGGACGCGGGAAGACGACGTCCGCCATCCTCATGGCCCTGCTGTCCGGCATGGGCCGCGACGAGGTCCACCGCGGCATCCAGCGCGGGCACCCGCAGCTCTCCATCGCGGACCTGCTGGGCGCGCCGCTGCCCTCCGACATGCTCAAGGCGGAGGACCTGTCCGCGGTGAAGGTGAGCTGGCGCAAGTGGATTGGCCAGCGCGTCAAAATCATCGACGAGTACAACCGCATCCCCACCAAGACGCAGTCCGCGCTCCTGTCGCTCATGGCGGAGGGCTACGCGGAGATGATGGACCAGTACGTCTACGCGGGCCGCTCGTCCTGGTTCCTCACCGCCAACGACGACCAGGGCGGCGGCACCTTCCAGGTCATCGAGGCGCTGAAGGACCGCATCGACGTGGTGGTGCGCGCGGTGCCCTTCAACTCGGGGTTCATGGACCAGCTCCTCCAGCGCCTGGAGGCCGACAAGTCCCCCGAGGAGCTGCTGCCCAAGGAAATCGTCTTCACGCACGGCGAGCTGGAGCGCGCCTACGCCGCCATCCTGGAAGTGGAGGTACCCAAGGACGTGCTGGAGCGCATCGCCTTCTTCCTGGGGCAGCTGGACTTCTGCCGCATGGCCTCGCCGCGCTTCGAGTTCAAGCACAAGGACACGCTCAAGCTGGCCGGGCAGACAGTGGCCGCGGTGTGCAACGAGCAGTGCCCGCTGGACAAGAAGGTCCACCTCTGCACGCAGACGGAGAACGGCGTCAGCGTGCGCGCGTACCAGACCATCCTCCACTTCGCGAAGGCCATGGCCTTCTTCCGCGGCCACAGCGCCGTGGAGCTGGAGGACTTCCGGCAGATTGCCCCCTGGGTGCTGCACGAGAAGCTGGTGCCCAACCCGCGCAGCGCCTTCTTCGAGGTGAAGGGCCACCGCATGCTCCTCCAGGACCGCGTGGCCTGGCTGCGGAACATGTTCGACATGGCCATGGGCCACTACGACACGCACGCGCCCATCCGGCGCAAGGTGACGACGCTGCGCCAGGAGCTGGACAAGGGCCTGTCCGGCGTGGACCTGCGCACCACCGAGAAGCGCATGAACCAGGTGACGGTGCTCATGAAGGAGCTGCTCACGCGGCACGAGCTGTCCGGCCCCGTCTACGAGGACGTCATCCACCTCAAGTCCCTGTACAGCCGCTACCGGAACTACGCGACGTGGCTGAAGGAGAACCCGGGCGGTCGCCCATGAGCACCTTCACCGACGAATTGGAAGCCAATGCCCGCGCCCGGTTCGTGCGCTGGGACTCCACCCTGTGGCGCGAGCTCACCGGCGGCGCAGCGCAGCGGCTGGGACAAGCCCTGTTCGAGGCGGGGACACCGGCGGCGCAAGGCGAGGAGCTCTTGCGCGCCTACCTCCAGCTGGGCGCGGAGGCCATTGGCCTGGGCTACCTGTACCCCACGAGCGCGGGCCGGCAGAACTTCTTCACCCTCGCCTGGTCGGACCTGATTCCCCGCCTGCTGGCCGCCGTGCCCTCGGCGGAGCGCTCGCAGGTGTTCGCCCAGCTGTGGAACCTGGGCGAGAACCTGGAGTCCGCGCCGCCGTGGGTGCAGCGCATCTTCTGGCGCGTGGGCCGGGAGCTGACGTCACTCCAGGACATCGAGGCGCGGCTGCGAGAGACCTCCTCCGTGGCCCTGGAGCCGCCCGACGCGCCGCTGGCCGCGCGGGCCCAGGCACACTGGGTGGACCTGTCGAAAGAGGACAGCCGCTTCCTCCCCGGCGCGATGCACTTCCTCTCCCCCACCGTGGTGTGCGTCCATGACCGGCACCGCCAAGCCGTTGCGGGCCGCGACGCGGCCACGCAGGGCATCTGGCTGGCGGAGACGCCCATCAGCCTGGGCGCCATGGGCTGCCGCGAGGCGCCGGAGCTGACCCAGGTGGAGAGTCCCCACCTGGACGAGGCGCTGCGGGAGGACCCGCGCGCGGACGCGTGGTTCGCCACCCTGTCCAATGACTGGCGGGTGGCGGCCACGCTGCACACCTCCCAGCACGTGCTGGTGTTCGTTCCGGAATGAGTCCGTCGCGGCACATCACCCCTGAGGAAGTGGTCACGGGCTGGCGCGACGCCCAGGCCCTGTGGGACGTGCGCGTGCAGCTCAGCCCACCCGAGCCACACGTGGGCTTCCACCCCGACGCCAGCCACGCCCAGGAGCCGCTCGCGTACATCGATTTGGTGAAGCGCCAGGTCTTCGTCAACTTCAAGCTCCTGGAGGCCATGGAGGCCACGGGCAGCCTCACGGCGGTGCTGGCACATGAAATCGGCCACCACGCGCGCTTCCCACACACGCTGGGCTGGGACGCGGAGCTGCGCGTGCAGGAGCAGCGGCTGGTTCCCGGCCTGAAGCAATCCCTCACCAACCTCTTCTATGACTTGCAGGTGAACGAGGTGGTGGGCCGCACGCACGCGGAGGCGCTGTGCGCGGTGTACCGGGGCTTCCAGCGCGTGCAGGGCGGCGAGCTGTCGCCGCTGTTCTTCTTCTACCTGGCCATCTACGAGGAGCTGTGGGGCCTGCCCCCTGGGAATCTGGTGCCCGCCGCGCAGCTCGAGCCGATGGAGCAGCGCTACCCCGGTGTTCGCGCCGAGGCGCGCATGTTCGCGCAGACCTTCTACGCGCTGCCCAGCGGCAAGCTCCAGTTCCTCTACTTCTGCGCCACCTTCATCCGCTACATCGAGAAGCCCGCGGACCTGGAGTTCAGCCTGCCGCTGGGCGGGGACGTCTCCGTGCCGGACGTGGACGACCTGGATGCCGCCATCCACGGCAGCGGTCGCTGGGACGACGCCCTGGACGAAGCGGAGGAGCGGGGCTGGCTGGCTCCCTTGAGCACCCGCTCGAAGGAGAAGGACGAGCTGGACTCCATCCACCGCGTCACCGAGCACCTGCCCGGCAAGCAGGGCGGAAGGCTGCGGCAGGCCCTGGTGGCGAAGCACTATCGGCGGCTGGTGGACCGGCACCTCCTGAAGCTCCCCACGACGCCGTCCCAGCCGGAGCCCTACCTGCGCACCACGCCCCAGGCGTGGGGGTACGGCGATGACCCGTCCAGCATCGACTGGACGTTGACGGTGCTGTCCCAGGGCCACCTGGCCGCGGTGTCACCGCTGCGCCGCGAGTTGGAGGCGGACCTGCCGCCCCCGTCCGAGCTGGGCGCGCCGTCCGTGGAAATCTACCTGGACACCAGCGGCTCCATGCCCAACCCGGAGCTGAGCCTCAACGCGATGACGCTGGCGGCCCAGGTGCTGTCCGCCTCCGCGCTGCGGAAGAAGGCCACGGTGCGCGGCATCGTGTACTCGCACGGCAACCCGCAGGTGTCGCCGTGGATGTACGACGAGGAGAAGGCGCGCGACTTCCTGCTGAGCTACATCGGCGGAGGCACGCAGTTCCCCTTCGACGTGATGGACGCGCTGTCACGCGAGCGGCCCGATGCGCTGCGCATCATCATCTCCGACAGCGACTTCCTCGCGAACGTCACCGCGGAGAAGCCCCTGGCGCCGGTGCTGGAGTCCATCCGGCGCTCGCGCCTCGTGGTGGCCATCCTCGCTGTTCCCGACGAACGACGCGCCCGGCAGGCGCTGGCGCCGCTGCTGCGCGAGCGCCGTTTCCGGCTGGTGGTGGTGCGCTGGCCCTCCGACTTCGCGAAGGCCGCCGCCGACCTCGCCCAGGCATTGCTGGAGAATTGAGTCCCATGGCTTTCGACATCCGCGAGATTCAGACGCAGCTTGAGGCAGCCCCCATCGTGTCGCCGTATTCGCATGACCTGGCGCTCGCCATCATCTGCGACACCTTCCGGCTCGCGAAGGTCCGCCCCCCGTCCCGCGCGGACTGGCGCGCGCTGGAGGACCAGGCCTGCTCCCCGCTGTGGCGGGAGCAGGTGGTGATGCTCGCGCACGTGCTGGTGTCCTCGGCGCTGCGGCAGGAGACAGTGCACGCATTGAACGAGAACGACGACGCGACGACGCTCCTGCAGCGCTTCTTCCAGGACGTGGGCCCGCTGACGGCGGAGATGATTCGCTCCAACACCTTCCGCCGCGAGGAGTTCCTTCGCAAGTGGGTGCGCGTCGTGGGCGGCGAGTGCAAGGGCGAGTCCCCGAAGGGCTCCGCCGCGCGAATCCAGCAACTGGACTACCGCAAGGCGGAAGCGGAGATGCGGCGCGCGGAAGAGGCCCGGAAGAGGGAGGCGGACAAACGCCAACAGGCCCTCCGCGAGGCGGAGCAGCGCGCCACGGAGGCGCGTGGGTGGCGGGAGTGACGGAGGTCCTGTCCGCGGACCTGCGCGTCGCGCCTCGCGCGAACATCCGCCGGGACACCTCCTCGCAGCGCCCCCACGTCCCCTGGGCCGAGTCCATCGCCCAGGGACTGGCCCGCTTCGCGTCCCTGGCTGACGAGGACGCGGCCCGCGCGGACCTGGACGCCCGGTTGTCCTTCCTGCGCGGTGCCCTGCGGGACTCGCCGTACCACGCCCGGAGGCTCCACGCGGCGGGTATCCACCCGGGTGACCTCCAGACGCTGGACGACCTGCGCCACCTGCCCTTCCTGGACCGTGAGGCCCTGGCCGCGAACTGGGACGCGGTGCCCACGCTGCCGGCGGACGCCGATGATTGCGTGGTGGTGAAGAGCTCCGGCTCCACCGGAGCGCCGGTGAACGTGGTGAGGGACCGGCGCGACTGCCTGCACATGTGGGCCGTGCTGCGGTTCCTCGTGGCGCGCGCGGGAGCGGCGCTGCCCCCGAATCCCCGGGTGGTGCTGCTGGACGCGCTGCCGGGCGGGCTGGAGTACTCGGTGCGCCTGCCCATCCTCCACGACGGCGCGCTGCACCGAATCTCCGTCCTTCGCGAGGACGCGCTCCTGCGCCTGCGCCGCGTGCGCCCCGCCGTACTCTTCTCCGACCCGGAAGGCCTGCGGTGGCTGGCGGCCCAGCGCGGCGTGCCCACGCCCCAGCTGGTGCTCACCTCCGCGCAGCACCTGCCCGCCGGCCTGCGCGCGGAGCTGGCGAACGCGGTGCCCACGCCTGTCCTCAACTACTACGCGACGACGGAGACGGGACCTCTGGCCTGGGAGTGCCTGCGGCCCGAGGCGCCTGGCCGGTTCCACGTCCTGGCTCCGGATGTCTGGTTGGAGCCCGGACTGGACGAGGTGGTGGTGACGAGGCTGCGTCCCAGCGTGCTGCCGCTCTTGCGCTACCTCCCGGGCGACGCGGGCAGCGTGCGGCGTGACGCCTGCGCTTGTGGGTTTCATGGATGGACGCTGGAGCACTTCGGCGGGCGCGGGGCCTGCCACTTCGCCACGCCTTCGGGCCGGGAGGTGGACGCCTGGGCGCTGGCCTGGGTGTTCAAGCACCATGCGCTGCGTGGCTTCCGACTGACACAAGTGGACGTCTCGCACTTCCAACTGGAGCTGGCGGGCGCGAGCCATGCGGACGTAGCGCCACTGCGCGAGCGGCTCACCGGCGCCTTGCGGAACCTGGGTTGGGCGCAGGCGAGCCTGGACGTGCGTCACGTGGAAGTATCGGCGCTGGACGTGGGCACCAAGCCACAGCCGTTCCGCCGGCTGGGCTGAGCATCCCTGCATGGCAGCGCAGCGAGCGAGCTGTCATGCAGTGGGCTCCGGTGCTTACCTGAGAAGTGCGCGGCGCCTCCCCAGCGGTATGCATGCAGTCGGCCGGGAGCCCGCCCCTGACCATGCACGCTCGTCCGGAACGACATCACCCACTCTGGGCTTCACGCGCCGGACGTTATGGCGTCGCGCTCCTCGCGTTCGTCGCGGCGTGGCTCATCCAGGCGGGTGTGGCGTCGTTGATTCCAGCCACCCCGTTCCTGTTCTTCTTCGGCGCGGTGATGGTGTCCGGCTGGTGGGGCGGCTGGGGCCCCGCCCTGGCGACGACGCTCCTGTCGGTGGTGGTGGTGGACTTCTACTTCCTGGAGCCACTGCTCAACCTGATGCCAGGCACGGGAGGGGCTGTCTCGCTGGCGGTCTTTGTCGTGCTCGCGCTGCTGATGACGAAGCTGAACGTCATGCTGCGCAAGGCCAACGCGGAGCGGGCGCGGCTACTGGAGCGGGAGCGAGCAGCCCGAAGCGATGCGGAGACCGGTCAGGCACGGCTCCACGCGCTCTTCCGGGACGCGCCCGCCGGCATCGTCATCATGCGCGGTCCCCGGCACGTCTATTCCTTCTCCAACACGATGAACAACGCGCTGATGGGAACAGACTCACTGGTGGGCCAGGAGGCGAGCAAGGCCCTGCCGTGGGCGGAGCCGCGAGGCTTCATCACCCTGCTGGACGAGGTCTACCGCACCGGCGTCCCTTTCGCGGGCAAGGCGGTGCCGCTCCCTCGCAAGTCGCCCCATGGCGAGATACAGGAGACGTATCTCAACATCGTGTATCAGCCCACGCGGAACGAGCAGGATGAGGTCGACGGCATCGTCGGCTTCGGGTTCGACGTGACGGACCTGGTCCGGGCCCGACAGCGCGCCGAAGCCCTGACGCACGAGCTCCAACTGGCCGAGGCGCGTGACTGGCTCCTCGCGGAGTCGGGCGCGGTGCTGACATCGTCGCTCGACGACGAGACGACGCTGCGGAACATGGCGAAGCTGGTGGTGCCCACGTTCGCGGACTGGTGCCTCGTCGACGTGGCGGAGCCAGATGGGACGTTCCGGCGCCTGGAGGCGGCTCACTTCCGGCGCGAGGACGACGCGCTGTCGGAGGACATCCTCCGCTTCGGATTGCAGCCCGGCGGCAACCCGGGGCATCCCCCCACGGGCGCCTTGATGAAGGCGGAGACGGTCCATGTCGAGCGTTTGACCCGGGAGCGCATTCACGAGCTCGCTCACGACGCGGAACACGCCCGGGTGCTGGAAGCAATGGGGCCCGTCTCCTACATCGCCGTGCCATTGATTGCGCGCGGACAAGTGCTGGGGGTGCTCAGCTTCATCCACGCCTACTCCGGCCGGCATTACTCCACGTCAGACCTGGCGTTCGCCAAGGAACTCGCGCACCGGGCCGCGCTCTCCCTGGAGAATGCCCGGCTCTATGCGGAGGCTCGGGAGGCCATCCGTCTGCGCGATGAGTTCATGTCCATTGCCAGCCACGAGCTGAAGACGCCGCTCACCCCGCTGAGCCTGAAGCTCCAGGCGCTCTCGCGGGAGCTGGCCCGCCATCCGGGTTCGGTTCCTCGCGACTTGGTGGAGAACTACGTGGCGGTGGGCGCACGGCAGGTGCAGAAGCTGGCGGAGCTGGTGGGCGACCTGCTCGACGTGTCGCGCATCTCCGCGGGGCGGCTCTCGCTGGAGTTGGAGGAGCTGGAGTTGGGGTCGCTCGTCCGGGACGTCGTCACCCGGTATGAACCCCAGGCCGCGCGCACCGGCTCCTCCTTGCAGTTGGAGGCGGGAGACTTCGACATCGTGGGCCGGTGGGACCGGCTGCGTCTGGAGCAGGTCATCACCAACCTGGTGGACAACGCCGTGAAGTACGGCGACGGCAGGCCCATCCACGTGCACCTGGAGCCGCATGACGGCGGAGCGCGGCTGACGGTGCGGGACGAGGGCATCGGCATCGAGCCCCAGCACCTGCCCCGCCTCTTCGGCCGCTTCGAGCGCGCCGTGTCCGAGCGCAACTACGGTGGCCTGGGCCTGGGCCTGTACATCACCCGCACGCTGGTGGAGGCCATGGGCGGCCGGGTCCACGTGGAGAGCAGGCTGGGGCGAGGCTCCACCTTCACCGTGGAGCTGCCCAGCCACCTGGGCGCGGAGCAGGCCCGTCAGGCCCCCTGACTGTCGTTTCCAGATTCGAAGGTCATGCGAGGCCGGGAGCCTCCAGTTAGAGGGGCGTCACCACGAGGAAGGAGCGAGGGACATGGAGACTCGGAAGCTGGGAAGGCAGGGCCCCACCGTTTCGGCGCTGGGCCTGGGCTGCATGGGGATGTCCGACTTCTACGCGGGCAGGGATGACGCGGAGTCGGAGGCCACGCTGCTGCACGCGCTGGAGCGGGGCATCACCTTCTTCGACACCGCCGACATGTACGGGTCGGGCGCCAACGAGACGTTGGTGGGCCGGGTGCTCAAGCCGCACCGGGCGAACGTCGTGCTGGCGACGAAGTTCGGCATCGTCCGCGACCCCACGGACCCGCAGAAGCGCGGCGTCAACGGGCGGCCGGAGTACGTGAAGCAAGCATGCGAGGCCAGCCTGCGCCGGTTGGGCGTGGACGTCATCGACCTGTACTACCTGCACCGGCTGGACGCGCAGACCCCCATCGAGGACACGGTGGGTGCCATGGCGGAGCTGGTGCGCGAGGGCAAGGTGCGCTTCCTCGGCCTGTCGGAGGTGGACGCGGACACGCTGCGCCGGGCTTCGAAGGTGCATCCCATCACCGCGCTCCAGAGCGAGTACTCCCTGTGGAGCCGTGAGCCGGAAGACGGCGTGCTCCAGGCGTGCCGCGAGCTGGGCGTGGGCTTCGTTCCCTACAGCCCGCTGGGACGCGGCTTCCTCACGGGGCAAATCAAGCGCTTCGAGGACCTCGCACAGGACGACTACCGCCGCTTCTCGCCCCGCTTCCAGGGGGAGAACTTCACGCGCAACCTGGAACTCGTCGGCCACATCGAGCGGCTGGCGAAGGAGAGGGGATGCACTCCGGCGCAGCTCGCGCTCGCGTGGGTGCTGGCTCAGGGGAAGGACCTGGTGCCCATCCCCGGCACCAAGCGCCGCAAGTACCTGGACGAGAACCTCGGCGCGCTGGAGGTGACGCTCACGGACCAGGACGTGGCCGCCATCAACGCCGTCGCGCCTCCGGGCGTCGCCGCGGGTGGGCGCTATCCGCCGTCCATGCAGTCCTCGCTGCCCAAGGCCGCCCAGCCGCGCGGCCAGTGAGATGAAACGAGAGGCTGGAGGGGGGCCCTTCAGCTTCGAATACGAGGAAGCTGGGCGTGCGGCTGCCATGCGCCGTCGCCGCCCAGGCAGTAACGGCAGGTGGCCAATGGCGTCTCCCGTTCGAGATAGCCGAGCATCTGGTCCAGCAGGTCCGGCGTGTCGAGCGGCACGCCGTCGACCTCGCCCAGCGCGGGCATCTCCGGGTACGTGCCGCCGAGCACCGTCGCCACGTGCGGCGGACGCGTGCAGGCGTAGAAGCGGCCCGCGTGGACCAGGTGACAGCGGACCTTCAACCAGCAACGCGCGTGGATGCCTCGCACGGCATCTTCGGAGTCGTGCGGCGCCTCCGGAGTGAGTTGCTGGAAGGCGTCGATGCGCTTCACCGTGAGGAAGACGCCGTGCTGCTCGCAGCGCTCGGTGATGCGGGCGATGGAGCGCTCCGGCAGCGGCGCGGAGGTGTAGACGGACAGGGTCATCCGGTCCAGGCGCTCGTAGACCGCATCGGGGGCGCTCTGCGCGAGGAAGCCGTTGGTGGTGACGGACACCTGCGGGGAGATGCCCGAGGCGCGCACGGCGTCCAGCACCGCGGGCAGGTCGGGGTGGAGGAACGGCTCGCCGCCGGTGAGCTTGAAGACGTTGGGCCGGAGGGCTCGGGCCAGTTGGCGCAAGTCCTTGCCCAGGGCGGCGGGGTCCACGGACCAGGCAGGCAGGTGCGGCGACAGCGGGCAGCACTGCACGCAGCGCAGGTTGCAGTGCGTGGCGACATGCGTCTCCAGGGACCAGGTGAGGATGCGTCCATCTTGGAGCTCGTAGCGCACGGCGGGACTATACGAGGTTGCCCGGGGCCCCTGGCGCTTGTCACAGTACCCGCGTGTCTCACGCTTCCGGCGGAATGCTCGCCACCCTGCCCTGCTACCTGTCATCGGCGCGCCTGGCGCCGTCTGTGTGGCGGCTGAATCCCTCGGGGCTGGCACCAGAGGCCGTCGCTGCATTCCTGCGCCATGCGCTGCCTCCGAACGGAAGCGTGTTCCAGGGCGTGCGCCGGGTTCCGGGCGCATTGCCTCGCGTGCGTCGGAGCGAGGGGACTCCGGAGACTCGTGAGGATGAAGACAGGCTGGCGGAACGGCTCGTGGTCGCGCTGGCGGACAGCGTGGGCAAACACCTGGCGGCGGGCGCGGTGGACGTGAGCCTGAGCGGCGGCGTGGACAGCGCCGCGTTGTGCGCCCTGGCCGCGCGGCAGGCGCCCGGGCGCGTGCGCGCCTGGACCATGGATGTCCACTTCGCGGATGCCACGGAGCGGCGGAATGCCCGGATGGTGGCGAACGCGGCCGGAGTCGAGCTGGTCGACGTGTCCGTTCCGGACGCGGTGCTGCCAGAGCTGTTCGAGCCCGCCGTCCTGAGCCAGGAGACGGCCATCCTCAACGCCCGCGCCGTGGCCAGCCATGCCTTCTACGCGGAGGCCCGAAGGCAGGGCGCCTCCACGTTGCTGAGCGGCGCGGGCGCGGATGAGGTGCTCATGGGCAACCCGGCGGCGCTCGCGGGTGCGGCGGCCCGTGTGACGGAGGACCGGCGCCTCGTACATGAGGTGCTGCACCCAGGGCCTGTGGACAACTTGGGGGTGGATCAGCGGGTACTTCGCCTTCCGTGGGACGCGGAGCTTGCTTCCGTTGACGAGGATCACCCCGAAGAGGTCCGCTACGCGGCCTGGGTGCTGTGGGAGCTGGTGCTGCCTCCCGAGCTCCGGAGCGCGGGCGCACATGGCGTGAGCGTGTGCACGCCCTACCTGGACGCGGACTTCACGGACGTGGCGCTGGGACTCCCCTTGGGCGTGCTCGCGCGGCACGGGGCCGGCAAGTGGCTCTTCCGACATGCGGTGCGCACGCTGGTGCCGGATGAGGTCCGGTTGGCCCGGAAGACACCGCGCTATGCGCACACCGCGCTCTCCAGCCCCGTCCGCGCGCGCTGGCTGGAGCTCTACCGGGAATGGCTCACACCGGCCCGGCTGGCGCCGTTGGAGGTCATCGACGCGGGCGCGACCCGGGCGCTGCTGGAGCGCTACGCACGTCTGGCCGCCGACGCTCCCGAGGCGAGCGTCATGGACCGGCTGTTGATGCGGTTGTGCTCCCTCGTCATGCTCCACGCCCACGCCCGTCCCCCATGTCCCGAATCCTGATTGCCACCTCCCCAGAGAAGGGCCACCTCAACCCCATGGCCGGTGTCGCGCAGTGGCTGCGCCGCATGGGCCACCACGTGGGCTGGCTGTGCATCCCCGAGCCCGCACCACAGCTCGAACGGCTGGGCGTGGAGGTGCTGGCGTTGCCCCACGCCGAGACGCCCGTGCCCGCCATCGAGACGGGAGGCGAAGCGCTCGCGCGGTTGGTGCTCGATGAAGCGGCGCTGGGGCAGTGGATTCGCGGCCTGTTGATTGACGCCGTCCCCTCGCTGCTGACGCCGGTGCGCGAGGCCGTCGAGCGCTTCCGTCCGGATGTCATGGCCCTGGACGGCATGCAGTACGCCGCCGTGCTGGCCGCCCATGCGCTGCGAATCCCCTGGGCGGGCGTTTCCTCCGCGCTGTCACTGCTGGAGCCGCCCATCGATTACGGCCTGCGCCGCAACGTGCGTGCACTGGCCGATGAGCGACAGGCCCTGTTCGCCCGCCACGGCTTCAATGCCCGCTTCCGCAACTGTGAGTGCCTGTCGCCGGACCTCAACGTCATCTTCGCCACCGAGGCCTTCCTGGGCTCCGACGCAGTGCTGCCTCCCGCCACACACCTGGTCGGGCCGTCACAGCCTCCGGAGGCGCGCGGTGACGAGGTGGACTTCCCGTGGGAGCGGCTGGGCTCCAAGCCCGTGGTGTATGTGTCTTTCGGCAGCCAGATTTCGTGGCAACCCGATTTGTTTCAGACGCTGACCGAGGCCGCCGCGCCCCTGGGCGTCACCGTGGTGCTCAGCGCGGGTGAGCTGGCTGATACAGGTTTTATTCACAGCCTTCCCGGGGACGTGGTCGCCGTGCCATACACTCCTCAGCGACAACTGTTATCACGAGTCTCCGTGCTCGTGTCTCACGGCGGCGCCAACTCCGTCATGGAGGCGTTGACCGGAGGCGTTCCGATGCTGCTCCTGCCCGTCTGCAACGACCAGCCCATCCAGGCGCACTTCCTGGAGAAGTCGGGCGCGGGACTCGTGCGGGCGCCGAGCTCGCTCTCCGTGGAGGACTGCCGCGAGGCGCTGCGACAGCTGCTGGAGCCGGGCACGGCGCTGCGACAGCGGGCGGCCGGCATCGCCGCGTCCTACCAGGCGCGTGACGGCGCGAAGGACGCCGCTGAACGCATCCTCCGACTCGTGACGTGAGTGATTGCATGCGTGATTGGGACGTGTGGCGACTGGTGCTGCCGGGTGTGTCGCCGCTGGAGGTGTGGAACCTGCCCGTGATGGGGCGCGAGCTGTGGGAGCTGCTCGGGGCGCCTCGCGTGGATACGGACCGTCGCGCGGGGGTTCCCGAGCCGGCGATCGCGGGCCGGCTGGGCCCGGCGCTCGCGGTGGCGCTGTCCACGCTGGTGAAGCGACACGCGGTGGATGCCGTGTGGCTCAGTGGCGGATTGGTGTGCCTGGAGGGCTTCGGTGAAATGCTCTCGAGTGTGTCCACCGCGCTTCCCTGCCCTGTGTACGCGGCGGAGCGTCCACTCTTCGCTCCGGCCCAGGCGGGACTGCGCCTGCTGGCGCCGCTCGCGCCCGCGCATCCGGTGGCGCTCGACGTGGGGCAGACGGGCATCAAGTGCGTGAGTCACACAGCGAACCCGCGCATCTTCGAGCGCGACACCGCGCGGTTGCCCCGGTACTTCATCGGCATGGCGCGGCCTCCGGACAGGCGACACGTGAAGGCGGCGGTGGCGTTCATCGCCAGTGCCCTGCGCGTGTTCTCGGCACGGCCGCCCGATGCCCTGTGCCTCGCGCTGCCGTGTCCGCTGGACGCGTCGCTGGTCCCCGGGGGCTGCACCTACGGCTGGGAAGGCCACGATTCGCTGGTGGCGGACATCCTCCAGGCCGCCATGGGGGACGAGGGCCGCGGGACGGCGCTGGTGCTCAATGACGCGGAGCTGGCCACGGAGGCCGCGCGGGGGGATTCGCGGCTGGCGAACCACTCGCGCGTGTTGTGTCTCACGCTGGGCTTCGGGCCGGGTGGCGCGTTGCTGGAACGGCGGTAGCCGGTCGCTCGTCCAGGCTCAGTGCAGGTCCAACTCCTTCTTGGGCGCGATGTCGGGGCGCTGCTTCGTCACCAACGCCTTCGCGGTGCTGAAGAGCACCTTGAGCCTTCCGCCTGCCGGGTGGACGTATTCGGCGTGCTCGGGCGTGAACCGCAGCAGGGCGATGTCACCCTCATCCGGGCCCTGTGGGAACCAGGGCCTCCAGCCGGGCTCCCACAAGTCATGGATGGCCCGCCGGTCGCGGACGATTTCCGCCACGCCCGAGACGGAGAGATACGTGGCGCTGTCCTCCGACGCGTGGAAGGCGAGCGAGCAGTGCGGGTCCGACTCCAGGTCCTGCACCTTCTGCGTGTCCGCCCAGGTGGCGAACCAGAGCACGGTGCCGGACTTGTGCTTCTTCGCCACCGCCATGGGCCGCGTGTGGAAGTGTCCGTCCGCACCTCGGGTGGTGAGGAGCGCGGTGTCGTAGTCCTTCAACAGTTCCTCGAACTCCCGGCGGTCTCCCTGGATGACACCCTGCGGCTGTTTCAGCATGCGCTCGCCTGACTGTTCCATGGGGCTGGCCTTTCGTTCGGCATCGTGAAGTTCCTGGAGAACGTAGGGACGCGCGGGCCGTGGGGAAGCAGCAGGGCTGGAGTTGCATGGGTCGCTCCCTTGGTGGGCCGGTCGCCGCAAAGCAGACAGCCACCCGCCTCCAGGCAGAAGACGAGCGAATCAAGCCGTCCGCCCTGCCCCCCCTCCGGCGCGGCCTTGCACCTCGCTGTTCGGAAATGTCGGGACATTTGGCGCCACCAAAACCCCCGACATTTCCGAACAGCGAGCTCCCAGCCAGAGTCCGGGCCCCCACGAGGGCAACGCGGAGCGGCCCCAATGGCCTCGCCTCTGGCCTGGACCTGGTAGCCTGGCGGGGTTGACGAACCAGGACCTCGACTGGCCCATCCGGGTCGCCGCCATGAACGCGCTGCAACACCTGGTGCGCCAGCATGGCGAGGTCCTGTCCTGGGACGTCATCGACCGTGGCTTCACGTACCAGGGCGAGACGCTGAACTTCGCCAACCGCGCACGCGGCATCTTCTGGCCTCGCCACATGCGCGAGACGGCGCTGTCCATCAAGACGACCGTTCCTCGTCAGGGCCGAGAAGCGCGCTACGAGCGTTTCCGCGAGGCAGGCTGAACCCAAGACGAGGTGACCTCCCCAAATGGGCAGGTTCCCGACCTGACCGGTCCGCCGATGTGGCGCCTTTTCGAGGCCTTTACCTTGTGCCTCGAAAGGAACACATCATGTCCACCGGCCTCCTCCAGTCGCTGTCACAGTCCCTCGCCTCCGTCGTCGAGCGCACCGCGCCTGGCATCGTCCGTGTGGAGACGCGGCGCAAGCGCGGCGCCACCGGCATCGTCTGGGATGCCGAGGGCCACATCCTCACCACCAGCCAGGCCGTGGAGCACGAGGGCCGACTCCCCATCGGCCTGCCGGATGGCCGCACCGTCTCCGCAGAGTTCGTCGGCCGCGACGCCAGCACCGACCTGGCCCTGCTCAAGGCCGAAGCCACCGGCCTCGCGCCGCTGAACTCCGCGCCGTTGGATGACGTGAAGGTCGGTCACCTCGTCATCGCCGTGGGCCGCCCTGGCCGCACGGCTCGCGCGACGCTCGGCATGGTCAGCACCCACGGCGAGGGCTGGCGCACCCATGCCGGAGGCCGCGTGGAGCGCTACCTGGAGACGGATGCCGACCTCCCGCCCGGCTTCTCCGGCGGCGCGCTGGTGGACACCGAGGGACGACTTGTCGGGCTGCTCAGCGCCGCCTTCTCTCGCACCGCCGCCGTCGTCATCGCCACGGACACGCTCACGCGCGTGATTGCGTCGCTGAAGGAACACGGGGGCATCCGGCGCGGCTACCTGGGCGTGGGCGCCTACCCCGTGCGTCTGCCCCCACACCTGGGCACGGGGAACGAGCACGGCCTCATCTGCCTCTCCGTGGACCCGAACGGCCCGGCGCATGACGCGGGGCTGCTGCTCGGAGACGTCCTGGTGAGTCTGGGAGGTCAGCCCCTCCACGGCGTGGAGGACCTGCTCGGCGCCCTGAGCGACGAGAAGGTGGGCACCACCCTCCAGGTCCGCGTCCTGCGCGCCGGAGAGGTTCGCGAAGTCCCCATCACCGTGGGCAAGCGCGCGTGAAGGGAGGCCGCCATGAAACTGCTGCAACACTTCTCGGATGATTTGGAGTCGCTGGTGGCACATGCCTCGCCGGCCGTCGTGGGCGTGGAGCACGCACGCGGCCACGGCACCGGCCTCTTCCTCACACCGGACGGCTACGTCCTCACCAACCGCCACGTGGTGGTGCGCGGCTCACGCAAGCTCACCGTCCAGCTCTCCAACGGAGAGGAGCTGCGCGGCACCCTGGTGGGCAGCGACGCCCCCACCGACCTGGCCGTGGTCCGCGCGGAGGGCGGTGACTTCCCCACCCTGCCGCTCGCCGGGCCCGAGTCGGTGCGCGTGGGCCAGCTCGTCATGGCCATTGGCAACCCGTTCCACCTGGAGCAGTCCGTGTCGCTGGGCGTGGTGAGCGCCATCAACCGCAGTATCAGCCTGCCCGACGGCGTCATGCTGGAGGGCATGCTCCAGACGGATGCCGCCATCAATCCGGGCAACTCCGGGGGGCCGCTGCTCAACATGCGAGGACAGGTGGTGGGCCTCAACACGCTGGTGTTGCCCTACGCGCAAGGTATCGGCTTCGCGGTGAGCGCCACCACGGCGGCGTGGATTGCGGGCCTGCTCATCCAGCGCGGCAAGGTGGACCGGCGCTTCCTGGGCATCGCCGCGACGGCGGTGAACCTGGACGCACGGCTCACCCGGGAGAACGGCCAGTCCCGCGCGGTGAAGGTGCTCCGCGTGCAGGACGGGACACCTGCCCACGAGGCCGGGCTCCAGGTGGATGACTTGCTGCTGGCCATCAATCAGCGGCCGGTGAACAGCGTGGACGACCTCCAGCGGCTCATGGCGCTGGCCACGGAGGACGAGGTGACGCTGGACCTGCTGCGCAAGGGCCGTGGCCGCAAGACGGCTCGGGCACGGACGCGCCCGCGCATCGAGCCCGTGGCCGCCTGACTCAGGCCACGCCGCCGCGCGGCGTCCGCCCCTGCGCGTCCGGCATCTTCCCCTGGAGCAGCAGGTTGTCGCCCCGACAGAGGCTCTTGTAGGACCACACGCAGAACGAGTCTCCAGGACGTGACTCCTGGAGATACTCGTCCAGCACGTCGGCATCGTCACAGATGAAGCGGTGCGGGGCGCGCGTCTCCCGGTAGAAGCGGTGCTCGATGATGAGCGGGCTTTCGTTCGCCAGCATCTCGCGCAGGCGGCTCAACGTGTCCGGGTCGGTGATGCGCGCGCCTTCGAGAGTCCACGCGTCCATGGTGCGGTGCCGCGCCTTTCTTCCCACGAGCTGAAACGGGCCCGGAGGATGATAGCGGATGACAGCCCACGTCATAGCCGCGCGTCTTGCGATGGCGTCGGACGGTGCTCGGTGAAGAGTTCATCCTCGTAGCACCAGGCCCACTCCTCCCCCGGCTCGAAGGACTGGACGACGGGATGCGCCGACTGCTGGAAGTGCTTCGTCGCATGCCGGTTGGGCGAGGAATCACAACATCCCACATGGCCACAGCTCAGGCAGCGCCGCAGGTGCACCCAGCTTGCTCCCATGGCCAGACATTCCTCGCAGCCTCGCGAGCGCGGAGGCGGGTCTCCGGCCTGTTGAATGTGCTCGCAAATCGGCTCCATGTGACACCTCTCCGTGACGGGGGCGACCCGTGCCCTCCACAGCGTAGGCACTGGGTGCGAGGCCCTTCAGTGGGCACCAGCCAGGACGGCGAGCCACTGGAGGCACGTCCCCACCCCGCAGCGGCGGATGGCGCGCGCGGAGCCCCGGGCGCACGGTAGAGCCACATGGCCACCAACGCCCCCGACACCACCGTCACCTATGGCAGTCCCCGTGGCCGGGGTGTGCTGCTCGCCAGCGTGCTGGGCAGCGGCATGGCGTTCCTCGATTCCACCGCCGTCAACGTCGCCCTGCCCGCCATGGGCCGCGAGCTGCATACGGGCCTGTCCGGCCTCCAATGGGCCGTGGACGCGTACCTGCTCACGCTCGGCTCCCTGGTGCTCACCGGGGGCGCGCTCGGCGACGTGAAGGGCCAGCGACGCGTCTTCCTGCTGGGCATGCTCGCCTTCACCATCACGTCGGTGCTGTGCGGATTGGCGCCCAACACCTGGACGCTGGCCGCCTTCCGCGCGGCGCAGGGCGTGGGAGCCGCGCTGCTGGTGCCCGCGAGCCTCGCCTTGCTGCGCACGTCGTTTCCGCCTCAGGACCGGCAACGCGCCGTGTCCGCCTGGGCCGGACTGTCCGGCGTCACCACGGCCGTGGGGCCGCTGCTGGGTGGGTGGCTCGTGGACGCGGGCTCATGGCGCTTCGTCTTCTTCCTCAACGTGCCCCTGGCCGCGCTCACCGCGTGGGTGGCGCTGCGCCACGTGCCGGACATCGCGCCGAAGGCAGGGGCGCGCGGGCTGGACGTCGCGGGTTCGGTGACAGCGGCGCTCGGGCTGGGTGGCCTCATCTACGCGCTCATCGAAGGCCCCGCTCACGGATGGCCCCTGGCGGCCATCGGCGCCGCGGCCGGAGGCGCCGTCCTGCTGGCCGCGTTCGTCGTCCTGGAGGCACGGCAGCGGGAGCCGATGCTCCCGCTCACCCTCTTCCACTCGCGCACCTTCTCCGGCGCGAACCTCACCACGCTCGTCGTGTACTTCGCGCTCGGAGGCGCCACCTTCCTGGTGGTGCTCGCCCTGCAGCAGCAACTCGGCTACTCGGCGCTCGGCGCGGGGGCGGCGCTGCTCCCCATCACGCTGATGCTGCTCCTGTTCTCACCTTCCGTGGGGCGGCTCGCGGGGCACATCGGCGCGCGTCCGTTGATGACGGCGGGGCCGCTGCTCGCGGGCGTGGGGCTGGCGCTCCTGACGCGCATCCAGCGCGGAGGTGACTACGTCAGCACCGTGCTGCCTGGCATCCTGGTGCTGGGACTGGGGCTGGCGCTCACCGTGGGCCCGCTCACGGCGGTGGTGCTTGGCGCCGTCGAGGACCGCTACGCGGGCATCGCCTCCGGCGTGAACAACGCCGTGGCCCGCATCGCCGGCTTGCTCGCGGTGGCGCTGCTGCCGCTGCTGGGCGGCCTCGCTGGCGACGCCGGCATGGACTTCCTGGTGGGCACACGGCGTGCGCTCTGGGCGTCCGCCGGCCTGTGTGCCGTGGGAGCGCTGTGCTCGCTGCTCACGATTCCACGCGAGGCCGGGCGCGCGAGCTCCGCGCAACAGGAACACGGGGCCTAGCGCACCGCGCGGGTCCAACGAGCGCCCCTGACGTCGTCGCCGGATGGCACCTCAGCCCCCGGATGGCTTCTTCGCGGCCCTGCCGGCGTGCGGGCCGTCCCCAGGCTCGCACCTCAATGACGTCCGTGGTCGTCGCTCAGCGGAGGTGCCTCGCGCGCCGGCTCGGTGCCCTTCTGAGCGCCGTAGCCGCCAATCCCCTTCTGGAGGATGCGGTCTTCGCCCACGTCTTCGTCCGTCACGTCGCCTCGCACCGGGCCTTTCTGGTGCCGCGCCTCGCGCTCCAGTTCTTCCGGGCGCGTCGTGTCCATCCGCTCGTCGCCCCGTACCGGACTGCCCTTGTTGTCGGCCATGGTCATTTCCCCTTTCAGGGGGAAAGGTCCGAACCGCCCTCGCACCGGACAAGGCACCTGTCATGGCGCCGTCGCCTGCCGCCCAAGCAGAAGGCCCCCGTCCCAGCAGGGACGAGGGCCTTCGGGAACAAACACAGCCGAGCCAGCGCTAGCTCTTGTACTTTACCGAGCAGCCGTAGGGCGTGGTGGTGCTCGTCGGGACCTGCTGGCCACCCACCACCGCGTCCACCGCCGTCTTCACATGGTTGGCCGGCTTGGCGTTCTTGCCGCGCGGGTCATCGTCGATGGCGCCCGCGTAGCGGACAACGCCCGTCTCATCGATGACGTACATGTGCGGCGTCGTCTTCGCGCCATAGGACTTGCCCACCGTGCCGCTCGCGTCCTGGAGGACCGGGTAGGGGAAGCCCTCGTCCTTCTTCCACGCCGCAGACTTCTCCGGGGTGTTGTGCGCGGTGGAGTCCACCGCCAGCCACACCACCTTCTTCGCGTCGAAGCCCTTCAGCGTGGTGACCATCGTGTCACTCTTGTAGTGCCGCTGAACGAAGGGGCACTCGGGGTTGGTCCACTCCAGGACCACGACCCTGCCCTTGTACTGCGCCAGCGAGTGCTCCTTGCCGGACTCATCCTTCAGCGTGAAGGTCGGCGCGGGCTTGCCAACTTCCGCGTCGGCGAGGGCGGGCGCCCCCACGAACAACGTGCCCAGCGCGAGTGCAGTGAAGACCTGCTGCATGGCGTTCCTCCAGAGTTTTTGGGGCTGCGGGGAAGACAGCACGACTTCAGTGGCTTGGGAAACCCGCGGCGCAGAAGACGTTCGCGCCGTCGCCCAGCTTCGAGGGTGCACACTCCGCCGCGCGCTTCACGGCGTCCGTCACGATGCCCGGCGTGAGCAACTCCGGCAGCACCTCCGGCTTGTCGGGGGCGCCCGGGCTCAGCACCAGGTACATGGGCACACCGGCCCGGCCGTGCTCGGCCAGCTTGGTGGTGATGCTCGCGTCCCGGCGCGTCCAGTCCGCGATGAAGAAGGCCACCTGGTGCTTCGTGAAGGCGTCCCGCACCTCGTCGGTGGACAGCACAGTGCGCTCGTTGAACTTGCAGGTGAGGCACCAGTCCGCCGTGAAGTCGATGAACACCGGCTGGCCCGCCGCCAGCGCCGCGTTCACCGCGTCCGTGCTCCACGGCTGCGCCTGCGCCACCGCGGACCCGGGCCGAGGCGCCGCCACGGCGTCCTGGTCATCGAAACGCAGCGTCAGCAGCCCTGACGCCACCAGCACGCCCGCGGCCACCGCCACGGTGGCCAGCTTGCGCACGCCGTCCTGCGCCTGCCCCTGACCGTACAGCCACGTGACGAGCCCCACCGCGACCAGGAACGCCAGCAGCCGCGCCATGCCGTCCACGCCGGCCAGCCCGCCCATCACCCACACCAGCCAGACAGTGGTGGCCAGCAGCGCGAAGCCCAGCACCTGCTTGAAGCGCTCCATCCACGCGCCCGGCTTGGGCAGCTTCTTCGCCAGCCCGGGCACCAGCACCAGCACGCAGAAGGGCAGCGCGAGCCCCAGGCCCAGCGCGGTGAAGACGGCCAGCACCGTCACGGGGCCCGCCGCGAAGGCGAAGCCCACCGCGGTGCCCAGCAGCGGCGCCGAGCACGGCGTGGCCAGCACCACGGCCAGCACGCCCTCGCCAGCGCTGTGCATCAGGCCGTGGCTCTGGTCCACCTTGCCCGCCAGCGCCGTACCGTCCAGGCCCACGTTGAAGACACCGAAGAGGTTGAGCGCGAAGGCGACCAACACCGCGCACACACCCGCGACGAAGAGCGGCTCCTGGAACTGGAAGCCCCAGCCCACGCTCGCGCCACCCGCGCGCACCGCCAGCACGACGCTGGCCAGCAGCAGCATGGTGCCGATGATGCCCGCCGCGTAGGCCGCCGCGTGCGCGCCGACGCGGCCCTGCTCCTGCTGCACCATGCGCGTGAAGCCGTAGGCCTTGAGCGCCAACACGGGGAACACGCACGGCATCAGGTTGAGCAGCGCGCCGCCGAAGAAGGCGAACACCAGCGCCAGCCCCAGGCCCATGGATGACTCGGCCGCGGGCGGCGTGGCGATGGCGGCGCCCACCGGCTTCACCGCCGCGATGCTGTCCTTCACCGACGGCGGCTTCACCGCGGCCGGCGTCCCAGCCGCGCCACCAGCCGCCACCATGGGGGCCAGCGGCGCCGTCACCTCGAGGTACTGGTAGCCCGTGGCCGCCGTGCCCAGGCGCATCACGCCCGTCAGGCCCGGCGCCGACGCCTGCGCGTCCGGCTCCGCCTTGCCCTTGAGCTTGAAGCGGCCCGGACCGTCCGAGGCCAACCCCACGCGCACGACGCCGGGGATGCGGTCAGCGACGAAGAAGTCACCTTCCACCGCGGGCACCGCCGCGCCGCCCGAGGCCGTCAGGGTGAGGGTGCCGGTGAAATCCTGGCCCGCGGTGAGCTGCGGCGCATCCAGCGCCACCGTCGCCGCGTGGCCGCTGTCCTTGGCGGGACGGGGCACCTTGGCCAGCTCCGCGTCGAAGACAGCCGCCGTCTCGGCGTCGCGCACCGTCTGGGGCCCCAGGGGGATGGAGCGCGTCAGCATCAGCTCCGCGGGGATGCAGTGCACCTCGCACACCAGCGCTTCCACGGCGGCGGACACCGTCAGCAGACCCGTGGAGGGACCTTCCACGGCCTTCGCGTCGGCGACGAGGATGGCCTCGCCGTCATAGCCATGGGTGGTGATGAAGCCATCGGGCGTGCGGAACGTCTCCGGGAAGGGCCACTGCAGCGGCCCCACGGTGACGCCGGGCGTGTCCCACGCCACTTCCGTCTCCAGGCCGGAGTCGCCCGGGTTCTTCCAGTAGACGTGCCAGCCCGGATCCAACCGGAAGCGCACGCCCACGCGGAAGGTGTCTCCCGGCTTCACCTGGGTGGCGTCCACCAGGAGGGCACCCTCGATGCGAGGGTCGCCTTCGTCCGGCGCGCTCGATGCCACCGCTGACGCGGGGAGGTCCGCCCACGCGACCGCCGCCACCAGCAGCAGTCCGATTCCACCAACCACGCCGAGCCTCTTGGACTGCTGATGCGTCATGCGACTCCCGTTAACCCAGAGGAGGCCGGCCCGCCAGCGGCAGACACGCGCCTCCGAGCACAGTGAACCATTCGGGCAGGCGGGCATTCCCCTCACATGACGCGCCACGCCCACTCCCAGGCGGACGGTCCGGACAGGAGGGGTTACAGCGTCACAGAGGTAACGTCATGAACCCACAACGGCAGCCGAGCGACGGGCGTCAGTCCTCGGTCTTCCAGGGCAGCAGCGCGGGCGCCGCGGGGCCCACGCGGCTCATGGTGATGCGGGAGACCTCGGAGTGTGCGCGCCGCATCACCAGCGCGGGGAGCTTGTTTGCACGGCGCTCCATCACCCGGCGCAGATCCGCCAGCCGCTCCACGTGGCGTTGCGCGGGCACCTCCGCCGAGCCGAGCCGCGCGAGCTTGTAGAGGGCGACGTCCGCGGCCTCCAGCGCCCGCTCCGCGGCGTCCTGGTGACGGCGGCCCAGGGCCTTCCACGCGGCGGCTTCACCGGCGACCAGGTCCAGCTCGGCGGACACGGCGCGCACGAAGCGGCCCGCGTCACTGTCGGGCAGCACACGCGTCACTGGCACGCTGATACGCCGCGTATCGCCGCGCTCGGAGTAGGACGTGGACACGCCCAGGTTCCACTCCGCGTCCCTCAACATGCCCGAGAAGAGGACGCGGCGCGGGAAGGCCTGGGAGATGGCGCCCAGGGTGGCGCTCATGGCGTCGCCTTCCACGCGCGAGGGGTAGCGGTGGCGGCAACGGACGTCGGCGAAGCCCGTGGGCAGCACGTGCACGCGCGCGTCAGCGACGACTTCACCGAAGAGCTCGGCGCCCAGCTGGCCCACAGCCATGGGCAGACCTTCCGGGTCATCCACGTGCACGAAGCCGGTGCCGGAGGGGCTGGTGAGGGCCTCCAGGATGTCGGGCAGGTAGTGGCGGCCCAGCCCCAGCGCGTGGAGCATGACGCCAGACTCGGCGATGCGGGCGCCCTGGGTCTTGAACTCGGCGAGCTGCGACGGGCCCACCGAGGGCTCGCCGTCGGTGAGCATCAGCACCTGGGGCCGGGCGCCGGGCACGAGCACGCGGCGGGCGGACTCCGAGGCGCGCTCCACGGCCTCGTGCAGGGCGGTCCCCTCGCCGGACTCCAGGCGCGCGAGCACCTTGAGGAGCTGCGCGCGGGCGTTGGGGTCCATGGCGCGCATGGGGAGGACCTGCTCGGGCTCGGCGTCGAAGGTGAGCAGGCCCAGGTAGTCGCGTGGGCTGGCGCGCTCCACGAGCGCCTGGGCGGCCTGCACCGCGGCGAGCAGCGGCACGCCACGCATGGAGGCGCTGCGATCCAAAGCGAGGTTGATGGCCACGGGTGCGCGGGGGGCGTCGGCGTCGGCTTCCAGGGTGACGAGGAGGAGCACCTCGCGGCCATGCTCGGCGTCACGCTCCACTGCCCAGGCCGTCTGCTTCATACGTACTCCCCCGTGGTCGCACGAGGCATTGTGCCGCGAATCAATCTGCGAGAGCGGACCGCCCCCGATGCCGGAAGTCTCATGGGCCACAACGCACGGGAGCGGGGGGCGCTCACGGGCAGGCTGCGGGGTCTGAGAATGTCGGGAGTCGTGCTTTGGAGCAAGGGGGCCCGGGGGCTCACCCAGGGGAGCCACCACGCGGGCGTCGGTTGCCCCGGTTACCGCTAGTGCCCCCGCGCGTCCACCGGCCGCGGGGGCCGCGAATCACTCGGCCGCAGTCCAGCCGCCCCACGACTCTTCGGAGTAGCCCCAACGGCGGCCGGGCGCGCCCTCGTCGGCCTCAGAAGACTCCACGCCACCTTCCGGCCGCGGATCCACATAAGGCAAACCTTCATCGTCCATGTACGTGGTGTCATCGTGAACCATCGCCGGCTCCTCTGGAGGCCACCCAGGTGAAGGGAGGCATCCCGCTTCGGTCGACCCGGGCTCGCCCCATGCGAGGCCCGCTCCATCAATCGTTGACCGATTTACCGACCATGTTGGGGATGTCGCCTCGCGTTGTAAAGCCCTTGGGGTCTCAAAGTTCTGAAGGCCATGTCGTCCGGCTGCCTGCCTGCCTGCCCTCCAGCGAGGAGTGTTCGTATTTACAGGCAGTTACGAACATTCAGGCGTCAGATAGTGCCCGTGGCAATCGCACAAGGTAAGCCCTGGGCCCGAGAAAGGAACCCCCACAGCGGTTTACGCCCGGGCATTTTCAAAGGGCGCCTGGCTGCCGTCCGCCACTGGTAAATCCGTGCGATGGCCGCTCACTCCCCAGTGGACCCGGGCCGCGTTCTCCAGTGAAGGACACCTGGGGCAGCAGGGTGCTTGATTCGAGAATCACCCCTGTTAGGGTTGAAGTGCACTCAAGAATTGCCGCGACGCGGCAGCCCGGGCCCATCCGCTGCGGCGCCCGAGAGGTCCTCGGAGTCCCATGAGTCCCATCATCACCGGCCTGTTGCTAGCCCTCGCCATTCCCATCTTCGTAATGACCATGTCCGGTCGCGTGGGCGTCCTGCTCGCGATGAAGAAGGAGAACCGGCTCGACAACATCCCCTTCCGCGTGGCGCAGCTGGTGCGCTTCGGTCTTGGCCAGAAGCGACTGGTGGACCCGGAGGAGTTCACGCCGGGCCTGTTCCACGTCCTCATCTACGCGGCCTTCATGGTGCTGGCCCTGCGCACCGTCATGCTCTTCGCCATGGGGTTTTCGACCACGGCGCTGGACGTGCTGACAGACCTGGGCCACCCGTTCTGGGCGGATCAATCCGCGCTGCTCTTCATCTACAAGGTCTATCTGCTGGCCAAGGACGTGGTCGCCGCGCTGGCCCTGCTGGGCGTGGCCTACTACATCTGGGTCCGCTGGAAGGTGAAGCCGGACCGCCTGACGCCGTCGTGGGAGGCGTACCTCATCCTGTGCTTCATCGGCGGGCTGATGGTCTCCGAGTTCCTGTTCGGCGGCAGCCACATGGTGGCCGCGCACGCCGCGCAGGCGCAGGTGGGCGCCGCGCAAGTGCCCCAGTCCCCCGCCGCGCTGGTGTGGTGGGAGCCGTTCACCAGCCTGACCGGCCTGGCGATGATGCCGCTGGGCGCCACCGCCGCGCACGTGGTGGGCGTGGCCGGCTTCTGGGTTCACCTGGTCATCATCCTGGCGTTCCTGAACTTCCTGCCCATCGGCAAGCACTTCCACATCATCACCGGCCTGCCCACCGTCTTCTTCCAGCGCACCCACTCCACCGGCAAGCTGCCCACGCCGGACCTGGAGAAGGAGGAGTTCGGCACCGCCACGGTGAAGGACCTGACGTGGAAGCAGGGCCTGGACCTCTACTCCTGTACGGAGTGTGGCCGCTGCCAGACGCACTGTCCGACGTACATCACCGGCAAGCCGCTCACCCACAAGGGCGTCAACCAGGACCTGAAGCACTGGCTCTGGGACAACGAGCAGTGGGTGGAGGAAGGCTACGGCCCCAATGGCATCAAGGAGCCGCTGCCTGAAATCGTCGGCAGCGCGCTGTCGGCGGAGACGGTGTGGGCGTGCACGAGCTGCGGCTGGTGCGAGCAGGCCTGCCCGGTGTTCATCGAGAACGTGCCGCGCCTCATCGACATGCGCCGCTACCAGGTGCAGGTGAAGGCGGAGTTCCCCCCCGAAATCCAGCGCGTGTTCGAGGGCATCGAGCGCCAGGGCAACCCCTGGGGCCTGGGCCAGGACCGGCGCGACGAGTGGGCGGAGGACCTGGCGCTCCCCACGTGGGGTGACGACGGCGGCCCCTACGAGTACCTCTTCTTCGTGGGCTGCGCGGGCAGCTACGACGACAAGCAGAAGAAGGTCAGCCGCGCGCTGGTGAAGATTCTGCGCGAGGCGGGCGTGAGCTTCGCCACGCTGTCGAAGCAGGAGATGTGCAACGGCGACTCCGCGCGCCGCATGGGCAACGAGTACCTGTTCCAGACGATGGCGAAGACGAACGTCGAGACGTGGAACTCGATGGGCGTGAAGGCCGTCATCACCCAGTGCCCGCACTGCTTCAACACCATCAAGAACGAGTACCCGGAGTTCGGCGGCGAGTACCGCGTCATCAACCACACGCAGCTCATCAACGAGCTGCTGAAGGAGAAGCGCATCAAGCTCTCCGCGGTGATGAACAGCAAGCTCACCTACCACGACCCCTGCTACCTGGGCCGCCACAACGGCGTCTACGACGCCCCCCGCGAGGTGCTCAACAGCATCCCCGGGCTCGAGGTGGTGGAGATGCAGCGCAGCAAGCGCGAGGGCTTCTGCTGCGGCGCCGGCGGCGGCCGCATGTGGATGGAGGAGCACATTGGCACGCGCATCAACCACAACCGGTTGAACGAGGCCGCGCTCACGCTGAAGCACGCCGAGGACCCGACCACGCCCTACCCCAACGCCGCGGACAAGAAGAAGCCGGGCCAGGTGGGTGACTACAAGGAGAAGGGCGGCAGCGGCATCGTCGCGGTGGCGTGCCCGTTCTGCTCCACGATGCTCTCCGACGCGGTGAACGACACCGGCCGCGAGGAGAACATCAAGATCAAGGACATCACCGAGCTGGTCGCCGACGCGCTGGAGACCAAGAGCGGCGCGGTGGGCACCGTGGCCCCCAGCGCCACGGTGAGCGCCAAGCCGGAGTAGCGCCAGCGGTGCGGCGGGCCCGATGAAGGGCCCGCCCGCTTCGCTTCAGACTAGGGCCCGGAGGCTTCCACCGTGAAGCCCCGGGCCTTCGCCGTTTCAGGGCTTGCGCTGCTTCTCCGAGCGCAGGACGCGCTCCAGCCGCTTCGTGGCGCCGTCGTCCCCCAGCTTGCCGGAGACATACGCCCCCGCGGAGGCGAGCTTGCGGCGGAAGCTGTTGTCCGGAGGAGGCGGCGCGTCCAAGCGCAGGTCGGTGATGCCCAGGCCGGAGAGCAGCGTGCGGGCCAGGTCCTGGTCATCCGCGCGCGCGTGAGGCATCAGCCACTGGCAGACCTCGGGGTGCCCGTGCGCCGCGGCCATGATGAGCGCGGACTCGCCGATGCTGTCCGTCAGCTCGGGGTCCGCTCCCGCCTCCAGGAGGAGTTGCACCAGGTCCGCTCGCCCCGCGCGGGCCGCGGCCATCAGCGGCGTGCGCCCCTCCGCGTCGAAGGGGTTCGGGTCCGCTCCAGCGGACAGGTGGGACTCCACGGCGTCACGGTCGCCCGCCAGCACGGCATCGAAGAGGGACATCGTCAGACCTCCGCGCGGCAGCATCGCGCCTCGCGCGCTGGGACGCCAGTTGCCCCCGGGCGCTCGGCGCCCTGGCTCACAAGCACGGCGCCCGGCAGGGAAGCCATGCACCCCGCCCCTCGGCGGCCCATGCCGCGTCGTGCTGGACGTGGCGTCCACGCAGGTCGCCTTACGCCCGGAGCGTCAGTTGATTTCGACCGTGCCGCCCTTGATACGGTGGGTACCGGTGGCGCGCGACTCCAGGTAGGTGCCTTTCACGATGACCTTGCCGTTGCGGCGCAAGGTGATGCTGGCCTCACCGCACTTGAGGACGACTTCGTCCTGGCCCTCGATGACGACGCGCTTGCCGTCGACATGGGCCTCTGTCGGGCGCAGCGCGGCTTCTGGGGGGGGTGACTCCAGCAACGCGTCCAACAGCGGCGTGGCGCTGGGCTCCTGGATGAGCCCCATGACGAAGGGCAGCCGGGGGTCTCCGTTCTCGAAGAGGAGCACCGCCTTCTGCCGCTGGGCGACGGCGGCTTGGAGCGCCTTCGGCTCCACGACGACGGCGAGCCGCGCGACCACCGGGCCCGAGGTGTTCCCCGGAAAATCCACGAGCACCGCGCCACTGGCATCGACGCCCACCAGATGGCCGGCCCGGCTCCCCAGGATGGGCTCCGGGGACTGCGCGCCAGAGGCAAGGGGCTTGCTGTCGGGTGACACGCTCATGCCAGCATCTCCATGCGTCAGGGTACCGCAGGCGCCCCCCACGGCGCGAATCAGGCCCGAACCCCCTTCCCTCGGACGCCAGGCGGGCGGCGCTGGCGCCACCCCACCGGGTCCGAGGTCAGCGGCTCCAGGTCAAATCGGCCCGTAGGACGGTTCCGTGGCGCTGGGCACCGCCAGCGACACCGAGCCGGTGCTCAGGTTCGCGCGGTAGATGCCCGTGTCGCTCCCGCCAGCGCTGATGAGGAAGCCCAACTGGCTGGCGCCCGTCCAACTCGGCCACGACTCCTCGCCCGTCCCGCCGACGGTGACGCGCTGGAGCGCCCCCACGTTCGAGCCCGACAACGGCCCCACGAAGATACGCGTGCCACCGGAGGACAGGCGCCCATCCAGCGCCACCTGGGAGCCGTTCGGAGACACCGCCACGCGGTTCTCCACGAACTGCACACCCGCGCTCAGGGAAGAGTAGGTGATGGTGCCACCGTTGAGCGGCACGTGCGCAAGCTGGTCGAGCTGGTTCAGCCCGCTGCCCGCGCCCGCCAGCACCGCGCTCCCGTTGGGCAGGAAAGACGGCGCGCCGTAGGCGATGACGTTGTTGGGCGTGAGCTCCTGGAAGCCGCTGCCGTCCGTGTTGATGCGCGCCAGCGCCGTCTGGGAGCTGTTGCCGGGCGAGAAGACGAAGACGACGCTGCGCCCGTCCGGGCTGAAGGTGGGCGTGCGGAAGTTGGAGCAGCCGCGCGCGCACGTCGAATCATTCGCCCGGAACAGCGTGGAGGGCGTGCCGCCCGAGGTGGGCACCGTCAGCAGCGAGGTGGTGCCGCCGCTGCGCTGGACGAACACCACGCTGCGGCCGTCACGCGACACGGAAGGCCAGTAGGCGCCGCCCACGCTGGTCAGCCGCTGCGGGCTGTTGGCGTCGCCGTTGTCGTCCACCACGAAGACGTTGCGGTCGTCCTCGCGCACGAAGGCGAAGCCGCGGGTGAAGAGGACGTCCCCGATGCCGCCGCCGCCGCCGTCGTCCAGGGGCTCGCAGCCCCCCAACATCCCCACCGCCAAGACCGCTCCGAGGAACCTCCGCTTGCCCGTCATCGTCATCACTCCGCTTCCCGGCCGATAGAGAGCCCCGTACTACAGAGCGCACCGGGACTGACGTCAACGCGCCACGGGTGATTCAACGCACGGTCAAGGTCAGCGGTTGAGCTTCTGGAGCTCGTTGCGGCAGAGGTTGCAGAGCGACAGTTGCTTGCGGTCGCAGTCCTGCGGCGTCTGCGCGAAGAACATCACGCACCGCGGGTCCTCGCAGTAGGACAACCCGAGCAGGTGTCCCGCCTGGTGCACCACCTCCACCTGCGCGCGGCGCCGCAACATGTCACTGGCGGCGCCCTGGGCCAGGCGATGGAGGCTCATCACCGCCGTCTTCGATTCGCGGTCCGCTTCCCCGAAGACGAAAGGCGAGTCCGGGACGAAGAGGTCCACGTCGGAGATGCCCAACACGGCGAACTGGCCGGGCTCCAGCATGGGCGTCAGCCGCCGCATGATGGCGTTGCAGTGATACTGGCCACGGTCCTTGTTGAAGGCGTAGGCGGGCGTCGGCAATACCGTCTTCGACACCACGGCCGCGACACCCATTTGCGCCGCCAGCGGGTCCTGCAAGTCCCTCAAGAGAGAGACTGGCGGGCTACCCACGGAGACCAGAAGGAGTGTCTTCTGCGGCATCGGCCCACCGTCCTTCATGCACGGGACGGACGCATGGCTACCGCGTCCCCCCGGAGCGGAGTGGCTGGGGCGCAAGGATTCGAACCTTGATACTCAGAGTCAAAGTCTGATGTCCTGCCATTAGACGACGCCCCAGCAGGTTCTCTCGTGTACTTCTGGTGTCCGAGTGTACGGCATCCCGACGGGTGCGGGGAACTCCCCTGACGCGGTTCTCTGCAATGTCAGCCACTGGACCCCTCGCCCGGGCCCCGGTGACGGCCGGAGCCGGGCGCATTGTCACTCTCCCACTACACCTGGAGTAAAGCCGCCCCCGGATTCTCGCCAGGAGCGGCCCTCCCGGTCAGCCCTTGAGGACGGCGAGCGGCGTCAGGCGCAGGAGCGGCCGGACGAGGTCGGCCTCGTCCTCCAGCACCTCGGTGATGTCGCGGTAGGCGGCGGGCGCCTCCTCCACCAGGGCGGCGGCGCGCCCCTTGTCGTACACCACGCGGCGCAGCACGTGCTCCAGCGCGGCCGGGCGGATGCGCGCCCGCGCCTCCGCCCGGGTGAGGACGCGGCCCGCCCCGTGTGAGCAGGAGCGGAAGGCACGCGGCTCGCCCCGGCCCTCCACGACGTAGGACGCCGTCCCCATGGACCCCGGGATGAGCCCGCGTTGGCCGGCCTGGAGCCCCACCGCGCCCTTGCGGTGGACCCACAGCAGGCGGCCCCCGTGCTCCTCCTGGGCGACGTGGTTGTGGTGCACGTCCACGGCCGACGTGGGGTCGGCGGCCACGCCCAGGGCTTCCTCCAGGACGACCAGCGCGCGAGCGGCGATGGCCTCCCGGTTGGCGAGCGCGAAGCGGCAGGCCCACTGCGTGTCAGCGAGGCAGGCGGCGCCCTCGGCGGTGTGGATGTCCAGGGCCGGCAAGCCGCCCTCCCCGAGCGCCCGGGCCACCCGCCCGTGGTGGTCCGCGATGGCCGCGCCGACGCCCCGCGAGCCGGTGTGCAGCAGCAGCCAGAGGGCCCCGTCCGCATCCCGGTCCAGTTCGAGGAAGTGGTTGCCGCCCCCGAGCGTCGCCAGGTGTCTGGGCGCCAGCCGCTCCCAGGCATGGCGCAGCTTCTGGGTGGACAGGGGCGGTGACTCCAGCGCTGGGGGCAAGGGCAGCCCCCGGCCCCGGTGGGCGGCGTCCCCCACGGGGATGCGCTCGGCCAACCGAGTCAGCACGCGCTCCAGCACGTCCCGTCCGGGAGGGCCCGAGGTGAGTGGGAAACGCCAGGCGCTCACGCCGCAGCCCAGGTCTCCGCCCAGGGCCCCCGGTACGACGTGGTGCTCCGTGGCGAAGACGGTGCCCACTGCGATGCCGGAAGCGACGTGGAGGTCCGGCATGGCGGCCACGTGCTCCACGACGTAGGGCTGGGAAGCGATGTGACGCAGCTGCTTCTCCGCGCCGGGAGGCAGCGCTCGGGCCCAGACGAGGATGGGCCTGCAGCCCGGCGCGGGCGGAAGGAGACGGGGCATCATGACTCGCCCTCCTCCGCCGCTCCGGGCGTGTGCTCCGAGACGCCGATGTAGATGAAGCGAAGCTGCGGCACGCGCTTGAGGTCGAGGTGCTCCGCGAGCTGCGAGCGCAGGTAGCCGCTGGCGCCTTCGAGCGCCGCCTGCAGGGGACGAAGGCCGGCAGCCGCGGCTTCGGGCGTGACGGTGTAGCCGATGCGAACGAGGCGGCCATCCGGCGACAGCTCGAAGGACGTCAGCGCGACGCCTTCAAGCCTCGGGTCGGACAGCTCACCCCGGAAGGTGCGGGAGACTTCTTGGGACAGATGGGACTGCACGCGCAGATGGCGCGATGCCGAGGTACGGCGATTCCTGGAAGAGGACATGAGAGGACGAACGGTTCCCAGAAGGCCGCGCGTGCCCCTCGTGCGCTCCCGGCTTCAAAGCCGTCAGCGACGCACGAGACACACGCCGGCCCATTGCACGGAGGCAAAAGCCCCGCGCACATGCCGAATCCCAGGCTCTGGAAGCGCGCTCCGTCCCGCTCAGCGAGGGAGGCGGCCCGACCGGTTCAGCACGTTCAGCGCGGAGCGACCCGAGACTCCATTCAAGACACGTCCCATGGCACACCTCCCGCCGCGTGCGTGACTCCCGCGCGGACCGTGATGCTACGCAGGCAAGATGTAACCGCCCCCTGCCCGCGTCAAGCGACAGCCCCGGACGGCAGGACGCGGACAGACCTGACAGCCAGCCACCCCTGGGGCCCGTGCCCTGTGTCCGGTGTCGGCGGGTGGCCACCCTCACTTTCCAGCAGCGGACGTGCGTCTCAACGCGGCCGTGGGCATGGCCCGCCGCCGCGCTACGCAGCGGGCACGAGGTGAAGGCACATGGCGGAAGCGTTCGACGTGGTGGTGATTGGGGCAGGCCCCGCGGGTGAGGTCGCCGGTGCGCGCGCCGCGGAGGCCGGGCTGTCAGTGGCATTGGTGGAGCATGAGCTGCTCGGCGGCGAGTGCTCGTACTGGGCCTGCATCCCCAGCAAGGCCTTGCTGCGCCCGAGCGAAGCGCGGTGGCTGGCGGAGCATGCCGCCGGCGTCCGCGAGAAGCTCCAGGAGGGCATCGACGCGCGCGCGGTGCTGGCCCGCCGGGATTCGATGGTCAACAACTACCAGGACGACTCCCAGGTGAAGTGGGCCGAGGGCGCGAAGCTGAAGGTGGTGCGGGGCACCGGCAAGCTCACGGGCCCGCGCAAGGTGCGCGTGGAGAACAAGGACGGCGCCGCGCGGGAGCTGGAGGCCCGAAAAGCCGTAGTGCTGGCCACCGGCAGCCATCCGCGCATCCCGGACATCCCGGGGCTGAAGGACGCCCAGCCCTGGGACAACCGCCAGGGCACCGCAGCCAGGCAGGTGCCCAAACGGCTGGTGGTGCTGGGCGGCGGCGCGGTCGGGGTGGAGCTGGCCCAGGCATGGCGCTCGCTGGGCTCCGAGGTGACGCTGGTGCAGCGCGGAAAGAGGTTGCTGTCCCGCGCGGAGCCCTTCGCCAGCGAGCAGGTGGCCCAGGCGCTGCGAGAGGCCGGCGCGCGCGTGCTGCTGGGAATGACCGTGACGCGCGTCCAGCGGCCCGGCGGCAAGGGCGAGGTGACGGTGACGCTGTCCAACGGCGAGCAGGTCGTCGCGGACGAAATCCTGGTGGCCATGGGCCGCGTGCCCCGCACGGAAGGAATCGGGCTGGAGACGGTGGGGCTCGAGGGCGGCAAGCCCGTGGAGGTGGATGACCAGCTCCGCGCGAAGGGCGTGGACGGCGGCTGGCTCTACGCGTGCGGCGACACCAATGGCCGCAACCTCCTCACCCACATGGGCAAGTACCAGGCCCGCATGGTGGGCGACGTCATCGCGGGCAAACAGGCAAGAGCCTGGGCGGACGCGAAGGCCACCCCGCAAGTCATCTTCACCCACCCGCAGGTGGCCAGCGTGGGCCTCACCGAGGCCAAGGCACGCGAGGCCGGGCTGCCGGTGCGCACGGTGGAGCAGCAGCTCCAGGACGTGTCCGGCACGTCGCTGGTGGGCAAGGGCCTCACTGGCACCGTGAAGTGGGTGGTGGACGAGAAGCGCCGGGTGCTCGTGGGCGCCACGTTCACCGGGCCGGAGGTGGGAGAGATGCTCCATGCGGCCACCATCGCCGTGGCGGGAGAGGTTCCGCTCGATACCTTGTGGCACGCGGTGCCGTCGTTCCCCACCATGAGCGAGGTGTGGTTGAAGCTGTTGGAGGCGTACGGCCTCTAACGCGCCGCCCCCTCCGTTGCGTGCGCGGGGGTGGGCGTGGAATGGTGCCGCTGCCCACCCCCGCGCACGCAACGGAG
>NZ_JABFNS010000081.1 GCF_013116825.1 Myxococcus xanthus
GAGCCCCCTCCCCCGTCCTCGGGTGGCGCCCTCGCGGAGCCCTCCCAACGTCGCTTCCACTGGCTGCCCCCCGTGGGGACGTGGAAGTACCACCTGCTGCTGAGCGCCGTGGCCCTGTTCATCCTGGGGCCCCTGGGCGGCATCGCCGCCTCGTACATGAACTTCAGCGTGGGCTTCTTCGTCGGCGGCCAGGTGCTGGCCGGCATCCTCGGCAGCGCCGTCACCTACGGGTACGGCGCGGAGGGCAAACACGGCGCCAACTACATGCAGACGATGGCCGCGTCAGTGGCCTCGCTGTGCGCCATGTCCGTGCTCATCCAGTCCATGGTGTGGCTGGGCATGGAGATGCCCGCGGCCTGGCAACTCATGCTCTTCGTCGGCTGCGTGGGCATGTTCGCCGTGGGCGTGGGCATGCTCTACACGCCCCTGCTCGTGGACAAGCTCCAGCTCGACTATCCGTCCGGGCTGGCGGTGGCCAACATCCTGCGCGCCCTCACGGACAAGCGCCTGCTCAAGGCGTCCATCTCCAAGCTGGGCGGCGGCACCCTGCTGGGCGCCCTGGCGGCGTGGATGACGGAGAAGGTGGCCTTCGTCGCCTCCATCGGCACCAGCGCGGCGACGCTGGGCGCGGGCATGATTGTCGGCAGCCGCATCACCGTCCCCGCCATCGTGATGGCCGTCATCGGCGCGGTGCTGGTGCCCACCCTCCGGGAGATTGGCTGGCTCGGCCCTCAGGACCCGTTCCGTAAAATCGGCTTCGTCATCGGCCTGGGGATGATTTGCGGCGCGGCCGTGGTGGACCTGTCGCTGCTGGCGGTCCAGGCGGCGAAGCGCATCCGCGAACGGGCCTCGGTGAAGGACGAAGGGGAAGAGGAGTCCTGGAAGAAGGTCAACATCCCCCGGCTGCTGGCCTGGGTGGGTGTCTGGGGCGGCGCGACGCTGGTGGTGGGCACGCAGGTGCTGAATCAGCCCGTCGGCTGGCTCCTCTTCGGCATGCTGCTCGCCCTGCTGTTCGTGCTCATCAACGGCATCTCGTTCGGCATCACCGACCAGAACCCCATCTCCAGCGCCTTCGTCATCTCCGTGCTGCTGATGTCCATGATGGGCCTGCGCGTCCCGCTGGTGGGCATGATGGCCGCCACCATCCTGCTCATCTCCACGTCGGTGGGCTGCGACATGCAGCAGGACCGCTCCACCGGCTGGCGACTGGGCACCAACCGCGCCACCCAGTTCCGCTATCAGGTGCTGGGCGTCATCATGGGCGCGCTGCTGTGCGTGGGCCTGGCGCGCGTGTTCATGACCGCCTACCCGGCGCTCACCATCAACCAGCTCGACAACCCCAACGCCGAGGTGGGCCAGTGGGGCTCCGCGATGACGTACAAGCTGGTGGGCGCCATCCGCGACCTCGGCTCGCTGTCGCAGGCCGTCGTGAATGCCCTGCTCCTCGGACTGGCCATCGGCTTCATCTACGAACTGCTGCGCAAGGTGGTGCGAGGCAACGCGCGCTACCAGCGGTACGTGAAGGGTTCCCGAAAGGGCTTCGCCGTCGGCTGGACGGTGGACGCCATCCTGCTCCCCAGTCCCTACGCGTCGTCGTTCGGCGGCTTCGTGGCGTTCCCGGTGTCGCTGTGGTTCGGCGCGGGCGGCATCGTGACGTCCGTCTGGAACACATTCTCCAAGCGTGGAGAGCCCGCGGTGAGTGGCAGCCCGGGTGAGGGCGAGGCCCTTCCGGAGGACATGAGCACCATGTCCCTCATGGGCGGTGGCCTCATCGCCGGTGAGTCGCTGTTCTTCCTCATCGCCGGCCTCATCGGGCTCGCGTCGCTGTTGGCGTAGCAACACCTGCACGGGCCCTCCCAGAAGCGCAGGGTCCGTGCAGGGGGCCGAGTTGACAATTCTCCGAGCCCCTCGCATCTTCTTCGCCGTGAGCTTCGTCATCACCACCACGACCACCGGCACCACGACTCGCTTCGGCGGGCGTGGAACCGTGCGCGTCACGTGGTGAGCTGACGAACGCACGGTTCCCTGCCCCGCCTTCTCCGGCCGGGGCAACCGTGCGCTCGCTCAGCGCTCCGACCGGATGGCGTTTCACCCTTCCGAATCGGAGACGAAGCAATGCTCGACGAACACGACCACCGCGCGCTGGGCCAACGCCTGGACCTCTTCCACCTGCAGGAAGAGGCACCCGGCATGGTGTTCTGGCACCCGCGCGGACTGGTGCTGTACCGGCTGCTGGAGGAGCACGTCCGCCAGCGCATGCGCCGCGAGGGCTACCAGGAAGTCCGTACCCCACAGCTCTACGCGCAGCCCTTGTGGGAGCGCAGCGGCCACTGGGACAACTTCCGGGAGAACATGTTCCTGGTGGAGGACGGCGCGCGACACCTGGGCGTGAAGCCGGTGAGCTGCCCCGGCCACATCGAACTGGTGCAGCGCATGGCGCCCAGCTACCGCGACCTGCCGCTGCGCCTGGGCGAGTTCGGCCTGGTGCACCGCGCGGAGCCCGGCGGCGCGCTCCACGGCCTGTTCCGCCTGCGGCAGTTCACCCAGGATGACGGCCACATCTTCTGCGCCGAGCCGCAGGTGGTGCCGGAGGTCGTCCGCTTCGCCCGCTCGCTGAAGGACTTCTACGCGGGCTTCGGCTTCGACGACGTCCAGGTGGCCTTCTCCGGCCGGCCCGCGTCGCGCGCGGGGCGCGATGAGCTCTGGGACAAGGCCGAGTCCTGGCTCCTCCTCGCGGCGAAGGAAGCGGGACTCCAGTGCCACATGCAGCCGGGCGAGGGGGCCTTCTACGGGCCCAAGCTGGAGTTCGTCCTGAAGGACCGGCTGGGGCGTGCGTGGCAGTGCGGAACCATCCAACTGGACCTCGTGCTGCCGGAGCGCTTCGACCTCCACTACGTCGACGCCTCCGGGGCCCGCGTCCGTCCGGTGATGCTTCACCGCGCGCTGCTCGGCAGCCTGGAGCGCTTCATCGGCGTCATGCTGGAACACCACGGCGGCGCGCTGCCGCCCTGGCTGGCGCCGCAGCAGGTGGTGGTGGCCGCCGTGGGTGAAGGCGCGGGCGACTACGCCGAGCGCTTCGCCGCGAAGCTCCAGGAGGCGGGCTGCCGCGCCAGCGTGGACCGGCGGGGTGAATCCCTGTCCCGCAAGGTCCTGGATGCCCACGCGGCGGGCGTCCCGTGGCTGGTGGTGGCGGGCGCACGCGAGGTGGCCGCGGGCAACGTCCGCCTGCGGCAGCGGGACGGCGCGCAGCGGGACGTCCCATGGGAGGACGCCGCGGCGGAGCTCGTCGCGTCGTGCCGTCCGGCCCCGGACGCCTGAGGATGGCACCAGGGCGCGAGCGGTGTGGTTCACCGCTCGCGCCCCGTCGCTTCAGACCTGCTGGAGCCGCTCCAGCACCTCGCCCGCGTGCAGGACTTCCTCCGGCACCGTGGCCAGGTCGTCCAGGCTCAAGAGCCCCACCGGCCGCCGCTCACCGTCCACCACCACGAGGCGACGCACCATCTTCTCCTCCATCACCTGTTCCGCCACCTCGAGCGTCGCGTCCACGTCACAGGTGATGACCGTGGCCGTCATCACCTCGCGCACGGGCGTGGTGTTCGGGTCCTGCCCCAGCGCCGCGGACCGCACCGCGATGTCCCGGTCCGTCAGCATGCCCACCAGTTGCCCACCCTCCAGCACCGGCAGGGAGCCGATGTTGCACGTGCGCATCCTCAGAGCGGCGGCCCGGATGGGCTCGCCCGCTTCGATGGTCTCCAGGTTCTTGGTCATCAGCTCGCCAATCCGCATTGCACGCTCCTCGCTTTGCATGACGCCCCTCCCACTCCCGTTGAACCCCGGCGCCCCGCCGTCGCCTCCCGGATTGCGCCTGGCCCTGAAGCGGGGAGCCGGACGAGCTCCCTCACACCTTGCTGCCCACCAGGCGCGACGCTGGGGCAGGATGCGCATCTGATGTGCGCGTGGGCCCCGGTCCGGGCCCGGACAAGGAGCAGGAAGGCATGGTCGACAAGCTCACCCTCAGCGACGACGAATGGCGCAAGCGCTTGAGCCCCCAGGAGTATGAAGTCCTCCGCCGCCAGGGCACCGAGCGGCCTGGCTCCGGGTGCTTCCTGGGCACGAAGACGCCTGGCACCTACGTGTGCGCGGGCTGCGGCAACCCCCTGTTCAAGGCGGGAACGAAGTTCGAGTCCGGCACGGGCTGGCCGTCCTTCACGCAGCCGGTGGCGCCCGACGCGGTGGCGGAAATCCAGGACGTCTCGCACGGCATGATTCGCACCGAGGTCCGCTGTGCGCGCTGCGACGGGCACCTGGGTCACGTCTTCCCCGACGGCCCGCCGCCCACCGGCCTGCGCTACTGCATGAACTCGGTGTCCATGAAGCACGTCCCCGAAGGCCAGCCGCTGGAGCTGGTCAAGGCATAGCCTCCTCACGGAACGGGTGAGCGGGCCGGATGCTGTCCCGGCCCTGCTCCCCGCCCAGAGAACCCGCGGCGCTCAGCCCAGCCAGACGCGGGCGTTGCGGAACATGCGCATCCAGGGGCCGTCGTCACCCCACTCGCGCGGCCGCCACGAGTGCTGCACGGAGCGATGCACCCGCTCTGGATGCGGCATGGTGATGGTGAAGCGGCCATCCCGCGTCGTCAGCCCCGCGATGCCGTGCGGCGAGCCGTTCGGATTGGCGGGATACGACTCCGCCACGCGCCCGTGGTTGTCCACCCAGCGCGTCGTCACCAGCCCCAGCCCGTTGACGCGGGCGGCGTCCTCCGCGCTGGGGAACTCCGCGCGGCCCTCGCCGTGCGAGGTGACGATGAGCATCCGGCTGCCTTCCATGCCCTGGTAGAAGAGCGACGGCGTCTTCGACACCTCCACCAGCGACAGGCGCGCCTCGTACTGCTCGGAGGCGTTGCGCACGAAGCGAGGGAAGTGCTCCGCGCCCGGGATGATGTCCTTGAGCTGCGACATCATCTGGCAGCCGTTGCACACGCCCAGGCCGAAGCTGTCCGGCCGCGCGAAGAAGGCGGCGAAGGCGTCTCGCGCACGCGGGTTGAAGAGGATGGACTTCGCCCACCCACCACCGGCGCCCAGCACGTCACCGTAGGAGAAGCCGCCGCAGGCCAGCACGCCCTTGAAGCCCTCGAGCGACACCCGCCCCGACAGGATGTCACTCATGTGGACATCCACCGCGGCGAAGCCCGCCCGCGTGAAGGCCGCGGCCATCTCCTGCTGGCTGTTGACGCCCTGCTCGCGCAGCACGGCCACGCGAGGACGGGCCCCCTTCGCGATGAAGGGCGCGGCCACGTCCTGGGCCGGGTCGAAGGTCAGCTTCGGCGACAGGCCCGGGTCCGCCGCGTCAGTCCTCGCGGCGGATTCCTGGTCCGCGCAGGTGGGGTTGTCGCGCAGCTTCTGCATCTCGTAGCTGACGCGGGACCACGTGCGGCGCAGGGCCAACGTGTCCTCCGCCAGCAACGTGTCGCCGCCGTGGCGCACGCGCACCTGGAGCGCCGTCACCGGGCGGCCCAGTTCGTGAACGTCCCGTGACAGGCCGTGCTGCGCCAGCACCTCGCGCACCCGCGCCACATCCGAGGCGCGCACCTGCACCACCGCGCCCAGCTCTTCGTTGAAGAGGGCCGCCGTCACGTCACCGCCCAGCGGCGCCAGGTCCACATCCAGTCCGCAGCGGCCCGCGAAGGCCATCTCGCACAGCGTGGCCCACAGGCCGCCGTCGGAGCGGTCGTGGTACGCCAACAGCGAGCCGCTCTCGCTGAGCGCCTGCACCGCGGCAAAGAAGCCACGCAGCAGCGCGGGGTCCTCCACGTCCGGGCTCTCCGGCCCCACCTGCCCGTGGATGTGCGCCACCACGGAACCGCCCAGCCGCTGCTTCCCGCGCGCCAGGTCGATGAAGAGCAGCCGCGTGTCGTCCGCCACGTCAACCAGCTGCGGCGTCAGGGTCTTGCGCACGTCCAGCACCGGCGCGAACGCGGAGATGATGAGCGACACCGGCGACGTCACGGCCTTGCGGGCGCCGCCCTCCTCCCAGACGGTGCGCATGGACATGGAGTCCTTGCCCACGGGGATGGTGAGCCCCAGCGCGGGGCACAGCTCCATGCCCACCGCGTGGACGGCGGCGTAGAGGCTGGCGTCTTCGCCCGGGCTGCCCGCCGCGGCCATCCAGTTGGCGGACAGCTTCACGTCGGACAGCTTGCCGATGCGGGCCGCGGCGATGTTGGTGAGCGCCTCGCCCACCGCCATGCGCGCCGAGGCCGCCGCGTCGATGAGGGCCAGCGGCGTGCGCTCGCCCATGGCCATGGCCTCGCCCGTGGTGCTCGTCACGGTGGACAGCGTCACCGCGCAGTCAGCCACCGGCACCTGCCAGGGGCCCACCATCTGGTCCCGGCTGCTGAGCCCGGACACGGTGCGGTCGCCAATGGTGATGAGGAAGCTCTTGTCCGCCACCGTGGGGTGGCTCAACACGCGCTCCGCCAGCACCGCTAGCGAGCCATCCAGCGTCAGCGGCGCGAACGACACCGGACGCGACGTCACGTCACGGTGCATGCGCGGCGGCTTGCCGAACAGCACGTCCATGGGCAGGTCGATGGGCGCATTGCCGAACTGCGTGTCCCCCAGCTTCAGGGTCTGCTCGGCGGTGGCGTCCCCCAGCACGGAGAAGGGCGCGCGCTCCCGCTCGCACAGCGCGGCGAAGCGGGCCAGGTCCTCTGGTGCCACGCCCAGCACGTAGCGCTCCTGCGCCTCGTTGCACCAGATCTCCACGGGCGACATGCCCGGCTCGGCGTTGGGCACCGCGCGCAGCTCCAGGCGCCCGCCCAGGTCGTTGTCGTGGGCCAGCTCCGGCACCGCGTTGGACAGACCGCCGGCGCCCACGTCGTGGATGGAGCGGATGGGGTTCTTGTCGCCCAGCGCCCAGCAGCTGTCGATGACCTCCTGGCAGCGCCGCTCCATCTCCGCGTTGTCACGCTGCACGGAGGCGAAGTCGAGGTCCGCCGCGCTCGCGCCCTGCGCCATGGAGGACGCCGCGCCACCGCCCAGGCCGATGAGCATCGCGGGCCCGCCCAGGACGATGAGCTTGTCGCCCGGCTGCAGGCGGCCCTTCTGCACGTGCGGCGCGCGGATGTTGCCCAGGCCACCGGCAATCATGATGGGCTTGTGGTAGCCGCGCACCTCCACGCCACCGGGCGTGGGGACCTGCACCTCGTAGCTGCGGAAGTAGCCCGTGAGGTTCGGCCGGCCAAACTCGTTGTTGAAGGCCGCGCCGCCCAGGGGGCCGTCCACCATGATGTCCAGCGCGGAGACGATGCGGTCCGGCTTGCCGTAGGGCTGCTCCCAGGGCTGCTCGAAGCCGGGGATGCGCAGGTGGCTCACGCTGAAGCCGGTGAGGCCCGCCTTGGGCCGGGCGCCACGGCCGGTGGCCCCTTCATCGCGAATCTCGCCGCCCGCGCCGGTGGCGGCGCCCGGGTACGGGGAGATGGCCGTCGGGTGGTTGTGCGTCTCCACCTTGATCATGATGTGGGCCGGCTCGCGCACGGAGCCCCACTCACCGGTTTCGGGGGACGGGAAGAAGCGGTCCACCTCGAAGCCTTCAATGACGGCCGCGTTGTCCTTGTACGCGCCGAGCACGCCTTCCTTGTGCTGGACGTAGGTGTTCTTGATGGCCTGGAAGAGCGAGCGCTCCTGCGGCTTGCCGTCGATGGTCCAGCTCGCGTTGAAGATCTTGTGCCGGCAGTGCTCGCTGTTGGCCTGCGCGAACATCATCAGCTCGACGTCGGTGGGGTTGCGCTTCAGCTCGGTGAAGCGCGCCACCAGGTAGTCCATCTCGTCGTCGGCCAGGGCCAGCCCCAGCTCGCGGTTTGCGGTCACCAATGCCGCGCGGCCTCCGCCCAGCACGTCCACCGTCGTGAAGGGCCGGGGCGTGTGCCCGGCGAACAGGATGGCCGCGTCTTCGAGACGCCCCACCACCGCCTGCGTCATCCGGTCATGCAGCACCGGCGTCAGGCGCTCCAGCTCCACGTCCTGCAACGCCTGCCCGTCGGGGCCCGCGATGAAGAAGGCGGTGCCGCGCTCCATGCGCCGCACCCGCTCGCCCAGGCCGCAGTTGTGGGCGATGTCCGTGGCCTTGGAGGACCAGGGGGAGATGGTGCCCGGCCGAGGCAGCACCAGCAGCAGGCTGCCGGTGCGCGCGCCCGTGGCCACGCGGGGCCCGTAGTCGAGCAGGCGGCCCAGGGTGGCCAGGTCCGCCTCGGAGAGGGGCGCCGGAGCGTCGATGAGGTGCACGAACTCCGCATAGATGGATGAAACGGAGGGCACCCGCTCGCGGCACTGGGCCAGGAGCTTGGCGAGCCTGAAGTCAGAAAGGGCCGGAGCCCCACGCAGGGTGTGCATGCTGGACATGGGTCGAGATCGTGGCTCTGGGTAACAGCGAGGCCGTCCTTATCACCGTGCGTCGGCCCGGCGCGTGAAGAGTTCACGCCGGGACGCCTGCCGGACGTGCGGGCAGGAGCCACGGTAGGTGTCAGCCGCACGTCAGAGCCTGCGCAGCGCTCGTGACAAAGCGGGAAGCACCGCCAACAGACGAACCTGCCCCCCAGGACGCCGGACGGGGCATCGCAGGGGCAAGCAACTTTCACGGCCTCCTTCACGCGCCTCCAGGGAACAACCCCCGCGCGGGAGGCCCCCTCACCCGCTGTGCGTTCGCGCCGCTATGCCGCTTCGCGTTCCGGGACATCCGGAGGCGGCGCCTCCAATGTCGCCAGGTGGGCCCTGGCCAACTCCAGGTTGTCATTGTCCAGCGGGTGGAAGGAGGGGCGCAGGTACTGCCGCAAGCCCCGCCCCAGCACCTGGAACAGCACCGGGTCCTTCCGGTGAGCGCGCCACAGCTCGCGCAGCAGCCCTGTCCACCCCAGCCCACGCTCCTGGCGCAGCAGCGTCACCGTGGCGGCGAACCACAGGGAGAAGAGCGACAACACGGCCAGCACCATCCCCAACACGCGCAGCCCATAGCCCGGTGCCACCTTCCGCAGCACGTCGAAGGCCACCGCCTTGTGCTCAATCTCCTCGGCGGCGTGCCACTCGATGAGGTTGCGCATCGCCGGGTGGCCGTCCGCGAACACGCCCAGCGTCAGCGTGTTCTCGCCCATCAGCGCCGTGTAGTGCTCCAGCGCGGCGGTGATGGACAGCCGCAGCGACGGCGGAAGCTTCGCGTCGATGACGCCCCAGAGAAATGACTCGTACCGCCGCATGAAGCGGTGGATGTCGTAGCCCTGGGACTCCAGCAGCTCGATGTAGTCCTGGTGCTCACGCGCGTGCTTGCCTTCCTGCGCGAAGAAGGCCTTCACCTGCGCGCGCAGCGCGGGCGTGTCCGCCAGCTGCGGCATGTAGTGGTTGACGCTGCGCACGAAGAACCGCTCGCCCTGGGGGAAGAGCATGTTGAGCCCGTTCCACAGGTGCGTGGTGCCAGGGCCATTGCGGTGCCAGATGCGCGGGAAGCTCGCGTCGAAGGGGAACTGGAGGTGCGGTCGCGGCCGGATGCGTCCGGGGTCGTGGGGGGAGACCATGGGGAGCTCTCGTGACGGAAGACCAGGAAGGTTCATTCAAGGGAGTGACCGGCGCCGCGGCTGGGCCCTGTCGACGGCCTCCGCGACGAGCACATCCCGGAAGGCCAGCAGCTTCTCGCGCGTGCCCAGGGCACCACTGCCCGCGAGCGCCGCGAAGAAGCGCTTGCGCACGCCCGAGGGCGTCGCGTGGAGGACCTCCGTCACGCAGAGGGCCACGCCGCCCCCGACGGCCCGCAGCGGCCGCATCGTGTTGAAGAAGAGCGGGGAGTGCCGCGCCAGCGCTTCATCATCGTCGACCTCCAAGGTGATTTTGGACAGCAGGGCATTGCCTCCCAGGGCGGCGGGCACCTGCCGCAGCAAGGGTGTGTAGGCGAAGCCGTGTGTGGTGAAGGAGGGCATCCACCACGGCAGCGCCGGCGAGTACAACGTGGAGAAGATGTCCTTCAGCACGCCGCCGCCCCGCCGCGTCTGCTCCAGCAGGTGCGCGACGTGGGCGGGCGTCATCGGCCCTGTGCGCGTCCGCGAGGGCACCACCGCGATACCAATGCGCCGCCACTTCCGCGCCACGGTGTGCGGCGACGCGGGCAGCACCGGCACCAGCAGCGTGGGATTGTCGACGGGGAACACGCCCTCGCCGGCCCGCTTCACCGCCTGGAGCATCGCGCAGGTGAGGTTCCGGAAGTCGAGCCCCTCCGGCAACTCCACTCGCAGCAGTGGCGACGGCTCCTCGGGACCGGTGAGCCATTCGCCCGGCGCCGCGCGGCCCTCCCTGCGCGGCAACCCCTCCGAGGCCGCCAGCGAGAGCTCGGCCATCGCGGTGCCATCCATCACCAGGTGGTCGAAGCTCAGCTCCAGGGCGCCCGTCGCCGGGTCCACCCTCGCGCCGAACCAGGCGCTCGACGTCAGCAGGTGGGACGTCCAGGCGCTGCCACCTCGCGAGGCGCGGTCCACCAGCACCTGCGGGAACAAGCCGTCCCGGCGTGCCTCGGCCAGCGAGCGGCTGGGCGTGCGCGCCAGCAACGCCGCCACCCCGTCAGGCGTCAGCGCCGCGTCGTCCAGGGACAAACGCACCACCTGGAGCCCACCGTCCTCGCACGTGATGGCGGCGGTGAGGACGTCCGCGTCCAGGACGCGTTGGCGTGCATCAGAGCCTTCACGCCCCAGGCGCGCCACCCAGACGTCCAGGGGCTGGTTCTGCCGGCGCACGCCGCGGCTGTCGCGGTACCAGCGCGCCACACGCGCCAGCAGCACCGGTGCCCACGTCCCGCCGTCCGTCTCCACGCCCAACGGCTGCACCGTCACCATGATGCGGCGCGAGCGGGGCTCGGTCGTCAGGAACTGCTCCCACGTCGTCAGCGCGGGCACCACCTGGGTCGGCCTCCGCGCCGGAAACAGCCGCCGCCACCCGTCGCAGAAACGCACGAGCCCGCTGATGGCTTGACGCGCCACCGGATGCATGTGCGGAAACTGATGCGTCAGCGCAGCATGCACGCGTCCGATGACGCCAACGTCCTGGGCTTCAACCGGAAACGGGAGGGGACCGGATCCGTCCATGGCACACCTCCGAGTGGTCAACGGGGGGATGACCCACGGCATTTGCTGCGTAGCCTACCGGACACGCCACCTGTACCGTCAGGTCATCGCGCGATTTCACCTGCAGCCACGCTATTTTGACCTGCCTGCGCGGGTGAAACACGACTCACGAAGGCGCCCCCTCACGGAGCGCATGGGCAACTCACGCAGCGGGCGTGATACGCAGCGCATCAGTCGGGACGGAATCTTCGCGCGACGTGCCACGTCGGCCGGAGGGAATGTCTGACATTGAATGCAAGCGAGCCCAAACGCCTGCCTTCACCCCAGACACATCCTGGTATTCTTTGACAGCCTGACATTCCCATGCGCTCCCGCCCGGGTGTCGGCTCAGGAGCATCCATGTCTTTCATCCGCCGTCCCTTCGCCTGGAGTGCCGCCCTGCTGCTGACGTTCGCGACCGTCGCGGCGGCTGACCCCATCAGCTCCGGGTCCGAGGCGCTCTGTGAGAACAGCGCGAGCGCCGAGTCCTCGCTGGCCATCTGCTTCCAGTCCTTCTGTGACGAAGACTGGGAGTGCGCGAACGCGTGTCCCAGTGCGCAGACGGCCGCCTGCGTGAACGCCGTGTGCGAGTACACCTATCGAACGGGCGGCGGCACCGGCGGCTCGGGCGGCCCCTTCTGCCCGGCGATGCTCTGTGCGGATGACTCCCACTGTCAGTGTGGAGACCGTCAGGGCTACTGCGGCCTCGACTCCATCTGCTACTTCTAGGCCGCTCGACGCGTCGCTCCGCTCGTCAGGCTCCGGGAAGAAAGCCCGCGCCAGTGAGTCCGGCGCGTCGGTGGACACCTTCCCGGAGCCGCCATGCCACGCCTGCTCGACAGCCTTCCCCTTCTCTACCGCGACCTCCTTCCTGACTTCTTCCGGCAGGACGTTCCCGAGGAGAGCAAGGCCACCTGTTCGAACTGCGCCATGAGCCAGGACTCCGCGCAGGGCGCCGTCGACTCCGTGGACGGCGTGAGCCGCATGTTCCGGCCGGACACCAAGTGCTGCACGTACTCACCGCGCCTGCCCAACTACCTGGTGGGCGCGCTGCTGTCCGATGACCGCCCCGAACTGGCCGAGGGCCGCCGCCGCATGGAGGCGAAGATCGCCAGCCGCGTGGGCGTCACGCCGCAGTGGGTGAAGCCTCCCGCCAAGTTCCAGTTCCTCTACAAGAACGGCCACCAGTTCTTCGGCCGGGCCGCGTCCCTGCGCTGCGGCTACTTCTCCGCGGACAGCGGCGGCTGCACCATCTGGCCCTACCGCGAAGCCGTCTGCTCCACCTTCTTCTGCAAGTACGTGGCGGGCGCGGACGGCCGCAAGTTCTGGATGTCCCTCAAGACGTACCTGACGCTGGCCGAAATCCAGCTGTCACGCTGGACGGCGCTCCAACTCCTCCCCGACTACGTGCTGTCCGGCAGGGACCGCGCGGAGACGCAGCCCGGGCCGCTCACCGTGGAGGACCTGGATGACACCGCGCCGCCCGCCAAGACCTACGCGGCGCTGTGGCAGGGTTACGAGGGACTCGAGCTCGACTACTTCCGGGAGTGCTACCGCCTGGTGAAGGCGCTGCCCCCGGACGGCGTGGAGAAGCTGCTGGGACTGGATGGCACCATCGAGCTGAAGACGCTGGAGAAGCTCCACCACACCGCCGTGGCGCCCAAGCTGCCGCGCACGCTCAAGCTCAACCCCGATGCCACCGTCCAATGGATGCAGGACGGCAGCGTGGCCCTGGGCGCGTACAGCGAATACGACGCCGTGGCCCTGCCCGGCGAAGCCTATGGACTGCTCGTCGACTTCACCGGACGCGAGCCCGTGGACGCCGTGCGCAAGCACCTGCGCGAGAACAAGCAGGCGGACCTGTCCGAGGACGTCCTGCTGGAGCTGTACCGGCACCGCATCCTCGTGGACGCGTGAGGCAAGCGTCCGGCTACGACTGCTGAGCCAGCTCTCCCAGCTCGCGCAGCGTGCGGACGGAGGCCTGGGCGTTGCGCCACGCGAAGACCGTCTCTGACAAGTGGTCCGCCATCCACGAGCAGAAGCCCGGGTCTCCGGCGCCCAGCCACTCCGCGGACTCGGACAGCTCCGTCTCCGCGGCTTCCCACGCGCGGCGGTAGGCGCTGGCCGCGGTCATCAGCTCGGACAAGGAGTGGGTGAAGGCGTCCAGGGCCGCGCGCAGCTCCAGCGGCGCGCTCGGCTCTCCCCGGCGGGAATCGCGCAGCCGCCCCAGGTGGACCAGGAGTCCCTGCTCCAGCGCGGCGGCGGTCCCCAGCCGCGCCTGGGCGCCGTGGAGCAGGACCTGGAGGTCCTCGCCCAGCTCATGCTGCAGCTCCTCGGTGGAGCGCGCCACCGGGCGTCCCAGCCGCGTACACACCGCCTGCCACAGGCTGCTGTACCCCAGGAGCTCCGCCACGCCGCGGCGAACATGGGGCGGGACGCGATCCAGGAACTCGAGCGCGCACTGACGGGCGGAGGTGGCCAGGGGGCCCGCGCCCGGGCCCGCCTTCGCGCACTTCAGCACCCGCCAGGCCCACTGGAGCGTCGTCTCGGTGGAGCGGAAGAGGGCTTCACAACCCGCGCTCAGCGTCCCCGCATGGCTGGCGTCCATCAGCGAGGCGGAGGTCACGGGCACGGCCTGGGCTTCCTCGCCGGAGACCTGCTGCGGGCGTGGATCCCGTTCCGATGAACCGCGGTCCGGCGACATGCTCCGCCTCCCTAAACGCGACGAGCCCCCCAGGTATCGCATGCCCTGCGCACAAGCTCCAACACCCCATCAGGGGAGGGTTCAGGGCGCCGCGCGTGGCCTGAGACGGGCGGGATGCCCGGGGATTCAAGCCAGTGTCGTGTCACACCGGTTGAGAAAAGTCCGGCCGGGCGCCCGGAACGAGACACCCGGCCGGCGCGCATCCGCGCGGCACGCGCTCAGTGAAGGGTGCGCTTGAGACGGCTGAGCCGCTCATGCGTCCGCTTCTGCGCGGGAATCAACTCCATCCGCACGAAGCGCCGATTCTCGCCATGCACCTGGTCCGCGTCGCGCTGGTAGTCGGCGAGGCCATGGTCCTCGCCCTCCTCCAGCGCCTGGATGGCGGCCTTCTCGCCCAGGACGTCCGCGCCGCCTTGGACCAGCTTGGCGAAGGTGCCCCACATGCCAGAGCTCTCCACGGGCTCACCGCCCATCTTCAGGATGCGCTCGCGAATCTCCTCGACCCGGTGCTCATGGTCGTGCTGGCAATACTCCAGCGCGTCACGGGCCAGTCCGTCCGAGACGTGCCCGATCGCCTTGCGATAGGTCTCCACGGCGGAGATTTCGCCGCGCAGGAACGAGTTGAGCGTCTCGACGTCCTTGTTGGTGCTCGCCATCGATGGCCTCCATGGGTGACGGGTGAATCCGGCTTGCCGCAAAAGGTGATGCCCGCTGCCGCATGGGCAACGAGGGCTCGCCTCCCCGCCTCCTTCCAAGGTCTGCGCGGACGTTCACCGGATGGCGCCGTGTCCTGCCCCCAGACGGGCGGACGAGCGGACGCCTCCTCAGGCTGGCCCAGCCCCGCATGCCGCATCGAGGACGACGGGTTGACGCGCGCCTGAAACAGCCGCTAGCGTATGTCTTCGCGATGACGCACTCCCACACACCGACCGCCGCGCCGTTTGCCAGCCGCTGCTGTCCGTCGTGTGCCTGCTGTCGTCAGCCGGACCTGGGTTGTTGACGCGCACACGGGACGCCCTTCCAAGCCTCCCGCCTCGCGCTCTTCCCGGCCCGGTCTCCTATCCCAGGAACCGGGCCGTTTTCGTTTCCTCGCCCAGCCCTGCACCGCTCCCACCCCATGACCTTCACCGCCGACGCCCGTGTCCCTCGCTCGCCCGTGCTCTCCGCCCGGGGTGATGTCGTCTGTGCCACGGGTGGCGCGTGCTGTCTGTGCCGTGCGTGTCCCGCGTGTCCGCCTGCAGGCGGGTGCCGAGCGTCGAGAAGCGTGTAGCGCGTCCTTCTCGAACCTTCTTGCTCGTGCGGCCCGCCCTCGAAAGAGGCGGGCCTTTTCTTTTCCTGGAGTCACCATGTCGCCCCAGCAGCCCCAGGCCTCGGCCCTGCTCGCCGAAGCCGCTGAAGTAAAGGACGCCCCCGCGCAGGACCTCCTCGCCTGGGCCGAGCGCCGCTTCGGCGCGCGCGCTGCCATCGCCTCCAGCTTCGGCGTGGAGGACATGGTCCTCATCGACCTGGCGCGCCAGCATGCGCCCAGCCTGCGCCTCTTCACGCTCGACACCGGACGCCTGCCCCCGGAGACGTACGAGCTCATGGAGGTGGTGCGTAGGCGCTACGGCGTCACCGTGGAGACGTACTTCCCCGAGCGCGCGCGCGTGGAGGCGCTGGAGTCCACGAGCGGCTACTTCTCCTTCCGCCAGAGCCTGGAGGCACGCAAGGCGTGCTGCGCCATCCGCAAGGTGGAGCCCCTGTCGCGCGCGCTCGCGGGCCAACAGGCATGGGTGACGGGATTGCGCCGTGAGCAGTCCGTCACCCGCACCGACGTGGCGACGCTGGAGGTGGACAGCGCGCATGGGCTGCTCAAGCTCAACCCGCTGGCCACGTGGAGCAGCCGGGACATCTGGGCCTACGTCCGGGAGAAGAGCGTGCCCTACAACGCGCTCCATGACCGTGGCTACCCGTCCATCGGCTGCGCGCCCTGCACGCGCGCGGTGAAACCCTACGAGGACGAGCGCGCGGGCCGCTGGTGGTGGGAGTCCGCGGAGAATCGCGAGTGCGGCCTCCACCCGGTCCGATGAAACGCGCCATGCCTTCACACGCCTTGGATTATCCCGTGTGCCTTCGACTCGAGGGACGCTCCGTCCTGCTGGTGGGCGGCGGCGCCATCGCGGAGGGCCGTGCCCTCGCGGTGCTCGACGCCGGCGCGCGGCTGCGTGTCATCGCACCGGAGGCCACCGCCACGCTGCGACGGCTCGCAGCCGATGGACGCCTGGAATGGCAGCCCCGTACCTACGAGGCCGGCGACGTGCGCGGCCATCACCTGGTGCTCGCGGCCACGGATGACGTGGCCGTGGGCCGGCAGGTGGCCGCCGAAGCCCGGGACCTGGGCCTGTGGGTCAATACCGCGGACGAACCGGCGCTGTGTGACTTCACCCTGCCCTCCGTCGGCAGGCGCGGGCCCATCACCGTCGCCGTGTCCTCGGCGGGGCGGGCCCCCGCGCTCGCCAGCCACCTGCGCAAGACGCTCACCGCCCAGGTGACGCGACACCACATCTGGCTGGCGCGACTCAGCGGCTGGCTCCGCGAACACCTGCCCCGAGGCGAAGCGCGCCAGCGGGTGCTGAAGCAGGTGGCGGTGGGAGACATCGGCGCGCTGCTGGAGCGAGGCGAGCGCAAGGCCGCCTGGGCTCGGCTCCGCACGGAATTGGAGCACTCGAAGATTCTTGGAGAGACACGATGAGAGAGCAGACGAGAGGCCGAGTGTTCCTGGTCGGCGCGGGTCCGGGAGACCCGGAGCTGTTGACCTTGCGCGCCGCGCGCGTGCTCCGGGAGGCGGACACCGTCGTTCATGACCGGTTGGTCCACCCTGGCGTGCTCGAGCATGCGCGCCCCCACGCACGGCTCATCTACGTGGGCAAGGAGGGCGGCGGAGACGCCGTGAGCCAGGAGGAGATTCACGTCATCCTCATCGCCCAGGCGATGCTGGGGCGCCGCGTGGTGCGGCTCAAGGGCGGTGACCCTTTCGTCTTCGGCCGCGGCGGCGAGGAAGCGCTCGCGCTGGAAGAGGCGGGCATCCCCTATGAAGTCGTCCCCGGCCTCACCGCGGGGACAGCCGTGCCCGCGGCGGCGGCCATTCCCGTCACGCACCGGGGTGTCTCCGGGGCGGTGACGTTCGCCACCGCATACCGAGGCGGCAGCGCGCCGGCCTGGGACTTCCTGGCGAAGGCCCAGACGCTGGTCCTCTACATGGCGGGCAGCCGGTTGGAGGAGACGGTGCGCGCGCTGGTCGGCGCGGGGCGCTCCGCGTCCACCCCGGCCGCCGTGGTGGAGGCGGGCACGTGGGAGCACCAACGGGTGGTGGAGGCTCCGCTGAGCCACATCGCCCAGGCGGCGACGCGTGACGCGCTCGGCTCGCCGTCGCTGCTCATCGTGGGCGAGGTCGTCTCGCTGCGCGGGCGCCTGCCTTCGCTGGTGGCGCAAGGAACCTCGGAGCATGGACACGCGCCAGCGCGCGTGGCGGAGGGCGGTCATGAGTGAGCACACGTTCGCGCGGGCGTCCCACCTGTCGGAGCTGGAAGCGGAGAGCATCCACATCCTCCGGGAGACAGTGGCCGAGTTCGCCAACCCGGTGATGCTCTACAGCATCGGCAAGGACTCCCAGGTCCTGCTGCACCTGGCGCGCAAGGCCTTCCACCCCGCGCCCCTGCCCTTCCCGCTGCTCCACGTGGACACCACCTGGAAGTTCCGGGACATGTATGCGTTCCGGGACGCCTTCGTGGCGCGCCACGGCCTGCGCCTCATCATCCACCGGAACCAGCGCGCGCTGGCCGAGGGCATCAACCCCTTCGACCACGGCAGCCAGAAGTACACCCACGCGATGAAGACGCAGGCGCTGCTGGAGGCGCTGGCGGCGCATGGCTTCGACGCGGCCTTCGGTGGCGCGCGGCGCGACGAGGAGAAGTCCCGCGCCAAGGAGCGGGTGTTCTCCTTCCGGGACCGGCACGGACAGTGGGACCCGCGCCGCCAGCGACCGGAGCTGTGGAACCTCTTCAACGGCCGCGTCGACGCGGGCGAGAGCATGCGCGTCTTCCCGCTATCCAACTGGACGGAGCTGGACGTGTGGCACTACGTGCTGCGCGAGCGCATCCCCGTGGTGCCGCTCTACTTCGCGGCGGAGCGCCCTGTCATTGACCGGAGCGGAACCCTGCTCATGGTGGATGACGAGCGCATGCGGCTGCGGCCCGGGGAGAAGCCCGAACTCCGTCGCGTGCGCTTCCGGACCCTGGGCTGCTACCCGCTCAGCGGCGCCATCGAGTCCTCCGCCACCACGGTGGAGACCGTCATCCACGAGATGGTGAACGCCCGCCAGTCCGAGCGGCAGGGCCGACTCATCGACCACGACGAAGAGGGCTCCATGGAGCTCAAGAAGCGCGAGGGCTACTTCTAATGGACACCGGCTTGCAGCAACTGCTCGACCAGCATGCCTCCCGGGAGCTGCTCCGGCTCGTCGTGGTCGGCTCCGTGGATGACGGGAAGTCCACCCTTATCGGCAGGCTCCTCTACGAGTGCGACGGGCTCTTCGAGGACCAGATCTCCGCCGTGCGGAAGGCCAGCGCGAAGCGGGCCGCCGCCGCCGTGTCCGTGCCCGCCGAGGTGCTGGTCCAGGGCCTGAAGGCCGCGTCCGGCGCGGACGCGGAGGAGCTGGACTTCTCCCTCTTCACCGACGGCCTGCGCGCCGAGCGCGAGCAGGGCATCACCATCGACGTTGCCTACCGCTACCTGAGCACCGCTCGGCGCAAGGTCATCGTCGCGGACACGCCGGGCCACATCCAGTACACGCGCAACATGGCCACCGGTGCCTCCACCGCGGACGCGGCGGTCATCCTGGTGGACGCGCGACTGGGCGTGCTGCCGCAGACGCGCCGCCACGCGTACATCGCCTCGTTGCTGGGCATCCCCTACCTGGCCGTGGCGGTGAACAAGATGGACCTCACGGGCTTCGACCGCGGCGCCTTCGAGCGCATCGGCGCCGAGCTGATGGACTTCGCCCACGCGCTCGGCTTCGAGGGCGTGCGGCTCTTCCCCGTCAGCGCCAGTCGCGGGGACAACATCACCCGGCCCAGCATCCGCACGCCCTGGCATGAAGGCGGCACCCTGCTCGCGTGGCTGGAGTCCCTGCCACACCAGCGCCGGCAGGACGACGCGCCCTTCCGCTTCCCCGTTCAGTACGTGCTCCGGCCCCACCAGGACTACCGAGGGCTGGCGGGACAGATTGCCTCCGGCACCGTCCGCGTCGGGGATGAAATCCAGGTCCATCCCTCCGGGCGGCGCACGCGCGTGGCGAGCATCGATACCTTCGATGGACCGCTGGAGGAGGCCGCGTCCCCCGCGTCCGTCACGCTGCGACTCGCGGACGAAGTGGACGCCAGCCGAGGCGACGTGCTGGCCCATGTGGACCAGCCGCCGCTGTCGCTCCACCAGTTCGACGCGATGCTCGTGTGGTTCGGAGAACAGCCGCTGGACTGCTCGCGCCGCTACCTGGTGAAGCAAGCCTCGCGGACCGCGCCCGCGCACATCGAGCGGGTGCTGTGGCGCAAGGAACTGGCGGACCTCTCCGAGCAACCCGCCGAGTCCCTGTCGCTCAACGACATCGGCCGGGTGCGAGTGGTGTGCCGTCGGCCGCTGCTGACCGACCCGTACCGCGACAACCGCCGCACGGGCGCCTTCATCGTCATCGACGCGCTCACGCACGACACAGTGGCCGCGGGCATGGTCCTGGGTCCCGTGGAGGAGTCAACGAAGGGCGAAATCGGCTCCTCGCTCGTCACGCAACCCGAGCGGCGGGGACGGCTGGGTCAGCCCGGCGCCATCGTCCTGCTGCCCGCCACGCCGGACGCGGGCTCACGCGCATTCCAGTTGGAGCGCCGGCTGTTCGACCTGGGCTGGCACGTCACCACCACCCCCGGTGACATAGAGGTCGCGCTGGCGCTCGCGGCGGCGGGATTGGTCGCCCTGGTCCACACCGACACGCCCCAGACACGCCGGGCCCTACGAGCGGAGGCCCGCGATGCCGGCGCCGCGTGGCTGGAGCTGGAAGGCACCGAGAACCTGGAGCAACACCTCGACCGGATCATCTCCCTGCGGGAGGCCACACGATGAACACATCCCCTGCCCCCCACGCGCCCCCGTTCATCAACGCGCTCCTGGGTGAGAACAAGAGTGCCCTGCTGCTCAAGCTCGTGGAGGGGATGGACGCCTCCGCCCTGCACTGGCTGAGCGGCTACACGGCGGGACTGGCCATCCGCGCGCCCCAGCCCACCGTCGTCCCCGTGACGCCCGTGCCCGTGGCCGCCCCCGCCGCTCACTTCACCATCATCTATGGGACGCAGACGGGTAACAGCCGACTCCTGGCCGAACGCCTCAAGCACCAGGTGGAGTCCGCCGGGCTCGCCGCGAGGCTGTTCCGGGCCAGCGACTATCCCGTGCGGGAGCTGGCCAAGGAGAAGCTGCTCTGCGTGGTCATCAGCACCCAGGGAGATGGCGACCCGCCGGACGACGCACGCGTCTTCTGTGAGTTCATCCTCGGCAAGCGCGCGCCTCGCATGGAGGGGCTGCGCTACGCCGTGCTGGGGCTGGGGGACTCCAGCTACCCGCGCTTCTGCGAGGTGGGTCGGGTGCTCGACGCCCGCTTCTCGGAGCTGGGCGCCAGCCGGCTGTTGGCGCGCGCCGATTGCGACGTGGACTTCGAGCCCGTGGCCAAGGGTTGGCTCGACCAGGCCTACACCCTGGCGCGCGAAGCGCTGACTCCGCAGGCGACGGTGACGGCCACTGTCGTGCCGCTGCGGGAGCCGAACGCCACGCCCGCGTTCACCAAGGAGGCGCCCTACACGGCGGAGGTGCTGCTCAATCAGCGCATCACCGCACGCGGCGCGCTCAAGGACGTTCGACACCTGGAGCTGTCGCTCGCGGGCTCCGGGCTGGAGTATGCCCCCGGCGACGCGCTGGGCGTGTGGCCCCACAATCCGCCGGAGCTGGTGGCGTCCTTCCTGTCCGAGCTGCACCTCGACGGAGAAGCGGCGGTCACCCGAGAGGGCCGCACGCTCCCGCTGGCGCGTTGGCTGAGTGACGAGCTGGAAATCACCAGGCTCAACCGCCCCTTCCTGGAGCGGCACGCCAGGCTGTCCGGCAGCGAGGCGCTGCACGAAGTGCTCGAACCGGGCCGCGCCGAGGCTTTCCGCGCGCTGCTGGCAGGGCATCAGGTCATCGACGTACTCCGCGCCCACAAGGCCACCTGGGAGGCCACTGAGCTGGTCCAGTCCCTGCGCCGGCTGACGCCCCGGTTGTACTCGATTGCCTCCAGCCCCAAGCGCGTGGGTGAAGAGGCCCACCTCACGGTGGCGGTGGTGGACTACACGGTGTTCGACCTGCGGCACTTCGGCGCGGCGTCGTACCACCTGGCCACGCGCACGGCCGGCACCGACACGGTCCGCGTCTTCATCGAGCCGAACGAACGCTTCCGCTTGCCGCAAGACGGCGACAAGGACGTGCTGATGATTGGCCCAGGCACTGGCGTGGCGCCCTTCCGGGCCTTCGTCCAGGAGCGCGCGGAGACCGGAGCGAAGGGCCGCAACTGGCTCTTCTTCGGTGAGCAGCACTTCCGCTCCCAGTTCCTCTACCAGACGGAGTGGCAGGAGGCCCTGAAGAAGCAGACGCTGCACCGGCTGTCACTCGCCTTCTCGCGGGACCGCGCACAGAAGGTCTACGTGCAGCACCGGCTGCGTGAGTCCGGACGTGACGTCTACGAATGGCTCGAAGGCGGCGCCCACCTCTACGTGTGCGGCGACGCCCAGCGCATGGCCCCGGATGTCCACGAGGCACTGGTGGACGTCGTCTCCACCCACGGCGGCAAGAGCCGCGAGGACGCGCACGCCTGGCTCGAATCCCTGCGCGAGCAGCGGCGCTACCTGCGCGACGTCTACTGACCCATTCCGATTGAGAACATCGACATGAGCTACCAGCCCAAGCCGCTCTCCGAAGTGGAGCACATCAAGTCCCAGAGCCGCCTGCTCCGGGGCAGTCTGGCGGAGAGCCTGGAGGACCCGGTGACGGGCGGCCTCGCCACGCCGGACACCAACCTCATCAAGTTCCACGGCAGCTATCAGCAGGACGACCGCGACCTGCGCGAGGAGCGGCGTCAGCAGAAGCTGGAGCCCGCCTACAGCTTCATGCTCCGCACCCGCCTGCCTGGAGGCGTGTGCACACCCGCCCAGTGGCTGGCGATGGACGCCCTGGCACGTGAGCACGCCAATCACACGCTGCGCATCACCACGCGGCAGGCCTTTCAGCTGCACGGCGTCATCAAGGAAGACCTCCGGCCCACCATCGCCCGCATCAACGAAGCGATGATGGACACGCTGGCCGCCTGCGGCGACGTGAACCGCAACGTGATGTGCAACCCCAATCCGGTGGACTCGAGCGTCCACGAGACGGTGTATCGGTGGGCGGTGCGCATCTCCGAGCACCTGCTGCCGAAGACGCGCGCCTACTACGAAGTCTGGCTGGGGAAGGAGAAGGTGGCCGGCGGAGAGGACGAGCCCATCTACGGCTCCACGTACCTGCCCCGGAAGTTCAAGGCCGCAGTGGCGGTGCCGCCCCTCAACGACGTGGATGTCTTCGCGCAAGACCTGGGCTTCATCGCCATCACCGAGGGCGACGCGCTCGTGGGCTTCAACGTCTCCGTGGGCGGCGGCATGGGCGCCACGCATGGTGACGCGGCCACCTACCCCCGGCTGGCGGACGTCGTCGGCTTCATCCCGCCAGAGCAGACGCTCGCCGTCGCCGAGGAGGTGGTGAAGATTCACCGCGACTTCGGGGACCGAACCAACCGCAAGCACGCGCGCCTGAAGTACGTCCTGGAGGAGCGCGGTGTGCCCTGGTTCACGGCGGAGCTGGAGAAGCGGCTCGGCTTCCCGCTCCAGCCGGCGCGCCCCTTCGCTTTCGAGCACAACGGAGACCGCTTCGGGTGGACGGAGGGCCATGACGGCCGGTGGCATCTCACGCTGCACCTGGACAGCGGCCGCGTGGCGGACCGGCCCGGCGCCACGCACTTGACGGGCTTGCGGGAAATCGCGCGCATCCACACCGGGGACTTCCGGCTCACGGCGAACCAGAACCTCGTCATCGCGGGTGTGACACCCGAGGCTCGCGACGCCATCGACGCGCTGGTGACGGAGCACGCGCTGGACAGCTTCCGCAGCGCCAGCCCGGTGCGTCGCAACGCGCTGGCGTGCGTGGCGCTGCCGACGTGCGGGCTCGCCATGGCGGAGGCGGAGCGCTACCTGCCCGCCTTCGTGGGACGGCTGGAGGACCGGCTGCGGGCGCATGGCCTGCAGGACGCCAACCTGCTGCTCCGCATCACCGGGTGCCCCAACGGCTGCGCGAGGCCGTACCTGGCGGAGGTGGGACTCGTGGGCAAGGCGCCGGGCCGCTACAACCTGCACCTGGGCGGAGACGCGCGAGGCCAGCGCCTCAGTCATCTCTACAGGGAGAACATCGACGAGGACGCCATCCTCGCCGCGCTGGAGCCATTGTTCGAAGGCTACGCACGCGAACGTCAGCCCGGTGAGGGCTTTGGCGACTTCGTGGTGCGCGCTGGCCACGTCCCCAGCCCAGCCGTTCAGGCTCGACCGGCCTGAGCCAACGCGGACCGCGCGCGTGTTCAATCGCCCGCGTCCCGCACCGCGGTGAGGAGCAGGTCGTACTTGCCGCCCAGGAAGGTACGGAAGCCGTGCTGGTGCAGATAGCGACGGTAGAAGGACAGGTCCTTCACCAGCAGCGACAGGTCGGGCTCGCGGAGGTTCCGCACCCGCGCGCCATAGACGACCTCACCATCCCGGAAGCGGGAATTCGGGAAGCCCAGCAGCAACGCCGAGCGGGGCTCCAGGTGCTCCTGCACCAGCCTGCGCAACAGCGCATGGTCGTCCACACCGGGGCTCTGCAGCGTGCCCACCGACACCACCAGGTGGAAGCGTCCCAGGTCCTCCGGCAGCGCGTTGAGGTCGGCGACAATGAAGCGGTGCCGCGCATCAGGGAAGCGGGCACGCGCCTCTTCGATGGCGCTGGCGCTGTGGTCCACCCCCACGAAGCGCACATCCGGGGCCTCCTCCAGCCACGAGAACGCCGCCAATTCATCCCCGCGGTTGACCCCCAGGTCGAGCACGCGGCCGGACTCCGGCAAACGGATGCGCCCAAGCGCTTCGAGCCACGGCAGCAGGAAGCCCGCGTCCTCCAGCTTGCGCAGGCGCGCGAACGCGGAGGCCGCGCCATAGCGTTCTTGCGGTGACACCGCTTCGTCCGCCTGCCCCCCCGCGTGCCAGGGCGCCTCGGGCCCCAGGCGCTCGAAGGTCAGCGCGATGTGCGTCGCATCCACCGCGCGGGGCGTGAGCAGGCGGCACGCCAGCCCCTCCGCCAGGTCGCACCAACTGCGCAGGGGCCGATGGAGCAGCGCGCCGGACGGGCCCACACGCTCGCCGGGGTAGCAACCCCTGCCCAGGTCCGGGTCTGGCACCTCGATGGTGACGGGCCCCGCACCGAGCGACGCCAGCAAGTGCCGATGGATGTGGGTCAGGGACTCGGCATGGAAGCGGCGAGGGTGCGCGGCGGACTCGGTGGGGCTCGACATGATGGCGCGGAGCCTAGCGCGGCGCCTGTCCTGTTCCATGGCTTCCGCGCCGGTGCCCAGCCGCCGCGAGCCCCACTGCGCGTCGCCCTGCTTGTAGAGCGGCGTGCCGGATTCTCGAACGTGTCCGGACTCGCCAAGTGGCGTGACAGCGAGTCACACACGCGTCGACCTTCCGTGACAGAGGTGGCTGGGGAAGTCCCGTGCGGGCAAGGCGTCCAGAGGGAGCCCAGCCCCACGCGGGCCCTGGCCTCGAGCTTGCTCAAGGGCCGCGTGTCACTCCTGAAACCAAAGGCACTCGGCCATGGCCACCCCACTCCGGAAGCACTTCTGGCTCGTCACCACGACATGCATCGCACTCGCCATGCTGCTCCTGGCGAGCACGACCAACCTGCTCGTGGAGTTCGCGTTCACTCCACGCATTTCAAACATGCGGGATGAGCAAGCCTCGCCAGCCGAGGCCGCCTCACGCCCCCGCGCGGCATTGGAAGGCAGTCGTCTGGCAAAGCTCACAGGACTGACCCTCGACAAATCGCCTGAGCAGACGCCGCCCTCGGGTGGCGGCACGGCCCTGAACACGTCCCTGCGGTTGAAGCTGCTCGGCACCCTGGTGGCGCATGACTCGCAGTGGTCGCTCGCCTCGATTGAGGACCTCGACGCGAAGCGCATCCGCAGCGTGATGACCGGTGACGACCTGCAGGGCGCTCGCGTCGTCTCCATCGAGCGCGAGCGCATCACCTTCCTGGTGGACGGCCGGGAGGAGTTCATCCGCGCCGGCCACCTTGGCGGCGTCTCACCCGCGCCCTTCCTGGCGAACGCCGCGCCCGCGCAGACGGGCATCCGCGCCGTGGGTGAGCACACCTATGAGGTGTCCCGTCGCGCTGTCGAAGACGCGCTTGCCAATATGGACGGACTGCTCACCCAGGCCCGAGTGGTGCCGGCCTTCCGCGACGGCAAGCCCCAGGGCTTCAAGGTCTTCTCCATCAAGAAGGGCTCCCTCTACGAGCAGCTCGGCATCCAGTCTGGTGACGTGCTCCGGCGCATCAATGGCGTCTCGCTCGACGCGCCCGACAGAGCCCTGGAGGCCTTCATGCTGCTAAGGGGCGCTTCGCACCTCGAGCTCGACATCGAGCGAGGAGGGAGTCCGGTCCGCAAGGTGTACGACGTGAGGTGATTGCCGTACGTCCCTTCAGCTCCGGGCCAGTGCCGCCGCGAGCCGGGGGAGCGCATCCCCTGCCCGTGCCTCCAGGTGCACGTCCGCGAGCTCCACGCCCCGGCACTCCCCCAGGTTGAGGATGGCGATGGGCATCCGGCGCTCGGACGCGCGCACCAGGAAGCGGTAGCCGGAGAAGATGGCCAGCGAAGAGCCCACCACCAGCAGCGCGTCGCCCTCCTCCAACAGGGCGAACGCCGACGCCACGGTGGGGACCGGCACGTTGTCGCCGAAGAAGACGACGTCCGGCTTGAGCGTGCCACCACACACCAGGCACGCAGGGACCTGGAAGGCCGACAGCTGCTCGGAGGTCAGGTCCGCGTCACCGTCCGGACGCAGCTCCAGCACCTCGAAGGAGAAGCCAGGGTTGAGCGACAGCAGCCGCGCCTGCAACGCCTCGCGCGCCTCCTGCGCGCCGCACGTCAGACACCGGACCTGGGCCAGCGCACCATGCAGCTCAATCACCCGCGAGCTGCCAGCGGCCTGGTGGAGCCCGTCCACGTTCTGGGTGATGAGGCCTCGGACATGGCCCGCCTGCTCCAGCTCCGCCAGCGCCGCGTGTGCCGCGTTGGGCCGGGCCGAGGAGAAGCGCGGCCAGCCCATCAGGCTCCGCGCCCAGTAGCGCGCCCGGACCTCGGGGCGCGTGAGGAACTCGCGATGCTGAATGGGATTGCGCGCCCGCGCCCGCGTCCCGGGCCCCCGATAGTCGGGGATGCCTGACTCGGTGCTGCACCCCGCCCCGGTGAGCACCACCGTATTGCGGCGCGTGAGCAATGAGACCAGCGCCTCCATGCTCGGAGCGAGGCTGGGGACAGGCAGGGCATCGTGCGGGGCAGTCATCGCGGCCTACATATTAACCGCGCGTCCCTGGCCGCGCCGGACGTCCAGTCTCGCCTGGGCGCTCCCGGGCGTACACCTGCCCCCACCCACTCGGGCAGGCATGCCCGCCAGCCTGGCCAGCGGGGTGCTCACGCGCCCCGGGCGGGAGACAGCCTGCGCAGGAACGGCGGCGCGACGAGGAAGATCAAGAGCAGCCGTCCCACCTGGACCGCCAGCACGACGGACAAAGTGGCACGCGTGCCCAGCGCGATGGCCAGCACGGAGTCGACGCCGCCCGGAGACGTCGCGAAGTAGGTGGTGAGCAGGTCCACGCCCGTGGCCGCGGACCAGCCCCACGCGAGCAGCAGACACCCCACCACCATCGCCACCGAGGCCGCCAGTGCGACGTGAGCGACGCGCTTCAGCTCCTGCACCGCCGAGGCATCGAACTGGCTGCCCACGCGCACGCCCAGCACCCACAAGGCCAACGGGAGGAGGCCCGGCGGCCACGCGCCCACCGGCAGGCCCAGCGCCGTGAGGGGGATGCCCAGCAACACGGGCCCCAGGAAGGCCCCGGCCGGCAGCTTCAAGCGCAGCCCCAGGAAACTGCCCACGGCGGACACTCCCGCCGTCGTCAGCCATGCCCACAGCGGTGGCGGCGAGCCCGGCAGGTCCGCCGCGCGGGCCACCGCCACGTCCGGCGTATCCCCCACCCACCGCCCCACCACCACTGCCACGAGAATCACGATGCACAGGCGCATGAACTGGAAGAGCGTCACCAGCCGCGCGTCCGCGCCCAGCTCATCGCTCAACGCCACCATCGCGGACGCGCCCCCCGGCATCAGCCCCAAGGTGGCGGTGCGCGAGTCCAGGTAGCCCAGCTTCGCGCACACCCACGCCACGCCCTGCGCCACGGCCACGACGCCCACCACGGCGCCCAGTGACACGCCCCAGCTGTCCGCGAGCGCGCTCCAGGCCTCCGGAGAGAAGGACGAACACAGCGCGCCCCCCAGCACCGAATGCGCCACCAGCAGCCCCCGGCGCGGCACCGGGACGTGCACGGACAGCGTCAGCGACGCGGCGATGGACACCACCATCGCCCCCAGCAACGCCCCGGCAGGCAGGTGGGCGAGCTCCGCGAGTCCAGCGGCGAGCAGCGTCGCCCCGGTGACGGCCACCACGCGGCGTGAGCGGCGTCCAGGCGCGGAGTCATTCGTCATCACGGCGCCGAACGTACCAATGAAGGATGGGACATGCGCCGGGTATCCGCCGAGGCGAGCCCCGCACGCTTACCCGTGCTAGACGCCGTCCTCATGCGACGCTGGCAATGGAAGTCCTTCCAGGCGCTGTCCCTCGACGAGCTGTACGACGTGCTCGCCCTGCGACAGGAAGTCTTCGTGGTGGAGCAGCGCTCCATCTACCAGGACGTGGACGGTTTCGACCGGAGCGCGGAACACCTGCTGCTCCACACGGAGTCGCAGGGTCCCCGGCTGCTCGCCGCGTACTTGAGGGTGCTGCCTCCCGGTGTGAAGTATCCCCAGGAGAGCAGCCTGGGCCGCGTGGTGACGTCGCCCCGCGCACGGGCCCAGGGGCTGGGGCGCGAACTGGTTGCGCGTGGCCTTGCCCGCCTGGACAGCCTGTACCCACAGGCCGCCGTCCACATCGGGGCCCAGCACTACCTCCAGCGCTTCTACGAAGACTTCGGCTTCCAGACGCAGGGCGACGTCTATGACGAGGACGGCATTCCCCACATCGACATGGTGCGGCCAGCGGGCGGAACGCGCTGACGCCGGGCAACGGCCTCGCGATGGGCGGAGAGCGCGAGGCCTGGCTGCGGCTGGGCATGGCGCTGCGGCACGCCCCCGCCACCCCGACGGCTGAGGCACAAAGGCTGGCGATGGGCCGACAACACTTCCTGGGCGCAGTCTGTCGCGTACCGCACGCGCCGGGGTGGCTGGGGTGGCCGGCAACTTCGCGGCCCCATGACGCCATGCGCGTCCATGGCTTTCCTGCGAAGCCATGAGCCAGTGCACCCACATCGTCGACAATCCCTTCACCGGAGACGTCGCCGCTTCGGTCGAGCCCACGTCGCCCGCGAAGCTGGACACCGTGCTGGAGCGAGCCCGCGCCGCGTCACGCGCGCTGCGCGCCCTGAGCGTGGCGGAGCGCGTGAAGCGGGTGCTGCGCGCGTGCGAGGCGATGGAGAAGAACGCCGACGCCATCGCACGGGACATCACCCGGCAGATGGGCAAGCCGCTGTCCCAGGCCCGGGGTGAGGTGGGCGGCATGGCGGGACGCCTGCGCCACATGGCCGCCATCGCCGAGGAATCCCTCGCGGACATCGTCCTGCCGCCCAAGGACGGCTTCGAGCGGAGGATCGCGAAGGAGCCGCTGGGCGTGGTGCTGGACCTGCCTGCCTGGAACTACCCACTCCTCACCGCGGTGAATGCCATCGCGCCCGCCGTGCTCGCGGGCAACGCGGTCATCGTGAAGCACTCGCCGCGCACCCCCCTGTGCGGTGGCCACTTCGCGCGCGCCTTCGCCGAAGCAGGCGCGCCCGACGGCGCGGTGCAGGCCATCTTCCTGGACTACCCGGGCACGGAGCAGCTCGTCGGTGACGCGCGTGTGGACCACGTCCTCTTCACGGGCTCGGTGCTCGGCGGCCACAGGATGCAGGCGGCCGCGCGCGAGCGATTCCTCCACATCGGCCTGGAGCTGGGCGGCAACGACCCGGCCTACGTCGCGCCGGACTGTGACTTCGACAAGGCGGTGGAGAACATCGTCGACGGTGCCATGTACAACGCGGGGCAGAGCTGCTGCGCCGTGGAGCGGGTGTACGTGCACCGCTCGCTGTACGAGCGCTTCATCGCCGCCGCGGAGCCACTCGTGCGCGCCTACGTGCTGGGCGACCCGGAGTCCGAGCAGACGACGATGGGCCCCATCGCCCAGCCCTGGCACCCCGCCGAGTTGCAGTCCTTCGTCCAGGACGCCACGAGCCTGGGTGCACGGCTCGTCACGGGTGGCCGCGCGGCACAGGTGGAAGGACGGGGCCGGTTCTTCGAGCCCACCCTGCTCCGCGACGTGAGCCCCCAGGCGCGGCTGATGCGCGAAGAGTCCTTCGGGCCGCTGCTGCCCATCGCGCCGGTGGACTCGGACGAGGAGGCCCTGGCGCTGATGAATGCCTCGCGGCTGGGCCTCACCGCGAGCGTGTGGACGTCCGACCGGGAGCGCGCGGACCGGCTGGCGCGGCAACTGGAAGCGGGCACCGTCTACATGAACCGCTGTGACGCGCTGGACCCCGCGCTGCCATGGAGCGGCGTGAAGGACTCCGGACGCGGCGTGACGCTGAGCGCGCTGGGCTTCGACGCCCTGACGCGGCCCAAGGCGCTCCACTACCGCCTGCGCTTCTGACGCGCGGCTACAGCTTGCGCAGCCTCACCCGCTTCACCTTGTGGTCGGGGCCCTTGAGGAGGATGAGGCGCGCGCGCGAACGGGTGGGCGCGATGTTCTGGGCCAGGTTGGGCCCGTTGATTTCGCCCCACACCGACTCGGCGACCTGAATCGCCTGCTCGTGGTTCAGCTCGGAGAAGCGGCGGAAGTAGCTGCGCTCGTCGCGAAACGCCGTCTGCTGGAGCTTGAGGAAACGGTTGACGTACCAGCGGCGGATGTCGTGCTCGTGCGCGTCCACGTAGATGGAGAAGTCGAAGAAGTCGGAGAGGAACGTCGCCGGCATCTGCTTCCCCTCCTGTGCCCCGGCCTGGAGGACGTTGAGCCCTTCCAGGATGAGGATGTCGGGCTGGCGGACCACCTGCGCCTCGCCAGGCACCACGTCGTAGACGAGGTGCGAGTACACCGGCGCCGCCACCTCCGCCCGTCCGGCCTTCAACTCCGCCAGGAAGCGCACCAGCGCGCGCCGGTCGTAGCTCTCCGGGAAGCCCTTGCGCTTCATCAAGTCGCGCTCGGTGAGGACATCGTTGGGGAAGAGGAACCCGTCCGTCGTCACCAACTCCACGCGCGGGTGGTCCGGCCACCGCTTCAGCAGCGCCTGGAGGATGCGCGCCGTCGTGCTCTTGCCCACCGCCACGCTCCCGGCGATGGCGATGATGTACGGCACCTTCTGCGCCGAACCTCCCAGGAAGGCTTGCTGCTCCGTCCACAGCCGCTGCGCCGCGGCCACCTGCAGGTTCAGCAACCGGGACAAGGGCAGGTAGACGTCCACCACCTCGTCCAGGTCGAGGTGCTCTCCCAGGCCCCGCAGGCCGTCAATGTCCTCGGACTTCAGCGGCAGAGGCGTTGCGGCACGCAGCGCCCGCCAGGCCTCCCGTTCCAGGTCGATGAACATGGATGGGGACAGACCGCTGGCTAGGGCCATGGATTCCACTCCAGGAGATGAACATCCTAGCCGCCGCGTAGCACAGCCGAGACGTTCACGCTCGGACGTTCAGGTGCCAGCCGCGGGATCCCACCCGTAGAAGCGCTTCAGCTCCTCATAGAGATCCGGCGTCTTCTCCTGCATTTGCTGGGGTTTCTCGAAAAACGACTCGGTGGCCACCGCGAAGAACTCGGCCTCGTTGAGCCCACCGTAGTCATCCAGCACCTGCCGCTCCCGGCGCTGGCCCTGCTGAAGCTTGTGGAAGTGCTCGCTCATCACCGCGCTCCAGGCCCGGTAATGCGAATACGCGCGCAGGTTGGGCGTGCCATCGAAGGCGCCGTCGGCCCGGTCCAACACGTGGGCGAACTCATGCGTGGCGGTGTCGTGACCATCGCCCGGGTTGCGCAGCCCCGCGAGCACCGACTCCCACGAGAGGATGACGGAGCCCCAGTTCTTCGCCTCGCCCAGCACCCCTCCCGTGCGGTCGGGGATTCGGAAGGCGCTGGGATAGACGATGACCTCCCGCAGCCGGTCGTAATACGACAGGCCCAGGTGCACCACGAGCTGCACCGCGGTGGCGGAAATCACCACGCGAATCTCGTCGGTGACCTCCAGGCCGCCGGCGCCGATGAACTCCTTCTCCCACGCGAACACCTTGAGCTTGTCCAGAAAGGACTGCCGCAGCTCCGGAGGGAGGGTGCGGAAGAAGGGCACGCGCGCGTCGAGGTAGCCCAGCCAGGCCTCCGGAAAGGGGCGGCGAAGCAGTCGCCGACGCCGGAACTGGCGGATGAAGGAGAACATGCGCCCTGGCATAGCAGACGTGCACGGCGCGAGGAGCACCTCCCGGGACGAAACTGGAGGTAGATTGCGCCTGACGGGCGCGGCCGGCAGCCCCTTTCACGGACGTGCAACGAGTGATGAGCAGACGCGTATGGGTTCGATGCGCGGCGCTGGGGCTGAGCCTCCTGGCGTCCCAGGCACCGGCGCAAATCACGGAGTCAGATCCGGTCGTCGATGAAGTGGTGGTCCGCGGCCCGGAGAAGACCCAGCCGGACACGGTGCGCGCCTATGCGCGTGTGGGGGAAGGAGACCCGCTCACGCTCGAGGACCTGGCCAAGGTCGAGCGACGGCTGGTCGCCACGGGCCTCTTCCAGGAGGTGAAGGTCCGCTACGAGCCCTCCGGGCCGGGCCGGGTGCGGCTGATTCTGGAGGTGGAGGACAAGGCATCCTGGGTGGTGGCGCCCACCTTCGTGCTGCAATCCGACAACGTCGGCGGCGGCGTGCTGTACGCGGAGAACAACCTCTGGGGCCGCAGCAAGAAGTTCGCGACCGCGGCCCAGGTGAGCACGGCGGAGAGCGGCATCTTCGCGGGCTTCCTGGACCCGAACCTCTTCGGGCTGCCCCAGCTGCGCTTCAGCCTGGAAGGCCAGCTTCGCAGCGACCGGGTAGACGAGTACCAGGCCGGCTCCGGTCAGCGGCGCCCAGAGGTGGTGCGACGGACGCGGATGAACTCCGCGTCCATCGCCGGAGAGCTGGGCTTCCTGCTGTTCGAGCGCGTCCGCGCGGCGGCCAAGTACCGGCTGATGTCCATCGACGCGAAGTCCCCCGACACCTCCGAGGAGGTGACGACGCCCGCGTTCGCCCTGGGCCCGTCGCAGCAGGATGCGTCCCTGCGGCTGATGGTGGGCATCGACACGCGGCAGAACCTGCACGCGGTGATGGAGGGCCTCAACCTGGAGGCTTCCTACGAGCGCTCCAATCCCGGCGTCGGCAGTGACTTCCGCTACGAGCGCTTCGGACTGCTGTACCGCCATGGCCTGCGGCTGGTGGGTGAACACAACCTGGTGCTGCGCGGCGAGGCCGTGGCGGGCGTGGACCTGCCCTTCCATCAGGAGTTCGTGATGGGCGGCAATTCACTGCGCGGCTTCGTCTACCGCCAGTTCCGGGGCGACACGCGCCTGTCCTTCACCGCCGAGTACCACTTCCCCCTCTTCACGGTGAGCCCGCTGTCCTTCCGCGGCGTCGCCTTCTCCGACACGGGGATGATGATGTGGCGCAAGCTGCCCGGTGACCGGGAGCTGCGAGACGTCAATGGGCGCGTGGTGCGCAGCTACCTGCCCGACGCGGAAGACGGGCTGGGCAACGCCACGGTGGCCCAGGGCGTGGGCGCCGGCCTGCGGCTGTACCTGCGCAACATCGTGCTGCCCCTGGTGGGCGTGGACGCGGCCTACAGCGTCAACTCGGGCGAGTTCCGCTTCTATCTGGTGGCGGGGGTGAATCCGTCCTAGGGACGACACGTCAGGCGGCCCCGCGGTGGGGCGTCGGGTGCGGCGCGCCAGGCCTCCATGTCATGAGGACATGCGCGTCTCCCCTCCCCGCTTCCCACGAGTCCGCCATGTCCGACGAACGCTTCACGACCAGCCGCGAGGTCTACCACCGCATCCAGTGGGACCCGCGGTTCGACCCACGCGAGTTCACCATCGGCTACGACGCCCATGGAGAGACGCGCGAGGAGATGCCGTTCGCGGCCTTCGTTCCGGACGGCGAGATTCCCTGGCACCGCGTCTGGTACTTCAAGCGGGGCCACCAGGTGGTCTGGGACCGCGAGCAGCGCTTGGACCTGCTGGATTCGCCGCAACCTCCGCCCGGGTAGCAGGTTGAAGGGAGCAGATGCGAAGATGACGAGCATGCTGAGAACGCTGCTGGTCGTCCTTGGAGTCGTCCTGGCTGCCTGTGGTGAATCGGACGCGCCCACCCCGGATGGAGGCGCGTCTCCACCCGCCCCCGACGCGGGCGTTCCCCAGCCCGACGCGGGGAGCCCTCTGGACGATGCCGGAACCCGGGAGCCGGACGCCGGCTCGCCGTGGGCCCCGGTGACCGCCTTGCTGGAGGCACGCGTCGCCGAGGCGGGTGCCTCCGTCCCGGGGCTGGGCCTCGCGGTGTACGACGCGCAGGACCGGAAGGTGTACGAGCACATCGTCGGGGACTTCGCGCCGGACCGGCGGGTGGCGGTGGCCTCCGCGTCGAAGATGGTGTCCGGCACCCTCCTCTTCGAGCTCATCCGCCAGGGGCATCTCTCGTTGGACTCCACCACGGGCCAGGTGCTCGGCTGGACGGGGAACAAGGCGGGAATCACCCTGCGCCACCTGCTCTCCTTCACGTCGGGACTGCAGCCCTCGCACCTCTGCACGCTCCAATCCGGCATCACCCTGGCGGACTGTGTCGCCAGCATCGCCCAGACCCCACAGGTCGCGGCTCCCGGGGCGCGCTTCGACTACGGCAGCACGCACTTGCAAGTCGCCGCGCGCATGGCGGAGGTGCGCACGGGCAAGCCGTGGAACGCCCTCTTCACCGAGACGCTGGCCCAGCCGCTGGGCCTGCCTTCAGGCGTCACCTACTTCACCGCGCCCAATCACCCGCTGGGCACCACCAATCCCCTGGTGGCGGGCGGGCTGCGCGCGTCCATGAACGAGTACGCGCCCCTGCTGGCGCTCGTCTTCCACCGAGGCACGCATGCCGGTGGTGTCGTGGGCACGCCGGAGCTCTTCGATGCACAGGCCGTCGAGCCCTTCCCTGACGTCGTCGTCGGCAATTCGCCAGCGGCGGACATGGGCCTGGACCTCCGCTATGGCCTGACGGCGTGGCTGGAGTGCCCCACGCCCGCGCAGGGCTGCGCCGTCATCAGCTCGCCAGGGGCGTTCGGATGGACGCCCTGGGTGGACCGGGAGGCGGGCTACTACGCCGTCCTCGGGATGCACCTCCAGCGGGATGACCCGGGCGCGGGCGTCGTCAGCTTCGCGATGCGCCTCTCCTCGGAGGTGAGGCCCCTCATCCAGGCGGCGCTGGCCCCCTGAAACGGCGGCTATCCGTCGAAGCGCCTCCGCCGCAGGTCCAGCATCCACGCCTCCAGCGCGGCCACGGCCGCATCGGGCGGCGACTCGGGTAGCGCCGAGTCCGCCCGCGCGGCGTCGAGCACCTCGAACGCACGCGACACCTCGCCGCGCCACCGCTCGCTCAGGGCCTCCGGAAGCTCGCTCTTCTCCCCGCGCAGCTTCTGCTCCACCAGGGCATGGGCCTCCGAGAAGCCGTACTGCGACAGCAGTTCCGTGACGTCCGTCTCCACCACGCCGGTCCGCAGCGCATGGGTCCCCGTCAACGTGGTGCGCAGCACGTAGAGCAGCCGCTTCGCCGAACGGAAGCCGCTCTTCTCCCACTCACGCAGCTGCCCCTGGGCAAAGCCGTTGTAGTGCCGGTACATCTTGCGCGACAGCACCGCGCGCACCAGTGGACGCAGCGACTCCAGCTCCGGAGACACGCGCAGGGGGATGGCCCCCAGCACCCGCTCCAGGTAGTTCCCATTGCCTTGCAGGATGCCCTGGAGCACCGGCAGCAGTTCGTTGGACGAGTAGTCCACCTCCACGCCCTCCAGCACCTCCAGTCGCTCCGTCGGGACGTGCACGGGCTGCAGCGTCAACAAGGCCGCGGTATGCGCGACGTGGATGGACTTCAGGTCCAGGTCACTGTCCGGAGAGGGGAAGCCATAGGCGTGCGCTCCGGACAGGGAGACGACCAGATGCGCGCGGTGCCGGGACTCCTCGCCCAGCACCCGGTCCGCCATCGCGCGTTGATGTTCCGTCAAGGTGCCCTTCATTCCGAATCCCTCCACGCCATGGCCGGGGCCTCCGGCGCGTCACGTCCCAGCGGCCCGGGTTCCTTCAGCACCCAGCGCCGCGCCAGCTCCTCGCCCACGCGCCGCAGCAACCGGTCCGCGCGTTCGTAGTCCGGATGCTCCGGCAGACGGCTCTCCCGGTGCGCGGCCTCCAGGTCCGGCGCGAGGGCCTCCGCGTCCCGCAGCACGTCTTCCAGCGGCACGCGGCCCGCTTTGATGTCCAGCAGCCGCGCCTTCAGTACGCCAGTGGCCTCGAAGACGGGCGTGCCCTCGCGCAGCCACTCTGTCGCCGTGGCCACCAGCCGCAGCAGGTTGTAGGCGTTCTTCGGGCGCAGCTCGCGCGCGGAGGGTGGCCGCTGACCGCCGCTTCGCGCATAGGCGGTGAGCGCCTTGAAGTCGTTGGCCGCCAACAGCCCCTGGTCCCAGAGCGAGCGGTAGAGCTGCTTCACGTACGTCTTCGCCGCCAGCAGCGCGTCCTGCGCCGACGGCGCCTCGCGGGGCGATACGGCCGACAGCCGGCGCGCCACCTCGTCCAGGTCCGGCGCGGGCTCCTCGCACAGCCATTCGAGCAGCAGGTCCCGATGCTCCGCCAGTCGCTGGCTGCGCGTGAGCTTGTCGAGTTGGCTCATGGCGTAACGCCCGAAGCTGCCGAACAGGGCCTTGGACACGAAGGCGTCGCGCTCCGCCAGGAGCCACTCGCCCACCGGGTCCAACGCCTTCACGCCCGGCACGAAGAGCGTCTCCAGCGTGTTCGGGTCCGCGCGGAGCGCCTGCTCCACCGCCTTGTGGACCTCCCAGTACGTGGTGCTGCCATCCGCGCTCACCAAATCACGGGGCGCGTCGACCAGCCCGAACCGCCAGGGGAGCGGCAAGGCGAACACGCCGCGCACGTCCACGTCCGAGCGCTCGTCGGCAAGCCCCCATGCATGGCTGCCCACGCGCGTCTCCAGCACCACACACGGCGTCAGCGCGCTCCAGGCCGCCTCGCGGCGCCGGGCGAACTGCACCTGCCCCGGGCGCCGGGGAACCAGCTCGTCCCGCGCGAACCACACCTCCCCCACGCCGACAATCTGCACGTCGAAGCCGCCGTCATGCGCGCGGACCACACGGCCCACGACGCCCTGCGGAATGCGGCGGCCTCCCGAGGCCAGGCGCTCCACGCGCGTCGTCACCTCGGTGCCGTGGGGCAACGGCACCGACAACCGGTCCACCTGCTCCATCCCCCGGATGCGCGCGCCGCCAGGGGAGGGAGCCTCCGTCGATGAATCACTCATGAGGTCGTCACCTCTCGAATCGGTGCGAAAGCCGCCCAGGGACGGCGGGACGAGCGCCACCCTGACCCGACCCGAGGCGGCCTCAGCGCCGGGTAGACACCGCCGCATCATGGCCCAGCTCCGCCGCCAGCCGCTCGTCGGGGTCCGGCCGCTTGTCGCGCAGGGTGACGAACTCCTCGGCCGCGGTGGGATGAATGCCCACGGTGGCATCGAGCTGCTTCTTGGTGACGCCACACTTCACCGCCACCGCCAGGCCCTGGATGATTTCCGGCGCGTCCGCCCCCACCATGTGACAGCCGAGCACGCGGTTGGACTCGCGCTCCACGACCACCTTCATCATGGTGCGCTCGTTGCGCCCGCTCAGGGTGTGCTTCATGGGGCGGAAGCTGGTGACGTAGATGTCCAGCTTCCCATGACGCGCCCGCGCCTCCTGCTCCGTCAGTCCCACGGAGGCCACGGGCGGCTGGCTGAAGACAGCCGACGGCACGTTGGTGTGGTCCATCCGCGTCGGGTTGTCGTTGAAGAGCGTCTCCGCCAGGGCGCGCCCTTCCGAGATGGCCACCGGCGTGAGGTTGATGCGGTCGGTGATGTCGCCCACCGCATAGATGCTCTCCACCGAGGTGCGGGACCCCGCGTCCACCACCACCGCGCCGCGCGCGTCCAGCACCACTCCCGCTTCCTCCAGTCCCAGTCCCCCCGAGTTGGGAACGCGCCCGGTGGCGAACAGCACCGCGTCCGCCTCCACCGTCTCGCCCCCGCCCGTCAGCAGGCTCACCCCACCCTCGGCCCGCTTTTCGATGTCCCGGATGAAGGTGTCCGTCATCAGCTCGATGCCTTTCTTGCGCATCTCCTCCGTGAGGAAGGAGCGGACGTCGTCATCGAACCCGCCCAGCACGCTGGCGCCGCGAATCAACATCGTCACCTTGGAGCCCAACCCGTGGAAGACGCCCGCCAGCTCCACGCCGATGTACCCGGCCCCGACGACGGCTAGCCGCCGGGGCAGCTCGGGGAAGGACAGCGCCTCATCGGAGGTGATGGCGTGCGCGATGCCGGTGATGTCGGGCGGCAGGTAGGGTCGCGAGCCGGTGGCAATCAGGATGCGCTCGGCCGTGTACCGCTTTCCGGCCACCTCCACCGTGTGCGGGTCCACCACGCGCCCCCGCCCTTCCATCAGCGTCACGCCCGAGTCGCGCAACAGGCGCGCATACACGCCACGCAGCCGGTCCAACTCCTTGTCCTTGGCGGCCAGCAGCTTGCTCCAGGTGAACAGCGGCTCCTGGACCGTCCAGCCGTAGCCCTCCGCGTCCTGGAACTCCTCCCGGAAGTGCGCGCCGTACACCAGGAGCTTCTTGGGCACGCAGCCGCGGTGGACACACGTGCCTCCCACGTCGCGGTCCTCACACAATGCCACCCGGGCCCCGTGTGCCCCGGCCCTGCGGCTGGCCGCCACACCGCCAGAGCCGCCGCCAATGGTGAACAGGTCGAAGTCGTATCGAGCCATGCGCTTTGAATCTCCTCGGTGGCCTTCGCGAATGAGCCTGAAGAGATAGCGCTCGGATGGGGCGGCGCGCACCGTCGACGTGCGCCTCCGCCGCGGAATCCGGCCCGCCCCACGCTCCGCGTGTCAGGCGCCAGACAGGGCCAGGACGCTGTCACGCAGGCGGCCCAGCAGCAGCCGCGTCACTTCCAGCTCCGCCCGGCACCGCTCGAGCCGCTCCGGCATGTCCTCCAGCAGCCCGGAGTCCGCCTGCACTTCGATGTCGCGGGCCTGCGACTCCAGCGCGCTGGCGCCGAACCAGGCCGCGTTCGACTTGAGCGTATGCGCCGCCCGGCCCAGGTCGTCCGCGTGCCCACGCAGCAGGGCCGAGTACGCGTCCTCCAGGAGCGCCGGCATGCTGTGCAGCGCGGTGTCGATGAGCTCGGGGAGAATCTGCGCCGCCTGCGCCCCCAGCTCCGCCCACAGCCGGGCGAGCGCGGCTGACTCCAGGCCCGGGATGCGCGCCGCGTCCGGCAGGCCCTCCATGACCGTTCGCAGCGGCGTCAGCGCGACCGCGCCGCTCGCGACCCGCCGCTCCGGTGCCACCTCCGAACGCCGGGGCTGGCAGCGCAGCAGCGCCGCCGTCAGCGCCTCCACGCGGATGGGCTTGCCCAGGAAGTCATCCATGCCCGCCGAGAAGCACTGCTCCCGGTCGGAGTCCATGGCGTTGGCCGTCATCGCGATGACCCAGGGCTGCGCCTTGGGCGGCAGTTCCTGGCGGATGCGGCGCGTGGCCTCCAGACCATCCATCTCCGGCATCTGCAGGTCCATGAGGACCGCGTCGTAGCGCTTCTGGGACAGCGCCTGCAGCGCCTGGCGTCCGTTCAGCGCCACGTCAGCGCGGTAGCCGAGCCGCTCCAGCACGAGCAGCGCCAGCTTCTGATTGGTGGCGTTGTCCTCCACCAGGAGGATGTCCAGCGGCACGGTGTCCCCCGGCCGTTCCCCCGGAAAGGGCCCCGCTGTCGAGGGCCGCGTCTGCCGGGGCTCCGAGAGCAGGGGAAGGTGCCGCGAGAAGCACGACACCAGCGCGTCGTAGAGCTGCGAGTCCTTCAGTGGACGCGACAGCACGGCCGCGAACAGGCCCTCGGGGGGATTGCCCCGCCGGCCCGGCGTCGACACCAGCACCAGGGGAAGGGCCCGCGTCTCCTCGCGCTGCCGGATGCGCTCGGCCAGCGCGGTGCCATCCAGCCCCGGCATGTGGTGGTCGACGAGCACCGCGTCGAACGAAGCCCCCGCCTCAAGCTGGGCGAGCGCCTCCATCCCCGACGCGGACTCCACCGGCACCAGGCCCCACGCCTGGAGCTGCCGGCCCAGCAACCTTCGAAACAGGGCGTTGTCATCCACGACGAGCACGCGCCGGCCCTGCAACAGCCCCTGCTCCTGGCGCGGCTGCACCGCGTAGGCCTGTGGCGCGGCCTGGGCGCGCAGGGTGAAGCGGAAGGTGGTGCCTTGTCCGGGCACGCCCTCGCTCTCCACCCAGATGGTGCCGCCCATGGCCTCCACCAACCGCTTGGAGATGGCCAACCCCAGCCCCGTGCCACCAAAGCGCCGCGACACGGAGGCATCCAACTGGTTGAACGGCTGGAACAGCCCGGTGCGCCGGTCGTCGGGAATCCCGGGGCCGGTGTCCTGCACGCTGAAGGTCAGCTCCCAGTCCGCCGCGCCCTCCGCGCCGCCCAGGGCCAATCCCTCCACGCTCACCACCGCTCCGCCGTGCTCGGTGAACTTGAGCGCGTTGCCCACCAGGTTGAGCAGCACCTGGCGGAGGCGCGACGCATCGCCCACCAGCATCTGCGGCAGCTGCGGCGCGAGGTCACACCCCAGGTCCAGCCCCTTCTCGCTGGCGCGCACGGCCATCAGGTCCAGGACGGACTCCAAGCACTGGCGCAAGTCGAAGGGCCGCAGCTCCGCCTCGAAGCGGCCGGCCTCTATCTTGGAGAAGTCCAGCACGTCGTTGAGCAACGTCAGCAGCGCCTCGCTGCTCTGCCGGATGGTGGCGACGAAGTCGCGCTGCTCTTCCGTCAGCGCCCGGTCCAGGAGCAGGCCCGTCATGCCGATGATGGCGTTCATCGGCGTGCGGATTTCGTGGCTCATGGTGGCCAGGAACAGGCTCTTGGCCTGATTGGCCGCCTCCGCCGCCTTGCGTGCCCGTTCGAGGTCGGTGATGTCGTGGTAGATGGCGATGAAGCCGAGCTGCCGCCCGCCCACCGACACCGGCAGCGCCCGCAGCTCCACGTCCACCACGCTGCCATCCTTGCGGACCCGCCGGGTGACGGAGCGCAGCCGCCCGCGCTGCACGACCTCGCGCGACGCCTGCTCCGCTTCCGGGAGGACGGTGGGCTCGGTGGCGACCAGTTCGAAGATGTGCTTGCCGAGCGCTTCCGCTGGCGAATACCCGAACAGGCGCGTGGCCTCGGGGTTCCACGACAGCACGCGGAACTGGCGGGTGATGGTGATGATGGCCACCGGGCTGTTGATGACCACCGCCTCGAAGAACTCCTTCTGCTGCCGGAGCGAGGCCTCCACCTCCAGGCGGGCCGTCATGTCATGGAGCTGCAAGACCCAGCCCCCGTCCCCGTCTCCGGACAGGGGCAGCGTCACCACCCGCAGGTAGTGCGCGGGGCCAGAGCCGCCTGGGCGATGCCCGGCCAGCTCCGTCTCGCGCAGGGCGGCATCGGCGGGAGCGCGGGGCTCGGGAGGACGCCAGCCGGGCAGGAGCAGCCCCACCGGCTGCCCCACGAGTCTGGCCCGCGGCCCGAAGATGCGTTCCGCGGCGCGGTTGACCTCCACGATGCGCTGCCCAGCATCCAGCACGAGCGCCCCATCCCGCGAGTGCTCGAAAATCGCTGCATGTGCGCTTGACGCCAGGTCAGCCACCCTTCCCCCCTGCCACGAGAATGAAGGCCCGCTCGGACCGCATCATGCCAGACGCGCGCGCGGACCAGGTCGGTGTTGCAACGAGCCGTCAGCGGCTGTTCCACCAGGCCTTGAACTCGTTCCAGGAAATCTTCCCGGTGCGGTCCGTGTCGACGATGTCGACGGCGATTTCCAACTCCTCGTCGGAGATGTTCTGCCCCAGCGCCTCCAGCAAGCGCGCGAACTCCGCGCGGTCGATGGTGCCGGTCCGGTCGCGGTCGTACCGCTGGAAGATGTCGAGCACCTCGTCGCCGGAACTGGTGAGCTCGTCCACCGCGGCGTGGACGGGCGCCAGGGGCTGGAGCCCCGCGGACGTCGTCTCCACCTGCTCGACGAAGGGCGCCCCCGTCGTGGGCCGCTCACGCCGAGCCTTGGAGGTCCGCCGCGTCGCCGCCTTGCGCGTGGTGGCCCTCTTCGCGGTGGTCTTCCTGGCCGCTGCCTTCTTCGCCGTCGTCTTCTTCGCGGGGGCCTTCTTCGCCGCCGCCTTCTTCGCCGTGGTCTTTTTCGCCGTCGTCTTCTTCGCGGTGGTCTTCTTCGCGCCGCGCGCCTTGCCAGCCGCCTTCTTCGGCGTGGCCTTCTTCGCGGTCGCGGTACGCCGGGATGACTTCTTCGCAACAGCCGTCTTGCGTGACTTCGTCGCCATGATGAACCCCTCCCTGGACGGCGCGCATCGTAGCGCTCCCTCGTTCGGGTCCAAGCATCGGCGCGCGCCCCAATCCACCCATGATGGGGTGCGGCCTAAGTCCCCTGGCGAACGTGGGCGGTGGGGATGGCCTGGAATCAAGCCCCAAACATGGTCCAAGATGACCCACCCAGCGCATTCAAAGCGAAGGCTACCCTGGAACCCCGGGAGGCAAACTGCTAGCAGGCCGTCCGCCAGCCTTCTTGACCGCTTGCCGCACCGTGTTGGTAGCAAGAAAGGCCCGCGAGATGTTCACATGCCACCGTGCGCCGCGAACAGGGCCGCCCGCACGCTCGCTACCGCGCCGCCAATCCTGCCCGGCCCCCACTGGAACCCCGCGTCGGAATGAATGACTCGCTAGAGACCCTCCTGGCCGATGGCATCATCGAAGCCATCATCGGTCAGCTGAAGACGGGCAAGGAGGCCGAGGTATGGCTGGTCCAGCATGCCGGACAGATTGTCGCGGCCAAGCTGTATAAGGAGCGCCACGAGCGCAACTTCCGCAACAACGCGGGCTACCGGGAAGGCCGCGAGGTGCGCAACTCGCGCACGCGCCGCGCCATGGAGAAGGGCAGCCGCTTCGGCCAGAACGCCGCCGAGGACGCCTGGAAGAGCGCGGAGTCTGACTCGCTCTACAAGCTGCACGCCCAAGGTGTACGCGTGCCCACGCCGGTGCTGTTCTACGAGGGCATCCTCCTCATGGAGGTGGTGCTGGACCCGGAGGGCCACCCCGCCCCGCGCATGGTGGAAGCCC
>NZ_JABFNS010000082.1 GCF_013116825.1 Myxococcus xanthus
CGGTGGCTATGTCGGAGGGGTCCCACCCGTTCCCATCCCGAACACGGAAGTTAAGCCCTCCAGAGCCGATGGTACTTCGCGGGAAACCGCGCGGGAGAGTAGGTCGCTGCCGGATTCTTTTTGAGAAACCCCCGGTGTCCCTCGTGGACACCGGGGGTTTTCCGTTTTGGGGCCGTGTGGAGTGTCGGCGCGTCACCGCGGGCGCTGGGCCAGGCGCCGCGCGCGCAACCGGCGCACGCCCCCACCGCCAGCAGGGCCGCCGTCGTGGCCAACACCAGCAGGTGCTCGGCGCGCGCGGCTCCCATGGCTTCTTGATCAATCGATGCTGTTCGTGCAGCGCGCGGGCCCCAGACTTCGGGCGATGAGCACGCGTCTTATGCCTCCACGGAGCACACCCGCCATCGCGCCTGCGAGCTCCAAGGCCAGGGAGGGCATACTGGGGCGCGCGGAGACTTGGCGACAGTCGCGGCAGTTTCGCTCGCGGGCAGACGCTCTGTGGTGAAAACTCAGCCGGGAGCGCTTCGAGTTCGGCGTCGCCCAGGTGGCGGGACGCCCCGTCTCGCTGGCGCCGGAGCATGGATCATTCCGTTTGGGCGCCCAGACAGGAGGCGCTCTGAACTGCCGAGATGGGCGACATGCGCCTACCTTTGAGCGCGCTCCAACAGGCCTCTGAGCCCCCCTCTGCACGCCTGCCGCTGCGCGTCGTGGAGCATGACATTTACGTAGCGAGGTCCGGATGGTGCGCGCAGGGCTCAAGCTACCGGATTCGTTGGGGTTTCAGGCTGCTGTGCATGTTTGACTCGCCGTCCGCGCTGCGACTAGAGTCCAGGTTTCCGCCCGGTCTGCGCACCGCCTGTCGCGGTGCGCGCCTCCCGGTGCCGGGCCGCTCCACGAGATGAAGAAGCCGACCCTCTTTGGGAAGTACCTGCTCCTCGAGCGCATCAACGTCGGCGGCATGGCGGAGGTGTTCATCGCGAAGGCCTTCGGCGTCGAGGGCTTCGAGCGCATCCTGGCCATCAAGAAGATCCTCCCCACGATGGCGGAGGACGAAGAGTTCATCACGATGTTCATCGACGAGGCGCGGATCAGCGTTCAGCTGAACCACGCCAACGTCGTGCACATCAACGAACTCGGGAAGTACGACGACACTTACTTCATCGCCATGGAGTACGTCGCCGGACGCGACGTTCGGACCATGTTGGAGCGCTACCGGCGTCGCAAGGAGATCATGCCCACCGCCCAAGCGGTGTTCATCGCCTCCAAGATCTGCGACGGTCTGGACTACGCGCACCGGAAGAAGGACGCCCGCGGGCAGGACCTCCACATCATCCACCGCGACGTGTCGCCCCAGAACATCCTCATTTCCTATGAGGGTGAGGTCAAAGTCATCGACTTCGGTATCGCCAAGGCGGCGAACCGTTCCCAGAAGACGCAGGCGGGCATCCTCAAGGGCAAGTTCGGGTACATGAGCCCCGAGCAGGTCCGGGGTATGCCCATCGACCGGCGCAGCGACATCTTCGCCGTGGGCGTGCTGCTGTACGAGATGCTCACGGGCGAGAAGCTCTTCGTTGGCGAGTCGGACTTCTCCACCCTGGAGAAGGTGCGCAACGCGGAGGTTCCGCTCCCCAGCGAGTTCAACCCGAGCATCCCGCAGGGCCTGGAGAGGGTGGTCCTCAAGGCTCTCACTCGCGAACCCGAGGACCGCTACCAGTGGGCGTCCGACATGGCCGAGGACCTGATGCGGTTCCTCCTGGCTGGTGACGCCATCTACTCGTCCAAGCACCTCTCCAGCTACATGAAGGAGGCGTTCGCCGAGGACATGCTCCGCGAGGCGGAGAAGATGGAGCGCTATGCCGGTATCGAGCGCCCCGACCAGATTGAAGCCTCGGGCATCACGGTGGCCCCCGGGTTCAACCGGCAGGCGGCGCGGCGTGCGCCCCCTCCAGCCGTGGTGGTGACGGGAACGCCCGCGGGCCGTGCGTCCACCTCGCCGGCGCAGCCTGTCCAGGACTACATCCCGCCTCCCACCGCCGAGGAGCTCGAGGAGATGGGCGTCGGCGCGGGCGACAAGACGCAGATTGTCGACTCCTCGCATACGTTCATGTCTCCCGAAACCCGCGTTGCCGACAGCAGCGTCGTGGTGGACGACAGCATTACGGGCCGGACGGAGAACCCCATCCAGGACCATGGGACGTCCGGTTCCTACAACTCCCTGCGGGCCCCCGCGCCCGATACGTCCTCGCGCAAGGGCAAGAGTGGCCCCAAGGCGCAGGTCGTCATCAGCAACGAGGAAGGCGAGGCCTACTCCGGCGCCACGATGATTGGCCCCGCGCCGTCCGCGCCGCCGACGCGCTCGCGCGGCTCGTCTCCTTCGTTGGACGAAGAGACGGGCAGCAGGCCAGCCCCCGTGGTGGGCCGCGGCCGGGGCGGAAAGCGCGCTCCCGAGCCCGAGGAGGATCCGTCTGACTACGAGCAGCCGCCCGAGGAAGACGGCGGCGCCGGCTACGACGCCCAGGACGACTACGGTGACGAGGGGCACCCGCATGACGACCTGAACGAGCCCGAGGAAGAGGTGACGGGCTCGGTTCCGCTCCCTCCGGAGGAGGCGCCTCCTCCCGCGAAGGCCGCTGCGCCCGCGAAGGCGAAGACGAAGGTCCCCGCCAAGGGGAAGCCCGCGCTCAACCTCAAGACGCTGCCGAAGCCGGTGCTGTTCGCCGCCGCCGCGGCCATCGTGCTGTTGCTCGTCGTCGGTGTGGTGATGGCCACCAGGCCGTCCACGGGAGAGGTCACCTTCATGGTGTCCCCGTCCAACCCTTCCGCGCGAATCCAACTGAATGGCCAGGAGGTCCAGCTCAACACGCTGCTGGCACTTCCGGCAGGGCAGTACCGGGTCACCGCGAGCGCTCCTGGTCAGCAGAGCGCGGCCAAGACGGTGGATGTCGTCGCCGGAAGCAGAATCGTCGTTTCGCTTCCGCTGGAAGCTGATCCGCAGGCGGCCCCGCCGCCCGAGAACAAGTCGCCGGTGGCCCCGCCGACGAACACGGGCGTCGTCATTGCCGCGGGGACCACCGAGCCCGCGGCTCCCGTGGAGGAGCCGGGCGGCGACCAGGCACCTGAGAACGCGCCTGTCGACAATGGGCAGACGCCGCCTCCCTCCACGGAGCCGGCTCCCGCGCCCGTTCAGGTCGCAGCTGTCTTCAAGGGGGATGATGGCGCGGAGATCGCCGTGAACGGCGAGCGCCTGGGGCGGATTCCAGACGCGCGCATGGCGAACCTGGAGGTGGGGAAGACCTACTCGTTCACCGCGAAGCTCGCGGGCTACAAGCCGTACTCCGGTGAGTTCAAGGCCGACGGCAGCAGCCAGCAGGTCACGGTCGCGTTCGAGATGACGAAGGAGCCGCAGCCCGAGCCCGCCGTGGCCAACGTGCGGCCGCCGCCCCAGACGGCGCCCAAGCCTCCGCCTGCGCCCAAGCCTCCGAGGGCCCCCAAGGTGATGGGCAAGTTCGCCTGCAGCACAAAGCCGGCGGGCGCGGACATCTACGTCGATGGGAAGAAGACGAATCGCCAGACGCCGGTGACACTTGGCAGTCCGTTGATGCTACCGGTGGGCAAGCGGAAGATTTCGTTCAAGCTCAACGGCAAGACGACCAAGCCCGTGGTGGTCGACATCACGGAAGACAATGTAGCCAAGCTGGTCAATGTTCCCATCGAGTGAGAAGGCGGGCATCCGATGCCCCCTTCGATTGTTGACCGAAGTGGGGCATGGGCGCGTTATGACGCCTCGCCCGCGAGCAATCTAAGAGGTGATGCGCCATGCAAACGACGCCCATCCGGGCCAAGCCTGAGGCTGGCCCCGCTGAACAGCCTTTTACGTATCCTCACCGCCGGGAGTTCATCGAGCCCGATTGGCGGCGGATCCCTGGCTTCAAGGACGTGTCCGCCGCCGACTGGGAGAACTCCGTCTGGCAGCGCAAGCACACCATCAAGAACCTCAAGGAACTCAAGGCGACGCTGGGGGCTCTGCTCCCGGATGACCTGGCTGAGAGCATGGAGCGCGATCAGCGCGAGCGGGCGACCATGTCGCTGCTCGTGCCTCCGCAGATGCTCAACACCATGAACCTTGAGGACCTGTGGCGTGACCCGGTGCGTCGTTACATGCTGCCGGCCTACGCGGACCGCCTCACGGAGTGGACCAACCATCCCAAGGCCAGCCGTGACAGTCTTCACGAGCAGGACATGTGGGTGGTGGAAGGCTTGACGCACCGGTATCCCACCAAGGTGCTGGCGGAGATGCTGCCGACCTGCCCGCAGTACTGTGGCCACTGCACGCGCATGGACCTGGTGGGCAATGACGTGCCGCAGGTCAGCAAACACAAGTTCGGCATCGGGCCCAAGGACCGCTACGCGCAGATGCTCGACTATCTGCGTCGCACGCCGACGGTGCGCGACGTGGTGGTGTCGGGTGGAGACATCGCGAACCTGCCCATCCAGCAGCTCGAGCCGTTCGTCAGCTCGCTGATGGACATCCCGAACATCCGGGACATCCGCCTGGCCAGCAAGGGGCTGATGGCCATCCCGCAGCACTTCCTCCAGGACTCCGTCCTCCAGGGGCTGGACCGGCTGGCGAAGAAGGCCGTCGAGCGCGGCGTGGACCTGGCGCTGCACACGCACGTCAATCACGCGCAGCAGCTCACCCCGCTGGTGGGCAAGGCCGTGCGCAAGCTGCTGGAGATGGGCTTCCGTGACGTGCGCAACCAGGGCGTGCTGCTGCGCGGTGTGAATGACAGCCCGCAGGCGCTGTTGGACCTGTGCTTCACGCTGCTCGACCACGCGAAGATCCTGCCGTACTACTTCTACATGTGCGACATGATCCCCAACAGCGAGCATTGGCGGCTGTCGGTGGCTCAGGCGCAGCAGCTGCAGCACGACATCATGGGCTACATGCCGGGCTTCGCCACGCCGCGCATCGTCTGTGACGTGCCCTTCGTCGGGAAGCGCTGGGTCCACCAGGTGGCGGAGTATGACCGCGAGCGCGGCATCTCGTACTGGACCAAGAACTACCGGACCGGCATCGAAATGAACGATGCGGACGCGCTCAGCCGGAAGTACGAGTACTTCGACCCCATCGACCAGCTGCCTGAGGCGGGGCAGGCCTGGTGGCGGGAGCAGCAGAAGGCGGCGTAATGGATACCTCAGTGCTTCCGGCGGGTCTCCCGCCGGAGCCGGCGGCCGCTCGCGCGTCGCTCAGCGCCGAAGGGCGCAAACGGCTGTTTCCCAACGCCACGGACGCGGAGTGGGCGGACTGGCGTTGGCAGCAGCGGCATGCGGTGCGAGGCCTGGAGCAGTTGGAGCGGTACGTCCCGCTGACCTCCAACGAGCGCGCGGGTGTGCAGGAAACGTCCGCGCTGTTCCGCATCGGCATCAGTCCGTACTACCTGTCCCTCATCGACCCGGAGCATCCGTTCTGCCCGGTGCGCATGCAGTCCATCCCAGTGAGGGCCGAGGCGCGCATCCGTCCGGGCGAGCTCGCGGATCCGCTGGGTGAGGACAAGACGCGCCCGGAGGAGTGCATCGTCCACAAGTACCCGGACCGGGTGCTCTTCCTCGCGCTGGATACGTGCTCCGTCTATTGCCGTCACTGCACGCGGCGGCGCATCACGCAGGGGGGGGTGGCGGAGCTCTCCAAGGAACAGCTCCGCCGGGGGGTGGACTATGTCCGGCGCCATCCCGAGGTGCGCGACGTCCTCATCTCCGGCGGGGACCCGTTCATGCTCAGTGACTCCCGGCTGGAGGAGTTGCTCGCGCCGCTCAGCGAGATTCCCCACGTCGAGATGATTCGCATCGGCACGCGCGTCCCCGTGTGTCTGCCCATGCGCGTCACCGACGCCTTGGCGAAAACGCTCCGGCGCTACGCGCCCGTCTTCGTCGTCACGCACTTCAATCATCCGAAGGAAGTGACGCCCGAGGCGCGCGAGGCCTGTGAGCGGCTGGTGGACCACGGCGTTCCGGTGGAGAACCAGGCCGTGCTGATGCGGCAGCTGAACTCCGACGCGCGCATCATCAAGGAGCTGTCGCACCTGCTGCTGCGCAGCCGCGTGCGGCCGTACTACCTGCACCAGATGGACGTCGCCGAGGGCTGCGAGCACCTGCGCACGCCCATCGCCAAGGGGCTGGAAATCATCCAGCAGCTCCGGGGCCACACCACCGGCCTCGCCGTGCCGCACCTCGCGGTGGACCTGCCGGGGGGCGGTGGGAAGGTGACGCTCCAGCCCGATTATGCCGTCGAGTACGGAGCGCAGGAGACGGTGTTCCGTAACTACAAGGGCGAGCGCTTCACGTACCCGGAACCCGAGGAGACGGACTGCACCTGTCCGTATGACGGCGTGTGGCAGGAGCGGGCCCCGCGCTACGGATACCGCAAGGGCTGAGCAGCGTGCGCGGTGGGGGTTCGCCACCGCGCACCTGTCGTTCAAAAGAGGCCTACTGCGGCAGTTCGGCGTCCTTCGGTACGCCGACGTCGATGGATGGCTCCGCGCCCTCCATGGCCTCCAGCTCCACCGGGTCCTCGTCGTTGAAGCCCTGCTGGACGTGGACCTCTTCCGGGGCGGCCGCGGGCGCGGGTCGCTTCGCCGCCTTGGCGGCCTCCGCCAGCCGCTGCTCCTCCGCCTTCGCGCGGGCGTTGTCCGCCGGCGACATGCGCGCCTCGTAACGCGCGAAGTCCTTGCCCGACACACCGTGCTTCTCCAGCACCGCCGCCGAGGCTGCCTTCTGCTTGCCGATGGCCTCCCGGCGCTCCGCGGTGCTCATCTCCGACGACTTGCGGTTGCCGTACTCCGCGTCGACCTGGGACATGGCCTGGGCCTCGTCGCGGCGGATTTCCGCCACCTTCTCCGGAGTCAGCTCCGAGCTGTCGGCGGCGAGCGCCTGCCCAGGGATGACGAGCCACGAGGTGACCAGGAGCAGGGCAGAGCGGGGGGACATGACGGGAGGACCTCGTTCAGGACAGCGGGAACCGTCGCAGTCTAAACACGGAGCCTGCTTCTATGCACCCGGGCCGTGCCGTTCAGGGCCCGCACCGCGCGCAGACATTCCGGGCAGTGGCGCATTGCTCCTGTCCCTGGGCGCAGCGGGGCGGCAGGTCGTCCCGGTCAGGATGGCGCTCGACGAGCGCGCACAGCGACTCCGCCAGCTCGCACGTCTGCGTTCCCACCGAACACCGGTCCGCGCACGTCGCGTCGTCCAGGGCGTCGCGCGTCCGAAGCTCCTCGAGCCGCAGGGACAGCGAGTCGATGGCCGCGTCGTCGTTGCCCGCGACGCGGGCGTCCACCTGCTTCGCGCAGGCCGTGAGCAGCACGCAGGCCAGCAACATCCGTGGAAGGGCGCGCATGGTCGCATCCCTTATGTGTCCGCGGTCCTGGCGTCCAGCGGCGACGGCCCGCGGTGTCGTTCCATCAGGGACGGGCTGGCGTGGTGTGCACCGGTGGACGTTGGAGGGGCGCCGAAGGGCCTCAGGGCTTCGACAGGTACAGCCAGGCCGTCATCGCCAGCAGCAAAGCCACCGCGAGCCTCCGCAGCCACTCCTCGCGGCGACGCTGGGGCGACGCGCGGGCCTCCCGCTCCGCCGTTTCCAGGCCGGTGGCGACCTGGGGCGCCAGCGTCTGGAGCTCTCTGCACGTTTCGACCACCGGAGCCAGCGCGGCGGGGCACTTCGCGTCCTGGCGCTCTAGCGCGTCCGCGAGCATCCGTGCCCAGGCGGCTTCCTCGTCCTCGCTGGCGGGCTCGCGCGCGGGGGCGCCCCGGTGCAGGGCCAGTGCGATGGCGGCCCTCAGCAGCAGCACCGAGAAGGCTTGGGCGGGGATGCCGTAGTGCGTCGCGCAGGCTTCCCGCGAGCGGCCCTCCACCAACCGGAGGGTGAGCATCGCGGAGGGACGGGGCTCCAACTCGCGCAGGGCGGTGACGAAGGTCGTGGGGATGGCAGGGCGCGAGGGTGACGTCACGGGTGAGCCATCCTCTCCCATCCGCCGGACGTTTTCTTGAGGCGAGCACCCACGCCTCTACACTTCGGGGCCATGTTGCGACCTGTTGCACTCGTCCTGCTCCTGCTGGTCCCTTCGGGCGTGCTCGCCGTGGAGACCCTGCGCATCTCCATTGAGGACGCGGGCAGCGAGGTGCGCATCAGCGGCCGGGGGCTGGCCTCCGGGCCCGACAGCGAGGAGGCCACGTTCGCCCCCATCGCCTCGGGACAGGCGAACGTCCGCCGCAAGGGGAGCCGCATCGAGGTCAACGGCACGCCCGTGGAGGGCGACTCCGTCCGCTTCCGCGCTGGCATGTCGGAGGCCTCGGCCGCGCCTGGCACCGAGCCGCTCAAGGCGGGCGCGGCGCAGGTCCGCGGCGATGTGGTGGTGCGCCTGCACCGCAGTGGGCTGCAGCTCATCAACGTCATTCCCTTGGAGGACTACCTCGCCGCCGTGCTGGGCAGCGAGATGCCCGTGTCGTTTCCCCCGGAGGCCCTCAAGGCCCAGGCGGTGGCCGCCCGGACGTATGCGCTCCAGAAGAAACTGGATGCCTACAGCAACGCGTTCCACCTGGGCAGCAGCGTGCTCCATCAAGTCTACGGCGGCGTCAACCGCGAGGACCCTCGCACCAAGGCCGCCGTCGAGGCCACGCGGGGACAGGTGCTCACGTACGAGCTGGCGCCCATCGAGGCGTACTTCCATGCCTCGTGCGGCGGCCGGACGGAGTCGGGGCTCGATGCCTTGCAGCGCGACCTGCCGTACCTCCAACCCGTCGACTGCCCCTGCGGAAAGCTCCCCGCCAGCCGGTGGTCGGCGACGCTCTCCGACGCGGACATCAAGGCGGCGCTCCGCCACCCGGCCCAGGGGCTCAAGGTGGCGGCCCGCACGCGGACGCGGCGGGTGACGCGCGTCACCCTGGCGGACGGCACCTCCATGGACGGCGTGGAGCTGCGCCGCAAGCTTGGCTACACCCGGCTCAAGAGCCTGGGCTTCGAGGTGGAACGCACCGAGCGCGGTTACGTGTTCACCGGTCGCGGCTATGGCCACGGGGCGGGCCTGTGTCAGTGGGGCGCCAAGGCGCTCGCCGACAAGGGCCGGGAGTACCGGGAGATCCTCTCCCACTACTACCCCGGGGCCGAGCTGCAGCAGCTCTACTGATGCCTCTCGCGTCCGGCGCGCTTTCCGCGACGGCGTGGGGGCTGCTACAAGCGCCACCCCCGTGTCGTCCCGTCTCTCTGATTACGACTTCGCGCTGCCCGAATCCCAGATCGCCCAGGCTCCCCTGGCCGAGCGGGACGCGTCGCGCTTGATGACCATCAGCCGCTCCAGCGGCACCTGGTCGCACCGCCGGTTCGCAGACCTCCAGGAGCTCCTGCGCCCTGGGGATCTGCTCGTCCTCAACGACGCCCGCGTCATCCCCGCGCGCCTGCTGGGCCAGAAGGCCGGCACCGGTGGCCGCGTGGAGCTGCTCGTCGTGCGCCCGGCCGCCCAGAACACGTTGACCTCGGCGGCGCTCGGGGCGGCCCCCGAGTCGCTCGACTGGGTCTGTCTGGGGCAGGCCTCCAAGGGGCTCAAGCCCGGGCAGCGCGTGACGTTCGCCAGCGGCCTGGAGGCCGAAATCCAGGAGGCGCTGGGAGGAGGGGAGTACCGCGTGCGGTTCCACGCGCCCCCGGGCGCCTCGCTGGCCGCGCTGTTGGACGCGGCAGGCCGCCTGCCACTGCCGCCCTACATCACCCGGGAGCCGGACGCCGCGGACGCGGAGCGCTACCAGACCGTGTACGCGCGCGCCTCCGGAGCCGTGGCCGCGCCCACAGCGGGCCTGCACTTCACCCAGGAGACCCTGGCCGCCTTGGACGCGCGTGGCGTGGACCGGGCGCTGGTGACGCTGGATGTGGGGCCGGGCACCTTCCTGCCGGTGCGTGAGGACGACCTGGACAAGCACCACATGCACCCGGAGCGCTACACCGTTCCGGAGGCCACCGCGAAGGCCATCAACGCGGCGCGCGCGGAAGGCCGGCGCGTGGTGGCGGTGGGGACCACCGTGGTGCGCACCCTGGAGTCCGCCACCGACCCGGAGACGGGGCGGCTGCGCGCGGGCCCCGGCGAGACGACCCTCTTCATCCGTCCCGGCTTCGCCTTCCGCCAGGTGGACCTGCTGCTCACCAACTTCCACCTGCCGCGTTCGACGCTGGTGGTGCTGGTGAGCGCGCTGCTCGGACGGGAGCGCACGTTGGAGGCCTACGCGGAGGCGGTCCGCGCGGGGTACCGATTCTTCAGTTACGGCGACGCCATGCTGGTGTCGGAGTGAACGCCATGGGCGAGCAGCAGGAAGCGAAGCAGTCAGGTGGCAAGGGCGACACCCGCGTGGAGCCGGGGATGGTCCGCTTCGAGCTCCTTCACGAGGACGCGTCGGGAACGAAGGCCCGCCGGGGGCGTCTGCACACGCCGCACGGCCCCGTGGAGACACCCATCTTCATGCCCGTGGGCACCGTGGGCAGCGTCAAGGGCGTGGGGCCGGACGACCTGCTCACGCTGGACGCGCAGATCATCCTCGGCAACACCTACCACCTGATGCTGCGCCCCGGCGAAGCGCTGGTGGGGGAGATGGGCGGCCTGCACCGCTTCGTGTCGTGGAACCGGCCCATGCTCACCGACAGCGGCGGGTTCCAGGTGTTCAGCCTGTCCGAGAAGCGCAAAATCACCGAGGAGGGCGCCGCCTTCCAGTCGCACCTGGACGGCGCGCGGCACTTCCTCACGCCCGAGCGCTCCATCGACATCCAGGAGACGCTGGGCGCCGACGTCATCATGGCCTTCGATGAGTGCCCGCCCTCCACCGAGAACAGGGCCTACCTGGAGGCGTCGCTGGCCCGCACCACCCGCTGGCTGCACCGGTGCGTGAAGGCCTGGAGCCGGGAGCGCTCGTCGCTCTTCGGCATCGTCCAGGGCGGCCTGCACGAGGATTTGCGCAAGCGCCACGCCGAGGAGGTGTGCGCGGTGGACCTGCCCGGCTACGCGCTGGGCGGCTACTCCGTGGGCGAGGCTCCGGAGGCCATGCATGACGGCGTGGCCTACTCCGCGCCCCTGCTGCCCCGCGACAAGCCGCGCTACCTGATGGGCGTGGGCACGCCCGTGGACCTGGTCACCTGCGTGGAGCACGGGGTGGACATGTTCGACTGCGTCCTGCCCACCCGGTGCGCGCGCAACGGCCTGCTGTTCACCTCGGAGGGCAAGGTCGTCATCCGGAACGCGGCCTACGCCAGGGACAACCGGCCGGTGGATCCCGCGTGCTCCTGCTACACCTGCCGCAATTTCAGCAGGGCCTACCTCCGGCACCTCTTCGCCGCCCAGGAACTGTTGGCCATGCGGCTCAACACGATTCACAACCTCCACTACTTCCTGGGACTGATGGCAGAAGTCCGGCGCGCGGTGGCAGAGGACCGGTTCGCCACTTTTGCCCGGGAATTCCGTGCCCGTGCCAAGGCGCAGGAGGCCGAACGGACCCGCGGTCGCTGACCGGGCGGATGGATTGCCCGGCTTCCCGCGTTCACTTGCTCACATGGGCCCCCCTTGCTAAGAGGGCCCCCTTTCGGATGGTTTCCTCGAACAAAATCGGGGGCCTTCCATCCCAAGCTTTCCTCAACCGACGAGGCAGTGTGTGGCTGAGAGCTTTCTGATTCTGGCGCAGGCCGGTGGTGGCAATCCCCTGGGCACCCTGGGCTTCCTGGTCATCCTGGTGGGCATCATGTACTTCGTGATGATCCGCCCGCAGCAGAAGCAGTTGAAGGAGCACCGTGCGCTCCTCTCCGCGCTGAAGAAGGGTGATGAGGTCGTCACTTCCGGGGGCATCCTCGGGAAGATCCACCTCGTGGAGGAGCGCACCGTGACGCTGGAGGTCTCCAGCGGCGTGCGCATCCGCGTGCTCAAGACGGCCATCAGCGCCAAGGGCGCGGTGGCGGAAGGCACGCCCGCGGCCCCCGCGGCGGCGGCCGGAGAGAAGAAGGAGGAGAAGTGATGGACCGCGGCTGGTGGTGGAAGTTCGGACTCATCGTCGCGGTGACGCTGGGCAGCATCTGGTTCCTCATCCCGACCTACTACTCGCTCGTCGTTCTCGACCGGGACCAGCGCAACAACCTGGCCGTGCTCGAGGAGCGGATGCCTGCCTGGGCGCCTCCCGCGAAGTACCGCCTGAACCTGGGGCTGGACCTCCAGGGCGGCATCCACATGGTGATGCGGGTGGACACCAAGACGGCGCTCCAGAAGCGGACCGAGCGCCGGGCGCAGCAGATTGTCAATTACGTCAATGACAAGAAGCTGGGCGAGGTGACGGCGGACACGGACCCGGAGAAGCTCGAGGTCACCCTGACGGCGAAGGACCCGGGGACCATGGACGCCATCCAGAAGGAGGTCCTGGCCACCTTCACTGACTTCAAGGAAGTCAGCCGCAGCGGCGCCTCGCTGGTGCTGGTGCAGGACGAGAGCCAGGCCAACGTCTTCCGGACGGAAGCGGTGGACCAGGCGATGCTCGTCATCCGCCGCCGCATCGACAAGTGGGGCGTGGCGGAAGTGGACGTGCGCAAGCTGGGCGCCGACTCCATCCAGATTTCGCTGCCGGGCCGCAGCAACGCGGAGCAGGCGAAGGAGCTGGTGGGGACCACCGCGCAGCTCGAGTTCCGGATGGTGGATGACTCCAACCCGCAGTTCTTCGCGCAGCTGCTCCAGGCCACCCCGCCGCCGGCTGGCAGCGAAATCACGCTGACGACGGAGGGCGGCTTCCCGCAGCTCCAGGCCCCGACGCGTGAGGCCATCATCGAGTACACGAAGGACAAGGTGCCGGAGAACCGGGTGGTGCTCACCGAGTGCATCGCCAACCCGGTGAAGAAGAACGAGTGCACCTCGTACCGCTCCTACCTGCTGGACAAGAACGTGCCGCTGACTGGCGAGAGCCTGGCGAGCGCGGACGCGAACATCAGCCAGCTCAACGAGCCGGAGGTGAACATCTCCTTCGACCCCGCGGGCGCGCGCGAGTTCGAGCGGCTGACCGAGCAGGGTGTGGGCCGCCGCATGGCCATCGTGCTGGACGAGAACGTCCAGACGGCGCCGAACATCAACGAGAAGATCAGCGGTGGTTCGGCCCGCATCACCATGGGTCGCATGGGCGGCCGCACCTTCGAGGAGTGGCTGGGCGAGGCCCAGACGCTGGCGCTGGTGCTCAAGGCCGGCGCGCTGCCTGCCCCTGTGACGGTGGGCGAGATTCGTCAGGTGGGCGCCAGCCTGGGTGACGAGCTCATCCGGAAGGGTGGCCTGGCGGCGGTGCTGGGCCTGGGCCTGGTCATCCTCTTCATGGCCATCTACTACAAGGCCTCAGGCCTCATCGCGGACCTCGCGCTGGTGCTCAACGGCCTGCTCATCCTGGCGGGACTGGCCTTCTTCAACGCCACGCTGACGCTGCCGGGCATCGCCGGCTTCGTGCTGACGCTGGGGGTGGCGGTGGATGCCAACGTGCTCATCAACGAGCGCATCCGCGAGGAGCTGGGACACGGCAAGTCGGCCCGGGCGGCGGTGGACCAGGGCTACGACCGGGCCTTCTGGACCATCTTCGACTCGCACGTGACGGCGCTCATCTCCGCCTTCATCCTGTTCTTCACGGGAACCGGACCGGTGCGAGGCTTCGCCACCACGCTCATCATCGGCCTGCTGGCGTCGCTGTTCACGTCCATCACGGTGACGCGAGTCATCATGACCTACTTCGTCCACGGTCGTAACGCGAAGATCGTCTCCGTCTGACCGGCCGGAGTCCGGGAACCGTCATGCAGATTCTCAAGAACAAGACGAACATCGACTTCATCGGCAAGCGCAAGCCCGCGCTGTTTCTCTCCACGGTGCTGAACCTGGCGATCATCGTCGGCATCGCCGCCTTCGGCTTCAACTTCGGCGTGGACTTCGCGGGCGGCACGGTGGTGGAGGTGAAGTTCGACCACCCCATCACCGCCGAGGAGGTTCGCGAGCGCGCGGAAAAGGGCGGCCTGCCGGACGTCAGCGTGCAGAACATCGGCGCGGCGGAGGAGAACACCTTCCTGCTCCGCATGGGCGGCGTCACGCAGCTCAACGAGGAGAGCGGTGCCAAGGGCAAGGAGGCCCTAGAGGCGCTGGGGGGCGTGCGCAACGTCTACTCGGACCTGCCCAATGGCATCATCCGCTTCCGCGCCGCGCAGCCCATGGACTCCGACGCCATCAAGAAGGCGGTGGAGTCGGCGGGCATCGGTGTGCAGGAAGTGCGTGACCTGGGCGAGGCCCAGGGCGGCACGGGCTACGACTACCAGGTGGTGGCCAGCGGCATGGCGGACCGCGTGTTCGCCGCGCTCAACGCCGGACTGGAGAAGCCGGACTTCGAGCAGCGCCGCGTGGACTACGTCGGTCCGCAGGTGGGCAAGCAGCTGCGCAACCGCGGCATCATGGCGCTGCTGTACTCGATGGTCGCCATCCTCATCTACGTGGCGTTCCGGTTCGACTTCAAGTTCGGTCCGGGCGCGCTCTTGTCCATGGTCCATGACGTCATCATGGTGGCGGGCTACTACCTGGTGAGCCGGCGCGAGTTCAACCTGACGGCCATCGCGGCGCTGCTGACGGTGGTCGGCTACTCCGTCAACGACACCATCGTCATCTACGACCGCATCCGCGAGGACATGGCCAAGTACAAGGGCAAGCCCTTCGCGGAGGTCATCAACATCGCCATCAACGACACGCTGGGCCGCACCATCCTCACGTCCGGCACCACGGCGTTGTCGCTCATCGGTCTGCTCATCTTCGGCGTGGGCGAGATCTTCGACTTCGCCATGGCGATGCTGGTCGGCATCGTGGTCGGTGTGTACTCGACCATCTACATCGCCAGCCCGCTGACCATCTGGCTGGACGAGCGCGCCGCGGCGAAGGAAGCCCGTCTGCGCGCCAGCGGCAACATGGACCACCAGCAGCCGAACGCTGCGTGAGCCACCCGCACCTGAGGCCTTCCTTCCGTTGAGGAAGGCCTCGCGCGATGGACACCGACAGGGCCCTCTTCCTTCACGGGAAGCAGGGCCCTGGGTGTTTCAGGGGGGCTCTCAGAAGCGCGCGCCCAGCGTGAGCGAGGCGTCCAGCAGGCCGCCGTTGGCGTCCTCCACGGCGCCGTCCGCCCAGCCTTCGCTGAGGAGGACGCGGTACGTGGTCCGGATGCCCGCCGTGAGCGCGCCGCGGTTGAACTCCACGCCCGCGGCCAGGGGGACCTCCGGCATCGTGTCTGACTGGTAGAGCTCCTCCACCGGGCCGCGGACATTCATGTGGGAGACGCCCACCCCCGCGCCGACGAAGGGCCGGACGGTGGTGAGGAAGGGCGGTGACACCTTCACCAGCGCGCTGCCGCCCTGCCGGACGAGCGAGGGCTGCTCCGGCAGGCGGCCGTCGGTGATGCCGTTGCGGGAGCCCTCGTAGCCCACTTCGAAGCCGAGGAAGGTGGTGGGCTGGATGTTGAGCGTCACTCCCCAGGCCGGGCCCGTGCTCGTCAGGTCGCCCAGGCCTCCGGTGAAGTCGCCCACGCCGCCGCGGAGGAACACATTCAGGTCACCACGTTTTCCGTCGCGCCGCTCCTGCGCGCCCGCCGAACCCGCGGTGCCCAGCGTGGCGAATGCCAGGGCCAGCGTGGCGGCCCGGATACCTCTTGGATGCATGCTCGACCTCACTGTTTTCGGGTGTGCGTTTGAACCTGCTCACCGGCGACCGACCGTGCGTGAACCAGCGGGCCACCATGCGTGCGCTCGTCTGAACGTCTGTGCAGGAGGGGAAGTGTCGGGTTCAAGGTTGGACTGTCCTGGTCAGACGTCTGAGGTACTGTCGCGTTCGTAGCCAATTCATCCCGCCAACTCCCCTCGGAGAAGGCGAGGAGGCGTGTCGAGCGTGCGGTGGTTGCTTCCAGATGTAGTCGAGCAGGAAGTGGCGTCCCTCGCGGGGGAGCTGTCACTGCACCCGCTCGCGGCGAAGGTGCTCTTGCACCGTGGCTACCGCACCCCCGAGTCCGCGTCGGCGTTCCTGTCGGACCGGTTGGCGGACCTGCCGGACCCGTTTCGCATGAAGGGGATGCCGGGGGCGGTGGACCGCATCATCCGGGCGATTCGTTCGCGGGAGAAGGTGACGCTCTACGGTGACTACGATGTGGACGGCGTCTGCTCCACGTCGCTCCTGTACCTCTTCATGAAGGAGCTGGGCGCGCCGCCCGCGACGTACATCCCCCACCGGCTGGACGAAGGCTACGGCCTCAACGTCGGCGCGGTGGAGCGCATCGCCGCGGAGGGCACGCGGGTGCTGGTGACGCTGGACTGCGGCATCACCTCGGTGGCGGAAATCACCCGCGCCAAGGAGCTGGGCCTGGACGTGCTGGTGGTGGACCACCACACCGTGCCGCCCACGCTGCCGCCCGCGGTGGCGGTACTCAACCCGCACCAGCCTGGCTGCGAGTACCCGACGAAGGCGCTGTGCGCCGCGGGCGTGGCCTTCAACTTCTGCATGGGCATCCGCAAGCGCCTGCGCGACGAGGGCTTCTTCGCCACCCGGAAGGAGCCCAACCTCCGGTCCATGATGGACCTGGTGGCGCTGGCCACGGTGGCGGACGTGGTGCCGCTCACGGGCGCCAACCGCATCCTGGTGACGCATGGCCTCCAGGAGCTGAGCGCGGGCCGTCGGCCGGGCGTGCGGGCCTTGAAGGAAGTGGCGGGCATGGACCCGGACGCCTCCGTCACCGCGGGTCAGGTGGGCTTCCGGCTGGGGCCTCGCATCAACGCGGCGGGCCGGCTGCATGACGCCTCGTTGGGACTTCAGCTGCTGTGCTCGGAGTCACCGGACACGGCGCGCTCACTGGCCGCGGTGTTGGACAGGGCCAACGCGGAGCGTCAGGGCATCGAGAGCAGCATCCTCACGCAGGCGCTGGCCCAGGCGGAGTCGCTGAAGGACGCGCGCGGCCTGGTGCTGTACGACGAAGGCTGGCACCCGGGCGTCATCGGCATTGTCGCCTCGCGCGTGGTGGAGCGCTTCTACCGGCCCACCGTCATGGTGGGGGTGAAGGACGGCGTGGGGAAGGGCTCGGCGCGCAGCATCGAGGCCTTCCACCTCCATGACGCGCTCAGTGGCTGCGCGGAGATGCTGACGCGCTTCGGCGGCCACAAGCACGCCGCGGGGCTCACCATCGACGCGGAGCGGCTGCCCGCCTTCCGGGAGGCCTTTGAGAAGATTGCCTACCAGCGCCTCACGCCGGAGGACCTCATCCCCCGGTGCCGCGTGGACGCGGTGGTGAATCCCAACGAGTTGGACGCTCACGCGGTTGAGTCGCTCCAGCGGCTGGGCCCCTTCGGGCAGGGCAATCCGGAGCCCGTGCTGGTGCTGCGCCGGCAAGTGGCTCGCCCGCGCGTGTTGCAGCCCAAGTCCGGCACGGGCAGCGGCCACCTCAAGCTGGCCCTGGCGGACGCGCCGGAGCTGGACGCCATCGGCTTCAACATGGCGGACCGGGCCACGCTGGTGGATGGCCCGGTGGACCTGGCGTTTCAGGCCGGCTTCGACACGTTCCGAGGCCAGCGCAAGCTGTCTCTGCGGCTCAAGGACCTGCGCGTGGCCGCCTAGCGGCCGTGGCGCTCAGGCAATGCCCCAGCGGACGCGGCCCGGCGTCATCAGCGCGCCGACGCGGGCCAGCTCGTTGAAGCGGAAGCGCTCCGCCTGCCTTTCGAAGGCGTGGCGGCACCGCTCCGAGCAGAAGAAGTAACGGCGCTTCTTGTACTCGGCGGTGGGACGGCCCTCGGGTGTGTCCAAGGTCTTCCCACATACGGGGTCCAAGTGCTGTCCTTGTCCCTGCGCGTTCTTCATCGCTCGCCTCCCTGCCCCCAGGGGAACCCAGGTTCCCGTCCCGGTTGAAATGAGAGCACACGGCGTGCCAAGCCCAACTCCTTGAAGTCGCAAGGAGGGGGTACGGGCGAAGAGGGGAGGCGGTGGAAGAATCTTCATGGCCGCCCGCCGGGTGCAGCGCGGCGAGCGGCCGGTGAAGGCGACTTCAGAAGGCGGTGCCGAGGCTGCCGCCCAGGAAGAAGTCGTTGTGGTAGCCCCGGCGGTAGCCCATGGCCTCCAGCCGGAAGGCGAGGCGGAAGTTACCGGAGGAGGTCAGCCGGGGCCGGCCGCGGAAGCCCACGCCGTACTGAAGCAGTGGCTTGCTGCCGCTCACCTTCGTCTCCACCGTGTCGATGGTGATGGTGGACGACGTGTACGCGATGCCGCCACCCACCTGGGCGAAGAAGCCGAAGTCGGACTTGCCGAGCTTCAGCTCATAGGCCGGGGCAATGGTGAAGTAGTGGAGGTGCGTCTTGCCCTGGATGAAGTCGGTGCCGTCGCTGGTGCCGCCGAACGTCCAGCGCACGTCGGCCCAGAGGGCCTCGCGAAGCGACTCGTTGTCGAGGATGCGGCCGTACTCCCACGTGGCGCGCACGCCCAGGCCCAGGCGCGTCTCCGCGGCCCGCCCGCGCGGGCTGTCCAGGAAGAGGGCGCCGGTGATGAACTCCATGGCCACGCCCAGGTTCGGGTCGTCGAGCCCGGAGAGGGGCTTGAAGCCGTCCTCGTCGTCGTCGTGCTCCTGCTCGGAGACGCGGCGGAAGTCGTCCGCCTCGTCCACCCTGGGGCGGACGCGGTCATAGGAGTCGGAGGCGTCGTTGGCGGGCTCCTCGTCCGGGTAGGCGTAGGGGTCGTCCTCGTCCTGCGCCAGGGCGGGGGCGGACAGGGCGAGGCTGCCCAGGGCGCAACGCAAGAGCCACGTCTTCACGGAAGCTGTCCTCATGCTCACAGGTCCAGGCGGGGGCAGGTGGTGCCACCCGCGGCGCTGGGCGGGCACATGTTGGGATCGTTGCCGACGAGCTGCTCGCGCGGAATCTGGAGGTGGTCCATCAGCTCGTTGCAGACGGCCTCCTTCAGGCGCAGGTCGGTGATGTGGGTGATGATGGCGCTGGCGGCCACGGCCAGGGTGAAGCGGGACTGGTCCGCCAGCGTGGCGCGCGCCAGCTGGTAGAGGCCGGGCGTCGTCGTGCTCTCGTCGTTGTACGAGGCGACGATGGCGCGCAGCAGCACGTCGCGCTGACCGGTGGCCTCGCCGGCCTGGTAGAGCGCGCTGGCGAGCAGCGTGCCCACCCGGTACTCGTTGCCGCTGAACGCGCTCAGGTTCTGGTTGTACAGCTGGTTCAGCAGGGACGCGTCCATGCAGCGGTCCACGCGGGCCAGGTCCCGGTCCTCGGTGACTTGCCCGTACAGGTTGCCGTGGAAGGACGTGGAGAAGAAGCGCGTGTCACAGCCCTTGCCGCCCTGGGTCGTCTGACAGGTGGCGCCGTACGCGTGGTAGTCCGCGAGCCCCTCGTCGAAGGACTTGAGGATGTTGGCGCCCGGGCTGGCGCCGGCTTGTTGCCACAGCGTGAGCGCCTCCGGGAACTGCTGGCCGTTGTAGGCCTTCAGGTTGAAGACGCGGTGCGCGTATTCGTGGGCGATGATGCCGGCGTTGATGGCCAGCGGGGCGCGCTGGAGCTTGTCGAAGGGCAGCACCAGGAACGACTCCAGCACGGAGAAGTACATGGCGTTGTCGCTCATCGGCTTCTTGTCCACGTCCGCGAGCACGAACTCCGGGAAGTAGTACGTGGTGACGGGGTCCTTGAAGTCCGCCGCGGGGATGTTGCCCACGACGCGGAAGTAATCGTAGGCGCGCTCCATGCTGTAGTACGCCGTCACCATGTTCCAGGTGTGGAAGTCCGCCGGCCACAGGACGCCGTCCTGGGAGATGTAGTTGGCGCTGACGTCACGGCCGGCGTTCTTGAGCAGCGCGTTGGCGTAGCCCTCCGGCGTGGTGGCGTTGTTCAGGTCCGGGTCCTGGGAGTCGATGACGATGCGCGCGCCTCCCTGGAGGTCAGCCACCGTGCCCTTGAGGCCGACGATGTCGGAGATGGTCTTCAGCTCCACCTCCTGGGGGACGTACTGGCCATTGCTGGAGAGCACCAGGGCGCTGACCTTGACGGGCGCGGTCGAATCGGGCGCACAGCCGGCGGCCAGTCCGAGCGCGGCGGTCGAGGCGATGACTGTTCGGAGCATGCCGCCGTTCTACTCCGGACCGCCCGGAACGTGTATTCCCCCCGGCCGTCACCTTCGCGAGCACGGCGGCCGGCCGGCCGGTGCGCCCGGGCCTCGCGGGCGGCTTTGGAACCCGGAATCCGCACTGATTCCGACGGTTTGAGACGTACCCGGGGCGCTCGGACTCCTTGACGCGTCGTTTCCGCGATCCGTATGGTGCTCCGCCTTCTCCCCCCCTTCGAATCCAGCAGGCGGTGCCATGGCAGTCCCGTTCATCTCCGAGGTCAAGCGTACCCACACGTGCGGTCAGCTCACCGCGACCAACGTCGGCGAGGAAGTCGTCCTCTTCGGCTGGGTGCACAACCGCCGAGACCACGGCGGCGCGGTGTTCATCGACTTGCGAGACCGGGATGGCCTCACGCAGGTGGTGTTCGAGCCGGACCACGCGGAGGCGCACGCGCTCGCCGGGAGCCTCCGGCTGGAGTACTGCGTGGGCGTGCGCGGCAAGGTCGTCTCGCGCGGGAAGAACGTGAACCCGAAGATGAAGACGGGTGAAATCGAGGTCCGGGCCAGCGACCTCACCATCTTCAACCGTTCGGAGCCGACGCCGTTCCCCGTCGAGGACAGCATCGACACGTCCGAGGAGAAGCGCCTGGCCCACCGCTTCCTGGACCTGCGCCGCGCACCGCTCCAGCACTCGCTGATGACGCGCTCGAAGATGAACGCGCTGACGCGCTCGTACATGGTGGACAACGGGTTCCTGGAGCTGGAGACGCCCTTCATGGGCAAGTACACGCCGGGCGGCGCGCGCAACTTCCTGGTCCCCAGCCGCCTCAACCCGGGCAAGTTCTACGCGCTGGCGGAGAGCCCGCAGCTCTACAAGCAGCTGTTCATGGTGGCGGGCTTCGACCGGTACTTCCAGATCGTCAAGTGCTTCCGCGACGAGGACCTGCGCGTGGACCGGCAGCCGGAGTTCACGCAGATCGACGTGGAGATGAGCTTCGTCACCCAGGACGACATCTTCACGATGATTGAGGGACTGCTGAAGAAGCTGTGGGGCGAGGTGCTGGGCATCGACATCCCCACGCCCTTCATGCGGATGGACTTCTATGAGTCCATGGCGAAGTACGGCAACGACAAGCCGGACCTGCGCTTCGGGCTGGAGCACGTGGTGCTCACCGACCTGATTCGCGAGCACGGCGAGGGCGGCGGCGTCCCGATGATTTGGGAGGCGGTGCAGAACAAGGGCATCGTCAAGGCCATGGTCGTCCCCGCGGAGAAGGCGATGAGCCGCGCGGAGAGCGACAAGCTGGAGGAGTTCGCCAAGCAGGCGGGCGCCAAGGGCCTGGCCCGCGCGAAGGTGGCGGAGGGTGGCGAGTGGACGCAGTCCCCGCTGTCCAAGACGATCAGCCCCGCGCTGCGGCAGGCCATCAACCAGGCCGTGGGCGCGAAGACGGGCGACCTCCTCCTGTTCCAGTTCGGCAAGGAGGCGCTGGTCCACACGGTGATGGCCAACCTGCGCGTGCACGTGGCCAAGAAGCTGGGCCTGATTCCGGAGTACGGCAGCGGCGGCCAGTGGAAGTTCCTGTGGGTCGTGAACCCGCCGCTGTTCGAGTACGACGACGAGACGAACACCTGGGCGGCGGCGCACCACGCCTTCACGCGTCCGCACGACGAGGACGTGGCCTACCTGCTCACGGACCCGGGCCGGGTGAAGTGCCACCGCTACGACGTGGTGCTCAACGGCTTCGAGATTGGCGGCGGCTCCATCCGTCTGCATGACCCGAAGGTGCAGGCGGAGGTGTTCAAGGCGCTGGGCATCAGCGACGAGGACGCGCGCGCCAAGTTCGGCTTCCTGCTGGACGCGCTGAAGTTCGGCGCTCCGCCGCACGGCGGCATCGCGCTGGGCATGGACCGGCTGGCCATGCTGCTCACGGGCGCCGAGTCCCTGCGCGACGTGATTCCGTTCCCGAAGTCGAAGACGGGCACCGACCTGATGACGGGCGCCCCCGGCGACGTGGATGACCGGCAGTTGCGCGAGGTCCACGTGCGGCCGGTGCCCGTGGCGCCCAAGGCCTAGTCCGTCAGACGCGAGCCCTCGCTCGCGCGGTCCCGCCACCCCTTTTGACGCGGGGTGGCGGCGGGCCCGCCGTGCCCTGAACATGGCCACGGAGTGGAGTGCCGGTGCGCAACCGCGTAAACAGGGAGGGCCAAGGGAGGGGTAGGGTCAGATGAAGACGTTCCTCGTGGTCAATCCGCGCAGCGCCAACGGGCAGACGGGAAAGCGCTGGGCGGAGATTTCCGCGCAGGTCGGCAGGGCGCTGGGCGACTTCGGCCACGGCTTCACCCAGGGTGGCATGGACGCGGCGCGCATCACCCGCCAGGCGCTCCTGGACGGGTACGAGTGCATCGTCGCGGTGGGCGGTGACGGCACGCTCAACGAAGTCACCAACGGCTTCTTCGAGGACGGCAAGGCGCTGAATCCGAACGCGGCGCTGGGGCTGATTCCTCGGGGCACGGGTGGCGACTTCCGGCGCACCTTCGGGTGGGACCTGGAGCTGGCCTCGTCGTTGGAGCGGCTGCGCTCCGGCAGGACAGAGCCGTTCGACGTGGGCCAGCTGGAGTTCATCGACCACGCGGGCCAGCCCGCCACGCGCTACTTCGCCAACATCGCCTCGTTCGGTGTGAGCGCGGTGGTGGCCCAGGAGGTCAACCAGAGCAGCAAGGCCCTGGGCGGCCACCTGAGCTTCATGTGGGGCACGTTGAAGGGGCTGGTGAAGTACTCGGAGCGGCAGGTGCGGCTGTCGGTGGACGGGGGCCCGGAAGAGGTGGTGAGTGTCACCGCGGTGGCCGTGGCCAACGGCCGCTACTTCGGCAGCGGCATGTTCGTCGCGCCGGACGCCGTCACCCACGACGGCCTCTTCGACGTCACCATCTGGTCGGGCTACAGCCTGAGCGACTTCATCCTCAAGTCGAAGGGCGTCTACAACGGCTCGCACGTGAACTGGAAGGGCACCCGGCGCCTGCGCTGCCGCACCCTGCGCGCCGAGCCCGTGGACGGCGGCGACGTGTTCCTGGACGTGGACGGCGAGACGCCGGGCCGCCTCCCGTGCACCATGACGCTGCTGCCCGGGGCCATCCGCCTCAAGGTGTTGTAGCCCTCACGGGCCCCGATTCGTCGCCCGGTCGCCTGTCGGGCGACATGGCACTTGGGACGTGGGGCTGGACTGAGGCAACCTCCTGCATCCAGTGGCGTCCGGCGTTAGGTGCGCTGGACGCACGGCGCCGTGCCCGCGGTGCCTGCTGTATTGGCCCAGGAGACGCGCCATGCCTCAAGAGCGAGGACCCGCACAGCTCGACCTCTTCACCGGCGCCGCCGTGGAGCCGCCCGCCAGGGGCCGCAAGGGCGCGCAGCCCGTGGAGCCCGCGGCCGTGCCGGAGTCGCTGGCCACGCTGGGGCGGGAGCTGCCGCGGGGCGTGTTCCTCGGGACGTCCTCGTGGACGTTCCCGGGCTGGTCCGGCATCGTCTATGACCATGAGGCCTCCGCCTCGCAGCTCGCGCGGGAGGGCCTGGCCGCCTACGCGCGCCACCCGGTGCTGCGCACGGTGGGCATCGACCGGACCTTCTACGGCCCCATCGCCTCCAGCGCCTTCGCCGAGTACGCCGCCCAGGTGCCGGACACCTTCCGCTTCCTGGTGAAGGCCCATGAGGTCTGCACCCTGGCGCGCTTCCCGCTGCACGAGCGCTACGGCGCGCAGCGGGGACAAACCAACGAGCGCTTCCTCCATGCCGCCTATGCCACGGAGGCCGTCGTCATGCCCTTCATGGAGGGGCTGGGGGAGAAGGCGGGGCCGCTCGTCTTCCAGTTCCCGCCGCAGGACCCGCAGGCGCTCGGCGGCCCCGCGCGCTTCGTGGAGCGGCTACACGCCTTCTTCGCCGCGTTGCCGAAGGGGCCGCTGTACGCGGTGGAGCTGCGCAACGAGGAGCTGCTCACGGAGGGGCTGGCACAGGCGCTGGCGGACGTGGGCGTCAGCCCGGTGCTGGCGGTGTGGGCGCACATGCCGCCCGTGGGCCGGCAGGCGAAGCGCACTCGCGCCTTCGAGTCCCGCGCGCTGGTGGTGCGGTGGATGCTGCCGCCGGACCTCGGCTACGAGGAGGCGCGCGCGCGTTACGCGCCGTTCAACCAGTTGGTGGACGAGGACGTCCCCACGCGTGATGTCCTGGCCCGGGTGTGCCTGGCGGCGCTGCGCCGGGACAAGCCCACCTTCATCACCATCAACAACAAGGCCGAGGGCAGCGCGCCACTGTCCGCTATCAAACTGGCCGAGCGCGTCGTTCTGGGCAGGCGGGAAGAGGCCGAGCTTCGGGCCGCCCCCCGCTGAGTGTCACTTGCCACTGAGCACGCGTCTTGCTTACCTGTGGGGCCATGACAGTCATGACGGTTGCGGCACTGGTGGTCCAGCTGATGTCCGCAGGGGGCGCAGGCGCCCAGGGCGAGCAGGCAGCCGGCCGCCAGCAAGGCGACCCGGGCAGCATCTCCACGAACCTCTCCGCGCTGAAGGGCGAAGTCTCATCGCTGTCCGAGCGCTTCAAGGCCGCCCGCGAGCGGCGCCGCTTGCAGGCGGAGAAGGAGAAGCAGGAGTGGGAGCGTGAGCCGAAGGCGCCTGCCGGTCCTCGACGCGAATGAGCCGCCGCTCCCGCCCGAAGGGCCGGAGCCGCCGCCTCCCGAGGACGAAGCTGTAGAAATTCCCATCGATGGGAACCTGGACCTGCACCTCTTCCACCCGCGCGACGTGAAGGACCTGGTGGTGGAGTACCTCTGGGCGTGCCGGCAGAAGGGCGTCCTGGACGTGCGCATCATCCACGGCAAGGGCACCGGCGCGCTGAGGCGCACCGTGCAGTCGCTGCTTCCCAGACTGCCTGAGGTGGAGTCGTTCCGTTCCGCGGGTGAAGGGGACGGCGGTTGGGGCGCGACGTGGGTACGCCTGCGCCCAGCGGACTACGACAGCCAGAAGTAGGCGGAGGCGATGAGGGCGCGCTTCTCCGTCACCTTCGCCTTGTTGGCCAGATCCGCCAACTGCCGGTCCTTGGAGGCGTACCGCTTCTCCTCCTCGTTGCGGAGCGAGGACAGCTTGCGGCGGTACTCGCGCTCCATCCTGTCTGAGTTCGCGCGGGCCTTGGCCTTGTCGGCGATGTCCTCGGCCAGCCCGACCTGCTTGCGCGCTTCAATCCACGTCTGCCGCGCGGCTTCCACGGCCTCACGCGACTCCATGAGGCAGTCCTCGACGTAGCGGTCCGCGCGCTCCTTGGCCTTGTCCAGCTCCAGGGCGTTGCGCCGCTCCGCGGCCCGGACGATTTCGTCCTTCGCCGCCATCAGCGCCTGCTCCTGCATCAGCTGCACCGACACGGGCGCGGGCTGACGCCGCCGCTCCGGCTTCGCCGCCAGCTTCACGAAGTGCGCGCTGTCCGCCATGGGCAGGGCGCGGAAGCCGTCCCTGTCGCGCACGAGCACCAGGTGGGCCAGCTTCTCCTCGGGCTTGAGGCCGGTCGTCTCGAACTTGTACGCGAACCACCAGCCCTCGCTGCCCGCGAGCCGCGCCAGCCGTGACGGCAGTCCCGCCGCGTCCAGTTGCAGGTAGCTCACCGCGTCCTGGGTGCGCTCCTTGACGGCATAGGCGGCCTTGGCCACCTCCAGCCGCCCCGAGTTGCGGCTGCCCAGCACGGACGCGGTGAGGGCACGCGCCTCCTGCTGGCGCTTGGCCAGGGCCTCCTTCGTCTGCTCGTTCTGTCCGCGCAGCCGACGCCGCACGTCGCCGTCGAAGCGCTCCAGCACCACCGAGCGCATCTCCGTCATGCGCTGGCTGATGCGGCCTTCCAACTCCTCGCGGAGCTTGTCGAAGGCGATGTTGATGTCCTCGGGCTTCCGGCAGGACTGGTAGATGTCCAGGATGCGCCGCTCGAAGTCGACGCCGCTCTCCAGCGCGCCCAGGATTTCGTCGGACGCGCCGAACACGCCGTCGAAGAGGTTCAGCTTCTTCTCCAGCAGCTCGAAGAGGCGGGCGTCCGCCGCGTTCATCCGGTTGAGGAAGTTGATGACCAGCACGTCCCGCTGCTGGCCGTACCGGTGGCAGCGGCCGATGCGCTGCTCCACGCGCTGCGGGTTCCAGGGCAGGTCGTAGTTCACCACCAGGTTGCAGAACTGGAGGTTGAGGCCCTCGGCGCCCGCTTCGGTGCAGATGAGGATCTGCGTGCGGTGGCGGAACTCCTCCACCAGCGCGCGCCGGTCCTCGGGCGTGCCCGCGTCTCCGGACAGCAGGGAGATCTTCCCCTGGTAGCCGCTCTCCGACAGGAGGTTGAAGAGGTACTGCTGCGTGCGCTTGGACTCGGTGAAGATGAGCGCCTTCTCCGGCCAGCCGTGCGACTTCATCACGGCGAAGGTCCGGTCCAGGCCGCGCTTGAGCGCCTCGCCCTTGGCGTTGACCTTGATGGAGTCCGCCAGGTCCGCGTACTGGCGCAGCTCCCAGACCTCCTGCTCCAGGACGCGGACGTTGGGCGCCTTGGCGGGGTCGTCCGACCACTCCTCGCCCTCCTCGACGAACTGCTTGGCCTCCTCGGGCTCGAACATCGCCAGGGCCTGCTGGCCCAGCTTCGCCGCCTGGAGCCGCTTCTCCAGGTTGTCCGACAGCCGGCGCAGGGTGGGCGCGATGGCGTAGGTGGAGGACGCCAGCAGCTTGCGGTAGCAGAGCGTCAGCAGCGTCTTCTTGCCGGGCTCAATCGCCGCGACCTCGGAGCGCTGGAGGTACTCGCTGACCTTCTCATAGAGGTCGTGCTCCTCGGGGGAGGGGGTGAAGTCCTCCACGATGGAGCGGCGGTTGGTGTAGCGGACGTATTCGCGCACCTGCCGGCGCAGGGTGCGCTGCACCACGGGGGCCAGCCGCTCCTTCAGCTCGATGGCGGCGGCCTCCGGCATGCCGCCGGCCTCGTCCGTCCGGTAACGGCTGCGGAAGGCGTGCTCGGGCCCGAGGATCTGCTCGTCCAGCAGGGACATCAGCCCGAACAGCTCCATCAAGTCATTCTGGAGCGGGGTGGCGGTGAGCAGCAGCTTGGGCTTGCCGGCCAGGGACGCCTTCAGGGCCTGGCCCATCTTGTTGTTGGGCCGGTGCGCGTTGCGCAGGCGGTGGGCCTCGTCGATGACCACCAGGTCCCACGGAATCTCCGCCGTCAGGTGCGCCTTGTTCGCCGCGAAGGGGTGCGAGCAGATGACGGGGAAGGGCTGGTCGAAGCAGTTCCCGGTGGCGCGCACGGTGCGGCCGTCCACCAGGACGCTGTCCAGGTCGAACTTCTCCCGCAATTCGCTGTTCCACTGCGCGCGCAGCGTGGCGGGCGCCAGGATGAGGATGCGCGACTTCCCCTCGGCCATCAGCTGGGCGATGACGAGCCCCGCCTCGATGGTCTTCCCCAGGCCGACCTCGTCGCCCAGCATGCAGCCGCCGCGCGACAGCGAGTCGAGCGCGAACATGGCGCCTTCGACCTGGTGCGGGTTGAGGTCCACCTTCGCTTCCGACAGCGCTCCCGCCAGCCGTTGCTGCGTGTCACCGCTGCGGGCCAGCAGTTCCTCTGCCAGCAGCCGCTCATGGAAGGGCGTCAACGCCGGGGGGGCCGCCGCCGACTCGGACTCCATCCGTGCCGCCACCGCCGCCGCCGCGTCCGCCTCAACCTCCACCCTGAATCCCCTCGCGACCTCCGCCAAGACCGTCTCCATCCGTGGTGTTTTCGAGGTCGCCCACCGTCACGGCGGGCGAGGACCGGCCATTTTGTTGACGCGCGCCTATCTGTAAAGGGGGTCGTGGCCGAAGCCGAAAAATCGGCCTCCGCGCGATTGGCATGCTTCTTCGCGAGCGGCGTCGATACACGTTGACTGCACACTCCGTACAAAACTTTTGCTGGACTTGACGCAGAGGCCTAGAGCAGTCCGCGCGCCTTCACGTCCAGGTAGGCGTTGAGCGTGGCCGCGCCGAAGCCGCGCGCGGGGGCTCGGATCACCAGCGCGCCCGCGTCCCGCAGGGTGGTGGCCGTCCGCCGGTACTCCGTCTCCAGCCGTACCGCGGCCTGGCGCGCGTAGGCATCCTGTGTCTGCACCGGCACGCCGTGGGCCGCCGCCTGGACGTCCTCGTCCAGCAGCGAGGCGACGACGGGCAGGTGCCGGGGGCGCAGCGCCAGCGTGCGAGTGAGGAGGCTGGCGGAGGCGTCCGGGTCCACCAGGTCCGTGAACAGCACCACCAGGGCGCGCCGCGTCTGGCGTGCGAAGGCGAAGTCGAAGGCGCGGCCGTAGTCGCTCTCCTCGAGCGCGGCCTCGGTGCGGTAGAGCGATTCGGTGATGAGCCGCAGGTGCTCGCGGCCCTTGCGCGGCGGCAGGTAGGCCCGCACGCCGCTGGCGAACGCCAGCACGCCGACCACGTCACCGGCCTCCAGGCCCACGCGCGCCAGCCGCAGCGCCGCGTCCACCGCATGGTCCAGCTTGCGCCGCTCCTGGATGCGGCCCGCCATGTGCCGGCCGCAGTCGAGCAGCAGGAGCACCGGCTGGTGCTGCTCCGGCTGCCACGTGCGCACCAGGGTGTGGGCGTGGCGCGCGGACGCCTTCCAGTCGATGTGGCGGTAGTCGTCGCCAGGGCGGTACTCGCGCAGCGACTCGAACTCCCGGCCCTCCGAGGCGCGCCGCCGCTGCGTGCGCGCGGAAGGGGCGTCCGAAGCGCGGGCCAGCGCCAGCGCTTCTCGGGTGAGCGCGGTGAGGTCCGGGTACACCTTGACGTCCATCGTCGCCGGGACGCGGACCTGTCGCGCGCACAGGCCCAGGGGGCCTCGCAGGCGCAGGTGCACGTCCCCGAAGCGGGCGTCCCCCCGTGAAGGCGGCGTGACGAAGTAGGTGAGCTCTTGGGGCGTGGTCCGTGCCGCGGGCAGGGTGAGGGATTGCCGGTGCCCGCTGCTGGCCATGTCCTCGGGCGGCTCGTCGCGGACCTCCACGTGCAGCGGCGCGGTGCCGGTGTCCTGGCGCTCCAGCGCCACGTGCACGGCGTTGCGCGTGCCGGAGGAGAGGACGGGCTCCACGCGCCGCCAGACGCGGACGCTCTGGGCGCGCGGGGCCCGGAGGAAGTCCACGGCGCAGAGGGCCAGCACTGCCACGTCCGTCGCCAGCGCGAGCCAGCCGAACGCGGGGCTGGCCACCGCGAGGGCCGCCGGCAGGAGCCCCGCCGCCAGCAGGGCCACGGCGAGGCCGGTGGGGACGGGGCGCCCGGCGCTCACCGGGGCACTCGGACCCGCTCGAGCGTCTGCTTCAGTACGTCGTCCGCGGTGATGCCTTCCACCTCGGCCTCGGCCTTGAGGAGCAGCCGGTGGTTGAGGACGCTGAAGGTGACGGCCTTGACGTCATCCGGGGTGACGAAGTCCGTGCCCATCAGCGCGGCGCGGGCCTTGGAGGCCGCGAGCAGCGCCTGGGCCGAGCGGGGGCTGGCCCCCAGGCGCACGCGCGGGTTGGTGCGCGTCTCCCGGACGATGGCCACCACGTACTGGATGATGGAGTCGTCACACGACACGCGGGCGGCGCGCGACTGCAGCTCCATCAGCGTGGGCGCATCCAGCACCTGGCGGGTGATGGCCGGCTTGCCTTCGCGTTGGTGGAAGGCGCGGAGCATCGTCGTCTCCGCCGTGGCCTCCGGGTAGCCCACGCGCACGCGCATGAGGAAGCGGTCCAGCTGGGCCTCCGGCAGCGGGTAGGTGCCCTCCAACTCCAGGGGGTTCTGGGTGGCCACCACGAAGAAGTGGGGCGGCAGCGCGTGGGATACACCGTCGATGGTGACCTGCCGCTCCTCCATGGCCTCCAGGAGCGCGGCCTGCGTCTTGGGCGGGGTGCGGTTGATTTCGTCCGCGACCACCACCTCCGTGAAGATGGGGCCCTTCACGAGGCGGAAGGCGTGGTCCTGGGGCTGGAAGACGTTGGTGCCCAGGATGTCCGCCGGCATCAGGTCCGGGGTGAACTGGATGCGCGTGAAGAGCAGCCCCAGCGCGCCGGCCATGCTGCGCGCGGTGAGCGTCTTGGCCACGCCGGGCACGCCCTCCAGCAGCACGTGGCCGCGCGCGAGGAAGGCCGTCACCAGGTCCTCCAGCACGCGCTGCTGTCCGAAGACGGCCGCGTCGAGCGCGGCGGTGAGACGGGAGAGGGGAGAGGCGTCGGACATGGTTGCCGGTGACGCTAGCCCGCTGCCGCGGAGGGCGGCAGCGCTTTTTCATTCGAGGCGCGGAGGCTCAGTGCGAGGACTGGCCCTTGAGCCCCAGCAGCGTGCCGCCCAGTGTGGCGACCGAGCCCAGGATGGCCACGTAGACGCCGAAGCTGGGCGAAGAGTTCATCATCTCCGAGTTGCCGATGGGCGTGGGCACCATCGTCGTGTCGGACGACACCTTGATGAACACGACGCACCAGATGAGGCACACGATGCTGACGATGAGCTGGCCCATCCACGGCACCACCGGGTTCACGTTCGGGAACGAGCCCTTGACGCGCACCGTGACGGCCGTGAGCAGGATGATGGACATGATGAAGGCGCCGGCGCCCACGCTCATCAGGCCGAGCACGTCCCCATCCACCGCCGTCTCCTTCCACGGCATGAAGCAGGACATCAGCACCACCGCCGCGCCCCAGAACGCGACCTTGTCGCCACCCTGGAGCTGGGCGAACAGCTCCTTCGCGTCACGGATGAGCTCATCCGGGTCGGTGACGGCGCTGCCGCGGTCGTTCGAGTCCGAGCGGTCCCACGGGTCCACCGAGGCCGCGGGCTCGGGAGCGGGCGCCTTGCGAGGCGCGGGCCGAGGCGCCGATGCGCGCGCCGCGCGCTGCTGCGGCGCACTGCGGGCGATGTCCTCCATGCTCCGGATGTTGGTGGAGTCCGAGTCGGGCGGCGGCGCGGCGGCGGGCCGACTTCCGGACTTGCCCGTGGCCGGACGAGGGCGTCGCGGAGGAGGTGGCCTGGCGGCTCGGCGGGGGTCCTCCGCCGCGTCCGTGGACTCCTCAGTCTCTTCGGCCGGCGGTTCCCCCGAGAGGAACGAGCCATCGATGATGTAATCGCAGACGGAACAGATGGACGTGTTGGCGGCTACCTTCGAGCCGCAGCCAGGGCAGTTCAGGACCAACGCTCCCGCGGAGAGAATCTTCGCGTCATCTTCGGAGCGCCGGCCGTGCGTGTCAAACCCCTCTCGGCCTAACCCCTGGATTTTCGCGGGGAATTGACCTAGGCCCGCGCCATGCGCCGCTCGCACTCCGTCCGTGCCCTGTCGACATGGGTCGTCGCTTTCTCGCTGTTGTCCGGATGCGTCCGTTCCGTGCCACCGGTGAAGCCGCCGCCCGTGGACGCGCAGACGATCGAGCGCATCCAGGCGTGGGAGGACGCGCGCTCGCTGGGAAATGGGGCCCTGGTGTCGCTGGCGGCCACTGCACCGGATGCCCGGGTGCGTGCTCGGGCCCTACGGGCGCTGGCGCGAATCCAGGACCCGGCCACCCTGGAGCCCGTCATCGCGGGGCTGAAGGATGAGGCGGCGGCGGTACGCGGCGAGGCGGCCTTCGCCGCGGGCGTGCTCGCCCTGTCCTGGGAGCCCCTGGTGGACGCCGAGCTCGCGGCGTTGGAGAGGGCACTGCTCGAAGCCGGGCGGACGGAGCGCGACGCGGACGTGCGGCGGGCGGTGGTGGAGGCCCTGGGCCGGCTCGGCACACCCGGGGCCGTGGCGTGGCTGTCCGAGCGGATGCGCGAAGCGGATGGGGCGGAGGCTGCCTGGGCCACGCAGGCGTTGGGCGTCCTCGCACGCACCCGCGGCGCGGCGGTGGTTGCCCAGGTGCCCTTGGCGCCAGCAGAGGCGCTGCTCGCGGCTGAGCGGCCGGTGGAGGCGCGTCAGGCAGGGGCTCATTTCCTGGCCACCGTGAAGCGGCCCGAGGCCTTGCACGCGCTGCGCCGCTGCCTGGGTGATGCGGACGCGGACGTGCGGGCCTCGTGTGCGAGGGGCTTCGGTGACGTGGGGGGGCCCGAGGATGCCGTGGTCCTCGGGCGACTCTTGGAGGACACGGTTCCGCGTGTGGCGGCGGAGGCGGCGCGCTCGCTGGCGAAGCTGGCGGCGGCTTGCAGTGGACCGTGTACCGCGGTGGATGCGCTGGAGGCCTTGGCGGCGCGAGCCAGGCGCGTGGCCCGGGGCATGGCGCCTCCGGCGGCGGCGGGGGCATCGGCGCCGGAGGGCGCGAAGGCGCCGGTGGAGACGTTGGCGCGGTCGTCGGAGGGACACGCGCTGCTGGCGCTGGCGCAGCAGGGTCTGCCCGCCTTTGGGCGTCCCGTCCTGGAGTCGCTGCGGCTCGCGCTGGCGGACGCGGAGCGGGGCGCGGCCTCAGATGTAGCGCGTGCGGACCTGGCCTGGCTGGACTGCCGGCTGGCGGCGGCGATGGACCGGCAGGAGGGAACGCTGAAGGAAGTCCTGGGCTGCGGCTATGGGCGCGTGCCCGAGGCGCGCCGGTTGGCGCTGGGGCTGCGCGAGGTGGCTCAGACGAAGGGGCAGGGAGGGGCGGGCTTCGCGGTGAAGTACCTGCGTCACCCCGAGGCGCGCGTCCGCCTGACGGCGCTGGAGGCCGTGTCCGCGCGGCCCGTGCCCGAGGCGGCGGCGCCGGTGCGTGCGCTCATCGAGGGCGAGGATGACGTGGTGGCGGGCGCGGCGGCGGCGACCGCGGGGGTGCTCAAGGACACGGCCGCGTTACCTGCCGTGGAGGCGCTGGCGGCACGTGTGCCGCAGACGCCGGGAGACCTGGCCGAGCCGGTGGCGGGCGCGCTGGTGGCGCTGCAGGGCCCGGCAGCCGAGCCCCGACTGCGTGAATGGCTGATGCACCCGCACGCCAACGTGCGGCGCGTGGCGGCGCAGGCCCTCACGCAGTTGACGGGGCAGCGGGTGCGCTCGGCGCGCGTGGAGCTGCCGGCGAACACCTTCCGGCCCGTGGCCGCCCCGGCGCGCGCGGGGCTCGTGCTGCGCACCGACAAGGGGGACATCACCGTGCGGCTGGACGTGGACGAGGCGCCCCTCACGTCGGGCAACCTCCACGCGCTGGCGCGCAAGGGCTATTTCAACGGCGTCACCTTCCACCGCGTGGTGCCGGACTTCGTCGCGCAGGGCGGAGACCCGCGCGGGGACGGTGAGGGCGGGCCGGGGTACTCCATTCGCTGCGAGATGACGCGTCGACCCTACGGCCGGGGCACGCTGGGCATGGCCCTGGCCGGGAAGGACACCGGCGGCAGCCAGTTCTTCTTCACCCACGCCCCGCAGCCGCACCTGGATGGCCGCTATACGGCCTTTGGCGAGGTGGTGTCCGGCATGGACGTGGTCGACGCCCTCCTGGAAGGGGACGTCATCCGCGAAGTGCGCGCGGTGGAGCTGGCGCCCTGAAGCGTTGACTCATGCGCCGCTGGCACGGGCCAGGGGCGCGGGAGGACCGAGCGGGTCGCTGTTCCAGCGCTCGTTCTCCGCCGCTTCCAAGGCCTCGACTTCCTGGCGGATGCGCTGCCACTCCGTCTCCGGAATGTGGAGGAAGGCCTCCGCCAGCGCCGGGTCGAACTGGGTGCCCGCGCAGCGGCGGATTTCATCCCGCGCCACGCTCATGGGCCGGCCCTTGCGGTAGGGCCGGTCGGACGTGATCGCGTCCACCGTGTCCGCGAGGCAGAAGATGCGCGCGCCCAGGACGATGTCCTCGCCCGCCAGGTTCTGCGGGTAGCCCTTGCCGTCCCAGCGCTCCTGGTGCTGGAGCACGATGAGCGCCGCTTCGTGCAGGTAGGGCATCTTCGCCAGCATCCGATAGCCGAACTCCGGGTGCTTGCGCATCTCCACCCATTCCTCCGGCGTGAGCGGACCGGGCTTGAGCAGGATGGAGTCGCGCACGCCAATCTTCCCGATGTCGTGCAGCAGCGCGCCTTGCTCCACCACGTCCAGCGCTCCGCCCGTCATCCCCACCTCCTGGGCCAGCCGCCGGGAGTAGAGCGACACGCGGCGCGAGTGCCACTGCGTCTCCGTATCGCGGTAGTCCAGGGCGCTGATGAGCCCGTCGAGCAGCCCCGCAGTGCGCTCCACCACCCGCCGCTCCAGGTCTCGGTTGATGGCCACCAGCTCCGCGTTCTTCTCCGCGACCTCGCGCGACAGCCGCTCGTTGGCGTCCACCAGGCGGTAGTGCGCGAAGGCCTGCCGGACGCTGTTCGTCAGGTCGCTGAGGGACCAGGGCTTGCCCAGCAGCCGGAAGACCTCGCCGCGGTTGACTGCTTCGGAGGCGGTGCGGAAGTCCGCCGCCGCCGTCAGCATCAGCCGCACCGCCTTGGGGTTCTTCTCCCGAAGGGCGCCGAGCAGTTCGATGCCGTTGAGGTACGGCATCATGAAGTCCGTCAGCACGACCTGGAAGCCGACCTCCCGGGCGGCCACCGCCGGGTCGCTGTGGGTGACGACGTCGTACCCCTCTGCCTGGAGGATGCGTGACAGGGCGGCCAGGATGAGGACGTCGTCGTCCACGACGAGGATGCGATCCATGCCCGAGGTGCCTCCAGGACAGCGTGCTTGTACAGCTTTATACACGCCGCCACGCGCCCCCAAAAGGCCCCCCAGGCGGGTGATGGGCTTCTAAGTTATGGAAATTCTTGGAGGTTCTTTCATTCGGGAGGAGAGGTCGAGCCACGTCACGCTTGCCTGGCCGCCAAGGTGTGATTTATGGTGCGCTGCAACGCTGAACAGTATCGCTAACCCCTTGGAATCGTGGAGCAATCTCCGATGGCAAAAGCCCCGGAAGGGCCCGTGCCGGTGGTGGTGATGGGGCTGGGGTTCATCGGTCAGGAAATTGCCCGGGCTGCGATGTCTTCACCTGAGGTGGAGCTCATCGGGGCCGTGGACGTGCAATCCGGCCTGGTGGGTCGCCCCTTGGGTGATGTCCTGGGAGGGCCCGCCCCTCGTGTGAAGGTCTCCGCGTCGCTGGCGCAGGCCGTGGGCAAGCGCAAGGGCGTGGTGGTGCTGCATGCCACCGGCTCGCGGCTGCCCAAGGTGTTCGACCAGGTGATGGAGGCGGTGAAGCTGGGACTGCCCGTGGCCAGCACCTGTGAGGAGCTGGCCTTCCCGTACCTGAAGTACCCGGAGCTGGCGGACGAACTGGACCAGGCGGCGCAGGAGGCGGGCGTCGCCGTGGTGGGGACCGGCGTCAATCCGGGCTTCGTGCTGGACCGGCTGGTGGCGGTTGCCGGACAGGTGTGCGGTCCAGTCCGTCGTGCCACCGTCACCCGCGTGGTGGATGCGCGGACCCGCCGCCCGGCCTTGCAGCGGATTGTGGGCGCGGGGCTGACGGAGGAGGAGTTCTTCGCGCTGGTGGACAGTGAGCAACTGGGCCACGTTGGCCTTGTTGAGTCCGCGGCGCTCGCGGCCCTCGGCCTGGGGCTGGATTGCGACGACTTCGAAGAAGAAGTAGCCCCCGTGTTCGCCGAGGAGGACATCTCCGGTGGCGCGTTTCCCGTCAGGAAGGGAAGGGTGGCTGGCATGTTCCAGTCCGTGGTGGGGTTGGAGGACGGACAGGAGCGGGTGCGGCTGGAGCTGACCATCGCGGTGGGGGCGGATGACCCCAAGGACCGTATCGAAATCGACGCTGACCCGAAGCTGGTGTTGGAAATCCCGGGGGGAGTGGCGGGCGACCGGGCCACCGCGAATGCGCTGGTGAATGCCGCGCCACGCTTGACGGCCGCCGAAGCTGGGCTCCTCACGGTGCTTGAGCTTCCGGCCGGACGCTAGAGTCAGGAGAGGAAATGCTGGACAAGAACGCGATCGGCCGCGCCTCGCCGCCGACGCTGAACGAGGTCGAAAAGGGCGCCATCCGTCGGTTCGCGGAGGCCATCGGGGACTACAACCCCATCTACTATGATGAGGAGTACGCCCGGGCGTCGGGGTACCCCACCATCATCGCGCCCCCCACGTTCCCCGCGTCTTTCCACTCAGCGGCGGACCTGCGGGAGCTGCTGGGCGTGGGCATCAAGAGCCTGCTCCACGCGGAGCAGGGCTTCGACTACGAGCGGCCCATCTTCGCCGGGGACCGCATCTACGTCTCCACGCGCGTCTCCGACGTCTTCGAGCGGCCGGGCATGTCCGGGAAGATGGACATCGCGGTCATCGAGGATGAAGGCCGTGACGAGGAAGGCAACCTCGTGTTCCGCGCTCGCCGGACGCTGGTGGTCCGCGCCGCCAAGGAGACCCCGTGATGCCCGCGCGCAAGTTGTACTTCGAAGCCATCCGCGTCGGGGATGAACTGCCCGCGCTGGCCAAGGCGCCCGTCGACCGCGTCCAGCTGTCGCGCTACGCCGGCGCGTCCGGAGACTTCAACCCGGTCCACGTGGACGAGCTCTACGCCAAGAGCGTGGGCATGCCGAGCGTCTACGCGCCCGGCATGCTCGTCATGGGCATGCTCGGCCAGCTCATCAGTGACTGGGCCCGGGGTGGGCAGATGCGGCGCTACAACGTGCGCTTCATCAAGATGGTGTGGCCGGGGGACACCGTCGTCTGCAAGGGCCGCGTGAGCGACCGGCACGGCTCCGGGGGCCGCTACTTCGTCGAAATCGACCTCTGGGCGGAGAACCAGAAGGGCGAACTGCTGATGAAGGGCTCCTCGCAGATCCAGCTCTTCTATTCGCTGGAGGACGAGAACCGGCAGCGCTCCGGCCAGTCCCCCATCGTGGTGGAGGTGCCTCGGGAGAGCCTGAGCAACGTCAACGCCGCCGCGCCCGCCTCCGCCACCAGCGCCGCTCCCAGCGAGGGGAGCGACGAGGCGGACGAGCGCCGCGAGGGCGTCACCTCCAAGAAGACGGTTCCCAGGGAAAAGCCGGCGGCCAAGACAGCCACGCTTCCCTCCGCGAAGAAGGCGAAGAAGTAGGCAGGCGCACCGCGCCTCGAGGGGCGGTTCTGACCGCCCCTCAACGCGAGGTGTCATTCGGGGTTGACTCAAAAATCAGTCGCCGCCACACTTCCTGCGTCTCAACGCGCCGCTGACCTCATCCTTTTTCACCGAGGGCGGGCAGCGAGCCGTCACGCAGGAGTGGCCATGTCCGCCGGGATCAACACCTACAAGACCGACCTTCGAGAGATCTTCTTCACGCTGTTCGAGCAGTTCGGCTTCGGCCAGGTGGCCGGCCAGGCGCCGTTCGATGCCTGGGGTCCGGACGAAGCGAAGGCGGTGCTGTCGGAGACGTACCGCTTCGCGCGCGAGGTGCTCGGGCCCCTCAACTCGGTGGGTGACCGGGAGGGCTGTCGGGTGGAGAACGGCGCCGTCTTCACGCCGACGGGCTTCAAGGACGCGTGGAAGAAGCTCTACGAGCAGGGCTTCAAGACGGTGGGCGTGAGCCCGGAGCACGGCGGCCAGGGTTCGCCGATGATGCTCCAGGTGACGGTGGAGGAGCTGCTGTCGGGCGCCAACTCGGCGTTCAACATGTACCCCGGCCTGGCCTTCGGCGCGGCGGAAGTTGTCGCGGAGTGCGGCACGCCCGCGCAGCAGAAGCAGTTCGTGGAGCGCATGCTCAACGGCACGTGGGGCGGCACCATGTGCCTCACCGAGCCGCACGCCGGCTCCGACGTGGGCGCGGCCAAGTCGACGGCCCGCCGCAACGGCGACGGCACCTACAACATCCGCGGGACGAAGATCTTCATCTCCGGCGGCGACCACGACATGGCGGAGAACATCATCCACCTCGTGCTCGCGCGCATCGACGGCGCGTCGCCGGGCACCAAGGGCCTGTCGCTGTTCATCGTCCCCAAGCTGCGCATCAACGCGGACGGCAGCTCGGGCCAGCCCAACGACGTGGGCGTGGGCTCCATCGAGCACAAGATGGGCATCAACGGCTCGGCCACCTGTGTCATCAACTTTGGTGAGAACGACAACTGTGTCGGCGAGCTCGTGGGCACCGTCGAGCACGTCGGCATGAGCCAGATGTTCAAGATGATGAACGGCGCGCGCATCGCCGTGGGCATCCAGGGCATCGGCCTGGCGTCCGCCGCGTACTACAACGCGCTGGACTACGCGAAGGACCGCAAGCAGGGCTCCCACTTCACCAAGTGGAAGGACCCCACCGCGCCCCGCGCCTCCATCATCGAGCACCCGGACGTCCGCCGCATGCTGCTGGACATCAAGGCGCACGTGGAGGGCATCCGCTCGCTGATCATCAAGCTGGCCATGCACCTGGACAAGGCGCGCCAGCTGGCCGGCAAGGACGACGACGCGGCCACCTACCACAAGGGCCAGGTGGAGCTGCTCACCCCGCTGGTGAAGGCCTACAGCTCCGAGCAGGCGTTCCGCCTGTGCGCGCAGGCCATCCAGATCTACGGCGGCGCCGGCTACATCCAGGACTACCCGGTGGAGCAGTACACCCGCGACTCGAAGATCTTCTCCATCTACGAGGGCACCACCCACATCCAGGCCATGGACCTGGTGGGCCGGAAGATGGGCCAGGCGGGCGGCATGCACTTCCAGCAGTTCATGGGCGACGTGGGCTCCTTCATCGAGGCCCACCGCGAGCACGCCGTCTACGGCGAGGCCGTGAAGTCCCTGGCCGCGGCGCAGGAGGCCCTGATGGCCAGCGCCATGGTGGTGTTCGGCTGGTCGCAGGACGGCAGCAAGTTCCCGCTGATTCCGCTGTCCGCCAACCGCTTCCTCAACATGATGTCCGAGGTCGCCGTGGGCTGGCTGCTGCTGGACGCGGCGCTCATCGCGGAGAAGGCGAAGGCCTCCGTCTCCGCGGACCACCCGGACCACGCCTTCTACGAGGGCAAGAAGTACAGCGCCCTCTGGTACGCGCGGAACGTGCTGCCCAACGTGGAGCAGGCGGCGAAGATGCTCACCATGGAGGACACCTCGCCCATGGACATCTCGGACGCCGCCTTCGCGTCCGTCTGAGTCCGTGCCCCGCTGAAAGGCGGGGCGCCTGAAGCATCAAAGGCCACCCGGGCTCGCTGCCCTGGGTGGCCTTGGTGTTTCCAGCAGGGAGGTGTCGCCTATTCGCCTTCGCGAACGCCGATGGCCAGCTGCGCGAGCCCGGCCTTCTTGGCCAGCTCCATCACCTGCACCACGGTGCCGTGGGGCACGCCCTCGTCGGCCTGGACGATGACCACCGTCTCTTCGTCCTTCTGCCTGGCGTCATCGAAGGCCTGCTGCAGCTCGTCCTGGGAGACGACGTTGCCGGCCAGCATGAAGCGCCCGTCCGCGAGCACCGCCACCGACAGGTCCGTGGTGCGCGCGGTGACGTCCGCGGCGCCGCCCTTGGGCAGGTTCACCTTGAGGCCGGCCTTGGCGCCGCCGCCCGGCCCCTGTTGCACGATGACGGAGCTGGTCACCATGAAGATGATGAGCAGCACCAGGAAGATGTCGGTGAGCGGGGTGATGTTGATTTCAGCGAAGACGCCCTCCTCGGAGCCGTCATCGCTGCCCGGAGTCTTTCCCATGCCCATGGTGCGTTCTCCTCCGGCCTAGGCGGGCTGGGCGTCCGTGCGTGTGGCGGCGGCGGCCTGCGGTTCGGGAGGCATGGGCTCGGATGGCGGCAGGCCGGCGGCCCGCTCCTTGAGCAGCTCGACGAACTCATCGCCAATCAGGCGCAGCTCCACCAGCACGCGGGACAGGCGGGCCTGGAAGTAGTTGTAGAAGACCATCGCCTGCACGGCGACCAGGATGCCCACCGCGGTGGCGACCAGGGCCTCGGAGATACCCGTCATCACCGCCACGCTGCCGCCCGTGCCGCCCGCTTCCACGTCCAGGCCCAGGTCCTTGAAGGAGCGCATGATGCCGGCCACGGTGCCGAAGAGGCCCACGAAGGGTGTAATCGAGCCGATGGTGGCCAGGATCCACAGGTAGCGGCGCAGCTTGAGGGCCACCTGGGCACGCTCGCGCTCCACCGCGGCCTCGATGCCAGCGCCCCCGGCGGTACGGCTGCGCTCCATCCGGTCGAACCCGGCCAGGAAGATGTCGGCGGCCACCGCGTCGGAGCGCTCGGCGGCGGTGCGGGCCGCGGCGACGTCCCCGCGCAGCAGGTGTTTGTTCACTGTCTCACCCAAGGCGCGTGAACGCTCGCCCACGCCCCAGAGCGCGATGATGCGCTCGACGGCGACAATCAGCGCCGCGACCGAGGCGAAGATGAGCATGGCGAGGGTGACGCCACCCAGGCGGAGGTAATGGAGGATGTCGTTCAGGCTCATTGGTGGGTGACCGGGCAGGGCGGCTTGGCCCAGACTAGGACATATGAACCGCGCAGCTGTCGCAATCTTCCTGGTAGTGCTCTGTTCTGGTTGTCCCAAGCGAATCGAGTTCGGCCCCGAAGGCGAGCTCACGGACGCGGACACCGTCTATCAGCGCGTCGTGAAGAACCAGGAGAACGTCGTCACGCTGGAGGGGGACGCGAAGCTGCGCGCCGAGCTGCCCGACCAGAGCGGCACGCTGAGCATGTTCATCGCCGTCACCCGGCCGGCCATGCTGCACCTGGAGACGTTCGACTTCTTCAACAGGCCGCTCGCCTCCCTGGTGTCCGACGGACAGCGCTTCGGGCTGTATCAAGCGGATACGAACACCTGGTACCAGGGCCCCGCCAGCCCCGCCAACGTGTCCCGCTTCCTGCCGGTCATGCTGCCGGGCGAGGAGCTGGTGCCCATCATGCTCGGGCAGGTGCCGCTCATCCCTCCGGAGCGGATGACGCTGGAGCTGGACCGCAAGAAGGGCGTCTACGTGCTGACGCTCCACCGCGGCCCGGCGACGCAGGTGCTCGACGTCCACACCAAGTACCTGCGCGTCATGAAGAGTCAGGTGCGGGGCATCCCGGGGTACGACCTGGGCTTCGAGGACTTCCTGGAGCAGGGCGGGCTCATCTTCCCGGGCCGGGTGTCGCTGGAGGCGAAGCAGGCGAAGACGAAGCTCCAGGTCCGCTACCAGCAGATCAAACTCAACGCGCGACCGGACCTCACACTCTACGAGTTGGTCCCCCCCGAGGGAGCCCGGGTGGTGGAGGTGGATGAGGCCGGCCGCGAGCTGCCCGCCGGGGCGCCCGCCTCCGGGTCGTCCTCGCCCCTGGCACCGGGTTCCTGACCGAGCAGGCGCGGAAGAAGGGGCGCACGCTGCCGAGACAGTCTAGAGTGCGCGCCACGACATGGCACAGATCAAGCTTGGTGAATTGCTGATCAAGGCGAACGTGCTTCAGGAGAGCCAGCTGAAGGCCGCGCTCGCCGAACAGGCGAAGTGGGGCGGCAAGCTGGGCGAAATCCTGGTCAGGATGAGCCTCGTCTCCGAGGACATCCTGGTGCGCGCCCTGTCCAAGCAACTGGGAATGCCGGCGGTGAACCTGGACGCGGTGCAGATGGTGCAGCCGCACGTGAAGGCGAAGATTCCGGCCCAGACGGCGCGGGACTTCTCCGTGCTGCCGCTGCAGGTGCGGGATGACGGCAAGTCGCTGGTGGTGGCGATGTCGGATCCGCTCAACGTGCGCATGCTGGACGAACTGCGCGCCATCACCAAGTGCCGCATCATCCCCAACGTGGCGGGCCGGACCTCCATTGCCCGGGCCTTCGCGCGCATCTACGAGCAGAACCACGAGTTGGAGGACGCGGACACCAACTTCAAGGTGGTGGACGCCCAGGGCCGCACGGTGGTGAAGAACCTCAAGGACCTGGACCCGGCGGCCGTGGCGACCTCGCCGCGCGCCGCTCCGGCACCGGGCCGTCCCGCCCCTGCGCCCGAGGCTCCCGCCGCCCGTCCGGCGGCGGCCTCCGGCAGCCCGGCGGAGCTGCTTCGCAACGTGGAAGAAGTGCAGCGCAAGGAAGTCGCCGCCCTCAAGGCGATGGTGGAGTTGCTCATCGAGAAGGGCGTGTTCAGCCGCGAGGAGTACCTCGCGAAGGTCAAGCGGTAGTCCCCCATGCGCAAAAAGATTGGTGAGCTGCTCGTCGAGGCCGGCGTCGTGACGGAGGAGCAGGTCCGCGCGGCATTGGGACGTCGGGGCGCCTTCGGCAGTCAGCGCCTGGGGGAGGTGTTGGTGGCGCAGGGGCTGTGCACGCCCACGCACATCGCCCAGGCCCTGTCCGCCCAGCACGCGCTGCCCTTCGTGGAGCTGCCGGAGGAGATTCCGGCGAACGTCGCGGGTTTGGTGTCCTTGGACTTCCAGTCCGAGCACCGCATCGTGCCGTTCCGGATGGAAGTGGAAGGCCGCAGCGAGCGCATCCTCGTCGCGGTGGATGACCCGGCGGACGTGACGCTCGTGGACGAGCTGCGCTTCCAGCTCCGCAAGCAGATGCGCGTCTTCGTGGCGGCTTCGGACGACCTGGACGCCGCGCTGGCGCGGGCCCGGGGCGAGCCGCTGGACATCGTGGAAGCCGTGGCCCTGGAGGACGAGGACGGTGCGTCGCCTCCGCCCGTGGCCGCTGGCGCGCCGCTCGAATGGGATTTCCCGGAGGCTCCGAAGCCCGTGCCCAAGACCGTACCGCCGTCTCCGCCCCCCGCTGCGCGTCCCCCCTCGCC
>NZ_JABFNS010000083.1 GCF_013116825.1 Myxococcus xanthus
CCTCTGCACCCTCCCTCCCCCTCAACAGGGCCCCCATTCCTCTTATGCGCTCCTGTCCTTCCTATGCTCGAACCGCACCTGTCGGTGACCACGGGTAGCGAGAACGCCAGCGTCACCTTCGGCGCGCTGCCCTCGGGAGCCACCGCCTAGAGCGTCACCTTCCAGATCTCGCTGCACCGCCACGGGAGCCAGCGGTGTGCCGGTGGCCATCACCGCGTGCGCCCTGACCGACGGCGACTTTGTGAACAGGTTCCAGCCGCCCGTGGACACCGGCTGCGTGCCGGATGACCTGGGCCAGGGGTGTGGAGCCGCGCGAGCCGATCGCGTGTTGACGGTCGACCTCGACACGGCTCGCCCTGCATCGCTGCTGGTGGTGCGCGGCATCACCGCCGAGCTCTCGGTCGACGGCGAATCCTGGGCAGGCGTCGGAATGGACGGCATCGTCGGAGCGTTCATCCCCGCGACCAGCGCCCGCTACATCCGCCTGCGCAGCAAGACTGACAACGGCGGGCTGCCGCTGAGTCTGACCGAGCTCTCGCTGTGGTGACGCCGGCCCCAAGGCATCGGTGCGCTGGCTGAGCGATGGCGCATCCCTGCGGTCGACGGTCGAGATACCAAGAGTGCGCTTGCAGGGCGAGCGGGCGGACGAGCGGACGCTGTCAGGGCGCAAGGCAGCTTGAGCGTTGACATCCACGGTCAAGTCTGGTGAAGGTTTGACCCCATAGGAATCCGTTCTCGCGCGCTCAGCTATGCGAAACGCTCCTGCGTCGATGGCGCCCTCGCTCGCGTCCGACGTTCCTTGCCCCGGCCTCTGCGCCGCTCGGCATTCCATCCACCCGGAGTCCACGGACTCCGGTGCATGGGGCGCGTGCGCCCACGTGCATGAACCTGCGGGACGGTCGCCGGCGCCCAGGTGCGCCGGGCAGCTCCCCTGCTCGAGGTGTGTCCAGATGGCTCTTCGTGTCGCGATCATCGGAGCTGGCCCCAGCGGCTTGGCCCAGTTGCGTGCGTTTGAATCCGCTGCCCGCAAGGGAGCGGAGATCCCGGAAATCGTCTGCTTCGAGAAGCAGGAGGATTGGGGCGGGCTCTGGAACTACACGTGGAGGACCGGCCTGGGACGCTACGGCGAGCCGGTGCACGGCAGCATGTATCGGCACCTGTGGTCGAACGGTCCGAAGGAGGCGCTCGAGTTCGCCGACTACTCCTTCGACGAGCACTTCGGCCGGCCGATCCCGTCCTATCCGCCGCGCGAGGTGCTCTACGACTACATCCGCGGGCGGGTGGAGAAGTGCGACGTCCGCAAGTACATCCAGTTCAACACCATCGTTCGTTGGCTCTCCTGGTCCGAGGAGACCCGGAAGTTCACCGTGGTGGTCGACGACCTCGCCAGGCGCGAGGTCCGCGAGGAGTCGTTCGACCGGGTGGTGAACGCAACCGGCCACTTTTCCACGCCGAACGTGCCCTTCTTCGAGGGCATCGACTCCTTCCCCGGTCGCGTGCTGCACGCGCACGACTTCCGCGGCGCCGAGGAGTTCGCGGGAAAGAATCTCCTGCTGATCGGGAGCAGCTACTCCGCCGAGGACATCGGCGTGCAGTGCCACAAGCTGGGCGCGAAGTCGGTGACCATCAGCTACCGGTCCGCCCCCATGGGCTTCAGGTGGCCCATGGGCATGAAGGAGGTACCACTGGTGAAGCGGTTCGAGGGGAACCGCGCGCACTTCGCGGATGGGACCTCCGCGACGCTCGATGCGGTCATCCTGTGCACGGGTTACCAGCACAAGTACCGCTTCCTTCCCAATGCGCTGCGCCTGGAGAGCCACAACCGGCTCTATCCGCCGGGGCTCTACAAGGGCGTGTTCTGGCAAGGCCAGCCGGAGCTCGCCTACCTGGGGATGCAGGACCAGTACTACACCTTCAACATGTTCGACGCCCAGGCATGGCTGGTGCGCGACGTCATCATGGGGCGCACCGCGCTGCCGTCCGCCGAGGAGCGCGAGGCGGACATCGCGGCGTGGGTCGAGCGCGAGGAGGGGGTCCAGGATTCGTTCGGGGCGGTGGACTTCCAAACCGCCTACATCCGGGACCTGCTCGACCGCACCGACTACCCGGGCTTCAGCGTGGAGAAGGTCGCGGAGCTGCTGAAGCAGTGGCTGCGCGACAAGCAGGAGGACATCCTCGGCTACCGCGACCGCACCTTCACGTCGATCGTCACCGGCACTCGCGCCACGCCGCACCGTCGCAAGTGGATGGACGAGCTGGACGACTCGGCGGAGAGCTTCCTCGCCGAGGCCCCGGTGCGCAGGACCGGGTGAGGGGCCCCGGAGGGATGGGCCCCGGCGCCGGGGCCGCGCGGCCAAGAAGCGTCGCTCGACGATGACCTCTTTGGGCCTTCCTCTGCCGGCATCCCTACAGGCGGCAAAGGGCGTTTCCGTGCAGGCATTGGCGTAGACGGGGCGACAGGTTCACAGCGGTGGACCCGGCGACGTGGAGGGCCTCGTCTTCGGCGGAGCGCTCGAGGCCCTCCGCTGCGGAGAGAAGCGCGAAGGCGCAACGGAACGGGGCCTCATGGTTCCCCCACTCCCGGAGCGCTCGCGCCACCTCGCCAACGCCTGCGCGTGCATTCACCGGGTCCGGATGGAGGACGGCGACGCGTCCGGCCATCGTCTCGTATCGCCCGGAGACCCGAGAAGTCCCCAGCGCAGACAATGTAACAGTCCGCGAGGACTTCGGAGCTTCGAATCTTGCTGGCTGGCATCCCCGGCAAAAACGTTTGAGGCACGAATCACTGCGGAGCGATTACAGTATTCGGGTGAACAACTCTCCGGCGTTGGTCAATATGATTGCGGGTCCAGTCACCCTGGTTCCCGCAGGCACGGCTCCAGAACCGCACCGCTACGCGTGCTTGCAGGAGGGTGCAGTCAGGCTACTGAACAGCAATCTTGATGTGATTGCCGCTTACGACACCGATGCCACGCTTCTCCTCGCCGCCCGCGGCCTCGAACGTCTCGTGTTGTCAGACGGGAAGAACCTGCTCATCGTAGGTGACCACGCAGTGGTGGTTCCTGATCTCGTTTGTGATGCTGCTGCATGTGTCGAGGAACTGATCATCGCTACGGCGCCTGGCGACAGCTCGCACCGTATCCTGCTGATCGATCCCGCTTCGGGGAAGATCTTGGACGACGTTCAGGTGGCGGCTGAAGATGCGACCGCGTTCATCACCCGCCATCCATCATCACCGACGCTCCTCGTGGAGTTGCCGATGGGGCAGTCAGGATCCAGCACCTACAAGATCGAACTCGCTGGTGGTTCACTGCGCGTTGAAGAAATTCTGGCTGGGCAGGATCCTGTCATCGCGGGCTTCAATCCATCTGGCACCAAGCTCCTCGTAACCCCCTACCCGGACGATCCTGAGGTTGCTCGCGTCTTTGCGTGGCCTTCGTTAGAAGAAACAGGTCGCCTCACTGCGGACGAATTGGATGCAGAAAACGGCATCGGTCTTCCGGGTTGCTGGGTCGACGAGGAGAGCATTGCGTTGTACGCGGTCGAAGACTCCCTCATCCTCACCGATCAAGACCTTGGGAGCCCCGTGCGCGCGGACTTCCCCATTGATCTGCGTGAAAGCGGAGACATCGAGTCACTCAAAAGCCTGGAACCTGGCAGGATAGCTGTCGGCGTGTGGGAGCCTGAGGGGCGCTCAATGTTGGTGCTTGAGGGGTAGGCATACCGCAACCCAGCTCAAGCGGCTCAGGCCGTTCGCACTGCGGTAATCGCACCATGTCTTCGAGCGCCTGTGTCGATTCGCGATTCTGTCTGGACCTGAACGGTCCTGGTGCGCGAATGGACTCGCGTCCCACGGGGAAGCCTGGTGCACGCGATGCCGTTGAGCGGATGGCTGATGGTGGCCGTGGCGATGGTGTTCGCGCCGATGGCTGCGCGAGCCGAGTCACAGGCGTTGCCCCAGGACGAGGGCGCGGCGCAGGTGTCGGAAGAGTCCCCCGTGACGCTCGAGCCATCGGGCCTGCAGCCCGAAGACACGCGTCACGCGGACCAAGGGTTGCTGAGCGTGAACCTGCCCCGCCTCGTGCTCGTGTCCTTGGGGGGAGCAGTTGGTGGCACCTTCCTGGGCGCGACCGGGAGCCTCGTCATCAGCGGCACGTGCGGTGTCAACATGCTCTGCTCCTTTGGGAACAGCAAGGCCGGCCATGGGGACGTGCCCCACGACCGGCCTTGCTCCTCGGCGTGTCGACGCGGTCCTACTGCAGGGGCACGCGCTTGAGCTTGAAGGGCGAGGGGCTCTCGCTCATCGTGAAGTAGCTCGCGCCGTTGGCCTCGTACTCGATCGCCTCACCCTGGCCCTCGGTGGTGTCGGTCAGCGTGACGGGCGTTGCGAAGACGGCCGACTCGAAGCCAAGTCCCGGCGTCGCACGGAACTCGTAGACAGTGCGGTAGGTGCGAAGGAGGAAGCGATCCGCGCATGGGTGGATCGCCGCCGCGGTCGCGGCCGAGAAGTTGGCGTCTCCGTTCAGCGGCAGCTGGATCGTGTGGACGTGGAGCAGCGTGGCCTGCACGCCCGGCGTCAGCGGCTGGGGGAACTTGTACACGCCGCTCTGCCCCGTGCCCCCGTTCTTGGTGACGACGTAGATGTCCCCGGTGGTGGGGTGCACCATCAGCGACTCCGCGTCCTTCGCGCCGTCCGGATAGACGAACGGGAAGGCCTCGGCGACGAGCCCCCCCGAGGTCTGGCCGTTGGCGAGATCCGGCTCGGGCACGCGGTAGATCGTGAACGACGTGGGGCTGCCACCCGGAGGGAAGTTGGCGCTCCACTTCCCGATGTCACCGATGAAGATGCACGAGCCGCTCGGGCAGGGCCCGGTTGCGAGGTCCTCCCAGTCGGCCGGCGTCACGTTGGTCACGTTGAACGTGCCGATCGTGCTCGCGTTGAGCGTGTCGATCGCGACGATCGCGGTGGTGTCCTCGTTGTGCACGTACAGCGCGTTGCCGACCACGCGGCTCGCGGCCAGGCCCGAGGGCTCCACGATTTCCGGCGCGGTCACGGTGCCCTGGAGCGTGAAGGTGCTCGCGTACGTGTCGCCGACCATGCAGGCGGGGGCGTTGGCGGCGCGCAGGACGATCACGTGCGCGGTGTTGGTCTGCACGAACGCGGAGCTGCCGGAGAGGCCCGTCTGGAGGCCCGGCGCGGTGAGCGACCGGTAGGCCGCATTGAAGAGCAGCCCGTTGGTGTGACCCAGGCACGCGTCGAAGGCCTCGGTGAAGCCGAGCGGCGGCTCGATGCCGGTGGCAGGGCAGGTGGCGTCCGGCCAGACCTGTGAGCCGTACCAGACGGCGAGGCCACCCGCGCTGCCGGTCACCACGTCGGGCACGGTGAACGACGCGGAGTCGCCGTTCTTCTGGCCTGCGTGCACGTCGATTGGCTGGACCGGATCGACGCCGCTGAAGGCCTCCACGCTCCCCGCCATGTGGGTGGTCGCGTCCAGTTCGAACGCGTAGCTCGCAGGCTCGGAGGCGCCCGCGACGCGGTAGAAGATCCAGGTGCGGATGGCCCAGGCGCTCTGCTCCGAGCGCAGGAACGTCCAGCCGGCGGGCGGCGTGACGGTCGCGGAGATGTTGTTGCGCACGGTCACCCGCGCGATGAGCGCGTCGTTGGCCTCGGTCCCCGACGGCTTGGGGATCGACAGCGAAGCGAGCGACAGGCCGCTGTGGTGCGAGCTCCCACGCAACGCGACCCCCGAGGACGGCGCGACCTCGGCGCGGCGAAGGGCGACGACCTGCGCGACGTTGGTCTCGGCGAACGTCGAGCTCCCGTTGAACGGTCCCTGGAGGCCGGCACCGGCGAGGGGCATGAAGGCGGCGTTGAAGACGAGGCCCTGGGACGAGGACACCAGGCAGGTGTCGTAGGTCTCGGCGAAGCCCACGGGGGGCTCAATCGCCGGGGTTGGACACGCGGCGCCGGTCCACGCCTGCGCGCCGAACCAGACGGCAGCCCCGCCCGCGGTCGAGGTGCTCAGCTGCGGCGTCGTGAAGGCCGTCGAGCCGCTGTTGCTCTTGCCGGCGTGCGTGTCGATCGGGTTGGCGGGATCGACGCCGGCATACGCCACGAGGTTGCCGACGAGGTAGCTCGCGATGGAGCTCTGGAAAGTGTGGCTCGCGGGCTCGCTGGCGGTGGCGACGCGGACGAAGACCCAGCCGCGGATGCTCCAGGTGCTCATGTCGGTGCGCACCAGCGTCCAACCTGCAGGCGGGGTGAGCTCGGCGCCGATCTGGTTCCGGTTCGCAAGGTGCGCCAGCAGCACGTTACCGGCGGCGACGCCCGGAGGGGTCGAGAGGGTCAGGCTGGTGACCGTCTTGCCGCTCGCGTGCGTGGTGCCGACGAGGGTGATTTCCCCGGTGGCCGGCGGCTGGACGGGACGCAGCACCACCGCGTGCGTGATGTTGGTGTTGGGGAGCGTGGAGCTGCCGGTGAAGGCGGGCTGGGCACCTGCGGCCCCGAGCTCCGAGGTGGCGGCGCTGTGCAGCACGCCGCGCGACGACGAGACGAGGCAGGTGTCGAGCTGCTCGGTGAAGCCCGTCGGAGGGGTGTGGACCGCGGGGCACGCGGCGCCTCCCCAGACCTGGGCCGAGAACCACACCGCGAGGCCGTTCGCGGACGACGTGGTGGCGACGGGCAGCGCGAGGCTCGCGCTGTTGCCATTCTTCTGGCCCACGTGCACGTCGATCGGCTGGAGCGGATCCGCGCCCGACACCGCGACCAGGGTGGCCGCCATGGAGCTGGCGAGGTCGAGGGTGAAGGTGTGACTGCTCGGCTCGGCCGCGCTGGCCACGCGGAGGAAGAGCCAGGACTTGATGGCCGAGGCGCTCTGCTCGGAGCGCAGCAGCGTCCAGCCAGCGGGTGGGGTGGCGACGGCGGCGACGGCCTCGCGATTGCTCAGCTGCATCACCAGCACATCTCCGGCGGCCGTACCGACGGGGGTGGGGATGGAGAGGGCGGTGATGGCCAGGCCGCTCGCGCTGGTGGTTCCTCGCACGGAGAGCGTGGAGAGGCCCTGGGCCGTCGTCGCATCCTGTACGTCGTCGGGCTGCGCGAGCTCAGTCGTTCCACAGGCGGCCATCAGTAGGGCGGCCGCGATCCACAGACTTCGGAATGGGGGCATGGGGTTTCGATCGGGTGTCGACTCACCGGACTGGAGGTCCGGGAATCGGCCATGTGAAGGACCCCGAAGCGAGAAGCGCAATCGACTGTCATGACACGGGAAAGCTGCCGTGAAACGGCTGGGATCGTCGGGTGGGAGCGAAAGAAGGTGGCAGTCCTGCCCATGCGGTCACGCGGAGTCCTTGGAGAACGCGAAGCCCAAAGACATCTGCGCACGGTGCAAGGGCCGAAGGGCGGTCGGCACCCCGAGCGTTGGGCATCCACGCAAGCCTCGTGACCGTGGCTGTGACCGGCTCGTGACGTCAGCAGAACGGTGCTGACATCCTGTGATTCAGAGCGTGCCCGAGGGCTTCTTGTCAGCGTCCGAGCACGCGCCGAGCACGGCGCACGCGGCGAGTACGGCGCATAGATGGCGAGTCATCGTTCCTCCTCGCGCCTCAGTGCTTGACCCAGACTGGTGCAGCACCTGGAGGCGCTGCGCGACTTCGACACGGGCGTGTCTCCGCCCGTCACCTTCGACATCAACCGGCGCGTGGGCGTGCAGGGCGCGCAGTTCGCTGCGCTGGACGTGGCCACGGGCGGGCTCGTCGCGGCGTCGGAGTGGATTCTCCTGACGCCGTGAGCCAGCATGGGGGGCAATCCTCGGAGGAGCACCCGTTGCTCCTCCCCCTCCGAAGAGGTCGCCCGGAATGACTCTCTTTCGTGCCCATGCAACGCCCCGTCGTCTCGCGCGGCTGCTGCTCTGTCTGGTGACGGCCGCGACAGGCGGATGTCGCTCCGAGGGCGGAGAGGAAAAGCGCCCCGAGCCATCCCGGACGCCGACGGAGGCCCCTGCGGCGGAGCAGCCCGCCGGCCTCCATGGCCTCGGAGGGGTCGAAGGCGTGCAGGCCTCGTATGACCAGTCCCGTCAGCCTGCCAGGTTCATCGCCGCGCTGGGAATTACGCCGGGACAGCGGATTGCCGATGTCGGAGCGGGCCTGGGCTACTTCACGCAGCGCCTCTCGGAGGCCGTTGGTCCGGCGGGACAGGTGGTCGCGACCGACATCAACGACGAGTCCCTCAAGCGGCTTCGCGCACGGATGTCCGAGCGGAAGAACGTCGTGGTGCGCAAGGTGGAACCGGACGAGCCAGGCCTCGAACCCGGCGCGTACGACCTCATCCTTCTCTCCGAGGTGGACCACTTCCTCTCGGACCGTGTGGCCTACCTGACCAGGCTGCGTCTCGCCCTCACCCCGAATGGCCGTATCGCGGTGACGCACCTCCGGGCGATGCGCCCGCCGCTCGCCGCCGCCGCCCAGCAGGCGGGCTACTCCATCGTGTCCGAGTACGACGGCCTTCCGGACCACTACCTGCTGTTCCTGCAGCCCGCGTCCAGTCGATGACCCTGGGGGAGCGGCGACGCGAGGGCCTCGCCTCGCGCGGGTGACGTTCCACGAGGGCTCGTGCCCACGCTCGGGCCCTTCGTCGTTTCAGGCGACGGTCCATCCTCGGACGTCGTGGCGAAGAAAGACCAAGGAAGCAATCGAGCTTCTGGGTGAGCGTCACGGGCTTCAGCTCGGGGCTGAGCAGGAAGTCGAGCACGGCAACCTGTCTGGATTCGACGGCCCTTACGATGGCGCTCGCGACGACCACGGAGCGCAGGTTCGGGAAGGCCTGCTTCGAGAGGATGGCCTGGACCTCGCTCACGTCCCCTTCGTCGACGGCGCGGTAGAGCGTCTGGGTGTGCCGCTTCTCGCGCGACACCGAGAAGCGCCAGAGCAGGACCAGCGCCGTGAACGGCAGGACCGCCAGGAGCCACTCCTTCAGCGTCGTCATGCGTCTGTCATAGCATCGGGTCCTGGCTTGCAGGGGCGTCCCGGGTGGCTTCGAAGATGCTGGCCGAGGGCGTCGCGGCCCGTGGACTGGGCTTCGCGGCGCTACCCTCACCTGACATTGTACTGGCTGCCACCCTACAGCCCGCAGCTTCAGCCTGTTGAGCGGCTGTGGCGCCCTCTGCGCGGACGCACCACTCACAACCTGCTCTTCGACGAAATGACCGAGCTTCAGGACTCGTTACGCTCGGGGCTCGCCTACTCTCGTGCGCGGCCCCAGGCGGTGCTCAAGCTTCTCGGCTCTCTCTGGAACCCGACCACATCAGCCGAGGTGTGAATGAGGACCTCAAGAGGGCGATGGAGCGCGCGAACGTCACGGGGGCAGCGTTCGAGGAGGTCCAGGCGCTCGTAGGTCCGCTAGGCCCCGAGTGTCTTACGCATGTTTCGGTGGGGGACGCCCACCTCGGTGTAGGGGGCGCCGAAGACGGCGTAACCCAGCCGCTCATAGAACGGGACCGCCGGTTCGCGCGCGTGCAGGTGGACATGGGTGAAGCCGCGCCGCACCAGCTCCACTTCCAGCGTACGCACCAGCCGGGCACCCAGCCCCTGCCCTTGGAGGTGGGAGGCCACGGCCATCTGGAACAGCCGTCCGCCGTGGGCATCCTCGGGGTTGAAGAGGACGCAGCCGAGCACCCCCTCCTCCTGGTGCGCCACCAGGTGCAGGCTCTCCGCCTCGAAGGGAAAGGCGACGTCGTCACGGGTGTAGCCGAGCGGCTCGCGCAGCACGCGGAAGCGCAGCTCCATCTCGCCCGCGTAGAGCGGATGCCCGGGGTGGATGAAGGTGAAGGTGGCGCCGGCCGTCACGTCAGAAAGTCCCCGTGAGCTGGAGCGTGAAGGTGCGGCCGTACTGGGGAACGGGGGCGATGGAGTTCTCGTCCGACACCGGCAGCGAGTAGCGGGCGTCCAGCAGGTTGTGCACACCGGCGAAGTAGCGCAGGGGGCCGTAGTCACCCGACAGGCCGAAGCCCACCAGCAGTGCTTCGCCGCTGTCCGCGCCGCCCGGGCCGGTGGGCCGGGCGCTCTGGTAGATGGCCTGGGTGGCCACGCGCATGTCGCCAGCGCCAATGGGCAGCATCATCCGGCCCGCCATCAGGTGCGCGGGCGCCGCGTTGGCCACTTCCTCCGAGGCGTTGCGCAGCGTCACGTAGGAGTAGCTCACGTCCACCATCAGCCAGCGGCCCGGCTGCCAGTGCACGCCGGCCTCGGCGCCCCAGGCGAGTGTGGTGCCATCGGTGTTCATGAAGCGCAGACAGGCGGCAGTGCCGCAGTCGCCTGAAGCCGAGTCCTCCGCGGTGAGCTGCACCAGGCTGGAGATGCGGTTGTGGTAGCCGGCGACGGTGAGGCGCAGCTCGTCCGTCAGGTCGTGCGAGTGCTCCAACTCGAAGGTGGTGATGGTCTCCGGCCGCAGGTTCAGCGCCGCGCCCTGGGAGATGCCGTCCGCGTAGTAGAGCTCGTAGACGTTGGGCGCGCGGAAGGCGTTACCCGCCACCAGCTTGGTGAGGCCCTGCTCGTAGGGCCGGGCGATGACGGCCAGGCGCGGGGTGATGGGCGTGCTGTCCAGGTCCACGTACTTGTCCAGGCGCAGACCGGCCGACACGCTCAGCCGTGGGTGGATCTTCCACTCGTCGAGCAGGTACGCGGACACCAGCGTGCGCGCCTGCGTCTCCAGGGGCAAATCACCGGCGTCCTGCCGGACGCGAAGCTGCGCCTGACCTTCCACGCCGAGCGTGAAGACGTTGCCCTCGAACAGGCCGATGCGCGCGCGGGCCTCGCCGGTGAGCCAGTCCGCCGCGCCGCCCTCGGTCCGGGCGCCGCCGTCCTCCTCCGGGTAGACGTAGGTGCCCTCGTAGCGGCTGACGTCGAACGCGCCGCGCACGGACAGGCTGAAGCGCTCGGTGAACTGGCGCTCGTAGCGGGCCTCGGCGAAGGCGCGCAGGTCCTGCACGAAGTTGCCCTCCGTGCCGGGCACGGTGCCATAGGGCGCGGTGGGCAACTCCTTGTTGCGCACGTTGAACTGGGCCTGGAAGGACAGGTCGCCCAGCCGGGCGCGGAGGGAGCCACCGGCGGCGCGCTCCGCGTCCAGCCCGGTGATGATGGGACCGCTGGTGCCCAGCCGGGTGGTGTCCGCGCCCGTGGACGTCAAGGCGGCGGCGCTGACCAGCACCGAGCGGTTGCCGTCCTCCCACGACGCGGCGGCGTGTCCCCGGGTGGTGCCGAGCGCGCCCACCGCGCCCGTGACTTCCAGGTGCTTGTCCGAACCCAGCGACTCACGGGGGACCACGTTGATGACGGCGAAGAAGGCGCCCGTGCCGTACAGGGCGCTGCCAGGGCCGCGCACCACCTCGATGCGCTCCACTTCCTGGATGTCCACGCTGAGGTCGCGGGCGGCGAAGCCCTGACCGGCCCAGACGTCGTTCATGGAGTGGCCATCCCAGAGGATGAGGATGCGCGTGTTGAGGTCGCCCGGCGGGGAGAAGCCGCGCACGCCCATGTACGTATAGGTCCGGTCGTCGGTGAGATAGAAGCCGCGCACACCGGCCACGGCCTCGGCGACGGTGCGCCAGCCGAAGGCGCGCAGCTCCTCCTGCGTGAGCACGGTGGTGGAGGCGGGCGCTTCGTCGACGGCGACCAGGCTCTTCGATGCGGCGCGCACCGGAGGCGGCGCGTAGCGCAGCTCGGCGTGGACCTTCACTTCTTCCTCGGCCACCACCTTCACCGTCTGGCGGAGCGGGCGCACCTCGCGGCTCTCCACCTCCAGCGTGTGCTCGCCTTCGGGGAGGGTGACGACGGTGGGCGTGAAGCCGGCGGGCTTGCCATCCACGCGCACCGTGGCGCCGTCGCGGTTGGCGGTGACGACGAGCCGCCCGGAGGGCCGGTCCTGGGGGCGCAGCGCCACGGCGACAGGCACGTTGCCGTCGGCGGGGACATCCACTACGTACTGGCTGGGCGCGTAGCCGGGGGCGCGCACGTGCAGCACGCGCTGGCCGGGAGGCAGCCGCACGCGGCCGGGCACGCGGGCCAGGATGTTGCCGTTGGGGGCGTCGCGAATCTCGGCGCCCTCCGGCGTGCCCGTGATTTCCACGCCGCCGGTGATGAGCGTGAGGTCGAAGGTCTGGTCCGTCTCGCGGCCGCGTACCAGGGTGAGGGTGGCCTCCGCGGCGCGGTAGCCTTCCTTCTTCACCATGACTTTGTGACGGCCGGGCGTCAGCGCGAGCGTCTGCGGAGAGCGGCCCCGGCTGCCCAGGTCCATGCGGTCCACGTAGACGTCGGCGCCCTTGGGGTTGGAGGTGACGCGCACCAGCGCGACCTTGGGACGGAGCCGGTCCACGGAGCGGGAGACCTCGGCGGCGTCCTCCTTGGGCAGGTCCTCGGCGAGCAGGTCGTTGTAGTAGCGGTACGCCTCGTTGAACTTGCCCAGCGCCTCGAAGCAGCGGGCGATGTTGAAGAGGACGTTCCGGTTGGGCACCAGGCGGTAGCTGGTGAAGTACGAGCGCAGCGCCTCGGCGTACTGCCCCTTGGAATAGGCATCGTTGCCGAGCTCGAACGCGATGTCCGCTTCATCCGCGTTGTTGTCCGCGAGCACGGGGGCGGACAGGAGGAACATCGAGAGGACGAACGCGAAAGAACGGGAGGAACGCATGGGACGCCGAGCATTCTTCCCTCTCTGGGGTGAGAGGTCCATGGGGGCTTATGGGTTGGCAATTGGGTGTCGGACCTGGTGGGTAATGTCGAGCCTGGACATGCAACGAGGAGTGGGGTTCCACTCCGGGGAGGCGGGGGCCATGATTCAGGAGCTGTCGGCCATCACGGTGAGAGAGGAACGGGACACGGGAATGGGCCACGAGACGAAGCGCCCGGCGACCTACGAGGACCTGGAGGCGCTGCCGGAACACCAGGTGGGGCAGATTGTCGACGGGGAGCTCATTGCCCAGCCGAGGCCGACGAGCCGACATGCGCGGGCCACCACCCGGCTGGGCGGAGAGCTATATGGCCCTTTCGAACGGGGACGCGGCGGGCCTGGAGGTTGGTATTTCCTGGATGAGCCGGAGCTGCACTTCGGCGCGGATGTCCTGGTGCCAGACCTGGCGGGCTGGCGCCGCGACCGGATGCCGGAAGTCCCGGATACGCCCTTCTTCACGCAGCCACCGGATTGGGTCTGCGAGGTGCTCTCGCCCTCCACGGCGGCCCTGGACCGCTCGCGCAAGAAGCGCATCTACGCGCGGGAGGGCGTCGGGCACGTCTGGCTCGTGGACCCTCAGGCGCGGACGCTGGAGGTGTTCCGGCTGAGCGGGGGACAGTGGCTCGAGCAGGGGACGTGGTCGGACGACGAGCGCGTCCGCGCCGAGCCCTTTGAAGCGGTGGAGCTGGAGCTCGGCGTGTTGTGGCTGCCGGATGCGAAGGCGAAGTGACGCAGCCTCCGCCTCAGTGCACCACGCCCCGCGCGGACATGGCCGCCTGAGGCGAGGCGGAAGGCTCGCGCATCAGCTTGTCGCCCGCGGCCTGGAGGACCTGGGTGGTGGCACCCTCGGGGTCGCGGAAGAAAGAGGGCGTCCACATCCGCACGAGCTGCCAGCCCTGGCCTTCCAGCACGCCCGTGCGGAAGAGGTCCCACTCCACGCGGTCCGCGGCCTTGGGGTAGCGCGTGCCGTCACACAGCACGCCGACGGTGACATCGCCTGGGCGGGTGGGGTGCCGGAGCGCGACGTCCACGCAGAAGCCATCATTGCCCCAGTGGACCTCCGAGGACACGCGGTGCTGCGTGGCCAGATGTCCTGCCAGGGCCTGCGCGAATGCCGAACCCGCGTCCGTGGGCCGCACGAACACCTCCGCTGTCTCGGCGGGTCGCTGCGTCTGGGCCAGGGTGTCCTCGGGCTCGCGCTGGGCGTCCTGGGCATAGGCCGACTCCAAGGCCTCCGCGAAGCGCAGGTAGGCGAAGAGCAGCCAGCCGCCGTTGGGCTGCCGGCCCGCTTCCATGGGGGGCGCGGACTGGTAGGACTCGCGCGGAATCGAGGTGACGAGGTGAATCTGCTCCCTCGCCCGCGTCACCAGCACGTTGAGCCGCCGGCCTCCGCCCGCGCTGCCCAGCGGGCCGAAGCGCCGGTAGAAGCGGCCGTGCCGGTCCGGGCCGTAGGTGGTGCTGATGATGAGGTGGTCCCGCTCGTCGCCCTGGACGTTCTCCAGGTTCTTCACGAAGAGCCCTTCAAATGAGCCCGAGCCCCGGCGCACGCGCGCCTCGGCCAGCCGCGCCGCGAAGGACGCGTCGCTGGCGGCCATCTCGTCGAGGACGTCGTTGATGGCGTCGCGCTGGGTGAGGTTGAAGCACGCGATGCCAATGGATGGCGGTTGCGGCCGTGAGAGCAGCTCCTTCACCAGCGAGCCCACGGCGCGTGCCTCCACCAGGTTGGTGCGCTTCTCATAGGTGCCGCCCACGGGGAGCAGCCGCAATGGCGCGTGGGGCACGCTGTGGGACGGGTGCGCGGGAATGGCCTGGAGCCGCTTGTCGTAGAAGTGGTCGTTGCTGAAGGCGATGAGGTCCGCGTTCTGGGAGCGGTAGTGCACGTCCAGGTAGCACTGGTCGATGTCGAGGTTGAGCGCCGCCGACAGCAGGTCCTCCACCTCGGATTGCTGCTCCTCGAAGAGGCCCTGCTCGCTTTCGGCCTCCTGCTCCGCGTTCTGCACCACGGCGGATTCGAAGAAGCGCGTGGGAGGCAACTGCTTCGGGTCACCTGCGATGACCACGCGGTGGGCGCGGGTGAGGACGGGCAGGGCCTCCTCCAGCCGGCACTGCGAGGACTCGTCGAAGATGACGACGTCGAAGATGGGGCGTCGGGGGAAGATCTGCGCCACGGTCTGCGGGCTGGCCATCCACACGGGGCGGACGTCGAAGAGCGGGTCGCCCCCTTCGATGCCTTGACCGGTGGCGATGACCTGGCGCACGCGCAGGGCGCGCTCTCCTCGCAGCATGAGTCGTCGGCGGAGCTCCGCGCCCTGCCCGTTGAGCCGGCCGCCCGTGCCCGCGAGCAGCCGCTCGCGCTGGCGCTGCGTCCAGCGGTGGACCAGGGCGTCGCGCACGAGGACCCGCTTCTTCTCCTCCAGCACGCGGTAGTGCGAATGGGTGGTGCGCACGCGCTCGGCGTCGATGTGCTGGAGCGCTGGCGCCTCCCTCAGGCGCGCGGAGGCTTCCGCCGCCAGCGTCGCCTTCAACACCGCGCGCCAGCCGGCCCCTGCCTCCGCGCCTTGACGCGCCAGCCGCTCCACGGCGGACTCCAGCGCCGGAGGCATGCCCGTCAGCACCGCGCTCATGCGCAGCAGACCTTCCACGGTGGGGAGCCGTGACACCAGGGCGGTGGTGACGGATGCCAAACGCTCGCCCGAGCGCAGCCCACGCGAGCGCGAGTCGAGCCATGACGCGGAGAAGAGCCCCGCTTCGGCGAGCCGGGCCTCCAGCCGCGCGACGGCGTCGCCTCGGGCCGCGGACAGCCGCAATCCCGCCAGCAGCGCCGCGCGAGCCTCCGCGTCCGCCGTCAGGGCCGCCCGCACCGCGTCCCGGCACGACGCGAGCAAGGGCGTGCGCTCCAACTCCTGCAGCAGCTCGAAGAGCGCCGCGTGGGTGCGAAGCGTCTGGGACAAGGACTCATCGGTGAGCGTCGCGGTGTCGCCCGGGACGAGCGTGGTGCGGTGGTACTCGGTGAGCAGCGCCCGGGCCTTCACGCCCGTGAAGAACCGCGTGACGCGCTCTGCGGCGAGGATGCTCAGCGTCAGACCGAACTGCTGGAGCACCCGGCGCGCCCCGGCCTTTCGCGCGAAGTAGAAGAACGCGTACCACTTGCGAGCGATCTCCAGGTACGAGCCCAGCGCGGCCATCGCGGGGGCCAGCACGCTCAAGGCCTGGGGCTGCTCGCGGTGGACCAGCGCCAGCTCCGCGTCCAGCGGTCCTTCCGCGAGCACCTGTCGTTGTGTCGCCAGCCCGTCGAGCTGAGTCCGCGCGGCCTGGACCGCGTCCGGCGTCGCCGAGCCCCAGCGCGCGAGGACGTCCGGACGGGCCGACTCCAGCAGGGGCGCCAGCTTCTCAGCGAAGGCGGCGCGCGCCGCGCCCTCCGCCCGAGGGTCCGCGCCGAAGACAGGCATGTCTGGTGACACGAGCGCATCCGCGTCCCGCGCCGCGCTGTCGACAGCGCTCAGGCGCTCGCGGTAGGTGGCCAGCGGCGTCGCCAGGTATGTGGCGAGCTCCCCGCCCAGGGCTTCGCGCCACGGGTTCTCCGGATAGCCTTCCTTGCCGCCGCGCTCCAGCACCTCGCGCACCTCGCGCTCGTGCGGCGTCACGTCGCCCATCCGTGCGTGGGCGAGGCTCGACACGGCGGGCGTGAGCGCGGCGGGGGCCTCCACGGAGAACCATTGGCCCACCAGTTCGTGGAAGGAGGGCGCGGTGCCTCCGTCGGGGCGCTCGGAGAGGGCTCGGTCGGCGGCCGTCAGCTCGTCATGGAGGGACTGGAGCTCCGTGTCGATGCGCGCCAGTTCCTTGGCCACGGCGGCGTCGGTTCGTGTCTCCGGCAGCGTGTCGAGCTGCTCGCGGATGCCCATGTAGAGGTCGCGCTGGTCACGCTGGGCGTCGTGGACGACGGCGCACAGGTGTCCCAGTCCGAGGTGGTCCAGGCGGTGCTTCACCACGTCCAGCGCGGTGCGCTTGTCGCAGACGAGCAGCACGCGCTCCCCGCGCGCCAGGTGGTCGCCGATGGCATTGGCGATGGTCTGCGACTTGCCCGTGCCCGGAGGTCCATGGATGACGAGCCCCCGGCTGCTGCGTGCCAGCCGCACCGCGCGCGCCTGGCACGGGTCCGCGAGTGTGACGAGCCGCTCCTCGCCCGTTTGCTTGAGCCCCTCCAGGTTGGGCTCGCCGCCGCCGTGTCCTGGGGGCAGGCCGAGAGAGACATCCACGCGGAGGAAGCTCTCCAGCGGGCCGGAGATGGGCTCTCCGTCCAGGAGCGCGCGCATGTCGTCCACGAGGCTCTGGTTGGACAGGGGGTACAGACCCAGCACGGCGCTGGGGAGGATGGCGGCCTGGGGCTGGGCATCGTCGCCACGCGGAATGGGGGCCAGGAGGGTTTCCGGCGTGAAGGGGGCGGGCGCGGGCAACTCCATGGCCTTGCACACGGCGGCCACCAATTCGTTCAGCTCGCGCCACGGGTCCTCGCCCGCTTCATCCGCGAAGAGGTCGCCCAGCCGCTGGCCCGTCTGTTGCTCCAGCCAGGCGAGCAGCGCGGTGTTGGGGGCCACGCGGTCCGCGCCGGCCTCGGCGCCTTCCAGCTCCACCGACGGCACGCGGCCCTTCTTGAGCGTGAGCCGCACGGGGATGAAGGCGATGGGGGCCAGGATTCGCCGGGTGCCGAAGCCGCGCTTGTCCTTGGCGCCCGGTGGCAGGTGGAGCAGGGGAAAGCCCACGTGGAGGACGTGCGCGCCGGTGTCCTGCTCGAAGGTACGGGCGTCCTCGACGATGGTGGCCAGCTTGCGGAGCAGGTCCTGCTGTTCCTCCTCCGCGCGGGAAGGCGCGGGGGCCTCATCCGCTGGAGGCGCGTTGTCGGGACGCGCGTGGCGGGAAGGCCCTTGGGGGGTGTCCAGCGGAAGCGCGGCGTCGGAAGCCACGTCGCGGGAAGGGACGTGGTCTTCGTCCAGTGCGTGCGCGGCCTTGGGCGCCGCGTCCGGCATGTCATCGGCATCCGTCCCCGTGGCATCGTCGTCCTGGGCGCGAGCGGCGCGGGCCTGGACGGAGCCCTTGCGCGGGCGAGCCTCGGGAGGAGGCGGCTTCACCACGAGCCGGGCCTGGGCCTTCTCTCCGAGAAGGGCGGCCAGCAAGGTGTGGGGCGCGGTGCCATCCAACCGGCTCAGCGTGGCGAGGTCCACGCGCTGGCGGCTGTTGTGCGGTCGGCTGTTGAGGCTGGGGCCGGAGGCGAGCGCGGCGTAGAGCCGCTCAAGCATCTTCTCCAGGACGCGGTTGCGGGGCTCGGGCGACAGGGCGACACCTCTCGACGGGAGGGGAGGCCGCTGTCTCTATCACGCGAGGGTGGCCCTGGGCCCGGGCTTCAGCCCGCCAGCGCTGCGGCGAGCGCCTGCGCCGCGGCCTCCAGCTCCCGCGCGGGGAGGTGGTCGGAGGCGGGGGCGTCGAAGGCGGCCCGTCCCCAGAGCCGCTGCGGCGTCTGCGAATAGCGGGGGACGAGGTGCAGGTGGAAGTGGCGCAGCACGTCGCCAATGGCGAAGGCGTAGGCGTGCTCGGCGCCCAGCACCTCGCGCTGGGCGCGCATGACCCGGGCGGCGAAGGGGCCGAGCTCACTCGCCGCGTCTGGCTCCAGGTCATACCAGGCGCGCACATGCCGGGCGCTGGAGATGACGACCCAGCCGGGCACGGGGCTGGGGCCCGCGACGCCATGCAGCACCAGTCCCGGCGCGCGCGCGATGACACCTCCCACGGGTCGTGTTTCACCGCGCACGATGGCGCAGCCGAGACATGGGTCATTTACATCCAAGACATCTGGCATGGGCTCACGCTAGCAGTCTGGGGAAAGCCCGGGTGGGTCACGCCATCGGGTCAGCGGTGACTCATGTCCATGAGGACATACGGGGTTATCCGAGTGATCCATGACACACCCGGTTACGGGCGTCTCGGCGGATGAGAACCCGCTCTGAATCAGGGGGGCTCCTTGACGGAACGGGCAGGTGTCGGAGAGTGTCCGGCTGACGCCTCATGGAGTGTTGGGGCGGCGATACTTGGGGACTTTTCTTTCAAGGCGGGGATGATGAAGAAGCATCTGGTAATGGCCGTGGTTCCGTTCCTGGCGTTCGGTTGTGGAGACGACCTGGTTGACGCGGACGGAGACGGAATCGCGGACGGCGTGCGCGAACCGGACACTGTGACGGTGGTGACGCCAGCCAATCCCAAGGGCACGGTGTCCGGTCAGGTGCTGAGCACGGACCTGCGGCCGCTGACCGAGGTCACGGTGGAGATGACCATCGGCAGCTCGGCGGAGCCGGTGTCGACCGTCTCGGATGCGAAGGGCAACTTCACCTACAAGAACGTCCCGGCCGGTTCGCACGTGCTGCTGACGTTCTCCAAGGCGGGCTATGCCACGCTGCGCGCGACGGCGCAGGTTCCGTCGTCCGCGGGCAACGTCCCCATCAACAACGGCAACGCGAGCTTCGGCCCCATCACCCTGGCGCGGCTGGACGGCACGCTGAACTTCCTGGTGGTGACGCCGCAGGGCCGTCCCGCGGCGGGTGCTCGGGCGACGCTGGAGGCCACGCCGGCGGGTGCCATCTCCAACGGCGATGAGTCCTCGTCGATGGTGAGCTCCGTGGTGGTGGAGGCGACCGCGAACGAGCAGGGCCTGCTCACCTTCACGGGCATCCCGAGCGCGTCTGAGCTGGCGCGCCTGCGCAACGGCAACGGCGAGTACAGGCTGTGGGTGTCGCCCATCGACGCCAACGGTGACGGCGTCCCGGAGACCGGCGGCTACGTCAACACGTATTATGGGGCCGAGGTGGTGGCCAACAGCACCACGCGGCTCATCAGCCTGCCGTACTCGCGGCCGCAGAACGTGCCGCTGAGCATCGAGAGCAGCAACGTGGCCAGCCTCCGGGGCGGCGGCGCTGACTTCCATCCTCTGCGCAACCTGGTCCGTGTGGGTGAGCCCATCCACCTGTTCTTCAACCAGCCCATCCAGCAGGGGTCGCTGTCCGTTCTGATGACGGGCGAGAATGCAGCGGAACTTCTGCCCGTGACGACCAACGTGGCGAATGGTGGCTACAGCGCGACCATCAACCCGGGTGGCGCCATTGCGGATGGCAAGGAGTACAATATCGACGTGCGCGCCGTGTCCGCAGAGGGCGGCAGCATGTACTCGCGGACCGGGTACTTCTTCACGGGTGACGCGTCGGCCGTGCGCCAGATGTCCATCGTGGAGTCCAAGTATGAAGAGGTGTCGGCGGTGGGCACCCCTGGTGCGGACCAGTTGAACTCCGGCGAGAGAGTCTTCCTGTCCTTCAATCACCCCATTACACGCCCGTCGAACGTGAGTGGTCACGTTTATGCTCATGTGAACTGGGATATTGGGGGGACTACGCCTGGGGTTATTGGAGACTACGCGGGAGAAGTGGGGCATCCGACGGGATTCCCGCTTGTCGAGGAGGAGCCAATTATTCCTCCTCGGACGGGCACTCGGCAGGAACTCCCCGCTTTCTTGATCATCAAGTCGGGTTACACCACGCGATGGGTGTTCACGTATTTCGGGTCGAACCTGATTCCGAGCACCAGCTTTGCCAACTTCGAAATTGTCGTGAAGTTCTCCGCCCTGCCGTCGCGCTCCATCAATGGGACCTACGAGAACTACATGGGGCAGCCTCTTGTCTTGGACTTGGCGAAGACCGGGCTGGTTCAGCTGCCCGCACTTGCTGCGTCTCCGTGACGCGCCTGCGTCGCTGACACGGCAATAAGTTGTTTCAAGGGCCCTCCATGGTTGTCCATGGAGGGCTCTGCATTTCAGGCGATAAGGTCACGCAGTCCATGTGGCGTCCATCAGCTTGGACCCACGGTCCGCGACGCTGTATGCCTTGGATTACGTTCCGGTTGGTTTCGCGAGGTAAATGGCTGGATTCCCAGGCATTGCTCTCGGAAAGAACCGGCATTGCCTGGCACAATCGCTGCAGTCGTGAGCCGATCCTATGGACTCGATCAGGGTTTTTGCAGTGTGTTTCAGTTCATTGTTCTGGGCTTGCATCAACGTGCCCGGAATCGAAGTTGTGCCTGAAACGCCGGACGCGGGACCTTCGAATCCCGCCGTGACGCTGTCGCTGTCGCGTGCGATCACGAATGGTGATGTCGATGTACGCGTTTCGGTCGCTGAGTTGGTGCCAGAGTCGGTCGAGCTGTTGGTCGATGGCGTCCCGGCAGCGACGTTGCCCTGGCCTTCCTACGAACTGCGTTGGAGCACCCGTGAACTGGATGAGGGCCAGCACGTCTTCACAGCAAGGGTATTACAGGGGGACCGCGTATTCGTGAGTGAGGCGAACGCACTCATTGTCGACAGGACGGCACCGCGGTTGGTGACGCAGAATCCGCGGTCCGGAGACCAGGAAGTCTCCGTGCATGCCCCCATTCAGGCCGTATTCTCCGAGGCCGTTGAGCCGACTACGGTGACTGCTGAGTCCGTCAGGCTCTTGGTCAATCAAATGGATGTCGCCGCGGAGGTGCGCCTGTCAGCCGAGGGCACGACGGTGACGCTGGCGCCTGCTGCGCAACTCCCCGTGGATTCAGAAGTATCCGTGATTATTGCGCCTTCGGTGACAGACATTGCGGGGAATGAACTGGATATAACGGCACTTGGCTGGGAGTGGAGCATCCCCAGGTACTTGCCCTACGGCAGGGCAATCTCTTCCGATGCTGCCGACGGAGCGGCTGTCTCGACGTTTTCGCTTGTGCAGGATGACAGAGGAAGGCCTGTCGTTGCCTTTGTCGATGGGCGCACGCCTTCGGACCATGGTGTCTACGTCATGCGGTGGTCAGGGGCGGCGTGGGAGCCGTTGGGGGGCGTACTTGGGGCCATTGCTGAGGAATCGGTCTTCAAAGATTGCTCCTTGTTGATTGCGCCAGGGAATGAGATTTTTGTGGCTTGGAGTAGGGAGACGGTGGACGGGGCTTCCAGTATTCATATCCAGCGTTGGAATGGAAGCAGTTGGTCTCTCTTGGGGTCCCCCGTCACGACAGTCAATCCGGACGCTAGGTTTGTCTCGTTCGGCTTTGCCGTGAATTCTCAGGGAGAGCGATATCTGACTGTCCTGGCGCAGGTTGCTGGGCCGTCGATGGTTGTATACGGTTTTCGTTGGGGGGCGGATCGGTGGGAGGAGTTGGGGCATTCGTTTTCTTTGAATGGGAGTCTTGTTTATTCTGGCTTTGGGGCGATGTTCGACTCGCTGGGGCGTCTGGTTGTTTTCTGGGTCACTCGGTCAGGTGAGCGGGGGGCCACATACGCTCATGTCAAAAGATGGACGGGGACACATTGGGAGGGAATGTACCCTTTGAATGATATTGGGGTAGGGGAACCGCCTGTTGTACCTGTGTTGGATGGAGCGGATCGCCTTCTCCTCGCCAGTTCAGGTCAGAGCGTCGGTGAGGGGAGACGGCCTTCTGTCGTCCGTTATGACCCGTTCTTGGGGTCCGAGCTCCTCGGCTTTTACCAAGAGGGCCTGTATCCCGGTGAAACAGACGCGACGGTGGAGGTCCTGGACTTCGACCCCGAGGGCCGGTTGGTCGCACTGCTCTCCGAACCTGAAATCGCGGGTGGTCCCGTGAACCACTATGTCCGCCGGTGGGACGAGAGTTCCTGGTTGCCTATGGGCGCGCCGCTGCTTCCCCGCCCAGGCGCTACGCCCGTGGGACCCGCCCAGTTCTTCATGACGGGCCCCGAGCAATGGGTGCTGGCCCGCATCGAGGAGTCCGCAGGCACCCCCAGCCGTCGCCACCTCTACGTCTACCGTCCCAACAACTGATTCACGGTCAACGTTTCACCTGTCGCCCCACCTGTTCTCCAATGAACACGTACTGGCACTCCGGTCCGCATTCGTTGAAGAGCCGGGTGGGGTGGGCACGTCGGGAGGGGCGTGTATAGATTGTTCAACGCCCGTTCCAACCCAAGAGGCGTCTGTCCCATGAAGAGCACGGCGATGACAGTCCCGGCAGAAGACATGCCAACCGCCAAGGAGCCCGCGGCGGGGGGGAACAAGAAGCGCGTGCTCGTGGTGGACGACTTCGACGATGCCCGGGAGATGTACGCGGAGTACCTGGAGTTCGTCGGCTTCGAGGTGGACACCGCCCGCAACGGCGTCGAAGCGGTGGAGAAGGCCAGCGAGGGCGAGCCCGACATCATCCTGATGGACCTGTCCCTCCCCGTCATGGACGGCTGGGAGGCGACGCGGCGCATCAAGCAGGACTCCCGCACCCGAGACATCCCCGTCATGGCGCTCACCGGCCATGTGCTCGCGGGGAACGCGGAGCATGCCCGGGACGCTGGCGCGGACGAGTTCGTCGCCAAGCCCTGCCTGCCGCAGGATTTGGAGAACAAGATCCGAAACATGCTGAAGCCGAGCAAGGGGAAGGTTCGGGGCGGCTGAGGCCGAAGGACAACACCACTGCTCGGCAACGGACACTCCATCGGCCCTGGCGTCCTGGAGTCTCCTCCCTCGCGGCCCGTTCAGTTGACCCCTGACGGACGGATGCATAGGCACCGGGTGTGGGCTCTCCGGCCGCCTCGCCGCCTCCAGATGCGTGGACTCCTCCCCAGGAGTTCGACGAGTACCGCCTTGTGCGGGCCATCGGGCGTGGGCGCACGGGGCGGGTGTTCCTGGCCCATGACACGTTGCTCGAGCGCCCCGTTGCCGTGAAGTTCATCCCCGCCCTGGGGCCCAACGCCCTGGCGCGGTTCCTCGTGGAGGCCCGGGCAGCCGCGCGCATCCAGCACCCCAATGTCGTCACCCTTTACCGGGTGGGACAATTGGAGGAGCAGCCCTACCTCGTCTCCGAGTTCATCCGGGGGATGAGCCTGGACCGGCTGCCCAAGCCCCAACCCTGGGAGCGCGTGCTGGCCATGGGGCGGGATTTGGCACGGGGCCTGAGCGCCGCGCACCGGCGCGGGGTGTTGCACCGGGACATCAAGCCCGGCAACGCCGTGCTCACCGAGGCTTGCGAGGTGAAGCTGCTCGACTTCGGCCTCGCGAAGCTCCTGGACCGGGCCGCCGGGGCGGGGGACGGCGCGCCGCCCGCTTCCGGGACTCCGCCGCCGGAGCTGCCTCCAGACCTGGAGCCGGAGGCCAGCCCGAACCTGGGCGCGCGCTCGCTGGACGGAATCTTCCTTCCATCGCTGCCGCGCGGCTCGCTGGTGGGGACGCCGTATTACATGTCCCCGGAGGCCTGGGCGGGAGAGGCGCTGACGGCGCGCAGTGACGTGTACTCACTGGGCGTCGTCCTGTACGAGCTGTGCGCGGGCAAGGGCCCCTTCCGGGACGTGCCGTGGCGCGAGCTCCCGGAGCGGGTGCGCCACCGGGATGCCAGCCCCCTGGCCCAGGTGGTGTCCGGCGTGGATGCCGGGCTCGCCGCCGTCATCGACAAGTGTCTGCGTCGCGAGCCATCCGAGCGTTACGCCACCGCCTCACAGCTGCTCGATGCCTTGGACGCACTGACGCGTGACGACACCGTCCAGGCGGTGCCGGAGGGCAATCCCTACCGCGGCCTCCAGGCCTTCGAGGCGGAGCACCGCGCCGTCTTCTTCGGCCGCCGCCGCGAGCAGCGCGCGGTGCTGGAGCGGATGCGCTCGGAGCCCTTCCTGCTCATCACCGGTGACTCGGGCGTGGGGAAGTCCTCCCTGTGCCTCGCCGGGCTGCTCCCCGCTGTCACCGAAGGGGGCCTGGAGGACGGGCGTCGCTGGCGCAGCGTGCGGCTGGTGCCGGGCCGCAGGCCCCTGGCGGCCCTGGTCGCGGCGCTCGCGCCCGTGCTGGAGACGGAAGAGGAGACCCTGGCCGAAGCCCTGCGCGCGGAGCCCACGTCCCTGGTGCGCCGGCTCCGCGTGAAGCTAGGGGCCCAGGAGGGGCTGCTCGTCTACGTGGATCAGCTCGAGGAGCTGGTGACGCTGGCGCCGCCGTCCGAGGCGGAGCTGGCGGGACAGTCTCTGGGGGCCCTCGCGGAAGGCGCCAGTGGCGTGCGCCTGCTCGCCACGGGGCGAAGTGACTTCCTCACCCGGCTGTCCGCCGTGCCCGGGCTGGGCGCGGAGGTGCCACGCGCGCTGTATCTGCTTCGCGCCTTGTCGCCCGAGGAGACACGGGAAGCCGTGACGGGCCCCGCCCGCGTGAAGGGCGTGCGCTTCGAATCCGACGCGCTGGTGGATGCGCTCGTCACCTCCACCCTGTCCGCGGCGGAGGGCGGCCTCCCGGTGCTCCAATTCGCGCTGGCCGAGATGTGGGAGGCGCGCGACGCGGCGGCGGGTGTCATGACGCAGGCGGTGCTCGACTCGCTGGGCGGCGTGGAGGGCGCGCTCGCGCGGCACGCGGATGCGGCGGTGGCCCGGCTGCTCCCGGACCAGCGGGTGGCGGCCCGGGGCGTGCTCCTGCGGCTCGTCACCGCGGACGGCACCCGCGCGCGGAAGACGGACCGCGAGCTGGTGGGGGACGACGCCCGCTACCGCGCCGCCCTGGAGGCGCTGGTGCACGCGCGGCTGCTCGTGGCGCGCGAGGCCCAGGAGGGCACGTCCTACGAGCTCGCCCACGAGGCGCTGCTCTCCGGCTGGGGCACGCTGGCGCGCTGGTTGGCCGAGGCCTCCGAGCGACGCGAGGTCCAATCCCGGCTGGAGGCCGCCGCCGCGCACTGGGAGAAGCTGGGCTTCCCGAGCGAGTCCCTCTGGGGCCCGCGTCAGCTGGAGGAGGCGCAGGTGCTCGACACGGGAGAACTCACCCGTCGCGAGCGCGACTTCCTGAAGGCCTCGCGCCGCACCATGGTGCGCAGCCGGCGGACGCGGCATGCGCTGGTGGTGGGCTTCGTCGTGTCCCTGGGGCTCGTCTACGGCGGGCTCAAGCTGAGGGAGCGTTGGAGCCTGGACCGGCAGGTGCGCGAGGAGCTGGGCCAGGCGGCCCAGGCCTTGAGCGCCGTGCGTCAGGACTGGGGCACGCTGCGCGCCGAGCGTGACGAGGCCTTCCGCCTCTACGGCACCGGCCGCCGCGCCGACGCGGACCGGCACTGGAACCGGGCCGGTGCGCAAGCGGGCCAGCTGCGCGGACGCTTCGACGAAGTGGCCGGGCGGCTGGAGCGCGCGCTGGCGTTGGCGCCCGGCCGCGTAGATGTGCGCGAGGCCCTGGCGGACTTCCTCTACGAGCGCGCCCTGTGGGCCGAGCAGGACGAAGACACCGCGGCGCTGCCCGCGTTGCTCCAGCGTCTGCGGCTCTATGACACGGCGGGCACGCGCTGGCGGCGCTGGAACGCCGCGGCCAGCCTCACACTGGAGACACCTGTCCCAGGGGCGGAGGTGGAGCTGCGTCCACTGACGCGCGATGCGCAGGGCAGGTTTCAGCTGGGAGAGCCCCTGCTAGCGGACCCGGGGCGCTGGCTGGACGCAGCCGTGGCGCCGGGCACGTACCAGATTTCCGCGCGCTCGCTCGGCTATGAGCCGGTGGTGCAGTGGGTGCTGCTCCGGCGAGGCGAGTCGCGGCGGCTCGGCGTGCCGCTGCCGCGCATGGGCAGCGTGCCGGAGGGCTTCGTCTTCGTGCCGCCGGGCGAGGTGAAGTTCGGCAGCGCGGCCGAGGCCAGCGTGCGCGAGTTCTTCAACGCCGTGCCCCTGCACCCCGTGGACGTCCCCGCCTTCCTGATGGCCCGGCACGAGGTGACGTATGCCGAGTGGCTGGCCTACGTGGAGGCGCTGCCACCCGCGCAACGCGCACAGCGGCTGCCGCGCGTGGGAACGGGCGGCTACGCGGGCCTGCTCACGCTGGGGCAGGTGGACGGCGTCTGGCGGTTGCGGTTCCAGCCAGGGAACGAGCTCTACATGGCGCGGGCCGGAGAGCCGCTGCGCTACGCCCGCCGCACGTCGCGCGCGGAGCAGGACTGGCTGCGCTTCCCCGTCAGCGGCATTACCTTCGCAGACGCGGAAGCCTATGCCGCGTGGCTGTCTGAAAGCGGCCGTGTCCCCGGCGCACGGCTCTGCTCGGAGCTGGAGTGGGAGCGCGCGGCGCGCGGCGTGGACGGGCGTGAGTACCCGCATGGCGACACCCTGGCCCCGGACGACGCCAACATCGACACCACCTACGGTAAGCAGCCCGGAGGCTTCGGCCCCGACGAGGTGGGCAGCCACCCCGCATCGCGCAGTCCCTTCGGCGTGGACGACATGTCCGGCAACGTGTGGGAGTGGACCCGCTCCTGGCTGGAGCCGGGCAAGGCCGTGGCGCGTGGGGGCAGCTTCGCCTTCGCGGCGACCTCGGCGCGCGCCTCCAACCGCGAGCTGCCGGAGCCGTCCCTGCGCGACGTGACGGTGGGCATGCGGGTGTGCGCGGACGTGGCATCCACCGCGCACCCCTGAGCCCGCCTGCTTGCCCTACATCCGCTCCGCGCGCTACCGGACGGAGGAACCCTGTGTCCGCCCTGGCGTCTGGGGCGGGTGATGCGCAGTGGACGAAGCAAGTGCCTGCGGGTCCCCAGGCGAGTTGCTGGGCGGGCGGCCGCTGCGGACATTGATTCCGTGGTCGGGCCGGGAAGGTGGTGGGTGATGGGTGCTTGGAAGCAGACGGTGGCGACGCTGGTCAGCGCGGTGAGCATGGTGGGCTGTGCGGGGAACGTGACGGAGGCGGAGCCGGTGGCGCTGCGCTCGGGCGTGGCGGAGCTGGTGGCGCCGAACGGACGGAACCTGAATGGCCGCAACCTGAATGGCCGCAACCTGAACACCCCCGAGCTGGGGCAGCTGCTCGTGTCCGTGGACCTGGCGGGCGCCCGCATCGCGGAGGAAGTCCTCGGCGCGGTGCGGCTGGAGGGCAGCGTCTTCCACGGCGTCGCCTCCAGCGGCCCGGTGTCCGGCCAGTCCTTCCTGGGCGCGCGCTTCACCGGCAACCTGAGCAGTGGTGACACCGTGGAGCTGCGCGTCGACGGCATCGAGCCTGGAGCGGGCGCGGACGCGGACGTCTGGGCGTACCACGTCTCCTACTACGACGCGGCGGATGCCCTTTGGAGGCCCGCGTGCGCGGCGGCGGACGGCTCCGCGCTGGGCGCCATCCCCGTCGCGGGCCGGTGGGACTACCGCCAGGGCGTGGCGGGCGGCGGCGCGAAGGTGGATGACGCCGCGCGCTTCACCTTCGCCTGCGAGGGTGCGGCCATCGCCAAGTGCGTGCGCTTCGGCTACCGGCCCTGGGGCACCACGGCGGACGGCCTGAGCCTGGCGGAGCACCATCAGGCGTGCACGCGCATGGTGCGCGCGGACTTCTGCGGCGACGGCACGTCGCACACCACGGATGGTCAGTGGGTGAACCTCCATGACGGCGTGAACGTGCAGACGGATACGGAGGCGTGGCTGCACGAGGCCGAGTGGGACGCCGATGGTGCGCGCTGCTTCACGCAGACGAGGCGCGCGGCACAGCCCGTGAGCTGCCCGGGGCAGACGCAGGGCACCCAATGCGGCAAGTGGGCTCACTTCCAGGCCGGCACGCTCATCATGAGCGAGGTCCCTCCCGCGCAGTAGGCGCCGTCCGCTTGGCGTGCCTGAGAAGGCTCGCCAGCCCGTCAGCCCGGCCTGCTTGCTGGCGGTGGACCTTGTTGTCCTCGGCTACCGGGGGCAAGGGGCCGACACCATGGTTAGCCGGCTCGCCGTGGGGGGCGGGGATGGGAGACGCGCTGTGAGACGGGCTCGAATACGACAGGTCTTCGGCGGAACCTCGGCGGGGATTCTGATGGGGCTCTGCGCCCTGTCTGGTTGCCGCGAGGGTGAGGAAGCAGCGCCCGCGCCTCGACAAGAGGAGCTGGAGGTGACGCTGGGCCCGGAGAACGTGGCCCGCGCCGAGGTGCGGCGGCTGCGCTCCGGCCCTGGCATCTCCGGCAACCTGCAGGCGCGCACGGCGGCGGCGGTGCGCGCGGAAGTGGGCGGCACCATCCTCGACATCAAGGCCCAGCAGGGCCAGGTGGTGAAGAAGGGCGAGGAGCTGGCGCGCATCGAGGACGTCACGCTGAAGGACCAGCTCATCGCGGCGTCGGCGGCGGTCCGCACGGCCCGCAGCGCGCTCCAGGTGGCCGAGGCCGAGCAGGAGCGCGCCACGAGGCTGTCCAAGGCGGGCGTCATCACCCAGCGCGACTTCGAACGGGCGGAGCTCTCCGTGGAGCAGGCCAAGGGGCAGCTCGCGGAGGCGCGCTCCCGGCATGCCCTGGCGCGGGAGCAGCTCAACCGCGCGCGCGTCGTGGCGCCCTTCGCGGGCGTGGTGAGCGAGCGGCAGGCCAGCGCGGGCGATGTCGTCCAGCCAAGCGCGCCGCTCTTCACGGTGGTGGACCCGCGCACGTTGCGCCTGGAGGCTTCCGTGCCCGCCGCGCAGCTCGAACAGGTGAAGGTGGACACGCCGGTGGAGTTCCACGTGACGGGCTACGGGGACCGCGCCTTCCGCGGCACGGTGGAGCGCATCAACCCGGTGGTGGACCCGGCCACCGGCCAGGTCCGCATCTACGTGGCCATTCCCAACACGGACCTCCAACTGCTGGCCGGCCTCTTCGCGGAGGGGCGCGTGGCCTCGAAGGGCACGCAGGCGGTCGCGATTCCCATCGACGCCATCGACGACACGGGGACCGAGCCCTCCGTGCTGCGCATCCAGGAAGGGCGCGTGCGGCGGGTGAGCGTCACATTGGGCCTGCGCGACGAGGTGGCGCGGCAGGTCGAGGTCCGCTCAGGCCTGGAGGACGGCGACGTGGTGTTGCTGGGCGCCGCGCGGAGCGAGGTGGCGGAGGGCGGGCGCGTGAAGGTGTCGCCCCCGCGGCCTGACTCGAAGCCCGTGGAGGAGGCGGGGCCCGGCGTTGGCGGTTCGGAGGCACCTCCGCACCCGTCGTCGGGAGCAAGGCAGCCCACGCCTCGGCCCGCGGCCACGCAACCACCGGCGGAGGACGTTGCGCCGTCCCACTGATGCGCCACGCCTGGAGTCACGTCCGTGTTCATCTCAGACTTCGCCATCAAGCGTCCCATCATCACCATCACCTCGATGCTGGCGCTGGTGGTCTTCGGTCTCGTGTCGCTGGGACTCCTGGAGACCGATGAGTTCCCCGACGTCCAGCCCCCGGTGGTGAGCGTCACCATTGTCTATCCAGGCGCTTCACCCGAGACGGTGGAGCGGGAAATCCTCGAGCCCATCGAGGACGCCATCTTCGCCATCAGCGGCGTGGACCCGAAGGAGACGACGTCCATCGCCACCGACGGACTGGCGTCCTTCACGGTGTTCTTCGACTTCGAGAAGGACATCCAGGAAGCGACGCAAGACATCCGGGACGCCATCTCCAGCAAACGCGCGGACCTGCCACAGGAGATGGAGGAGCCCATCCTCACGCGCTTCGATCCGGCGGACCAGCCCATCGTGTCGCTGACGCTCACCTCGGAGGGGCTGGACGTCGCGGCGCTGTCGCTGGTGGCGGACCCGACGGTGGTGGGCGAGCTGCGCTCGGTGCCCGGCGTCGCCCAGGCGGAGGTCGTCGGTGACGTGGCGCGGGAGATGACGGTGCAGCTCAAGCCCGAGGCGCTCCAGGCGGCGGGCTTGTCGGTGGCGGAGGTGGTGGCGGCGCTCCAGGCGCAGAACCTGGCGGCGCCGGTGGGCCGCATCAACGCGCCGCTGACGGAGGAGTCCATTCGCCTCAAGGGGCGCCTGGAGAAGGTGGAGGACTTCCGGACCCTGGTGGTGGCCTCGCGCAACGGTCAGGCCATCCGCCTGGAGCAGGTGGCGGACGTCTTCGTCGGCGCCGAGGAGCCGCGCACCCTGGCGCTCTTCAACGGCGCCCAGGCGGTGGGCATCGACGTGCTCAAGGCCCGGGGCTACAGCACCACCGAGGTCGCGGACGCGGTGCGTGAGCGGGTGCAAGCGCTCCAGCAGCGGCTCCCCGCGGGCGTGAAGCTCGAAATCGTGCGCGACGCCGGCGTCCGCGTGGAGAACGCCGTGCACAACGTGCAGTCCGCGCTGGTGGAAGGCGCGCTGCTCACGGTGCTGGTCGTCTTCGTCTTCCTCAACTCGTGGCGCTCCACCGTCATCACCGGTCTGGCGCTGCCGGTGAGCGTGTTGGCGTCCTTCATCAGCGTGTGGGCCTTCGGCTTCACGCTCAACACCATGTCACTCTTGGGCCTGACGCTGGCCATCGGCATCCTCATCGACGACGCCATCGTCGTGCGAGAGAACATCGTCCGCCACGTGGAGATGGGGAAAGACCACTACACGGCGTCACGCGAGGGCACCTCGGAAATCGGTCTCGCGGTTTCGGCGACCACCTTCTCCATCGTCGCCGTCTTCGTGCCCGTGGCCTTCATGTACGGCGTGGCCGGCCAGTGGTTCAAGCCCTTCGCCCTCACCATCGCCTGCGCGGTGCTGGTGTCGCTGTTCGTGTCCTTCTCGCTGGACCCGATGCTGAGCGCGTACTGGCCGGAGCCGCCGAAGAAGCAGAACCCGGGCTTCATCACCCGGACGCTGAACCGCTTCAACGCCTGGTTCGACCGGCAGGCGGAGCGCTACAAGCACGTCATCGCCTGGGCGCTGGACCACCGGCTGGTGATGGTGCTGGTGGCGGTGGGCTCGTTGGTGGGCGCGCTGGTGCTCCAGGGCACCGTGGGCGGCGCCGGCTTCGTGCCGGTGAGCGACCGCGCGGAGGTGGAGTTGCTGGTGGAGACACCGCCGGGCTCCAGCCTGGAGTACACGCGGCGCAAGGTGGACGAGGTGACGCGCACCCTGCGCGCCCACCCGGAGGTGGACTACACCTATGCCACCATCGGCGTGCCCCTGGCACTCAGCGCGCCCGGCGTGGACCAGGCCCTGGTGTACGTGCGGCTCAAGCCGAAGGCGGAGCGCGAAGTGAGTCAGGACGCATTGGGCGTCCAGTTCCGCGAGGAGATGAAGCGCATTGGCGGCGCTACCGTCTCTGTCTTCACCTCCGGCTTCGGTGGGGCCTTCAAGCAGCTCCAGTACGAGCTGCGCGGCCCGGACCAGCGGGTGCTCACGCAGCTGGCGCAGCAGGTCCAGAAGGAAGTGGAGCAGGTGTCCGGAGCGGTGGACGTGGGCCTGTCCACGCGGGGGCAGAAGCCGGAGCTGGAGGTGGAGCTGAACCGCGGGCTCGCCGGACAGTTGGGCGTGACGGTGGGGCAGGTGGCCCAGGTGCTGCGGCCGGCCTTCGCGGGTCTGGACGTGGGGGACTGGGTGGACCCGATAGGGGAGACGCGAGACGTCATGGTGCGGCTGGCTCCGGGGGCGCGTGACAACCCCAATGACTTGTCGCAACTGCCCATCTCCGTGGGCGCGGCAGCGGGCGGTCCGCCCCGGCTGGTGCCGCTGGGGCAGGTGGCGGACATCCGTCAAACGTTGGGTCCGGCGCAGGTGACGCACCTGAACCGTGAGCGCGTCATCAACGTCCAGGCGAACGTGCAGGGGCGCTCGTTGTCGGAGGTGGGCGCGGACATCCAGAAGCGGCTGGACGGCGTGAAGCTGCCGCCGGGCTACACGCTGACGACGGGCGGCGAGTCCGCGGACCAGGCCGAGGTGTTCATGCGCGTGTTCATCGCGCTCGGCATGGCGCTGATGCTGATGTACCTCATCCTGGTCATCCAGTTCGGCTCCTTCCTGGACCCGTTGGCCATCCTCATCTCGCTGCCGCTGTCGCTCATCGGCGTGGTGCTGGCGCTGCTCATCACCGGTGACACGCTCAACCTCATGAGCCTCATCGGCATCATGCTGCTGATGGGAATCGTCGCGAAGAACGCCATCCTCCTCATCGACTTCGCCAAGTGGTCGCACGAGAAGGGCATGCCCCTGCGCGAGGCGCTCATCGAAGCGGGCCGCATCCGTCTGCGCCCCATCATCATGACGACCTTCGCGCTGGTGGCGGGCATGGTGCCGGTGGCCATCGGCGCGGGCGAGGGCGGCGACTTCCGCGCGCCGCTGGGCCGCGCGGTGATTGGCGGCACGCTGACGTCCACGCTGCTGACGCTGCTGGTGATTCCCACGGTGTACGAAATCCTGGTGGACGGCCGGACATGGTCCACCCGCATGCTGCGCAAGCTCTTCCGGATGAAGCCTCCCGAACAGCGGCCTCACGTTCCGGGAGGAGGTGGCGGCCGTGGAGAGCCCCGGCCCGCCCCTCAGGCGCGGCACGATTGAGGGCTCGGCAACGAACGGGCGGGTTCGGGACGACAGGACGGTTGGCGCATCGCACCAGGGGCCGTAGGGTCAGCCCCTTCCGCCATGTCTCGCGCCTTGCTGCCTGAAAATCACCACCGACTCGTCACCGAAGCCCTGGCCGCGCTCGACGTCCGCAACTGGGTGCTCAGCATCCACGACCCGAGTTTCCCCAGCCTTCCAGAAGAGGACACGGGCTGGGGCTCGCCGTACTCGGAAGGGGCGGCGCGCTTCCTCGCGTTCTCCCGTGAGCTGGGCTTCAACGGCATCCAGTTGGGACCGCAGGGGCAGGTGACGGAGTTCAACGCCTCGCCGTATGACGGCACGCTCTTCTCGCGGAACGTCCTCAACGTGGCGCTCGCGCCGCTGGAGGCCCCCGAGCCCTGGGGCGCGCTGCTGCCACCGGGCCGCGTGGCGCAGCTCGCCGCCCGCCGCCCTTCGGCGCTGCCGCCCGGAGAGCGCTTCCGTCACGCCTTCCGCGCGCAGACCACCCTGCTGAACGAAGCGTGGCGCACCTTCCAACAGAAGCGTGCGGCGCCGGACGCCGCTCCGGCCATCCGGGCCCTGGCTTCGCGCTTCGACACCTTCCGTCAGCAGCACCGGGGCTGGCTGGTGCGGGATGCTCTCTTCGACGTGCTGTGCGAGGAGAAGCGCGAGCCGGACTGGCGGCGCTGGGCGGACTCGCTGGACGGTCGGCTGTGGAACCCCCGTCCAGAGGAGGAAGCGGCGGCCGCCGCGCGCCTGACGCAGTTGGAGCTGCGCTACGCGGACACGCTGGAGCGCTACGCCTTCTGTCAGTTCCTGGTCCATGCGCAGCACCACGGCCTGCGCGAGCGCGTGGGCGCATGGCGCCTGAAGCTGTACGGCGACCTCCAGATTGGCCTGTCTCCGCGCGACGCGTGGGCCTGGCAGGGCCTCTTCCTGCGCACCTACCTCATGGGCGCGCCGCCCAGCAGGACGAACCCGGACGGCCAGCCGTGGAACTATCCGGTGATGGACCCGGAGCAGTACTTCGAGCCGGACGACGCCGGGACGAACGCGGGGAGCCGCAGCGGGCCCGTGCTGCGCTTCATGAACGCGCGCATGGACAAGATGCTCGGCGAATACGACGGGCTGCGGCTGGACCATCCGCACGGGCTGGTGTGCCCGTGGGTGTACCGCGCGGACCTGCCGGACCCGCTGTGGTCCGTACAACATGGCGCGCGGCTCTTCTCGTCACCGGACCTGCCGGACCACCCGGAGTTGGCGCACTTCGCGCTCGTGCGCCCGGAGCAGGTGGACCGCGCCGTGCCGCGCTACGCGGACCGCTGGGTGAAGGACCTCACGCCCGAACAGGTGCGCCGCTACAGCGTCCTCTTCGACACGGTGGTGGAGGCGTCCCGGCGCAACGGGCGGCAGGTGGGGGACTTGCTCGCGGAGGTGCTCAGCACGCTGCCGTACCCGCTGGAGCGCGTGCTGGCGCAGTTCGGCCTGGGCCGCTTCCGCGTGACGCAGAAGGCGGACCTGCACGACCCGTCGGACGTGTACCGCAGTGAGAACGTGGGCCCGGAGGACTGGGTGATGGTGGGCAACCACGACACGAAGTCCCTGTGGCGCCTGGTGGCGGACTGGCAATGGAAGGGCACGCTGCGCGCGCAGGCGGAGTACCTGGCCGCGCGCTTGTGCCCCGAGCCCGCGGAGCGCGAGGCCTTGGCGCGCGAGCTGTCCACGAGCCCGGGACGGTTGGCGCAGGCGAAGGTGGCGGACCTGTTCGCCAGCCGCGCGCGCAACGTGATGATGTTCTTCACCGACCTGCTCGGGATGCCGGAGACGTACAACGCGCCCGGCACGGTGGATGAGCGCAACTGGTCCCTGCGCGTGCCCCAGGACTGGGCGCGGGAGTACCGCGAGCGGTTGAAGGGAGACGCCGCGGTGAACCTGCCCGCGGCGCTCGCCATGGCGCTGCGGGCGCAGGGGGCTCCGGCGCGGGCGCGGCACCAGCGTTTGCTGGAAGGGCTGGACGCGCTGGCCCGCGAGCTGCGGGCCGGGTGACGCTTGGGCCCTCAGTGCTTCACGTCCACCACGAGGCGAGTGGGGTCGCGCAGCTCCATGACGCGGAAGTCGGTGGGGGCCTTGTTTCCCAGCACCCACGTCACCTCGGCCTCGAAGTCACACGTGCGCACCAGCTCCAGCAAGGTGGGAAGCTTCGGCTTCATCTCCAGCGCGGCCACGGTGGCCCGGCCCTGGTCGTCATGGCCACGCGCGGGTGTCAGCGTGACTTGGAGGAAGCCCTTGCCGGCCAGCGGCGTCTCGTCCCCGGAGCCACACTGGATGATGGGCTTGTCCACGTACTGGAGCTGGTAGCCGGGGACCTGCGGCCCGTCGAACTCGAACACCACGCGGTCGAAGTCGGCATGCGTGCCAGCGCGCACCGAGCGCAGCGTCACCGTCTGGGCCGGGCGCCGCTTCATCGACACTGGGGTGGTGGTCCACTCGCGGTTCTTCGGGTCCTCGGCGGGAGCGTCTCCCGCGGGGGCGTCCGAAGGCGGCTCGGTCTCACTGTCACCCATCGAGGCCGTGTGCACGGGGGGCTTGGCGGCGGCCTCGCCCTCGCGGGGGATGGTGCCCGGGGGCGGCGAGGTGGGCGGCGCCTGGACCTCGGGCTGAGGCTGCGCGCTGGTGGGCGCCGCGGCGGGTTCCTCCTTCTTGGAGCACCCGGCGAACGCCAGACACCCGGCCAACCACAGCGACGTCATCCTGCGTCCGGACCGCGTCATCATTCCCCTCCTGCCAGGGCCTGCGAGTTCGGGACTGCGGCCCCTCGTCTCGCACGGGCGGCGGCCCGGGGGCCAGTGTCACGAAGGGAAAGCGGGCAAAGATAACACCAGCGGACCGCCCCGGGAGCGCTGGAAATTTCCACGGAGAACCGGTTGCCCCGGAGGGCCGCCGTCACCACGAATGGATGACACAGGACGATGGGGCCGCGACTATCGTCCGCGCCGCAAGTCGTCCGCGCGGCCCCCGAACGCGCACGCACCGGAGAGCATCCTCCCATGGCCCCCCTCGACCTGACCTCTCTTCCCCGCCCCTCCAAGGACGACGCCACCGTGGGAACGATGGCGCGTGGCATCGTCGGCAGCGAAATCCTCCGCATCGCGGCGGAGATTCGCGAGCGGATCTCCAAGGGCCAGAAGGTGTGCAACCTCACCGTGGGCGACTTCAACCCGCGCGAGTTCCCCATCCCCGACCCGCTGCGGGAGCACATCACCGCCGCGCTCCAGGCGGGCGAGACGAACTACCCGCCGTCGGATGGCGTGCTGGAGCTCCGCCAGGCCGTGCAGCGCTTCTATGAGCGCTCGCTGGGCCTGAAGTATCCGCTGGAGGGCATCGTCATCGCGGGAGGCGCGCGGCCCATCATCTACGGCACGTACCGAAGCGTGCTGGACGCGGGGGAGACGGTCGTCTACCCGGTGCCCTCGTGGAACAACAACCACTACGCGCACATGATGGACGCGAAGAGCGCGGTGGTGGTGACGGACGCAGCGCGGGGCTTCATGCCCACCGTGGAGCAGCTGGCGCCGCACCTGGGCGCCGCGCGCCTCTTGTGCCTGTGCAGCCCGCTCAACCCCACCGGCACCATGATTGAGCCGGATGCGCTGGGCGCCATCTGCGAGCGCGTCGTCGCGGAGAACCGCGAGCGCGAGAAGCAGGGCCGCAAGCCGCTCATCCTCATGTACGACCAGATTTACTGGGTGCTGAGCTTCGGCGCGGCCAGGCACGTCACGCCGGTGTCGCTGGTGCCGGAGGTGGCGCCGTACACGGTGTTCGTGGACGGCATCTCCAAGGCCTTCGCCGCCACGGGCGTGCGCGTGGGCTGGGGCGTGGGGCCGCCGACCATCATCGCGCGAATGCGGGACGTGCTCGGCCACGTGGGCGCCTGGGCCCCCAAGGCGGAGCAGGTCGCGGTGGCGCGCTACCTCGACGACACGGCGGCGACGGAGTCCTTCCTGGAGCGGATGCGCAGGTCCGTGGAAGCGCGGCTGGAGGCCTTGCACAAGGGGCTCACGCGCATGCGCGAGGCGGGGCTGCCGGTGCAGCACATCGCGCCCCAGGGCGCCATCTACCTGTCGGTGCGCTTCGACCTGGTGGGCAAGGGGGGCCTGCGCTCCAACGATGACATCCGCAAGCTCCTGCTGGAGAAGGCGAACCTGGGCGTGGTGCCCTTCCAGGCCTTCGGGCTGGACGCGGACACGGGCTGGTTCCGCCTGTCGGTGGGGGCCACGTCGGTGAAGGAAATTGAGGAGGCGCTGCCCCGGGTGGAGGCGGCGCTCCGCGAGGTCCTGTCCGCCGGCGCGTAATCCTTGCGACATCTTCCCGCCGCGCTCGTTCCATCTTGGAGGTCCTGGGAATACGTTGCCCGGGGCCTCGTTGGGCCGCTCACGTGAATTCCTCCATGCTCAGGCGATTCGTGGACGTTCGGGATGAGGAAGTCGGCGCCGTCCGCTGGTCGTTCCTGTATTTCTTCACCCTGATGTGTGGCTATGCCATCCTCCGGCCCATCCGCAACGAGATGGGCACGGCGGGAAGCGTGAAGGGCTTGGATTGGCTCTTCACCGCCACCTTCCTGGTGATGCTCGCGGCGGTGCCTGCCTTTTCCGCCCTGGTGTCGCGTTGGCCCCGGCGGGTGGTGATTCCTCGCATCTATCGCTTCTTCCTGCTCAACCTGCTGGGCTTCTTCGTGCTCTTGAAGTTCGGGGTGGCGCGGGAGACGGTGGCGCGCGTCTTCTATGTCTGGTTGAGCGTCTACAACCTGTTCGTCGTCTCCATCTTCTGGAGCTTCATGGCGGACGTCTTCGCCAGCGGACAGAGCAAGCGGCTCTTCGGCTTCATCGCCGCGGGCGGCACCACGGGCATGCTGGTGGGGCCCTTCCTGGTGGGCCGGCTCGCCGAGCCGGTGGGGCCGGTGAATCTCATCCTCATCTCGGTGGTGCTGCTGGAGGTGAGCGCGCAGTGTGTGCGCCGGCTGAGCGGCTGGGCCCAGGACGTCCAGCAGCAGCCCGCGGCGGCGCAGGGCCCGGTGGGCGGCGGCGTGCTCGCGGGGGTGCGGCTCATCGTGACGTCGCCGTTCCTGCTGGCGCTGGGGCTCCAGGTGCTGCTCTACGCGGCGACCTCCACGTTCCTCTACTTCCAGGAGGTGCGGCTCGTCGCCGCGCTTGGCAGCGACGCGGCCAGCCGCACCGCCCTCTTCGGTGACATCGACTTCTACGTGCAGCTGGCGACGCTGGGGTTGCAGACGCTCGTCACGGGGCGCGTCATCTCCTGGCTGGGGCTGGGGGCGGGGCTCGCCGTGGCGCCGGTGGTGACGGGCCTGGGCTTCCTGGGGCTGGCCGCCATGCCGGTGCTGACCGTGCTCATCCTGTTCAAGGCGGTGCGCGGCGCCAGCCACTACGCGCTGGAGCGGCCCTCGCGCGAGGTCCTCTTCACCACCGTGGACCGCGAGGCGCGCTACAAGTCGAAGAGCTTCATCGACACGGTGGTGTACCGCGGCAGCGACACGGTGAGCGCCTGGCTCCAGGGGGGCCTCACGAAGCTGGGCCTGGGCATGACGGGGCTGTCGCTGGCGGCGGTGCCCCTGGCCGGGCTGTGGCTGGGCGTGTCGCTGTATCTCGCGCGCCACCAGCGGAGGCAGGCGGAGCCGGTGCCGGCCGCAGCGCCCGAGGCGCCGGTGTCCGAAGAGGTCGCGGCCCGCTAGCGCTCATCCACACGCAGTCAGTCCACACACGCAGGAGGAATCCCGCATGACGCTGTCTCGCAGGAGTGTGATTCAGGGAGCGGCCGCGGTCGGCTCGCTCTGGGCCATGGGGTGCGCCACCACGGGCTCGTCCGGCACCGCCGCGTCTTCCACCCAGGGGCAAGGGGAGCAGTCCTCCGCGCCCGCCGCGCCGCTGCGCATCCTCATCCTGGGCGGCACCGCGTTCCTGGGGCCGGCGCTGGTGGAGTTCGCGCGCTCGCGCGGCCACACCGTCACGCTCTTCAACCGGGGGAAGACGAAGCCGGGCCTCTTCCCGGACGTGGAGAAGCTGACGGGCGACCGCGACCCGAACAAGGGCGAGGGCCTGAAGGCGCTGGAGGGTCGCAAGTGGGACGCGGTGGTGGACACCTCCGGCTATGTGCCGCGCGTCGTGCGCGCCTCCGCGGAGCTGCTGGCCCCGCACGTCCAGCACTACACCTTCGTGTCCTCCATCTCCGTCTACAAGGATTTGTCACGGCAAGGGCTCGACGAGACGGCCACCGTGGCGACGGTGGAGGACGCGGCGACCGAAGACGTGGAGAAGCACTACGGCGCGCTGAAGGCGCTGTGTGAGCAGGCCGCGGAGACGGCCATGCCGGGCCGCGTCTTCAACGTGAGGCCGGGCCTCATCGTCGGGCCGGATGACCCGTCCGACCGCTTCACCTACTGGCCGTTGCGCGTGGCGCGCGGCGGCGAGGTGCTGGCGCCCGGCGACGGCGTGGACCCGCTGCAGTTCATCGACGCGCGGGACCTGGCGGCGTTCATCATCCGCGCCGTGGAGGCCCGCACCGCCGGCATCTTCAACGCCACCGGCCCCAGCCAGGACCTGCTGATGCGGGACTTCCTGGAGGCGAACAAGACGGCCCTGGGCAGCGACGCGCGCTTCACGTGGGTGGACACCGACTTCCTCACGAAGCACAAGGTGGAGGCGTGGTCGGACATGCCCGCCTGGATGCCGCGCAACGGGAAAGAGGGCGGCATCGGCAAGGTGAGCATCGCCAAGGCGCTGGCGGCGGGCATCACGTTCCGCCCGGCCGCGGAGACGATTCGCGACACGGTGGCCTGGTTCAAGACGCTGCCTCCCGAGCGTCAGGCGAAGCCGCGCTCCGGCCTGTCCGCCGAGCGCGAGAAGGAAGTGCTGGCCGCCTGGCATCAGGAGCGCGGCACCGCCAACGCGGGCTGAGCGGGCCTCCGAGCGCGGGGGCGGGCGGATGGGGCAGGTGAATCGCCTGCTCGCACGGCCCGTCCTTGCGTCCAGGGATTCGGGTTTGGCAGGAAGGGTGGGGCAGCGCGGCCTGCTGCCTGGGGGAACGACCATCATGACGCCCGACCTGCTGAAGGACGCCGTATCACCCATCCTCCGTGTGCGCGGCACGTCTGTGCTGCTGGCCGCGCTGCTGGCCGCGTGCGGCGGCAAGGACGTGCGGCCGGGGGCGCCGCCCGCGGGTGACTGTGCGCCGCTCCGGCTGGAGCGGGATGTGAATCTGGAAGGCTTCCGCGCCGACCGCTTCGAGTGGCGTGACGCGGACTGCAAGCCCCGCTCGGCGTCGCTGGTGCGCAATGACGCCACGGACCCCAAGGGATGGACGGGCGGCTACCTGCGCCGCTACACCTACGAGGTCGCGGGCGCGACGCGCGTCTGTGATGGCTCGGACGGCATGGTGCCGGGCTGGGGCATCGTCGCGAGCCACCTGCGCGTCAGCCCGCCGTGGGGCAACTGGACGCGGGACATCCGGGGCACGTGGCGCACGCTCTTCGAGGGCCGCCACCACGCGCTGCATGAGTTCCGCTGGCCCATGGAGCTTGGCGGCCACGTCGTCGACGTGACGGTGCATTACCTCTTCGCCACCGGGCGGAGCCATCCGCTCTATGCCATCACCCACGATGCGTCCGGCGCGCCGCCCGACGTCATCAACGCGGACGTGCGCTCGCCCTACGGCGACATCATCTTCGATGGGGACGGCAACGCGGACATCTCCGGCGTGGGCTGGGGAGACCGCTACCGCTTCGTGACGCTCGGGGCGGGGCCGCTGACGCGGGCGAGCGGCTGGGACTACCGCGAGCCCAACGGGGTGCCCTACACCCGCATGTGGATTGCGTCGCCCGACGCGGAGATGGGCGTGGTGCAGACGCAGACGTGGGCGCAGAAGCCCGCGGGCGGCTACTGGCAATACCCGTCCTGGGGGCAGGTGGACGAGGACGGCCCCATGCCCGAGGACTGGAACTGGACCTACCAGCTCAACCAGTACGAACTGCCCGAGCAGGGCCCCACGCGCTCGCACCGGATGGCGTGGGGGAGCAACTTCGGCGCGGTGGGCTTCCGCGAGTACCCGCGCTACAGCGACGACGCCACGCTGTCCGGCTACCCGTACCAGAGCTACTCCGTCTTCATGGTGCTGGGCACGCACACCTCGGACCCGGTGCTGCGGCTGGCGGCGGAAGTGGAGGCCTGGCAGGGCGTGCGGCTGACGGCCACCGAGGGCCGCGTCCTGGACCAGGGCCCCGGTGGGGTGGGGCGGGATGACTCCGTGGCGCGGGATGTGCCCGGCTACAACCCGGTGTACGCCACCTGGGAGGCGGAGGTCGGCGCCAACAACCGCGCCTCGCTGCGCTTCGAGACGAACGGCCGCGCCCTGGCTAATCCCGTGCTGGTGCTGCGCCGCTACACCGCGTCCACGCCGCCCACCCGCGTCACCCTGGATGGCCAGGCGCTCTCCGCGGACGTGGACTACTTCGCCTCCGTGGACGACGCCGGCAACGCGCTGTGGCTCACCCTCCACCGGACCGTGACGGGCTCGGCGGCGCTGTTCGTGGAGTGAGTACACGGGCCGGGTGCCCCGCAAAGCAACGAGGGATGCCCCGATGGACTCGGAGCATCCCTCGGATTTCGACCCATCTATCGGGTTCGCCCTCCCCCTCTGGCGAGCGTGACCCCGGGTCCCCCTTCCACAGACGTTGCCGCCCCCGCGGCGCCGTCTTCCTACCCGCCCTTGGTGTGTGTCCGGAGGGCCTTGGACCCCTCCAGCGAAGCTGCGTGTGACACCTTCCCCCCTTGCACCGCTTACGGCCCCTTCAGGTGCGCGTGCCCGGTGCCCCCAGCACCGTCACTCGGGGGAGCCGAGGCCCCCCCTTCACCTGTCCTGCTGCGTCCCAGGGCACCGCGGGCCGTGAGAGCGCCCGCAGCCGTGCCTGTGTCTGAGCGCGTCCGAACGTCTGCGGGCGCATGGACGCCACCCGCGTTACGTCCCTCGACTGGATTTGGATGGCTTCCGTCACGGCTGAATTCGCCAGGACCGCCAGCTGTGCCCGCTTCGCCCCCGCGAAGGTGGCCAACTCCGGAATGACGATGCCCTCCAATGCCCCCCCAGTGGCCTCGAGCCACTCCCCCCGGGAAAAGCGCCTCGGCCGTTGAGCCGTGGCCCTGCTTCCCTTGTCGCCGTGCGACACTGCACCGAGCCTCGTGTTTCCCCCAGATGCCCCCCGGCCCGGTCCATACGCGACGTGCGACATGCGTCTTCCCCCCGTTCGGTCCGCCGAAGTGACTGGCGACAAGGGCATACTGGCTCAGACCCAGGATGGAGTTTTCCGCCTCCGCGCCAATTGCTTGCGTGATCGCGCCAGCGTGTCTGGCGTGTTTCAGTGGGGGTTGGCGGGGTGGATTTTCCGCGTCTTCTCAGAGACCTGGAAGGTGGCGGGTGGGACGTGGGGCGAGCAGGCGCCACGGGTAGGGCGAGGCGGGACTCGGAGATGTCAGCCTGACACGATAGGGGAGTGGCTCACACTGCGTCTCCAGGCTCCCTCCCTGGGGGGTGGTG
>NZ_JABFNS010000084.1 GCF_013116825.1 Myxococcus xanthus
GCCCGCCCACAGCGTCGCGTCCTTGTCGATGCCCGTCCGGCCCGAGGCATGCCGAGCGGGGGTGCAGACGACCTCCAGCGCGCCCACGCGCGCACGCTCCCACCAGTCGAGCTCGATGATGCGCGACTCGGGGATGCCCCAGCCCACCAGGTGTGCGCCGACGCCGAGCGGCACGATGAAGGAGGTGTCCCAGTCCTTCATCGCCAGCAGCGTTTGATGGTCCAGGTGGTCGTAGTGGTCATGGGAGATGGCGACCGCGTCGACGGCGGGCAGCTGCGTCAGCGCCAGGGGCGGGGCGTACCAGCGGCGCGGCCCTATCCAGCTCAGGGGCGACGCGCGCTCACTCCACACCGGGTCGACGAGAATCCGCTGACCGTCCAGCTCCACGAGCGACGTCGAGTGCCCGAACCACGTGACGCGAAGGCCGGTGGCGGGTGGCGCGTCGAACGCGCTCCCGTCCAGTGTCACCGAGGGCAGCGCGCCCTGGGCAGGGCTCACGTCAGGACTGGCGCTGAAGATGCTCGCGATGGAGCCCCAGGTGTCGTTGCGCAGGGGCTGCGGGTTGTCGAAGTGCCCGTCCTTCCATTGGGGCGAGCGCTCCATGCGTGCCCGCCGCGCGCCGTCCGCGGCCTGACCCAGCGCCGGCCAGGCCTGGATGGCGACCACCGTCAGCTGCAGGGCCAGCAGCGCCGCCATTCCCATGGCCGAATACGCCAGCCTCCTGCGCCACGTCATGCCGTCCACCCGCGCTCGTCGTGATGGGGTGACGAATTGACGAGATAGGTTGTTTTGTCAATTCGTTCCGCATGGCGGGCACCACGCGCGAAGCGCGTGATGCGTTGCGCCGGACGGCGATTCTTGACGCCGCCCTGGAGTGCTTCCCGGCGCGGTGCCAGGTTCTTCGCTACGCCCGTGCGGGGGCCTGCGCCGCGCGTTTGCTATAGGTGTCGCAGAGCTCCAGGTATTCGTCGCTGTCGATGTCGAGCGCCGCCACCCGCATCTTCTTCGTCTTGGGCTTGTCCAGCGTGGTCTTGATTTGAATCATCTTGACCGTGGGGATGCCCATGTAGGACTGGCTGTAATACACATTCTCGGTCATGTCGGCCCACTCAATCAGCAGGCCATCCTCGAAGCGGATGCCATCCCGACCGATAATCAGCGCGGGCTTGTCCAGGTTGCCCAGCGGCCTGATGCAGTTGTAGAGCATCCAGACCATGCAGAGGTTGACCGCCCCGCAGAGCGCCATCACGCCGGGACTGTTCGCCAGCCGGAAGGTGAGGATGCCACAGAGGCCCGAGGCCACCGTCCAGATGACCACTCCGATGATGAGCTTCGTGCGCGAGTAGTAGACCTCGCGCGGCTTCAGCGTCTTTTGCTTGTTCTGCGAGGAACTGTAGATTTCCATGACGTGCGACCTGTGAGGGGAAAGGGAGTCAGCTGGCCAGGCGTTGCGACAGGTAGGCCATGAGGACGGGCGCGTTGACGATGCGGGCCTCGTCAATCTTGAGCGGCTTGCCCTGGGCGGCGATGATCAGCTCGCGGGTGGAGACGCCGTCTTCGAACTCGTTCTGGAAGCGGATGCTCTCGATGTCGTCCCAGCGCATCAGCCGCTTCTTGTGTGTCAGCCCGGCGCCACTGAGCGTGAGGGGGCCGAACTGCACCGCCTTGCCGGCGTTGACCTGCCGGTGCACGCCGTCAATCAGCGCATCGACGACATGGTCCGTTACGTGGGCGTACAGCTCGTCCGCGTCGCTCCACAGGTTCAGCCTCAGCCGGTAGGTGCCCCCGCGGTGGCGCAGGATGAGCCGGTCGTGGTTCTGCACCGCGATGATGGCGCTCACGTTCCGCCAGGCGATGCGCGTGTCACCCGCGCGCAGGCACTCCTCATCCACCACCAGCTTCGGCGGCGCGGCCAGCCATGCGAACAAGTCGCCGGCCCGCCAGAAGATGAAATAGAGGCCGCACGGGATGCCCGCCAGCAGGACGATTGGCGCGGAGTTGTAGCGGAACATCCCTTTGATGAAGTCCTGAGGGAGCAGGTAGATCTTGCCGAACGAGAGAAACGCCGCGGCCACCAAATAAATCAGGGCGAAGCCAGCGGCGAGCCAGGACAGGACGTGCGTGGGGAATTCCCGGGTGTGCGAGCGCTTCAGTGAAGCCTCCAGAGCCGTATCGAAAAGTACACGCACCTATAAACAATCGCATGTGTATTTTCGATGAGATTCGCCACTGTGCTCAGGGTGAAGTCAGAGGGACGCATTTTACCGGTGTCTCATACTCCGTGTGATGTTCCAGGGTTGTTCAGGCGCGGCGAATTCAAGAAACAATCGGTGTTCTCAAGCCGTGAGAGGTCATTGGATGAGGTTGTGTGAAACACCGCCTTTCCGTGTCTGTCGTGCCTGCGGCATGGCGGAGCGCATTCTCCGGACGGCGCCGGGCCTTGGCGGGTGGATGGGGTGGCGAGGGCATCAGGTGACACGGCGCCATCCGCCGCGCGCGGTGTCCAGGCCAGCGCCGATGCGGGCGGTGAGCGCCGGGTCGAAGCGGCTGCCGCGGGCCGTGGGAGCGTGGTCGCACGCGCACCGGGTGGGGCTGGCGCCGCCGCGTTGGTGTGTACCCGGCGGGTCGCGTGACTCGTCAAGGCGAACCCGGCCGCTCCTGCCTCCGCGAACATGCTTGGGGGCGCGCGCAGTCCCGCGCGGGAGCGGCGGGGCCCTGGCGCGCTGACGCCTGGCTTTCGCGCAGGGGCGGTGCCGCAGGAGTTGCGCGGTGCGCCATTCCCATGCACCCATGAATGGAAATGAATGGTGGGGGCGTGCCTTGCGTGGTGCCATTCATTGACATAGGGTCCAGGTTTCCCGGGGGGGGCTGGTGAGTGCGCAAGGCTTTACGCGCCGGTTGTGTCCACCATGCCAAAGCTCCTCTGGGATTGCGCCCCCGCGCGAGGAGAGCCGCCTCATGCTGACCCGGAGCCTTCGTCAGAGTTTCCGCCGCCAGGAGGGCCAGGCGCTGGTGCTCATGGCGCTGATGGTGCTGATCATGTCCCTGGCCGTGCTGGCCACCGTCAACATCGGCCATACGGTGCATGAGCGCATTCGTCTCCAGAACACAGCGGACGCGGCGGCGTACTCCATGGCGGCCATGGAGGCCCGGGCCTTCAATTTCTACGCATACGCCAATCGCACGCAGGTGTCGCACTACGTGTCGGCGATGATGTGGCAGTCGTTGCTGTCGCTCGTCTACTCCATCGAGGCGTTCCTGACGGACCTCTATGGGCTCATGAAGACGCTGAACCCCTGCGCGGGGTCACCTTCCGGCTACTGGATGTTCATCTGTCCGGTCCTGCAACTCGTCCCCATCGTCGGGCCCATCCTGCGGGCGGTCAGCCGCATCATGACGCTCTACCGGGATACCTTCTTGCGGCTGGTCCAGACGACTCTTCAAACCGTCAACCCGGACGCCATCATCGGACGGCTCGTCATCCCCGCGCATCGGGTCTTGAATGGTGTGATGTTCTTCGCATCCCAGGCGGTGATGGTCTCGGCATCCACTCACGTGGTGCAGTCCAGTCAGTCCGTCATTGACGCGAACGACAGCAACGTCGATTCGATGATGAGCCAGCTGGCCACGGGAGCCTACAGCCAATGCCTGTTCGGCCAGGCGCACAACACCCACGCGGGCGGAGGGCCGCTGTCATTGAAGAACCCCTTCGGCGCTCTGGACGTGACCAGGCGAGCCGCGAATGACCCTGTCGCGCGCGCCAAGCGCGCCATGGGAGGCATCACCAATGCCACTCGGTATCCCTGCGATACCGCTTCGTCCGGTGGCGTCATGGAGTGCCCGGAAGGCTTCGTCGGAAATCGCGGCCTGGGAGGGCTGCTGCCGATACCAAACATGCTCGGCTTCCTGAAGGACTTCCTCAACGAGGGGATCGACGTCGCTGGGGTCATGCAGTTCGGCAAGATGGGCCAGACTCGCATGCTCTCCTCGAACCATCCCAACGTGGGGAGTCTCAGGGAGGGGCGAGGGCCTGGCAATGATGGGCGGAACTTCATCCGGGACTGGAATGACAACCTGCAGCCGTGGGGCATGATGGCGCAGGGCGACAACATCGGCTCGGATGACCCGTACTGGATCAACATCGGCCCCGCCGAGCTGGGGCGCGGTCCCTTCAAGATTGACAATCCCCTGGCCTGCACCAAGGACGACGACTACTGGAAGTGCTTTGGTGACAACCGCCGGCGCAAGAACGACAACAACCGCGCCCAGTTGCCGTACAGGCACATGATGAAGACGAGCATCTGGGCGCTCAACGACGTGGACAGTGGAAGCCGGCGAGGAGGGCTCCATTGGCGGGTCAACTACTCGGACCATGGCCGGTCCTGGGGCGGCCATGTGCGGCCCGCCGGGCGCGAGGGCCGATTCGGCATCCATGAGACGGAGATTTGCGTGGTGAGGTTGGGGACCTGCTTGCTGAAGACGAATGTCTACACGGCGAACGTCCGGCCCGTGCAGGATGGCAATCACCGTTGGGCGGGGCTCGTGCCCTTCATGCACTTCGAGCCCGGCCAGTTCGGGTCGGTGTGCAACCCGACGGCCAACGCCAACATGGAGGAAGCGGCGACGCGTCTGGTTGACTTCAATCAGCCCTCCACCTGGGTGGCGATGAACAAGTCGCCGGACGAGCTCATCAACCGCCAGAACGCGGACGGCGCAGGCTCCAACGCGCCCGCGCTGCTCAACAACCAGGGCAAGGTGACCTTCGCCTTCTCACCGGAGAGCGAGGGCCTGGAGATGATGAACAACCGCAAGAAGTTCCTCGGCATGGTCGAGGGACTCAACGTCATCTCCCGCGGGCAGTCCTACTACCACCGGCCGGGCAACTGGGCGGAGCAGCCCAACTTCTTCAACCCCTACTGGCGCCCCCGTCTGGCGTCGGTGTACCAGGGGCGCCACTCGCTGCCCGCGCTGGGCGGCATGTTGGATTCGCTGCCAGGGCCGATGCGTGGAATCGCGCCCAAGATCATCACGCACTGAGCCCGTCACCCGACGGGAAGCGCGCTGGCCTCGTACTGCTTCGCGAAGTCCTCGCTCGGCGGAATGGGCTTGATGACGTCGATGAGCACCCCGTTGGGGTCCGAGGTGATGAAGTGCCGCTGGCCAAACGCCTCGTCCCTCAGCGGGAGGTGGATGGGCAGGCCGGCGGCCTGCACGTCCCGGTAGACGGCGTCCGGGTCTTCCACCTCGAAGTTCAGGATGGTCCCCGCCACCGTGCCCCGGGCCACCGCCGGCACCGTTTCGTGCCGGCCGTCCAGGATGGCCAGCGCGACATGCTCTGCGTCGTCCGACTGGAGGTGGACGTACCAGTCGCTGGTGAAGCGCGGACTGAATCCAAAGTGCGCCGTGTAGAACGCCGCCGTCCCCGCGACGTCGTTCGTCATGATGACCGGGTAGTAACTGGTGATTTTCATGGGCTCCCGCTCTCCTTCGGGCTTGTCTTTCAGTGAGGTAGCATACAGGCTGCATGTATGCAATCGAGGGCACGAAGAAGCAACGATGAGCGCAGCGCGACGACGCGGCAGGCGCTCGTGAGCGCGAGCCGGGCGCTGTTCGTGGAGAAGGGGTACGCGCAGACGTCGACGCCGGAGGTGGTGGCCGCCGCCGCGGTGACGCGCGGGGCGCTCTACCACCACTTCGAGGACAAGCAGGCGCTGCTGCGGGCGGTGCTCGAGCGGGAATTCGCCGAGTTGCGCAGGGCCATCGACCAGGCGACGCCGCCGGCTTTGGGCGCGCGGGAGGCGCTCATCGCTGGAAGCCTGGCCTACCTCGACGCGATGGCCGTCCCGGGCCGCACGCGCCTGCTCCTCGTGGATGGGCCGGCGGTGTTCGGCCATGCGGAGATGATGGCACTCGACGAGGCCTCCGCCGCGGGCTCGTTGCGAGAAGGGCTCGCCGCCTTGCTGGGGGACGGACCGCTGGTGCCGGCGCTCGCCAGCCTGCTGTCCGCCGCCTTCGACCGCGCGGCCCTGGCCATCAGCACCGGCGGCGACGCGAAGGCCTACCGCGAGGCGATGCTCGCGCTCATCGAGCGCGTCACCGCTGGCGCCGGCCGTTGAGTGGCAGCGGCTTCAGCGTGTTCGACTCCGTGTCGTCCGACAGGGCCGAGGCCACATGGACCAGGTGGGTGCCGCTCAGGTAGGCGGCCACGATGACGGAGATGCGCAGCACGAGCAGCGTGGGCTCGAAAGGGAGGATGTCGCGTTCCTGGAGCCAGGCGAGCGTCTGCGGCGCGTAGGCGGCGTTGCAGGCAGCCACCACGCCCAGGAGCAGGAACATCTGGACGATGCCCAGGAAGGTGTTGGCCCGGGAGCGCACCAGGCCGGCGAGCCCGCCCAGCCGTTCCATGAGCAGCGGCCTGACGAACTTCATCACCAGGATGCCCTGGATGATGCCCACGGCCAGCGGGACGAAGATTTCGGCCAGGGCCATGACTGTCTGGGTTTGTTCGCTCGAACTCATGGCCGCGGACGATGCTCCGTCACGCAAAGCGAATCAACCCGGCCCGCCGGTTGACGGATGCGGCACGCGAGCGTTTCAGGCGGCACCGCGGGGCCAGGCATTGGGCCTGGACCCGCCGTGTCACTTTCTGGAACGTCAGCCGCCGAGCTCCACGTTCTCCAGCACGCCCAGCGCATCGGGGATGAGCAGCGCCGCGGAGAAGTAGGTGCTGACCAGGTAGTTCGTGATGGCCTTGTCCGTCACATCCATGCGGCGCACGGAGAGGCCGGGCTCGACTTCATCCGGCAGGCCGGTGCGGCGCAGGCCGATGACGCCCTGGTCCTCCTGGCCGGTGCGCAGCACGAGGATGGAGCTGGTGCGCTGCTCGGTGATGGGAATCTTGTCACACGGCAGCAGGGGGACTCCGCGCCAGGCCATGCACGGGGTGCCCTGGACCTCGACGGGCGTCGGATAGATGCCCCGGCGGGTGCACTCCCTGCCGAACGCCGCGATGGTGCGCGGGTGCGCCAGGAAGAAGCGCGACTTGCGGCGCCGGCTGAGCAGCTCGTCCAGGTCATCGGGCGTGGGCGGCCCGTTGCGGGTGTGGACGCGCTGCTTGAGGTCGGCGTTGTGGAGCAGGCCGAAGTCCCGGTTGTTGATGAGCTCGTGCTCCTGCCGCTCCCGCAGCGCTTCGATGGTCAGCCGAAGCTGCTGCTCCGTCTGGTCCATGGGGTCGCTGAACACGTCGGCGACGCGCGTGTGGACCCGGAGCACCGTCTGGGCCACGCTCAGCTCGTACTCGCGGGGCGTGAGCTCGTAGTCCACGTAGCCGCCCTGGATGTCCGGCTCACCGGAGTGGCCGGCGGCCAGGGGGATGGCGGCCTGCCCCAGCTTGTCCTGGGGCTTCTTCAGGCGCTCCCGGTACCGCTCCACCTGGGCGCGCAGCGTGGCGGACCGGGCAATCAGGTCCTCGAACACCCGCTGCGGCAGGGACAGCACCGTGCAGGGCGTGGTGGCCTTGACGGTGAAGGTCCAGACGTCATCCGACTCCGCCACCGCCTGGTCGCCGAAGTGGTCGCCGTCCGCCAGCACATCCAGGATGACGGGCGCGCCATACGGGCCTGCGCGGAGCTTGCGCGCCTTGCCGTGGGCCAGCAGGAACACGTGCTCGGCGGGAGTGCCCGCCTCGACGATGACGTCGCCCGCCTTGTACTCCGCCTGGGTGAACCGGCTGGCCAGGGCGGAAATCACCTCGTCGTCGCCGCTCAGGCCCCGCAGCAGCGGCAGCTTGAGCAGCTCCTGCGGGATGATCTGCACCTTCGCGCCGATGTTGCTGAACACGAGGCGGTCATCCGTCACCGCGTAGCTCAGCCGGCGGTTGACCCGGTACGTGCCGCCCGTCACCTCCACCCAGGGCAGCATGCGCAGCAGCCACCGGGGGGTGATGCCCTGCATCTGCGGGACGGTCTTCGTCGTCGTCGCCAGCTGGCGCGCCGCGGCCGTGCCCAGGCTCAGCCGTGGGGTGTCGTCGCCACCTGTCTTCACGAAATTCGCCATGTGGATTTCCTCACGTCATCCGAGCGGGAGGAGGGCTAGTCGCCGCGGCCGATTTCGACGCTCTCCAGGATGCCCAGCGCGTCGGGCACGAGGACGGCCGCGGAGAAGTAGCTGGTGACCAGGTAGTTGATGATGGCCTTCTCGTTGATGCCCATGAACCGGACGTTGAGGCCGGGCTCGACTTCGTCGGGGATGGTGCCCGGGTGCAGGCCGATGACACCCTGGTTCTTCTCACCCGCGCGCATCAGCATGATGGACGTGGTGCGCGAGTCGCTGACGGGAATCTTGCTGCACGGGAAGATGGGGACGCCGCGCCAGGCGGGCACCATGTTGCCGTTGAAGTCCACGCTGGTGGGGTAGATGCCCTTGCGGCTGCACTCCTGGCCGAAGGCGGCGATGGCGCGCGGGTGGGCCAGGAAGAAGGACGGCTCCTTCCACACGGTGGCCAGCAGCTCGTCCATGTCGTCGGGCGTGGGCGGGCCGTGGCGGGTGTGGATGCGCTGCTTGAGGCCGGCGTTGTGCAGCAGGCCGAACTCGCGGTTGTTGATGAGCTCGTGCTCCTTGCGCTCCTTCAGCGCCTCGATGGTCAGCCGGAGCTGCTGCTCCGTCTGGTTCATGGGCTCGTTGAAGAGGTCCGCCACGCGGGTGTGAATCTGGAGCACCGTCTGCGCCACGCTCAGCTCGTACTCGCGGGGCGACGTCTCGTAGTCCACGTAGGTGCCCGGCAGCACCGGCTCGCCGGTGTGGCCCGCGGCCAGCTCGATTTCGGCCTGGCCCGTGGTGTCCTGCTTCTTCTTCGAGCGCGCCTTGAACCCCTCGACGTGCTTTTGCAGCGAGGGCGACTGGGCCACCACGGCCTCGAAGTCGGACTGCTGAAGCACCAGCACGGTGGTCGCCGTGACGGCCTTGGCCGTGAACTTCCAGTAGTCCTGCGACTCCAGCAGCGCCTCGTAGCTGTAGTGGTCGCCGTCCGCCAGCACGCCGAGCACGGTGGCGTCACCGTACTTGCCGGCGCCAATCATGTTCACCTTGCCGTGGGCGATGAGGACGATGCAGTCCGCTTCCTTGCCCACCTCGGTGATGACATCGCCGGCCTTGTACGTCTTCTGCTCGAAGCGGTTGGCCAGCGCCGTCAGCACCTCGACGTCGTCGTAGCTGCGCAGCAGGGGCAGCTCGCACAGCTCCTGCGGGATGACCTGCACCTTGGCGCCGGTGGTGGTGAACGTCACGCGGCCATCTCCCACCGCGTAGCTCAGCCGGCGGTTGACGCGGTACGTGCCACCGGACACCTGCACCCAGGGCAGCAGCTTGAGCAGCCACCGGGAGGAGATGCCCTGCATCTGCGGGACGGACTTGGTCGTCGTGGCCAGCTGGCGCGCGGCGGCCGTGCCCAAGCTCAACTGGGACTTCTCGGCGTCACTGCCCGGCTTGATGATGTTCGACATGATGGGCCTTTCGAGTGTGATGGAAGATCAGGCGCCGGAGCGCAGGTTGGCGAACAGGGATGTGATGCGTGCGGCGGAGGTGCCCAGGCCGGTGGGGCCCGACGAGAGCCGCGGCGCCAGCTTGCGGGACGCGCGCAGCTCGAACTCCTTGTAGCGGTCCACCGTCTGGTGCCAGATGAGCACACCGCTCATCCACCACTGCAGCTTCTGGACGTACTGCTTCAGCTTGTCCTGGGCCTTGCCGTCCAGGTTGAAGTTGCGCGCCAGCGGCTCCAGTTCATTGGCGATGATGTATTCGAACTGCTGCATCCGCGCGGTCATCAAGTCGTTGACGACGGAGACGGCTCGCGCCGGGTCCAGGTCAAGGAAGCGCTGGACGACCAACACGCCGTTGTTGAGCTCGCCTTCGAACTCAATCTCCTTCTGGTAGGAGAAGACGTCGTTGACGAGGCAGGCGTAATCCGCCGCGGAGTTCTCCAGGCTGCGGATGGGCCGGGTGTGGAAGACCTCGGGCGGCAGCGCGTCACCATGGGCCAGGCGGGACAGGCTCATGGTGAGGTCCGAGCCGAACGTCTGGCGCCGCATCTCCACGTAGTCGATGGGGTCCGGGATGCGGTTCTGGATTTGGTTGGCCAGCTCCCACAGCCAGCTCTCCGTCATGTCCAGGATGGCCTTGCGGAACAGGCTCCGTGAGGCGGGCGTCACGCCTTCCGTGGTGCGGGCCCACAGGTCTGCCAGCCCGCGCTCCACCGGGTTGGTGGGGGGCGGAGCCACCGCGCCGGCGTCCTCCGGCATGAACAGCGCCAGCCGGGCGTTGAACACCTTGGCGCCGGCCATGTCCTTGGTGTGACCGTAGAAGGCCGGGAAGTAGTCGTCCGCGTAGGTACCCCAGACGAGCCAGCAGGAGGACAGGTTGAGCTGCGCGAGGGTGGCGTGGGGATGAATCAACGCGCCGCAGAGCGCCACGTCCGCCACGTCGAACTTGTGGTCATCCCAGATGTAGCCGCCGGGGACTCCGGGGAGCACGTCCAGCATGCCCATGCGCCGGGCCCACGCCTTGGAGTCGCGCCGCGCGGCGTCCAGGTGGGGGCTCGGCTTCGTGGAATACGGCATGTAGAACTTCGGCAGCTTCACCGGGCCCACGGGCTGGTACGGCACGTGGGAGAAGTTCTTGAGGCGGGTGAGCCCCAGGGCCGTGGGCGACTGCGGCAGCCGCGCCGCGGAGGTGCCCAGGCCGTTGGGCCCCAGGAAGAAGCCGCCCGCGCCGCCGGAGCCCTTGTTCATGTAGCGGCTGGAGCGCATGTGCCACTCGTGCCCGCCGGACTGCCAGTCCTGGAGCCCTCGGACGTAGGTGAGCACCTGGGCCTGCTCCACCGGGTTCAGGCCGAACTCGACGAACAGGGACGGCAGCTCCGTGAGGACGGTGTTCTCGAACTGCTGGAGGCGCGAGGTGAGGACCTCGTTGACGAGGTGCGCGGCGCTGGGCGGGGAGATGTTCAGGAACTTCTCCATCACCAGGACGCCGTTGGAGAGCTCGCCTTCCTCCAGAATCTCCCGCTCGTAGGAGAACAGGTCGTTGCGCAGGTGGACCGCGTCGGAGAACGTGTCCTTCAGCACCCGCATCGGGCGGCTGGCCGCGACCCGGTCCGGGACTTCGGCGAAGACGGCGTGCTCCACCAGGTTCGCGGACCAGGGCGCACCGCCGACCTTGCGGCGCATCTCGATGTACTCGATGGGGTTGGAGACGCGGCGGTCGCTGATGTTGGACAGCTCCCAGCTCGACTCGTCCAGCAGGTGCTTGGTGCTCTCGAAGAACCGCCGCCGCCACGCCATGGAGCGGCTGGGGACGGTCCGGTTCCACAAATCCAGCAGCCCGGCCTCTACCGGGTTGGTCGGCGGCGGAGGCGTGGCCGCCGGGTCGACCGGCATGAACAATGGCAGACGGTCCAGGTAGGCCTTCGCGCCGACCTGGTCCTGGGAGCGCTTGTAGAGCTCCAGGAAGTGGTCATCGAAGTAGAAGACCCAGACGTACCAGTCGGTGACGAGGTCCAGCTCCGGGCCCGGTGCCTCCGGATGCGTGTAGGCACAGAGCAGGGCGTAGTCCATGGCATCGAACTTCGCCTCGCTCCAGATTTCCGGAGCGCTGCCATCCTTCGGGCGGCCAATGATTCCCAGCTCGCGTGCCCAGGCCTTCGAATGCACCCGGGCGCCTTCGAGGTTCGGATTCAAGCGCGCCGGCCAGGGAACGTAGAAGTCTGGCAGTTCGAATGGCTGCTTGTTTTTCGCCGTACTCATGGACGCCCCTCGTTGAACTCAGGGGGGCGTTATAGTTAGGCACTGAACACTTATCCAAGTGTTTCTTGCATAAAAGATTCTCAGGTGAAGTCGCGATTTGCGTGCTGGCGCACGGATTTAGCTCCATCCGTGCGCCGTATTGCTTCCGCGATAAGTCGTGTTTTCATTCACCAGTAGTGCTGGTGACGAACTCCACGCGGCGGTTGGCGCTCCGTCCCTCGGGCGTATCATTGGACGCAATGGGTTGGGTGGGGCCGTAGCCCTTCGCCGTCAGACGCGAACTCTCAATACCTTGCTGGATGAGATGTTGCCGCACTGCGTCCGCGCGCTCCTGGCTCAGTGTGCGATTGAGCTCCTCGGGGCCGGTGTTGTCCGTGTGTCCTTCGATGCGCAGGGACACGCCCGGGTTGGCCTTCAGGTAGTCCGCGATGGCGTCCAGGTTCCGACGCTCCGGGTCGGAGAGCGTCGACTGACCCACCGGGAACTGAACGTGGTGCTCGGTCGGCAGCCGCGCCGGCGCTTCGGTGGTGGGCGCCTGGGGCTCGGGAGCGGGCGCCTGGGGGGGCTCGGGAGCGGGCGGCGGTGGCGTGGGCTCCTGCTTGGGTTCGGGGCAGCCACGGTGGGCGGCGACGCCCGCCTCGTTCGGGCATGCGTCCTCGCGGTCCACGACGCCGTCGCCATCCGCGTCGGTGTCCGGGCAGCCGTCGTTCTCTGGTGCGCCGGCTTCGAGCGGGCACCGGTCCTGTCCGTTGGGAACCGTGTCGCCGTCGTCATCCAGCGCGGGGCACTGCTCCGGCGTGTGACTCCGGCCGCTTCGGCACACGTCCTCCCGGGCGGGCGGCTGATGGGCCCAGGCGATGCCCGCGGCCGCGCGGATGGACGGCGTGCCTGGGATGTCCGTGAAGCCATGTCCGGCGATGGCGAAGGCCTCGAAGCCGCCGCCCACGGGCAGCCGCACGCCGCCCAGCAGCTCCAGCGCGAGGTCCGGCTCCACCAGTGACTCCGCGGCTTGCAGTGCGATTTCGCCGCGCAGGCCCTTGCCGCGCGTGGACACGACGATGCCCTGCTCCAACTCGGTGCCGAAGTCGCGTCCGGGCTCGTTCTCCGTGGAGCGGATGCGCACGCCCGCGCTGGCGCCGAGCACGACGGGGCCCAGCTCCCGGCTCACCGCGACCCGAGGCGCGACCTGGAGGCCCGCCCAGCCCTGTTGCCGGCCAAAGGCATCCGCGGTGCCACCGGGCGTGCCCACGTCCAGGCCCAGGCTGAGGAAGACGGGGGCGCCGTCCTCGCGCCGCAGCAGCGCGAAGCGGGCGCCCAGCTCCGGCGTGCCGAGGCCGAAGGCGTCCGGCGCGGAGACGCCGACCAGCGTGTCCGCGCCCTGGCCGCCCTGGTGGATGATGACGGGCAACCGCGCGGACAGCTCCAGTCGGTCGGTGGGAGACCAGGCGCCCGCGAGCCAACCGGAGACGCGGTAGTCGAGGATGGAGCGCTCCTGGCCATCACTGCCCTTGAGCAGGAGGATGCCGCGCTCATACCCGGCCATGAGCATCAGCCGGTAGGCGCCCTGGGGGAGCACGTGGCCTGTGTCCACGAGCATCGAGTCCGTGGCGGCGGGGGTGAAGCGAAGCCGCTCCAGGTCGATGGGGACGAGCGCGCCCGTGGTGCTTTGTGCCAGGGCATTGGGCGCGATTGAGGAGATGAGCGCGGCCAGCGCCCAGCTCCGAGCCTGTGTACGCAAGGTGAAGTCCATTCGCGAAAGAGGGTGACGTACGGGTCAGTGCGAGGCGTGACGCGAGCGGCGACGCAGTCCGCTCCACGATGCCAGAACCACCAGGAGGGCCAGCGACGAGGCCGCGCCACCGCCAGAGGCCTGGCAGCCGCCTCCGGCGATGGAGACGACCGTTGCCTGGACGGTGACCTGGAACGTGCAGCGGGCTTCATTGCCCGCGGCGTCCGTGGCGGTGACGGTGACGGTGTTGTTGCCGTGCCGGAAGGTGCTCCCCGACGCCGGCGAGGACGTGACGGTGGGCGTCGAGACGCCGTCCGTGGCCTCGGGCAACTCGAAGGTCACCGTCGTTCCCGACGCATCATCGGAGGTCGTCCGGATGTCGGCGGGGCACGTCAGCGTGGGCGGGGTGGTGTCCCGCACCTCGACCTGGAAGGTGCACGTGACTCGCGTGCCGGAGGCGTCCTCCGCGGTGGCGGTGACGGTGGTGGTCCCCAGCGGCAGCGTGCTGCCCTCCGCCGGTGAATAGGTGAGCGTGGCGGGTCCGCCCGCGCCGGGCGTCACGGTGGCGGGGGGCCAGTTGCCTGGAGCGCCGTCAGGCCCTGTTGCCTCGATGACGGTGTCCTCGGGGCAGGTGATGGCCAGGGGGTGGGTGGCCTCCACCGCGATGTCCACCGAGGGCTCGTTGCTGTCCAGGCCACAGTCACTGACGCGGTAGGTGAAGCTGTCGGCGCCCACGTAGCCCGGGTTGGGCGTGTACTGGAGGTTCGGCGGCGTGCCGCTCAGCGTTCCATGCTGGGGCGGGGTGACGATGGTCCACGTCAGCGTCTGGTCCGCGTCCGGGTCGGTCGCGGTGAGCGTGATGTCCAGCGGGACGCCGGTCATCGTGGCGATGCGCACGGCGTCCGCGGTGGGCGCGGTGTTGGCGCGCACCATCACCATGCGTCCACCCGGAATGGCGTTGGCGAAGACAGACAGGGCATACGGGCCCGGCGGCGTCTCCGCGGGTACCCGCACCGTCGCGCGCGTGGTGGACATGTCCGTGGCGAGGAGCGTCCAGAGCCGCCCTCCCTCGGCGGCGCGCAGGCGCACCAGGGGGAAGTCCGTTGGCGAGTCCAGGTAGCTGCCGCTGGACGCGCCCGAGATGCCCCGGAAGCCCTGGCCTTCGATGACGGTGGGGCAGGCTTGGTAGAGCGTCTCCGGCGCGGTGACGACCGGACGCCAGGCGGCAGGCGCGAGGACGTCCTCGTAGCGCTGCGCCGTGGTGGCGGCCGTGCCTCCCGCGAGCAGGACCTCGCCCGTGGGCAAGGCAACGGCGGCGGCCCCACCCCGCACGTCGGGCGCGATGACCGGTGTCCAGGTCCGCGAGGGGGCGCCGTAGGTTTCGGCCGAGGCCACGTAGGTGTCTGGCGCGCTCAGGCCTCCGGCGACCAGGAGCGTACCGGACGGCATCAGGGTGGCGGTGTGGCGCCAGCGCGCTTGCGTCAGCGGGCTGTCCGGCGTCCAGGTGTTCGCGGTGGCGGAGTACCGCTCCGTGGTGGCGAGCGCCACGCCTCCCGCGGCGCCGCCCGCCGCCAGGAGTTCTCCGGAGGGCAGCAGCGTCAGCGTGAAGCGCTCGCGTCCCTGGGCGAGGCCGGCGATGGGCGCCCAGGTGTTGGTGGCGGGGTCGTACACCTCCGCCGACGCGAGGGCGGCTCCACCCGCGTCACGTCCTCCCGCGATGAGCACCCGTCCATCAGGCAGTAGGGCGGCGGCGTGCGCGGTGCGCGCCCCGGCCGCGGACGCCGCGGCGGTCCACGTCTGGGTGCCCGGGTCGTACAGCTCCGCGGAGGCGAGCACGTCCGCGCCGTCCTGGCCACCGACGACGAGCACCCGTCCATCCGGCAGGCGCGTCGCGGTGTGCAGGTGTCTCGCGCGGGTGAGTGACGCCGCGGAGCTCCAGGTGTTCGTGGTCGGCGTATAGCGCTCTGCCGAGTTCAGCGTGCCGCCTGCGTTCGTGCCACCCACGACGAGCAGCTCGCCCGAGGCCAGCGTCGTCGCAGTGGCATCCGCTCGCGCGGTGGAGAGGCCCGCGGCCGCGGACCAGGCGTTCGTCGCCCGGTCATACAGCGAGGCGGACGCCAGCGCGGTGCCCGCTCCGTCACGGCCACCCGCCACGAGGACGCGGTTCGTGGGCAGCAGCGCCATCAGCGGGTCAACGCGAGGACCGCCCAGGGTTCCCGCCGCGGCCCAGCCCTGGACGCCAGGGTCATAGACCTCCGTGTCCGCGTAGAACGTGAGTGACGGATTGGAGTGGAAGCCTCCGGCGGTGAGCACCTTGCCGGAGGGGAGCAGGGTCGTCGTGCTGTTCTCCCGGCCAATCGCCATGGAGCCCGCGAGGGTCCACGTGCCGGTGGCGGGGTCGTAGAGTTCGGATTCCGGCTGTGCATCTCGCGCGGCGTTGGAGCCGCCCACGACGAGCACCCGGCCGTCGGGCAGCAGCGTTGCGGTGTGGCCGTTGCGCGGGAAGTTCAGGGCGCCCGTGGCCGTCCACGTGTTGGCCGCCGGGTCGTAGAGCTCCGCATGCGTGGTGACACCGCTCGCGGTGAATCCACCCACGAGCAGCACGCGGCCATCGGGGAGCAGGGTGGCGGTGGCGTAGTGCCTTGGGACCAGGGGCGCCGCGGCGGCGGTCCATGTTCCCGCCACCGGGGCGTAGAGGTCGGCGCCCGGGACTTCGTCGTCCTCGTTGTTGAAGCCGCTCACCGCGAGCACCCGGCCGTCGGGCAGCAGCGTGGCGGTGTGCGAGCGCCGGGCCCTCAGGAGGTTGCCGGTGGGGAGGAACGTGTTGCTCGCGGGGTCGTACAGTTCGGCGGTCGCGAGATTGCTGCCGCCCGCGATGAGGAGTTGACCGGAGTCGAGCCGCGTGAGGGTGGCCAGGGCGCGGGGCGCGGCCATGGGGCCCGTGGCCGACCAGGTGTCCGTCGCGGGGTCGTAGATGCGCCCCGTCGTGGAGCCATCCGCGAGCACGAGCGCCCGCCCATCCGAGAGGCGCGCGGAAATGGTGATGTTGCCTGAAATGCCGGCGGCGGCCGCCGCGCTCCAGGTGTCGGTGTCGGGGTCGTAGCGTTCGGACGAAGCCACGAAGCCCAGGCGGTTGACGCCACCGACGACCAGCAACTGGCCGGTGCCGAGCAGGAGGCCCGCGTGCTGAGCGCGGGCTGTCGCCATGGTGGCGGTGGAGGACCAGCCAGGGTCGACGACGAGCGGCGCGGTGAGCCCGGCGAGGGAGACCTCGGTCGTGATGCGGACCTGCGCGCCGTCCACGTCGAACACCTGGGTGCGCGGATTCATGCGTCCACCCGCGAGCCGCGTGCTGCCCGCGCGTGAGTGGCCGTTGGCGTCTCGCACCACGGCGGGATGGAAGCGGAGCACGGGGCGCGCGCTTTCATCCAGGAACTGGAGGTAGTCGCCCGTGTCCTGGATGCGCCGGACGGAGGCCGGCAACGTGACGGTGTACTCGGCGCGGTGCGTTGGCTTGCCACCGCGCGCCTCCGGTACCTCGTCCAGGATCCACGCCTCCTCGACCCGCGAGGTGCGCCAGCCCTGTGGGGTGGTCTGCGTGCCTCCCGCGGGCCACCAGAGGTGCCGCTCGCCCTGGAACGCGGCGAAGCGCTCGCGGTGGAGCGTGCCCGAGGGGGAGGCCGCCGGCTGGACCTGGAAGGTCAGTCCACGCGTCGTCAGGGTCAGCCCGCCGTCATTCCCGAGCTGGGCCTCGAGCTGCCGGGCCGAGGGCGCTGAAGGGGCCGGACCCGTTTCGAGGTCGGGGAAGTAGGCCAGCGCCAGCGCCAGCGCGGTGGTGGCGGAAGGGGCCTGCTTCCATTGGGACAGGGCCTGGCCTCGTGCGGCGGCCAGCGCGTCCTCACCCGGAGGCGTCAATCCCTCCTTTCCGCATGACAGGAGGATGACGCTCCCCACGAGTATCAGGCGCCTGCTCCAGACCGCGCGATGTGACTGCATCCAGGAACTCCGGTTCGAAAGGAGCGGCGGGATGGCTCGAGCCGTGAACCCGACGCTGTGAGTCATTTTCAACGGCTTATCCGCTGCGGGGGCGGATGGGCAATGTCGACCGTGTCTCCGTTGTGCGTTCTGGGCCTCTCCTGGCTCACGGCGCTGGAAGCTTCCGTTCCCCCTGTCGCTTGACGGGGTGCGTGTGGATTCAATACGGCACGGTGGGATGCTGACCTGTAGGGTGGGCATGCTGTCCCAGGAGCTGGCGCTGTCCAGCGCCACCGTGCGTCAGGCGGGTGAAGGCCACATCAAAGTCCAGGCAGGTCAAGCGCGCCTGACGCCGGGCGCATCCTGAACAGAGGAAAACGCACCATGCAGAAGATCACACCCTTCCTGTGGTTCGACGGCAACGCGGAAGAAGCCATGAAGTTCTACGTGTCCGTCTTCAAGAAGGACGCGAAGATTCTCAGCCTCAACCGCGCGGGGGGCTCGGACACCGCGCCGGTCGTCTCTGGCACATTCCAGCTTCACGGACAGCAGTTCATGGCGCTGAACGGAGGGCCTCACTACAAGTTCACCGAGGCCATCTCCCTGTTCGTGGACTGTCAGACGCAGGAAGAGGTGGATGAGCTGTGGTCGAAGCTCCTGGACGGAGGAGGCCAGACGCAACAGTGTGGCTGGCTCAAGGACCGCTTCGGCCTGTCCTGGCAAATCGTCCCGTCCGTGCTGGGGAAGATGCTGAATGACAAGGACCCGGAGAAGGCGCGCCGGGTGATGGAGGCCATGCTGGGCATGGTGAAGCTCGACATCCAGGGCTTGCAGCGCGCGTACGACGGTGCGGACCCGTAGGTTGCCCGACGGCAGGGTGGTGCCGCCCCCTGTCCGTGCCAGTTGCAGCCAACCCTGGCGTGGCCCAGGACGCTGCCGGCCTTCATATCGTACGAGTACGTGCTCTGGCCGACCGCCACGTTCCCGTCGAAGGTCCAGCTGTTCTTGTGGCTGTGGCCCCGGTGCTTCTCGGTCTTTCCGAGCGTGATGCGGAGCCCGTTCTGCTCTTTCAGTGAGTTGACCTTCTTGGTGTATGCCGCGTACCGATTGATGTCGGTCGGGTCGATATGGCGTCCTCGATGTCAGTCGACACCTGCGCGTCAGCCGCGGCTGTGCGCAGGGCGGCGGCTGACGCTCACTCGGCGGGCCACCCGTGCGCGGAGGTTGAAGGGCACGCTCCATTCGCGCGCGAGCTGCCCGGCGCGTGCCAGCAACTCCGAACGGAGGAGCCTGCGCGCATGGGGCAGCCCCACGAGGATGCGGTTGTCCGACGCCTGCACGTCGAAGGCGTAGAGCTGCGGGAAGCTGGCCTGCCACAGCGGGTCCATCAGCGAGCCGGGCCGGCCTGACTTCCGGAGCACGTTGCCCACCACCACCCCGTCCGGCGTCAGTCTCGCCTGCGTGGCCCGCAGGAACTCCTGCGTCGCCAGCGCCGGCGGGATGCTTCGCGTGCCGTATGCATCCAGGATGATGACGTCATACGGCGCCCCGGGGGATTCGATGAAACGCCGTCCGTCCGTGAGATGGGCGTGCAGGGCTTCGTCCTCGTGGAAGTCGAAGTAGCGCCGGGCCATGTCCAGCACCTGGGGCTGGATTTCCACCGCGTCGATGTGCGCGTGCGGGAGCACCGCGCGGAGGAAGGTGGGGATGCTGCCGCCTCCCAGTCCCACGACGAGCAGGCGCTTGGGGGCGGGCGCGAAGGCCAGTGTCGCCGCCACCGCCCGCGTGTAGTCCAACTCCAGCCGCAGCGGGAAGCCCGGCCACGCCGTGCTCTGGAAGGCGCCAATCCAACCGAACTGGAGGTAGCGGCGGCCCTCGTCGTCCTCGCTGACGATGATGGGGCCGCTGGCGGAGCGGGCGACGTGCAGAATCGTTCGCGGATGCTCGAAGGCCCGGGAGACGCGCGCCAGGGCCACGACACGCCTGTGGCGCTGCCTCGCTCGTGAAGGCGCCTTCAGTTGCCACCGGGGGGAGTTGGCGAGTGCCATGTTCCAGGGCTCAGGGCCCCACTCTTGTCCTGCCTGGCGCATCCACCTCACGCCCCGAGCATACGGGCTACTCGGCGCAGGGGAAGGATGTGTTGAGCGTCTTGCTGGCCTTGAGTCCACTGCCCGTCAGGATGGCCGTCACCTTGACCTTGGACGCGCAGTGGTACGGGAGGATGAAGGGCACCTGCGTGACGCCGTTCTCCGCGAGCGCCACCAGCTCGCGCATCTGCGTCGCTTTCCACGCCGGCCGGTCACCCGCCGCTTCGGAGGATTCCTTGGGCGCGCTGACCAACAGCGTCAGCTTCAACGGCGCATCGCCCTCGTAGGTTCCCTGGAGCTTCACGACGATGAAGGCGTCCACGTTCATCCCGTAGGGGTCGGAGGCTGCATCCGTCGCGACGATGGCGCCCTGCTGCCGGTCGTAGACCTGGGCCTGGATGTCGCTGATGGTCACCTTCGGGGCGGTGGCCTTCGGGGCGGCGGAGACACTTCCCGCTGGCCCGGCCAGGAGCAGCGCCAGGCTCAGGGAAAGGGAACGCAGGCAAGCGCGGGTTGTCATGGCCGCGCACTGTAGCCCTGCCGCGGAGTTCCCAGGGGAGGGCGGCGGCGGCCGCGCGGAACCCGTGGGCTCGGCGCGGACCGCCTGAGCCCCAGGACGCCGAGGAGCGCGAGCATCAGGGGGCCCGCGAGGCTTGCTCCGGATGCGGCGCAGCCACCAGCGCCCTCGTCGTCATCCGGCTGCAGGGGGGGCGTGCCCGCGTCGGTCGGCGTGCCCGGGCCTGCGTCCGGCGTCTCTGTCCCAGGCGAGGAGGCATCCCCAAACGCGCCGATGTGGGGCGGGCTCACCTGGGCTCGCGGCTCACTTGCCGTGTGCTTCACGTACTGCAAGGTGACTGGCTCGCCGTGGGTCTCGGCGGGGAGCGCCACCGCCTGACTCCGCAGGGCGGAGCCGGTGGTCAGGCGGAAGTCCTGTCCGGCGAGGTTGATGAACCCCGGGTCGGTGCCGGTGAGATTCCCTCCCGCATCCACCACGGCGCCCGTGAGCGTGCCGAAGGTGCTGACGTAGCCAGGCTTGTACCAGTTGCCACCATGCCGGAGCGTGCCCGCCTCGTCCGTGAGGGACAGCGTGTTGCCATGGGCCGCGGCCACCAGCACGACGTTGTTCGTCACGTGCGCCGTCTGGTTCTGGTGCGACAGCCGCAACAGCGTGGTCCGGTCCGTGCGGCTGGACACCACGGTGTTGTGGAAGAAGTAGAGCGTGCCCCGGTAGTTGGCCGTGTTGCCGGAGTCGCCGCCAAAGTGGACGATTTGCCGGTTGCCCGCGCCCTCGGGCTCCAGCAGGACGTTGCCGTAGACGAAGGTCCGCGCATACGACGGCGCCGCGCGCAGCGCGCCGCTGGACGAGTCCACCAGGTCGAGCTGCCGGTTGCCTCCCTCAATCCAGTTGTACCGGATGAGACTGCCCGCCGAGCGGTCCTTCAGGTTGTTGCCCAGACAGCCGGTGCAGAGCGGACCGAAGCGGTTGAACTGGTAGGTGATGCCCAGCGCTTCGGTGTACGCGTTGTGCTCGAGGATGCTGCCGGTGTTGCCGTTGCCCAGGATGTGGCTGTGCTCGACGGTGACATTCGATGCCTGGTTGGCGATGAACAGGCCGTTGCCGCTGTCCTCGAGCACGCAGCCCCGGATGGTGATGTGCTCGCCCTTCTCGATGAAGATGGCGGCGGCGTTGTCCAGGTAGGTGGACGCGCCATTGCGGCCGGTGAAGGCGCCGCGTGCCCGGCGCAGGTGGAGGTTCTCCACCACCAGGTGCGCGGGCATCGTGTCCGCGGGCCGGTTGGAGCCACCAATCTTCAGGATGCCGCGCTCCTCACCCCAATAGTTGAGCTGCGAGCGCGTGGTGGCGCTCTCTCCGACGATGACGGGCAGGTTGCCCTGCGCGTCCTTCACGCCGCGCACGGTGATGGGCGCGGCGGCCGTGCCCCTGCGGCCCAGGACCCACTTCTCCGCGTAGGGCGTGGGCCGTGCGTGGACGAAGACGGTGTCCCCGGGTTCGAGTGACTCCCAGGGCACGTCACCCAGACGGGTGTACTGCTGGTCGGGGCCCACGCGGTACTCCGCGGCCTGGACGGCCAGCGGCTGGAGCAGGACGAGAAGGGCGGCTCGCGAGAGGTTCATGTCTCGCAGTCTGACGGCTCCGTCCGGTCCAGGTCCACGAGGCGTGGCGCTCCTCAAGGACGCGGGTGAAGTGCACCGGGAAGTTTGTAGGCGGAGCGTCCGCCCGGCTCCGGCCCGCGGGCGCGCTGAATCGCGAGGGCAGGCCCGTGGTGGCGCCGCGCCTGCGCCACTGAACCGTCAACCTGGAGACCGCGTCCGGCGCGAGCTCAACGGCGTCACCTTGGTGATTGACGCCGCAGAGGGCCAACCGCGTGCTCCAACGGTAGCGGCACCCCGCCGGGCCCTGGTAGGGTTCCCCACGGGGCGGCCCTGGGTGTGCTTCCTTCTCACTCCTGAGGTAGCGGATCCGCTCTCCGCCCCGTTTTTCCCTCTCGCCTGGAGTCACCATGGGCGCCCCTTCGCTCGACGTGATGGGCGATACCGCCGCGCTGCTGCTCAGGACCACGGGGCTTGTCTTCCTCCCCTCGGGACTTGCTCCCAGTGGTGACGCGCAGGCGCGGGAGCAGGGCATGGAGGCCCTGGAGGCAGACCTCGCGGGGGTGGGCTACACGCTGGACGGCGCGCTCCGGGGGGCGCTGCTGGCGCTGCCCACCGAGGTCATGGCGGCTTCCGGCCGCTTCATCTACGACAACTGCGCGGCGCTCCGGGGGGCCAACCGGCCCTTCGTTCCATTGTTCCGGAACTTCCCCGAGAGCGTGCCGCACGACACCCGGCAGTTGTACGTGCAGCGGATGCTGGGCTGGTTGTTCCAGTCGCCGGAGCAGCCGTGCATCCACTGCGGTGCGCAGGGCGCGGTGCGTGCGCTGTCGCCGTGCGCACACCTGGTCTGCGAGCGGTGTTACGACGGAAGCGACTACAGCGCGTGTCCCATCTGTCACCGTCGCTTGTCTCCGTCCGAGCCGTTCCTCAAGCCCACGGCACTCAAGGCCGCCGAGCGCGTGTATGCACTGGCCGCCAACCGGCTGACGCGGCTGTCCTTGGGGTCCGACCCGGATGCCACGGGGAGGGAGGTCATGCGGCGCCTGGTGTCCCGGTCCACGGTGCTGCGCCCCTCCGAGGTGATGTTGCTGAAGATGCTCGTCTCCGCCACGGGGGTGCGCATCCTGGGGTGGCTCCCTCCGAGCATCCCGGTGAAGGAGACGCTGGCGCAGGTCATGGGCCTGCTGCTTCAGGATGCCCGCACGGCGGGAGACGTGCTGGCCAGCGCCGCGGCATACGTGAAGACCGCCACGGATGTGCTCCGGATGCTCGTCGCGTGGGCGGGCGGCAACCCCGACCTCACCGTCAAGATTCCGCTGAAGAGCCCTCCGCGTCCGGTACGGCGCGCCGTCCTGCGGATGCTGGAAGGCTTCTCCGTGCTGAACCTCACCGAGGACCTCCGGCGCCACCCCGGCTTGTGGAAGGCCCAGGCGAAGCTCCTGCATGTCTTCGAGGAGTGGCAGCGTCATCCGAAGGTCGCGCTCGCGTTCGCTGTCTTGCGCGAGACGGTGTTGGTGCCGGAGACACCGTTCGGAGCATCCGTGCTGAGTGTGGCCCGCGAGCATCCGGCGGTCTTTCACAGGCTGGAGGCCGACGGAGGCGTCCGCGTTGGCTTCCGCTCCTTTGCCTCGCACGTCGAAGCGGCGCTGGACGCTCGCGATGTCCGCGGCGCGCTGCGGCTGCTGCGGCAGCGGCCTGGTGAGCTGCTGCGCCGGTTGGACCATGTGAGCCGCCTGTCGGTGGCCCAGTCGAGCTCCGCCGCGCTCGACCCGGAGCTGCTCGCGGTGCTCGAGGCGGTGCTGCCTCGGGGCGCGCCTGGGCTGCTGCTCACCGCGGCGGCGCACCTGCGTCAGCGGCACAAGCCGTTCGCCAAACGCGTGTTCTTTCCCAAGGGGGAGGCCACCCACGCCTGGGGCATGGAGGACAGGCGCCCCTTGCTCCCTGGCGACGCCATTGGCCAACTGGTGGCGCCGCTGGAGCGGGAGCTGCTGCGCCGGGCGGAGGCCCTGCCGGCCTTCCCTCAAGCGATGCTCGACGAGGCCCTGGCCGACCTGATGGTTCCGCTGGCGGAGAAGACGGCCTCCCGGGCGTTGGTGGCGGTTCCGCGTGGAAGCCTGCTGCCGTTGCCGGAAGGGAAGACCTTGCGCTTCTTCGTCCACTGGACGGAGCCCAAGGGGACGCGGGTGGACCTGGACTTGTCGGTGGCCTTCTACGACAAGGATTGGTGGTTGGTGGACCTGTGTGACTTCACGAACCTGCGGCTGGCGGATGGCGCCGCGGTGCATTCGGGGGATGTCACCTCCGGGCCCCTGCCGACGGGAGGCGCCGAGTTCCTGGATGTCCATGCTCCGCGACTGCTGGCGCGGGGCGTTCGCTACGCCATTCCGGTGGTGTTCTCCTACAACAGCGTCTCGTTCGACCGCATGGAGGACGCGTTCGCGGGCTTCATGGTCCGGGACGGGGAGGGAGGGCCCCACTTCGATGCGCGCGCGGTGGCGCAGCGCTTCGACCTGCAGGGGAGCGGGAAGATCTCCGTGCCGCTCGTCATCGACCTCGTCGAGAAGCAGCTCCGTTGGGTGGATGTGAAGGTCCCTCCCGAGGATGGCTTCCAGAGTGTGCACCGCTCGCGAGGCGAGCTCGCGAACCTTGGAAAGGACACCCTGGCCTATTTCGGAACCGGCGCCCGCCCCACGCTCTGGGAGTTGGCCTGCCTTCACGCCGCCGCGCGCAGCCGCACGGTGCAGGTCCGGCGCCGGGATGGAACGGTGTCCGTCCTGAAGCGGGGCCCGGATGAGGACACCGCCACCTTCCTGCGCAGGCTGCGTGGCCTTGAAGTGGATGCCACCACCCACGCCTTCACGCCTGGCTCGGCGCCCACGTTCTTCGCGGGGATGACGGACCCCTCCTCGCTCCCGGCCGGCAGCGAGGGCTATGCGCTGCGCTTCCTCCACACCTCCGCGGAGTCCGTTTCACGGCTGGCCGCGGGCGATTTGGTGTCCGCGCTGAAGGCATAGCGCGGTCCAGCTTCGCCCGTGTCACCTCGGTGGAAGCGCTCCGACCGGCGGTCGCCGCAGGTGCGGGATTTCCGCCTCCAGGTTCACTTTCACAGGAGGGGCGGAAAGTGCGATAGTCGTGAAGGCAACCAACGCCTTCAGGGGAGCGACTGACGTGCCTTTGTACTACGTGCAGAACTTCACTTACGACGGTCCTGGCAGCTCGAAGATGTATGGCGCCATGGGGGCCCACAACCACAGCCAGGCGGTTCAGTTCACCACGGACTGTCTCGCCTATCTGACGGCCATTGGGTGCAAGAACGTGCAGGCGACGGGCAGCTTCGCGAGCAACCAGGCCGAGCCGGCCCATGGCAAGGAGATGTGCTGGGACGCGCTCCAGAGCAGATGGGTGAAAGCCTAGCGGTGCCCGCGGACGTGCCTCTCCTCGAGGGCCGAGGCACGCCGCTGCGCGCGGTGGCTCAGGGCGAATCCGCGGCGTGCGTCAGGGGCCGGCCATTCTTGGGCGCGGCGAACCGGGCCTCGTCGCGCGAGAAGCGGTACTTCTTCATGGCCGAGAAGTCCCCCTTCATCCGAGGGTATTCGAGGTCCATGACGACCCGTCCTTCCTTCACGAAGACGAGCAGACATTCCGATTCATAGATGTCTCTCGCGCCGGACCAGTCGTTGCCGAGCGATTGGCGGACTTCCTCCGCGACCACGTAGGGCGTGAAGACGTGAAGGGTGTCCCAGTCGAAGTCCGTTACCTCCGACAGGTGGAAGGTGTCTCCTGTCTCCGCGGCGGAGCGGATGCGCTGCTCCAGCTTCGTGGCGAGCGCCGCGCGCTCCTTGCCTCGTCCACAGCCGCTCATCGCCACGCCGCAGGCGAGCCAAAGCGTCACCGCAATCACTGACGTGCCTGCCCAGTTTCTGTGTCCGCGCATGCGCGGCACTCTAACGGTTTTGTCTGGCTGGAAGTCCCGGAGCAGGGGCCGTCCGTGGGACAAGCCGGGCCAGGGAATGGCCAGTGCGGCGAACAGCATGGCCAGCAGGAGCCCCGCTGCCCAGGTGCGGTGCCTGGATTGAGCGGGCGCCTACCCCCCCTTCTTCGCGGGCATCGCTTCAATCCAGCGCTGGATGAGCGCCTGGCCCTGTTCATCCACCACGCGGGTGCCCAGGGGGGGCATTTGCATGAAGTCCCCGCGCTGGCCCATCCGGTAGAGCAGCGAGCTGTGCTGGACGTCACCCGGCGCGACGCGCTGCGAGCTCTTCCCGAACATGCCCGACGTCTGGATGAGCGCCTTCACATTCACGGACGTGCGCCAGGTGTCCGTCTCCTGCACGGAGCCGAGCTCGCCCGCTTCCAGGCGCAGGTGCAGGCCGGAGCCGCTGCCCAGCGCCATGCGGTTGGCGCTGTGGCACGACACGCCGCAGTTCATGTGCAGGTAGCCCAGGGCGGCCTGCTCCACCGGCGTGCCAGGAATGCGGGGCACCTGCGCGGGCGGGTGGCTCAGGCGTTCCTCCTCCACCAGCTTCGCCAACGTGAGGCCGCGCGCGCCGTAGTGGGCCAACGCGACGGCCTCGAAGCCGAGCACCTCGTCGCCGCGCCCTCGGTGGCAGGACTGGCAGTCCTGCTGGCTGGGGATTTCGTAGCCCTCCGTGCCGGGCACGTCCTTCTCGCCGCGGGTCAACTCGAGCGCCGTCTTCCCGTCGTCGCTCCAGCGGTAGGTGGTCCGCAGCCAGCTCCCATCCGGGCGCTTCCAGAGGAAGCGTGTCTCGATGGGGCGCCCCTTCCAACTGAACTCCTTCCAGAGCTTCGTGCCCACGGGGAAGCGCCACTCGTCGCTCTTGGACGTGTCCACCTTCGTGCCGGGCGGCAGGTAGATGAAGCGCGTCTTGTCCAGGCCGTCGCTCCAGAGCTGGAGGCCGGGCTCGTAGGGGCGCACCTCGGGGGGAATCGCCCGGGTCGCCCACCCGGCGCCGCCCTCGCCGTAGAGTCCCGTGCAGGCCAGGTGCTGGAGCGTCTGGCACGGGATGCCGCCGTCGGCCTCCTTCGAGCCCTCCTCGGCGGGCGTCTTGGTGCAGCCTCCAGTGGACACGATGAGGGTGAGCAGCAGGGCACTCGCGCGTGGCGGGGACATCGGGCCTCCTGACACCTTCCACCCTAACGGCTCGGGCGCCGCGTTTCGTGCGTCTTGCTGACGCACCCCGGGTCTCACTTGGGGACGGGGTACTTGGACAGCTTGCGTTGCAGGCTCCGCCGCTGGATGCGCAGCAGCCGGGCGGCCTGGGAGATGTTGCCCCCACAGTCGGCGAGCACGCGCTGGATGTGCTCCCATTCCGCGCGCGCCAGGGAGGGCACCTCGTGGGTGAGCGCGGCATCCTGCCCGGAGGGGAGGGTGGCGCCGGCGAAGGCCAGCAGGATGTCGTCCACGTCCGCGGGCTTGGCCAGGTAGTGCGTGGCGCCTCGCCGGACGGCCTCCACCGCCGTGGCGATGCTGCCGTAGCCCGTCAGCACCACGATGGTGGTGCTCGCGTCCAGGGCCTTCAGCTCGCGCACCAACTCCAGGCCGGAACCGTCGGGCAGGCGGAGGTCGACGACGGCGTAACCCGGACGCAACGCCCGCGCGGCCTCGCGCGCCGCTTGCGTGCTGGCCGCGCCGTGGGCCTGGAAGCCGTGCCGCGCGAAGGCGCGCACCAGCCGCTCTCGGAATCGCTCGTCGTCGTCGGTGACGAGCACCGTGGCGGGGGCTTCACCGGGGGGCATCGGACGACTCCTTCCTCAAGGGCAGCTCCAGCGTCACGCGCGTCCCCTGTCCCTCCTCGGAGTCGAGCTCCAGGCGGCCTCCACACAGCTCGGCGTACGTCTGGGTGAGGAACAGGCCCAGCCCCATGCCCTGGCCCGCGGGCTTGGTGGTGAAGAAGGGCTCGCCCAGCCGGGGCAACAGCGCGCGCGGGATGCCGGTGCCCCGGTCCTCCACGATGAAGCGCAGGCGGTCCTCCTCGCGGTGCGCGGACACCACGACGTTCGCTCCGGTGGCCTCGCTGGCATGCAGCCCGTTGCGCACCAGGTTCGTCAGGACCTGCACCAGTCCTCGCACGGGGCACCAGAAGGGCACGTCCGGGCCGGGCTCGAGTTGGAGGCGCGCCTGGTCGGCGGTGCTCAGTTGTTCCCGGAGGCGGGCGAGCACGTCGCTCGGCGTCGTCCGTTCGGGGACCTCGCCCAGCGTCTGGCCCGCGCGGGCGCTCATGCGCTCAAGGATGTCCCGGCAGCGCTCCACCTCGTCCCGGATGAGGCGGGCGTCCTCCAGCGCTTCCTGGGGCGCCTCCAGGATGAGCGCGTCCAGTTCGTTGGCCGCGATGGCGATGGTGCCCAGCGGCGTGCCCAGCTCGTGTGCCGCGCCGGCCGCCAGCGTGGACAGCGACGCCAGCTTCTCCGCGCGCGCCGCCAGCCGCTGCGTGCGCGCCAGCGCGGCATGCCGGTCTCTCAGCGCGGCGGCCACGCGGGCGACGACGAAGCCGATGATGAGCGCCGTCAGCGTGAAGGCGACCCACATGCCCACGACGTGGAGCGAGTCCAGGCCGTGGCTGTCCGGCGGGTTCACCGTGTCGGGCAGTGGGACGTGGCAGGCGAAGAGGCTGGTCGAGCCCAGCACCGACAGCATCGCGATGAGCGCCGTCCAGCGGGGGCCCAGCACGATGGCCGCCAGCGTCACATGGACGAGATACAGCATGGAGAACGGGTTGGCCGGGCCACCGGACAGCGCGAGCAGCCCCGTCAGCAACGCGGTGTCGAACGCGAGCACGGCGCCCAGCAGGCCGGGACGGACCTCGGGCTCGCGGCGGAGCCAGAGCGTGAGGAGCAGGTTGGACACCGCCGTCGTGGCCACCAGGGCCAGCAGGGGCGCCACGGGCAGCTCCAGCTCCAGCACTCGGACGGCGACGCCCACTGTCAGCGCTTGTCCGGCGACGGCGTGCCAGCGCAGGCGGACCAGCCACCCGAGCGCGATGTCGCTGGAGGACAACCGCGCCGCCATGTCCCCGGTGGCGCGTTGGAAGGCGGAGCGCGTGGGCGAGGGCAGGACGTCAGGTGACGGCGCCTCGGTGTGGGGCGGCGCGGTGGACACCCGCACGTCATATCCCGGCGATGGCAGTGGGGTGTGCGTCAAGTTGACGCATTGGCATGCCGGGCCGGTGCCTGGCCCTGGAGTCATGCGGCCGGGCGTCGTAGCGGAGAGGGGGCTGGGGCTGGATTGACAGCCAGCCCTATGTCTAGTAGCCGAGTAAAAACTGAAATTCTGGAAATGCTTGAGGCCGGGGAGTGACGTCATGAAGCGGGCAGCGGGAAAGCTGTTCCGTGCCATCGCCACGGTGTTGATGGCGGTGAGCGCGGATGCACAGCCCATCCATGGCGTCTATCGCGGCGAAGTCTACTTCACGCCGACGTTGGTGATTCCCACCTCGCGGCCGGCCGGGACGTACCGCGTGGACACGCGCGTCTACACGTCCAACGGGTCCCAGACGTTGCTGTACCGGAACGACACAACCTTCACCGCGAGCTGAGTGAAGGCTGGCGCGGCTCTTTTTCACGTGGGAAGGGCAGCGCCGGGGTGCCGTGACTTGCGGGCTGCCTCATCGCGGGGATGAGGCAGCCCGTGTTTTTTCGCGGCTCAGGCCCGTTCCACGCGGATGCGCGCGGGCAGGCCGTTGATGCTGACTTCTTCTTCCTTGCCGGTGAGTCCCTCGGGGCCCACGAGGATGCTGGAGGCCAGCGTCTCCCGTGCGATCAGCTCCCGCGCTTCGTCCGTCACGCGCTTCACGCGCGCGTCGCCGTCCACCCAGAGCTGGATGCGGTCGGTGTAGCCCAGCTCCATGTCCTTGCGCGCGCCCTGCACGCGGGCGAGCAGCTCGCGCACCAGGCCCTCATCCACCAGGGACTCGGTCAGCTCGGTGTGGAGCACCACCACGCCCACGCCCATGCCCGCGGCGGCGTAGCCAGGGTTGGCCTCCACCAGCGTCTCCAGCTCCTCGGCGGTGAAGACCAGGTCCTCGCCAGCCACCGTCATGGCCACGCGGCCCGTCTGGAGCAGCTCGCGGTGCAGCGCGGCGCCGTCACCCGTGTCGAAGGCCTTGCGCACCGGGGCCAGCTTGGGGCCCAGCCGTCCGCCCACCGCGCGCAGGTTGGGCCGGACGCGGAAGCGCACCACGTCCGCCTCCGGGCTGCCCGGCTCCACGAAGCGCACCTCGTGGACGTTCAGCTCGTCCGCGATGAGGTCGCGGTACGCCGCCACGCGGTCCGTCAGCTCCTTGCGCGCCAGGATGACGTCCGCGCGCGACAGCGGCTGGCGCACCTTGAGGCGGTTGTCCGTGCGCACCTTGAGGCCCAGGGAGACCAAATCCCGCACAGCGCCCATCTCCGCCGCGAGCCCCTCGTCGATGAGGGACGCATCCACGGAGGGGAAGCGCGCCAGGTGGACGCTCTCCGGCTGCGTGGTGGGCCAGGGCTTGCGCACCAGGTTGCCCCACATCTCGTCGGCGAAGAAGGGGATGAAGGGCGCGGACAGCGAGGCAATGGTGGTGAGCGCCTCGTAGAGCGTGAAGTACGCGTCCTGCTTGTCCTGTTCGAAGCCCGGCGCCCAGAAGCGCGAGCGGCTGCGGCGCAGGTACCAGTTGGACAGCGCGTCCACCAGCGCCACCATCCGCTGGGCCGCGTCGTAGACCTGGTAGGTGTCCAGCGCGCGGGTGACGTCGCGCAGGGTGAGGTGGACCTCGGACAGAATCCAGCGGTCCAGCACCGGCCGCGCCTTCACCTCGCGCCAGCCCTGGCTGCGGCGGATGGCTTCCCACGGCGAGTCGGATGCGTCCGTGTTGCCGGCCGCGGGGTTGAAGCCGTCGATGTTCGCGTAGATGGTGAAGAACGAGTAGACGTTGCGCAGCTTGACCTGGAAGTCCTTCTGCAACAGCCGCACGTTGCTCAGCGAGTGCCGCGTGTTCGACCAGGTGGGGCTCGCCGCGTAGAAGAACCAGCGGAACGCGTCCGCGCCCGGCGCCTTGGCGGCGGGGTCCTTCAGCACCACGCGCTCGGAGGGCGCCAACCGGGGCACCTCCACCGGCATGACGCTGGCGCCTCGCGCGGAGGGCGCCACGTCCAGCGTCTGCAGGTCAGCGGGCGCCAGCAGCAGCACGCGGCGCTTGAGCTTCTTGTGTGCCTTCACCGTCGCGGTGATGACCGCGTCCGGACGGTCTGGCCGGAAGAGCTGCACCTTGGCGCCCTCCTGGATGTCCAAGCCCTCCAGGTCCTCGCGAGCGATGAGCGCCACGCCCGGCTCACCCGGAACGCCGGCCTCCGCGGCCGTGAGGACGGCGAAGTCCATGCGCACCTCGTCCAGGATGATCTCCGGCGGCGTGTAGTTGCCCTTGGACTTGGACTCCTTGCGGCCCTCCTTGTCGGAGACGTGGCCCAGCACGATGCAGCTCTTGTACGGCTGCGGCCAGCCGCGCTGGGGTGACAGGCCCATGCGCGCCTGCGTCTCCTCGTCGAAGAGGAGCGTGCTCACCATCAGCAGCGAGTAGAACCAGCCACGCGTCTGGTCGATGGCCTCGGAGATGAAGTCCGCGGGGAAGGCGCGGTTGAAGATCTCCCGCGAGCCCGGCGCGTGCGGGAAGCCCCACTGCGCGAAGGGCATGCAGCCGGAGTCGAACCACACGTCGACGACCTCGGGCACGCGCTGGAAGCGCCCCGGGGTGCCGGGCTTCTCGAACGTCACCTTGTCGATCCACGGCTTGTGGACGATGAGGTGCCTGGCGTTGGCCTCGTGGGGCTTGCCCGCGAGGAAGGCGTTCAGCTCCGCCTCCACCGCGGCCACGTTGTTGCCCGGCTTCTCACGCAGCGCCTGGAGCGAGGGGATGGCCTCCACCTCACCCGTCTCCGAGTGCACCCAGAGCGGCAGCGGCGTGCCCCAGTAGCGCTCGCGCGACAGGGCCCAGTCCACGTTGTTGGCCAGGAAGTCGCCGAAGCGGCCTTCCTTGATGTGCTCGGGCACCCAGTTGACGGCGCGGTTGTTGGCAATGGCCTCGTCCTTCACGGACGTGGTGCGGATGTACCAGGCGGGCCGGGCGAACTGGATGAGCGGGTCGTCGTCAGCGCGCCAGCAGAAGGGGTACTCGTGCTTGTACTGCTCCGTGAAGAGGACCAGCCCGCGCTCCTTCAGGTGGCGCTGGATGTCCTTGTCCGCCTCCTTCACGAAGCGCCCCGCGACGAGCGGCACGTCGTCGGAGAAGGTGCCGTCCGGCTTCACCGCGCAGAACAGCTCCAGCGCTTCCGGCTGGGCGAAGCGGGCCTTGTCCTTGCGGAAGGCCTCGTAGTCGTCCTCGCCAAAAGCCGGGGCGATGTGGACGATGCCCGTGCCGCTGTCGAGCGTCACGAAGTCCGCGCCCAGCACGCGCCAGGCCTGCACGTCCTCACCGCCGTCCTTCAGCGGCAGCCGCGTGTCGCCCGCGCGCTGGTGGTAGAGGTCGAAGGGCGGCTGGTAGCGCTGGCCCACCAGGTCGCTGCCCTTCTGCGTGGCGAGCACCGGCAGGTCCATCTTGAGCTTCTTCGCCAGCGCCTCGCGCAGCGCCGCGGCGACGATGAGCTTGCGCTCTCCCGCGTCCACGGTGACGTAGTCCACGCCCGGGTTGACGGCCGCGTACATGTTGGACGGCAGCGTCCAGGGCGTCGTCGTCCACACCACCAGGGCGGTGTCCGGCGTGTCGCGCAGCGGGAAGGCGACGTAGACGCTCGGGTCGTCCACCGTCTTGTAGCCCAGGCCCACCTCCGCGGCGCTCAGCGCGGTGCCGCCCTGCGGCCACCACCACACCACCTTGTGGCCCTGGTACAGCAGGCCCTTGCGGTGCAGCTCCGCCAGCGCCCACCACACGCTCTCCACGAACGGCCGGTGGTAGGTGACGTAGGCCTGATTCAGGTCCACCCAGAAGCCGATGCGCTCGGTGAGCCGCTCCCACTCGGAGGTGTAGCGGAAGACGGATTCGATGCAGCGCTCGGTGAAGGGCTCCACGCCGTAGCGTTCAATCTCCGCCTTGCCGTGGATGCGCAGCTCCTTCTCGACCTCCACCTCCACGGGCAGGCCGTGGGTGTCCCAGCCGGCCTTGCGGGGGACGTAGTGGCCCGTCATCGTCTTGTAGCGGGGGAACAGGTCCTTGATGACGCGCGTGAGGACGTGGCCGTTGTGCGGCAGGCCGTTGGCGGTCGGCGGGCCCTCGTAGAAGACGAAGCTGGGGGCATCCTCACGCGTTTCGAGCGAGCGCTCGAAGATGCGGCGGTCCTTCCAGAAGGCCTGGATGCGGCGCTCGTCGGAAGGAAAGTCCATCTCCGCGGGCACCGCATCGAACAGGGAAGGGGGCGTTTCAGGCATGGTGCGGTGCTTGATAGCACCGCCCGCGCCAGGGATGGATGCCCGTCCTGTGAATCAGTACAGCGGACAGATGACCGGCCCGTTGCGGCCGCAGACGTCGCGGTTGATGTAGTAGCCCCAGTCCGGGCTGTAGTAGGCGTACATCGTCGGACCGCTGCCGCAGGACACGTACTGGGACGAGACCAGGCAGTGGATGTCCGGGTCGTACTCCGGGTAGAGCCCCTGGGACGTGGACGCCGTCGTGGAAGGCTCCGCCGTGGCTTCGTCCATGGCACCACCACAGCCGGCCATCAGCAGGGCGGCAATGCACATCAGGGCTGCGCGGTTCTGGGGCATGGGACTCTCCTGAGACCGGCGTCCGTCGCCGGGGTGCCGAGCCTAAGCCGGGATGGTATTGATTTCAGGGTAAGCGCGTTGACGCCCATGTGCGCATGTTTCTAGATTCTCGGGTGCTGAGAATTTTTACGCCATTGGAATCGAGATAAACATGAAAAGGCTGCTGCTCTGTGCCGTGTCGCTGGCGGTCGTGGTGGGCTGTTCCGGCGCGCCGCGTGAACAGCCCATCGAGCAGGAGGGCTTCAAGGTCCTCCAGCACGACGCGACGACGCTGGAGGCCACGTATGGCGCCGGGGGCGCCGTGGTGCGGATGCTCGCGGTGGAGACGCAGGCCAACGTCGTCGAGGTGACGTACGACTTTGGCGACCCCGTCGTCGGGTTCCACATCGACTTCAATCAGGGCGTAGGCCAGTTCATGCCGTCAGGCAGCCCGCTCGACGCGGCCCATTCGCACCTGCTCGCGTCGCTGATGGAGGGGCTTGCCCGCGCGCTCCCCGAAGAGGGCCGCACCCGCGTCGAGGACGCCGCCGAGCGCCAGACGAGCTTCATGCAGATCGTCCCCGTGGGCGAGGTCCTCACGGCGTACGAGTACGTGTCCGAGCGCGGCTGGACGCACATCTCCTGCTCCTGCGGACGGCAGTACATCGGCTCCGGCTACTACCGCACGGCGGGCATGGGCTGCGGCTGCACCGGCGGCTCGGGCAACGGCTGCAAGGGGCGCTGCGGGCAGGGTTGCGGCGTCACCAGCCTGCCGCGTTGCGTGGGCAGCACGGCCTACACGCAGGACTGCGCCAAGCACGACTACGGCCTGGGCAGCTTCGCGGCGGCGTCGGATGACTACTCGTTCGCGCGCAACAACTGCAGCTGCAGCGGCGTGGGTTCGTGCAGTTGAAGAACCGCGTGCTGACAGGTGCGGCGCGGGTGCTCGTCGCGGGGATGGCGCTGGGCTGCAACGGGGCTTCCGGGCCTTGTCCCGATGGCGCACGGCTCCAGGGCCGCGCGCCGCCCGATGGGGTCCTCCAGTGGTGTGCCCGGCCCGACGGGAAGAAGCACGGCCGTTGGGCGGAGTGGCACGCCACCGGGGCGCTGAAGGCGGAGGGCACCTACGTCGACGGGAAGATGGAGGGCCGCTGGGTCAGCTACTTCGAGGACGGCGTGAAGCAGTTCGAGGGTGACTATCGTGCCGGGCTCAAGCAGGGCCTGTGGACCCTCTACTACGAGGAGGGCCACAAGAACCGCGAGGAGCTCCATTCACCCGGCGCCGGCCCGGTGAAGTGGACCGCCTGGCGCTCGGACGGCTCGAAGTGGGCGGAAGGGACGCTGGCGGGGCATCGCTCGCAGGGCGCTTATTCGGAGTGGCACCCCGGTGGCGCGCTGGCCGCGCAGGGCCAGTACGAGAAGGGGGAGAAGACGGGTGAGTGGAAGTACTGGGACGCCGCGGGCGCCGCCACGGACGTTCCGCAGGGCGACTTCGACAGCGAGTGACGTCACGTCCGCCGCCGTGGGACTCCTGCTGGCGGCGGGGGCGTGCGGTCCTTCTGTCGTCCCTGGCTCCCCGGAGATGCTCACCCCGGCGCGGCGGGCCGTGGTGGGCGGCGCGCCCGAGCCGGGCTTCCCCGCGGTGGCGGCCATCGTCCCCGTCTCGCCCTTCTGCGGGGAGCCTGACGAGGCGGCTCGCGTGCTCTGCACGGGCACGCTGGTGGCGCCTCGGGTGGTGCTGACGGCGGCGCACTGCGTGGAGAACGCGGATGCTCCGCGGGTGTTCTCGGTGGTGTTCGCCGCGGAGACAGCCCGTGCCTCCGCCGCGCAGCGCATCCGCGTGGTGGAGGGCCGGCTCCATCCCGCGTGGCGCCCGGGCGTGAGTGATTTGGGCGTGTTGATTCTCGCCAGCGAGGCGCCGGTCGCTCCGCTGGCCTGGGCGGGGCGGGCGTTTCCCGCTGATGGCATGGGGCGGCTGGCGCGGGTGGTGGGCTTTGGCGTGGACGGGGAGGGCGGCTCGGGCCTGCGCCGCGGCGGCCTGTCCCGAATCACGTCGGTTGAAGCGGACGCCTTCTCCATCGAAGCGGCGCCAGCGATGTCGTGCGGCGGGGACAGCGGTGGCCCGGTGTTCATCGAACAGGACGGCCTCGAGCGCCTGGTCGGTGTGACGTCGTTTGGTGACGGCACCTGCACCACGGGGACGAACAGCCGCGTCGACGTACACGCGGACTTCATCCAGGTCGCCATCGAGGACGCCTCACGAGGCGCGCCCGCCCGGACGCCGGTGGACCCGGACGTGGACGCCTGCGCGCAGTGGTGCCGTGCGCATGCGGACTGCCCCGTGGGCATGGCGTGTGTCGCGCGGGCGGACGGCTCCCGGAGTTGCGCGGTGGCGGGGCTCGAGGCGGGCCACTTCGGGCCTGCCTGCACCGGCGCGCAGGGGGAGCATCCGTGTGTGAAGGCGGGCTCCGCGTGCCGGCTGTGGCTGCCCTGCTCCGTGTCGCGGGACGCAACAGCGCAGGGCGGGTGCGCGGCGGCAGGGGGCGGAAACCCCGGCCTGATTCCGCTGGTGCTTCTGGCCTGGTCCCGGGGACGCGGCCGTCGCGCGAAGCGCGGGTAGTCCGCGAGCGCCTTCTGCTGCCCGCCTGCCCACCCCTCTGGCATGTTGTTTAACTGGGTGGTTTAATTTAGGGCGGAGGTCGTTATGGTCACCCCCATGGTTCAGCAGCGTTCCGAGCAGCTCGACGCGGTCTTCCACGCGCTCTCCGACCCGACGCGGCGGGAGATGCTGCGCAGCCTGTCCTCGGGACCGAGGAGCATTGGCGAACTGGCGGCGCCGTTCAGCATGTCCTTCGCGGGCGCTTCCAAGCACGTCAAGACGCTGGAGCGCGCGGGGTTGGTGAACAGGTCGGTGGAGGGGCGCACGCACCGGTGCAGCCTCGCGCCGGCGCCGCTGGCCGGAGCGGCCGACTGGCTGCGTTTCTACGAACGCTTCTGGAATGACCGGTTGGATGCCCTGGAGCGGGAGCTCCGCAAGCCCGAGCGCGGCAGCGCCAGCGCCAGGAAGGGCGCGCGACAAGAGTGAGGTCCGGAGGTGTCGCATGCGGCGTCCACCCGCGAGGAGGTGGACGCCATTCTCCAGCGTAATGGGCTCGGGACCCCTGGCGGTCCGCTCAGCGGTGGGGCCAGAAGCGTGCCGCGAAGGGCGCCGTGGTGGACGCGCCTTCGTCGGCGCGGAGGCCCGCCACGCACATCGAGCCATCGGAATGGAACGCGGCGGTGAGCGCGGCCTCGGTCCCCGGCAGGTTGGTGCGATGGGCTCGCAGGGCGGTCTTCCCGTCCGCGGACAGGTGGATGCGTCCAATGCCATCCGTGGCGCCATTGATGGTGCTGGCCACCGCCAGGACCAGTTCGCCGTCATTCAGGATGCCTGTGCCCACCAGCCGCTCCTGCTGGGTTCCTGGCGCGGACAAGTGGGTGACGCTATCGCCATCCCAGCCGAAGCTCGTATCAGGGCTGCCGCTGGCATGGACCCGTGTCACCGCGCCGCTGTTGGGGGAGTCGGTGCCCGCATTCCACCGCGCGCTGCCGCCCACCAGCAACTTGCCCCCGTCCAGCAGATGCAGGGTCCGGGGGGTGAGGCGAGGCCAATCCGACGCGCTTCGGTACGTGAAGCTCGAGTCGGGCGTGCCGTTCACGTTGTAGCGACGCAAGGCCATGTGGTTGCGGCTGGCGTTCGTGGTTCCCGCCACCACGATGCGGTCGTCGGCCAGGGTGACAACGGCCAGGCCGTCCTCGTCCTGGCCCAGGTCATCCCAGGCCAGTCCATCCGAGCTGAAGGTCGTATCGGCGGCGCCCGTGGGCGTCAGGCGCATGATGACGAAGTCCAGGTCATCGTGCTGCACGGTGCCGGCACCGACGATGCGCCCCCTCGAATCCACCGTGACGGCATGCAGCGCGGCGTTGCCCGCGGACATCTGGAAGGTACGCACCCCCGTGTCGCCAAAGGAGGTGTCCAGGTCGCCCGCCGAGGTGTACCGGGCGAAGAGCAGGCTCTGGTACTGCCTCCCCGAGCAGCTCCCAGGACCCGCGATGGCGCCCCCCGCGACGAGGATTCGCCCGTCGGACAGCACGGTGACGGCGTCCACGTAGTCATCGCCGCCACAGACGTCCAGGGTGACGGTGCCCTGGGTGCCAAAGGCGGGGTCCAACGTCCCGTCCGGGAGCAGACGCGCCACCAGGACGTCGCGCAGGCCGGTGGAGCCCGTGGCGCCCGCCAGGATCCACTTGCCGTCCGGCTGCGACGCCAGGGCATGGATGCGCACCTCCGGGTGGCCGAAGGCGGGCATCGCCACGCCATTGCCGCCGAACGATGAATCCAGCGCCGCCGGGCCGGGCCGGATGACGAGGTTGAGGGGATGCTCGACGCGAGCCCCTCCGCCGCTCGCGACCAGCGTCACGGGCACACTGCCGTAGCGAGCGAACTCCTGGGCGGCGAGCGAGAGCGTGGCTTCGGACTCCGTGTCGGGGATGACGGCGGTGGTCACGTGCACATGCTCGGGAAGCCCCTCGATGGAGAGGTGCACGGCATCGGTGAACGTGGGCTCGCGGGTGATGGTGACGTTCAGCCCCGCGCTTGCCTCCGGGATGAACCGGAGCGTCACTTCGGACGCGGTTTGGAGCGTGAAGCCCGGAGGCGGCGCTCCCGCGTCGGGGTCCTCCGTCCCGGCATCCGTGCCCGCGTCGTTCGTCGGTGCCCCCGCGTCCGGCCGCTGGGTGCCCGCATCGGGTCTGGGGGAGGGCGACGGCTCCGACCCACCACAGCCCCAGGTGACGGGGGCCAGGCACAGGAGCATCAACGCCAGGAGCGACTTCACGCGCGGCGATGGGAAGCCCATGACATTGGAGGAACCTCGACGGCGGAAATGCACACTGCCTGTGGAAATCATATGAGCCGGCCTCTTAAGCGAGGACTCGGCGAGACGTAAAGACAGACGCCTCAGTGTTCGCCGTGTCCTCGCGGCGCGTCATCCGCCCCGGGCCGCGTGCTCCGGAGCCGCCTGAGCAGGTGGCGCGGCCAGAAGAACAGCGCCATTCCGGCCATGACGAGGAAGAGGATGACGAAGGGCAGCACGAGCACGCCGCCGACAAAGCCTGTCGCCATGCCGCCCAGCCCCCACAGCAGGCCATGGGGAAATCCCAGGACGGCGCCGGTGAGGGTGCCCATGACCGCGCCCGCCAGGACACAGGGCTCGATGAGGTTCACTATGCGCTCCCACGTTGATGCTCGTCACGAGCCTGGGCAGGAACACGCATGAGCAAGTCGCGACGCAAGGTGGTCCTCATCACTGGCGCATCCTCTGGCATCGGTCAGGCCTGCGCGGAGCTCCTGGGGGCACATGGCCACGCCGTTCATGGTACCAGCCGCCATCCCCGCGCGGATGGTGCCCACCACCGGATGGCCGTGTTGGACGTCACGGATGAGGATTCCGTTCAGCGCGCGGTGGCGTCGGTGCTCGCGGCGGAGGGCCGGCTCGACGTGGTGGTGAACTGCGCGGGCTTCGTGATGGCCGGCGCCGTGGAGGACGTGTCCGTCGAAGAGGCCCTGCGGCAGATGGACACCAACTTCTTCGGCGTGCTGCGCGTCTGCCGGGCGGTGCTCCCCACGATGCGCGCGCAGCGGTCGGGCCTCATCGTCAACATCAGCTCCATGGGCGGCGCCGCCGGGCTTCCCTTCCAGGGGCTCTACAGCGCCAGCAAGTTCGCCCTGGAAGGAATGACGGAGAGCCTCCGGCAGGAAGTCGCCGCCTTCGGCATCGAGGCCACGCTGCTGCAGCCTGGGGATGTCCTCACGCGCGTGCGCGAGTACCGGCAGCGCGCCCGGCAGTCCGGTCCCGGGTCCGCCTATCAGGAGGCCTTCGAGCGCGTCATGAACCTGGTGGAGTCAGGAGAAGGCGCGGGCGTTCCTCCCGAGCAGGTCGCCCGGAAGCTCCTGGCCCTGGTGGAGCGGCAGCGCGTGGACGTGCGCTACTCCGTGGGTCGCCTGTCGCAGCGCGTCGGCCTGGTGTCGAAACGCCTGCTGCCCGGGCGCACCTTCGAGCACCTCGTGATGGCGCTCCACGGCATGTCGCGGCGCTGAGCCCGGGCCCGGCGGGTTGTACATTCCTGACATAGGACTGTCAGGGACGGGTCGCAGGATGGCGTCCACGAAGCCCCTTGGGTTCTCCCGACCCAGGGGCGTTCGCATCCCACCCCAGGTGCCACCCGACATGATTCCCTTCTTGATGTTGTTGCCGATGCTCGTCCCCGCGGGTGTCAAACGTGGACGCTCCAGCAAGGCGCGGAGGGGAGGGGGGCTGAGTCCCGTGCCTTCACCCATGAAGGAACCAGGAAGCGCGCCGCCTGTCCGTGCCTCCTCGCGGCGGCGGAGGCTGCCAGCCCAGGTCCTGGGGCAGCGGGCCCTCAACCGGGCACTGCTCCAGCGTCAGTGGCTGTTGCAGCGCTCCCGGGCGGGCGTGATGGAGGCGCTGGAGCATCTGGTGGGGCTTCAAGCCCAGGCCACCCATCCTCCCTACGGCGCATTGTGGACGCGGCTGGACGGCTTCCAGCAAGAGGCGCTGACCCGGCTCATGACGGAGCGCCAGGTGGTGCGCGCCGGGATGATGCGCGGGACGTTGCACCTGGTGACCGCGCGTGACTGCCTCGCGCTGCGTCCCGTGCTGCAACCCGCGCTGGACAGGGGGCTGAAGCACTCCTCCCATGGCAAGCAACTGGCGGGTGTAGAGGTCCAGGCGCTGGTGGCGGAGGGACGGGCGCTGCTGGAGGCACGTCCCAGTCCCCGGGGCGAGCTGGGCCAGCGGCTCCAGGAGAAGTGGCCCGGCCATGATGCGAGCGCCCTGAGCCTGGGTTTCTCGAGCCTGGAGCCGCTCGTTGTGGTGCCACCCTGTGGAACGTGGGGCCATGGCGAGCGGATGGTGTACGCCACCGCCGAGTCCTGGCTCGGCCAGCGCTTCAAGCCCGCCGCGCCGCCAGACGCGCTGGTGATGCGCTACCTCGCCGCGTTTGGCCCCGCGAGCGCCAAGGACCTGCAGGCCTGGTCGGGCCTGCCCCGCATGGGCGCTGTCCTGGAGCGGTTGAGGCCCGGACTGCGCGCCTATCGTGACGAGCACGGCGTCGAGCTGTTCGACATCCCGGATGCCCGGAGGCCCGACCCGGACACGCCCGCGCCCGTCCGCTTCCTGTCCGAATTCGACAGCGTGCTGCTGGCCCACGCGGACCGCACGCGCATCATCTCCGATGCCGCCCGCAAGCGCGTCTTCACCATCAACGGCATCGTGCGCGCCACCCTCCTCGTGGATGGCTTCGTTCGAGGAACCTGGCGCATTGAACGTGCGCGCGGCGCCGCGACCTTGTGCATCACGCCCTTCGCGCGGCTGTCGCGTGAGGACCGCGCCGCGCTGACCGACGAGGGCGGGCGGCTGCTCGCCTTCGCCGCCGCGGATGTCCAGCACGCCGACATTCGCTTCGAGCGGGTGGGGTGAGCCCGCGCCTGTCGAGCCGGTGCGGGGAGGCGGCGCTCCAGCCGGGCCGGGCTGGAGCGCCGTCGTCTTCCCCTGGAAGGCGTGAGGCTCAGGCGTTGAGCGTGCTCTCGTCGACGCCGGCCTCGGCCATCAGCGTGGCCAGCGCGAGCTTGAGCTTGTCCTTCGCCCGAATCTCCAGCTGACGGGCGCGCTCGCGGGAGAAGCCGAAGTGCTCGCCCAGCTCGCTGAGCGTCATCTCCGCGTCACCCATGACGCGCTGCTCGATGATGAAGCGCTCGCGCGGGTCCAGGCGGCGCAGGGCGCGCTGCACGAGCTCGCGGGTGAGGTTGGCCTGCTGCCGGTCGGCGACCTCGTCCACCGCGGAGACGGACTCGGACTCCACGAAGTCCAGGTGCGTGGCGTCGCCGTCCTCGCCCATGGGCGCGTCCAGGGACAAGTCCCGCCCGCCCATGCGCTGCTCCATCTCGCGCACCTCGGAGGCCTTCACGTTCAGCTTGCGCGCAATCTCCTCGGCGTTGACCACGTTCGCGTCGCCGGCGCCCATCTTCTCCAACTCGCGGCGCGTGCGGGCCAGGCTGAAGAAGAGGCGGCGCTGCGCCTGCGTGGTGCCCAACTTCACCAGGCTCCAGTTCTTCAGGATGCAGTTCTGGATGTACGCGCGAATCCACCAGACGGCGTAGGAGATGAGGCGGATGCCCTTGTCCGGGTCGAACTTCTGCACGGCCTTCATCAGGCCGATGTTCGCCTCCTGGATGAGGTCCGACATCTTCAGGCCGTAGGAGCGGTACTCGTAGGCCACCTTCACCACGAAGCGGAGGTTCGCCGTCACCAACTGGTGGCCCGCGGCCAGGTCCCCCGCGCGGAAGCGCTTCGACAGCTCCTGCTCCTGCGGCTGGGTGAGCAGCGGGTACTGGTTGATCTCCGACAGGTAGGTGGAGAGCGAATCAGGGGAGGTGAAGGAGTTGGAAGCCTGCATGGTGTCTCTCGGGGAAAAAGAGATCTGGTTGGGGGATCGCGATGACGCTACGGGGGGTTGCCCTTTGCGACCCACGTGCCAAGGGGTGGCACCATCGTTTCCAAGTGAATCCAGGGGTTTGCATCCAAGCCGGCCCATGAATAAGGGCGGTAATCGGTCGTTTTTACAGCCAGCCCCACGGAAGTCTCTTCCAAACGTCGACTGGCCAACGGCGCCGCTCGCGCCGGGGGCCAGGGAGGGGGCGCGGG
>NZ_JABFNS010000085.1 GCF_013116825.1 Myxococcus xanthus
GCCCGGCGGGGCCCCGCTGACCTTCGATGCGGTGTCCCATGCGGTGTTCGGCGGCGGTGGCGGCGCGGGCCATGGCAATGACGGCGCGGCTGGCGGGGGGAGCGCGGGTGGCGGTTGGGTGTTCATCCGCGGGGCCTCGCTCTCTGGGGCCGGTCGCGTGTCGGCGGACGGGTTCGCGGGTGGCAACGCCATCGGGGTTGCCAATGACGCCGCGGGCGGCGCTGGCGCTGGCGGCACCGTGTATGTGCGCGTCACCGGCGCCCTGTCTTGCTCGGCCAATGCAGTGACGGCCCGTGGTGGTGATGGTGGCAGCACCACGTATCCTCAGCACGGAACGGGCGGCGGCGGCGGCGGTGGTCGTGCGCTGATTCAGGGCGAGACGGTCGGGTGCAGCCCGGTCGTCTCGGGTGGCGGAGCGGGCACGCAGCCGGACGCCGACGCGCTGGATGGGTTCACGTATGGCGCCGCTCCGGGCAGCCCGGGTGTCGTCAGCATCCTGCCGGGTGGCTTTCCGGCGAGTGTGGCGGCCCCCGTGGTGGTGACGCCTGCCAACGGCTCCGCCACGGGCTTTCGTCCGGTCCTCAGCGGTACCGCCCCCGCGAACTCCACGGTGATCATCTTCGTGGATGGCGTCGAAGTGGCCCGCGTGACGGCGGACCCCTCGGGGAACTTCAGCTTCACGCCGACCGCGGATCTGTCCGTCGGTGCTCACTCGGTGAATGCCTACGCCCTGCTCCAGGGCGTGTCGTCCGTGCTGAGCAACACCAATACCTTCACCGTGCTCTCCGAAACCACGCCTCCGGATACCACCATCGTGAGTGGCCCGCCGGCGGTGACGAACTCCACCAGCGCGACGTTCGACTTCAGCTCGAACGAGGGCCCGGTGACGTACGAGTGCTCGCTGAACGGTGGTCCTTTCGAGGACTGCTCGGCCCCGCAGACGTTCACGGGCTTCAGCGAGGGCGCCCAGACGCTGGCGGTGCGCGCGGTGGACGCGGAGGGCAACATGGACCCGACGCCCGCGACGTACACGTGGACGGTGGACCTCACGCCCCCGACGCTGCCGACCATCGACTCGCCCGCGGACCAGGAGGCGGTTGCCACTGGGACGCCGACACTGACGGGAACGGGTGAGCCGGGCAGCAACATCTACCTGGACGTGGGCGACGCCACGCACGGCCCCATCCTGGTCGATGAGAACGGCAATTGGACCTTCACCGTGCCGGAGCCGCTCGACGAGGGGCCGCACACGGTGTCCATCACCAGCGTCGATCCGGCGGGCAACTCCGCGGGTCCGGTGACGAGCACGTTCATCGTCGACCTGACGGCGCCTGACACGTTCATCGACTCCGGCCCGGCGCTGCTGACGCGGGACGCGTCCGCCACCTTCGACCTTCGCTCGGAAGGCGGAGCCGTGGCCTACGAGTGCAGCCTGGATGGGGGCGTCTATGTGGCTTGCGCCGACCCCGCGACCTTCACGGGCCTGGCGGAGGGGGACCACCTGCTCCTGGTGCGCGCGGTGGACGCGGCGGGCAACGTGGACCCGACGCCCGCGCAGTACGCGTGGACGGTGGACCTCACGCCGCCGGTGGCGCCGCTCATCACCTCGCCCGCGAACGGCGCGGTGCTGAGTGACGGCGTGGTGACCATCATCGGCACGGCGGATGGCGCTGAGTTCGTGATGCTGACGCTGAATGGGACGACCTACGGCCCCATCACGGTCGATGCGGGTGGCAACTGGAGCTTCACGCCGCCGGTGACGCTGGCGGACGGCCCGTACACGGTTGTTGTCACGGGGACGGATGAGGCGGGTAACACCAGCGCTTCGACGAGCTCCACCTTCACGGTGGACACAGCGGCGCCGGATACCGCCATCGACAGTGGCCCGGCGGTGCTGACGAACGTGGCCACCGCGGACTTCGTCTTCTCCTCGAACGAGTCTCCGGTGACGTACGAGTGCTCGCTGAATGGCGCCCCCTTCACGGCGTGCCCGGCCCAGGCGCAGTTCGGCCCGCTGCCGGACGGTGACAACACGCTGCTGGTGCGCGCGGTGGACGTGGCGGGCAACGTGGACCCGACGCCCGCGCAGTACGCGTGGACGGTGGACCTCACGCCGCCGGTGGTGGTCATCACCACGCCCGCGGACGGCGAGGTGCTCAATGCGCCGGTGATGACGTACTCCGGTACGACGGAGCCGGGCAGCACGGTGACGGTGGTGGTGGATGGCGTCACGGTGGGGACGGTGGTGGCCGACCCGTCCGGCAACTGGTCGCTCCCCGTGGGCGACACACTGGCGGAGGGCCCCCATACGGTGTCCGTCACGGCGGAGGACGAGGCGGGCAACACCAGCACGACGGTGACGCACACGTTCATCGTGGACACCTCCGCGCCGGACACTCTCATCCTCTCCGGCCCGCCGCTGACGGAAGCGCCTGGCACCGCGACGTTCGACTTCGATTCGGACGAATCCCCGGTGACATACGAGTGCAGCCTGGACGGCGCGGCGTACGTGTCGTGCTCGGACCCGGCCACCTTCACGGGCCTGGCGGAAGGCAGCCATACGCTGAGCGTCCGCGCGGTGGATGAGGCGGGCAACGTTGACGGCACGCCGGCGACCTACACCTGGTCGGTCGCGGCCGACACGGATGGCGACGGCCTGACGGACGCCGAGGAGGTCGTGCTGGGCACCGACCCCGAGAACCCCGACACGGACGGTGACGGACTGCCGGACGGCATCGAGGTGAATACCGCGGGGACGGACCCGCTCGACGACGACTCGGATGACGACGGCATCCTGGACGGCAACGAGGACGCCAACCACAACGGCATCGTCGATGACGGCGAGACGGACCCGAACAACGGGGATACCGATGGCGACCTGCTGTCGGACGGTCTGGAGCTGGGCCTCGCCGAGCCCCAGGGCGCCGATACGGACATGACGCGCTTCGTGGCGGACGCCGACCCGACCACGACGACGGACCCGCTCAACCCCGACACGGACGGCGGCAGCGTGCGTGACGGCATCGAGGACGCCAACCGCAACGGCCGGGTGGACCCGGGCGAGACGGATCCGCTCAACCCCGCGGACGACGTCGACTCCGACGGCGACGGCATCGATGATGCGACCGAAATCGCGCGGGGCCTGGACCCCAACGACGCGGACAGCGACGACGACGGCGTGCCGGACGGCATCGACGGCATCACCGACACGGATGGTGACGGCCTCATCGACGCGCTGGATCCGGACAGCGACAACGACGGCATCCTGGATGGCACGGAGATGGGCGTGACGCTGGAGAGCGCTCCGGCGGACACGGACCGCAACTCGCCCAACTTCCGTCCGGACGCGGACCCGCGCACCACCACCGACCCGAAGAACCCGGACACGGATGGTGACGGTCTGCTGGACGGTGCGGAGGATGCCAACCACGACGGCCGCGTCGACAGCACGGAGACGGACCCGAACAACCCGGACACGGACGCTGACGGGCTGACGGACGGCGTGGAGGTGCGTGGCTCCAACCCCACCCACCCGCTGAACCCGGACACGGATGGCGACGGCCTGCTGGACGGCGCGGAGGACGCCAACCGCAACGGCTCCTTCGACAACGGCGAGACGGACCCGAACAACGCCGACACGGACGGCGGCGGCGTGAACGACGGCGAGGAAGTCACCGGCGGGACCAACCCGCTGGACGGCAACGACGACTTCGTCATCTCCGGCCGTGGGTGCAGCTCGAGCGGGGCGGGCACCTTCGCGCCGCTGGCGCTGCTGCTGCTCGGGCTGCCCCTGCTGGGCCGCTTCCGCCGCTCGGCGGGGCGGGCCGCTGGGGCCCCTGTGGCCGCCGCCGCCGTGCTGGCGCTGGCGGTCCTGATGGTGTCGCGGCCGGCCGTGGCGCAGGTGCCCACGCTGTCCGCGTCCCAGTCCATCGACGTGCAGCAGTACAAGCCGGGGCCGAGCTCGAAGGACATCCTGGGCGTCCAGAGCGCCCAGGTGCATTCCCACCTGGGTTGGAACGTGGGCGTGTCCGTCAACTACGCGGACAAGCCGCTCAACTTCATGGACCCGCGCTCGGGCCGGTTCATCACCGCGCTGGTGCGCAGCCAGGTGGGGGTGGACCTGATGGGCTCCGTGGGCCTCTTCGACCGCTTCGAGCTCGGCGTGCTGCTGCCGGTGACGCTCCAGCGTTCGCAGGCGGCGCCCATGGTGGACCCGTCCTTCGCCCAGGGCGTGGGCTCGGGCGGCATCGGTGACCTGCGCCTGGTGCCCAAGGCCCGCCTCCTGGAGGAGGGCTCCTTCGGCCTGGCCCTGACGGTGCCGGTGGTGCTGCCCACGGGCGGCGGCTCCGACTTCCTCGGGGGCTCGGGCGTGGGCGTGCAGCCGCGCCTGGTGGCTGAATACGGCGAGCGGTTTCGCGTGGCCGCCAACGTGGGCGTGGACTTCCGGGAGAAGCAGCAGCTGCGCAACCTGAACCTGGGCAACGCGGTGTCCTACGGCGTGGGCGCCGAGCTGCCCTTCACGGTGAGCGAGGTGCCGCTGGCGCTCGCGGCCACGCTGGTGGGCGCGGTGAACCTGGAGCAGCAGGACACGGAGGAGCGCCCGCTGGAGCTGTTGGCGGCGCTGAAGTACCGCGCGCTGGGCGGCTTCTCCGCGCACGTGGGCGGTGGGCCGGGGCTCACCCGCGGCTACGGCACGCCGGGCTTCCGGCTGCTCGCGGGCTTCAGCTACAGCCCGGAGCCGTCCCGCGAGCCGAAGCAGGCCGCGCCCGTGGACACGGACGGCGACGGCATCCTGGACATCGACGACGCCTGCCCGACGGAGCCCGAGGACAAGGATGGCTTCCAGGATGAGGACGGCTGCCCGGACCCGGACAACGACGCGGACGGCATCCCCGACACGGCGGACACGTGCCCGAACGAGCCGGAGACGGTCAACGGCTTCGAGGACACGGAGGGCTGCCCGGATGTGGCGCCGCCTCCGCCGCCGGTGGACACGGATGGCGACGGCATCATGGATCCGGATGACCGCTGCCCCAACGACCCGGAGGACAAGGACGGCTTCCAGGACGAGGACGGGTGCCCGGACCCGGACAACGACCGGGACGGCATCCCCGACACGGCGGACACGTGCCCGAACGAGCCGGAGACCATCAACGGCTTCCAGGACGAGGACGGCTGCCCCGACAAGGGCAAGGTGAAGGTGCTCGTGGACGGCGAGCGCATCGTCATCCTGGAGAAGGTCTACTTCGCCACTGGAAAGGACGTCATCCTGGCCCGCTCGTTCCCGCTGCTGAAGCAGGTGGCCGCGGTGCTGCGCGCCAACCCGCAGGTGGAGCTGGTCCGCATCGAGGGCCACACGGACGACCAGGGCAACGACGCGAAGAACCTGGACCTGTCCCAGCGCCGCGCGAACAACGTGCGCGCCTTCCTGGTGAAGGAGGGCATCGCCGAGGGCCGCATGGAGGCGGTGGGCTACGGCGAGACGAAGCCGGTGGACACCAACAAGACGGCGAAGGGCCGTGAGAACAACCGCCGCGTGGGGTTCACCATCCTCCGCGTGGGGAAGGTGGAAGTGGAACGCGAGGCGCGCTGACCCACTGGCTCTGAATTTCCGGTGAAACACACCGGGTGATTTCAGCGAGGGTGGCTCCGAAAGAGATTTCGGGGCCACCCGTCGTTTTTTGGGGCATGCTGCGCTCCACCCGCCAGGCAGTGCCGTGTATCGCGAGTCAAGGGGCGAAGTTCACCCACCGGGTCGCACGCCTGCACGTCCATGGGTTGGCGTAAGTGCGCGTCAGGACTCAGACGCGCAGCATCCCGCTACAGGCTCGTAGCGGAATACTTGCCAAAGCGTGGGACTTGCTGATGATTGTGGGGGTTGGGAGCACGTGCGCTGCACCGCGCGACTCCGGGCGAGAGGACCACCATGGACCAGTTCGATCAGAACAAGCAGGCCGCCAAGATTCGGGTCGTCGGGGCGGGTGGGGCCGGCTGCAACGCCGTCAATACGATGATCCTGTCCAAGCTGGACCGGGTGGACTTCATCGCCGCCAACACCGATGTCCAGGCGCTCGCCGCGAGCAAGGCGCCCACCCGGCTTCAGCTGGGCCAGACGCTGACGAAGGGCCTGGGCGCGGGCGCCAACCCGGAGATGGGCCGCGAGGCCGCCCTGGAGTCGCGTGACCAGATTGCCGCGGTGCTCGAGGGCGCCGACATGGTGTTCGTCACCGCCGGCATGGGCGGCGGCACCGGCACGGGCGCCGCGCCCATCATCGCGGACATCGCCAAGAGCCTGGGTTGCCTCACGGTGGGCGTCGTCACCAAGCCCTTCCTCTTCGAGGGCAACAAGCGCCGCAAGCAAGCCGAGCAGGGCATCGTGGAGCTCAAGGCCGCGGTGGACACGCTCATCACCATTCCGAACCAGCGCCTGCTGTCGCTCTCCAACGAGCCGATGCCGCTGCTGGAGACCTTCAAGCGCGCGGACGAGGTCCTGCTGAACGCCGTGCAGGGCATCAGCGACCTCATCCAGTACCACGGCTACATCAACGTCGACTTCGCCGACGTGAAGACCATCATGAGCGACAAGGGCATCGCGCTCATGGGCACGGGCAACTCGACCGGTGACAAGCGCGCGCTGATTGCCATGCAGCAGGCCATCGCCAGCCCGCTGCTGGAGGACGTCTCCATCGACGGCGCCACGGGCCTGCTCATCAACATCACCGGTGGCCGCGACATGACCCTGCAGGAGGTCAACGAGGCCCTGACGCTGGTGCACGACGCCGCCGACAGCGAGGCGGAGATCATCTTCGGTTCGCTCATCGACGAGAACATCTCGGATGAGGTGAAGATCACCATCATCGCCACGGGCTTCGTGCACCGTGATTCGCCCAAGGTCCGCACGGTGGCGCCGGTGGTGCAGGTGCCGCTGTCGCGCCCGGCGCCGTCCGTGCTCGCGAACGCGCGCGAGGAAGTCGCAAGCCTGGTGCCCACGAAGGGCAGCAGCTCGCGGCCCCTGACCGTGGAGAGCGCCAAGTCGGTGAGCGCCCGCACCGCGGTGGTGAAGGACGCGCCGCTGCCGCTGGACGAGGACCAGTTCGACATCCCCACCTTCCTGCGGCGGCAGGGCCAGACGGAACTGCCGTAAGGGGCAGGGGAGACGCGGGGCTCAGCGAGCGGGAAGCTGGGCCACGCTGGCATCGTCGCGTGCGGACAGGGTGTCCGCGCGGGCGAAGAGGCCGTCGACTTCCGAATAGAGCGCGTCCACGCGCTCCGGGAGCCGGGCCGCGGGCAGCACGCCGTCGCCGGACACTTCCTCCAGGCGCGCGTGGGCCCGCTGCAGCAACTGGAGCGCCTTCAGCAGGGAGAGGCCGCGGCGCGTGCCCTCCTCGGTGAAGAGGGTGCCGCTCTGCGTCAACGTCTCGAGCGTGGTGCGTACGAAGCGAACGCGGTCCGTGTGCCGGCCACGGTAGAGGTCCAGGCGCTTGGCGCGCCGCGCGTGGTGCAGATTGACCACGCCGCCAGGGCTTGAGGAGGTGGGGGGCGTCACGGGGAACAAGGTACGACACCGCCTCGTAGACCCGCAAATTTACTGGACTGTAGGGACCTGTTGCACGTCCGTTCGCACCCTTGTCTTGAGAGGGAGCGAGGGTTAGGTTCGCCGCCCTTTCGCACCCGCACCGCAGGGGTTTCGCCATGTTCCAGAAGCTGCTCATCGCCAACCGGGGAGAGATTGCCCGCCGCATCGGCGTGGTGGCCCGGGGCATGGGGCTCAAGACGGTCGCCGTCTATTCGGACGCGGACGCCGAGCTGCCCTTCGTGAAAGAGGCTGACGAGGCGGTGCGCATCGGCCCCGCACCGGCCAAGGACAGCTACCTCAACACCGCCGCCATCCTGGACGCCGCGAAGCAGACGGGTGCGCAGGCCATCCACCCGGGCTACGGCTTCCTGTCGGAGAACGGCGAGTTCGCCCAGGCCTGCGCGGACGCGGGGCTCATCTTCGTGGGGCCGCCGCCCGAGGCCATGGCGCGGATGAAGGACAAGAGCCAGGCCCGCAAGTTGGTGGCCGCCGCGGGGGTTCCCGTGGTGCCCGGCAGCGAGGACGTGGTGCCCGACGTGGCCAGCGCGCTGGCGGAGGCCGAGCGCATCGGCTACCCGGTGCTCGTCAAGGCGGCCAGCGGCGGCGGCGGCATTGGCATGGCGGTGGCCAGGAACCCCGCGGAGATGGAGAAGGTCTACCGCCAGTGCACGGACCGGGCGAAGGCCGCCTTCGGCAAGGAAGGCGTGTACGTGGAGCGCTACTTCCCGGCGCCCCGGCACATCGAGGTCCAGATTCTGGGGGACCAGCACGGCCACCTCATCCACTGCCTGGAGCGGGAGTGTTCCATCCAGCGGCGCCACCAGAAGGTGGTGGAGGAGGCCCCCTCCGTGCTGTTCGCGGACGGGCGCAGCCCGGAGCTGGCGCAGAAGCTCTTCACGGCCGCGGTGGCCGCGGCGAAGGCCTTCGGCTACGCGAACGCCGGCACGGTGGAGTTCCTCTACTCGGATGGTGAGGTCTACTTCATCGAGATGAACGCCCGCCTCCAGGTGGAGCACCCGGTGACGGAGCTGACCACGGGGCTGGACCTCATTGGCTGGCAGCTGCGCATCGCCGCGGGCGAGCGCCTCACGGTGAAGCAGGAGGACGTGAAGCGGCGCGGGGCGGCGCTGGAGTTCCGCATCTACGCCGAGGACCCGGTGAAGTTCTTCCCGTCTCCCGGGCCGCTGAAGGTGTTCCAGCCGCCCACGGGCGAGGGCGTCCGGCTGGACGCGGGCTACGGCGAGGGCAACACCGTCACGCCCAACTACGACCCGATGATTGCCAAGCTCATCGTCACCGGTGAGACGCGGGCGCAGGCGATTGAGCGCTCCGTGGCGGCGCTCCAGTCGTTCCGCATCGAAGGCATCAAGACGAACATCCCGCTCCACCTGCGCATCGTGCAGGATGCGGCCTTCCAGGCCGGCGAGCTGGACACGCACTTCCTGGAGCACCACGCCAAGCCGGCGTAGCGGGGCTCGCTCCAGCCCCAAACCACCCCTGAGGAGGCACGGATTCATGGCGGACGTAGCGGCGCACATCACCGGCACGGTGTGGAAGATTGAGGTTCAGGTCGGCCAGCAGGTCAACGCGGGCGACACGCTCGTCATCCTCGAATCCATGAAGATGGAGATGCCCGTGGAGGCAGAGGATGGCGGGACGGTGAAGGAGATTCGGGTGAAGGAGGCGCAGTCGGTCAACGAGGGCGATGTCCTCGTGGTGCTCGGCTAGCAGTGGAGCCCGTCGTCGCGACAGGTGCTTCGCTGAACGTCGAGGACCGCGACGACGGGGTCCGGGTGTTGACGCTGTCCAACCCGGCCCGCCGCAACGCGCTCGATGACGGCCTGCTGGCGCGGCTGGACGCGGCGCTGGAGCCCGCCCCGCATGTGCGCGCCTTGCTGGTGCGCGGCGCGGGCGGGGCTTTCTGTTCCGGCTATGACTTGACGCACCTGGGCCCCCCGGGCGCGGGCGGACGGCTGCCGGATGACCTGCTGGTGGAGTGTCTGTTGAAGCTGGAGTCCCACCCCGCGCCCAGTGTGGCGCTGGTGGAGGGCCCCGCGGTGGGGGCCGGCTTCGACCTGGCGGCCTCGTGCGACTTCCGCATTGGCACGCCCAACGCCGTCTTCCTCATGCCCCCCGCGAAGCTGGGCATCGTCTACTCCCCGGAGGGGTTGGCCCGGGCCGCGAGGCTGGTGGGCGTGGCGCGCGCCAAGCAACTCTTCCTCGCGGCGCGGAAGCTGAGCGCGCGGGAGGCGCTGGAGTGGGGGCTGCTGGATGACTGCCTGGCGGACGCGGAGGCGCGCGCGCTGGCGCTGTGCGCCACCCTGGCCGGCCATGCGCCGCTGGCGGTGTCGGGGATGAAGGAGTCCTTCGGGCGTCTGGCTCGGGCCCCGCTGGAGGAGGCAGACCGGGCGCGGCTGCGCGGCTTGCGCGCGGCGGCCTTCGGGAGCGAGGACGCGAAGGAGGGGCGGGCGGCCTTCCTTGAAAAGCGCCCGCCCCGCTTCTCCGGCCGCTAGTCAGGGCGGCCGGCGGGGCACTGCCACGGCGACATCAGGTATCGCCGAAGAGCTCGCCCATGCGCAGCTGCAGCGCCGAGGCAATCTTGTACAGCGAGGAGATGGAGGCGGAGGACTCCGCGCGCTCAATCTGCGAGAGCAGCGACACCGACAGGCCCGTGCGCCGCGCCAGCTGCTTGAGCGTGAGCTCCTGCGTCTTGCGTGCGTCACGGATGGTGCGGCCAATGGCGCGGTGCAGGTCCGCCTCCGGGTCCTGGGACAAGCCCTTCTTCTGGAGGGCGTTGCGGACCGCGGTGATGAACTGCTCCGGCTCCATGGGCTTCTTGACGTAGTCGGAGGCCTGCGCCTTGAGCGAGGCCACCGCCGTGTCCACCGTGGGGTACGCGGTGGCGACGATGACGGCCACGTCCGTGTCGTACTTGCGAATCTGCTCCAGCACCTCGGTGCCCGACATCTGCGGCATCATCATGTCGAGGATGACGAGGTGGAAGTCGGAGCCCCGGAGGATTTCCACCGTCTGGGTGGGGTCCGTCGTGGTCACGACCTCGTAGCCTTCACGGGTCAGGACCAGCTTGAGGTAGTCGCAGTTGTCCTGCTCATCATCAACTACCAGGATGCGAATCTGCACAGCGTCTCCTCGCTGCAGTTCAGTGCCATGGGACCGGAATACCCCCGGGGGGCGGGGGTGATTCCGGCAGACCACTACTTCTTGGGATTCTCGTAACTCTCGACCAAACCCTTCACGCGCTCGTAGTACGCGTGATTGGGCGCAAGTTCCAGGAATCGCTTGTAGTGAACCGCGCCCTTCTCTGGCTGGTTGTCGTTCGCGTAGGCGGACCCGAGGTAGAGGTGGCACTCGGCGCGGGTGGGCTCCAGGTCGAGGCACTTGTTCAACTGCTCGATGGCCTGCCGGTAGCGTAGTCCCTTGATGTGATCGAAGCCCTCCGCCTGGGCCTTGGCGGCCGCGGACTGCGCGGCGGGCGGCGGCTTCTCCGTGCCGGAGGTGGGCACCGCGGCGGGCGGAGCGGCCTTCTTCTGGGCCTCGGCGACCTGCGTCTTCAGCGCCGCGTACTCCTTGGCGAACGCCTTGGTGGCGGCGCTCTCGCGCAGGGCTTCCTCGGCCTCTGGCAGCTTGCCGTCGCCCAGGGCCTTGCGGACGTCGTCGAGCCGCCGCTTCATCAACTGCTCGGCGCGCGCCTCGTCGAGCCGGGTCTCCACGTCGCGGGGGCGCTGGCCGTTGGCATCCTTGATGCGCTCCAGCGCGTCCACGGCCGTGTCGAAGTCACGCGCCGCAATCGCCTTGTCAGCGACCGCGCGCTGCTCCTCCATGGAGGGGCCGCGTGGGCGTCCGCGCGATGACGGGGGGCGCGGTCGGCTGGGTGCCCTGCTGGTTCATGTACCAGAAGGCTCCGCCGCCTCCGCCGAGCAGCAGGGCCACGAGGCTCGCCACCAGGGGCAGCTTCGAGCGCGAGCCGCCGTCCGGGGCCACGTCGTCCGACGCGTCACCGGCGCTGACGAAGCGCAGCTTCACGTGCCCCAGTTCGATGATGTCACCGGTGGCGAGCGTGGCCTGTGCGTAGCTCTCACCGTTGACCGTCATCCCGTTGGCGGACTGCATGTCGATGACGCGCCACTCGCCCGCGTCCTCGCGGACGAGCTTGGCGTGGGTGCGCGACAGCGACCGATGATCCAAGGTGATGTCGTTGTCGTCGGTGCGGCCGATCCGCAGCTCCGTGCGGATGCAGGCGAACTCCTGGCCCTTGAGCTCGTCCGGGGACAGCACGAGCAGGCGGGGAGCGTCCTCGGCGGGCACGTCCACCACCTTGCGCGGCCGCTCCGCCTCCACCTGGTCCAACCGGATGATGGAGGTGGAGTGACGGCGCGCGTCCGCGGCGCTGAGGGAGGGAGGGGTGTGCTCGCTCTCCTCCGGCTCGTCGTCGGAGTCGTCCTCCTCCGGCTCGGGCTCCGGCCGGCGGGCGGGCACCTTGGTGGTGATGGGGCCTACGGCGTTGGCCGCGCCCTCCGCTTGGAGCGCGAGGTCGTAGTCGCCAATCTGGACCAGGTCACCCTCTTTCAGGGGCGACTGACCCGCGATTCGCTCGCCGTTGATCCGGGTGCCGTTATAGCTCCCCAGGTCTTCCACTACGACGTGGCCATTGAGTCGCACCAATCGTGCGTGACGGCGAGACACATTCCGTTCCGTCAGGCGGATGGTGTTTCCCTCCTGACGGCCGATGGTGATCTCGTCACGCACGAAAGGAACAACGGTCTTGCGCCCCTCGTCGTCTTCGATGATGAGCTTCAGCACGGGTCCGATCCGCGTACAGTCATAGCAGAACGGCCTTTCCCTGTACAAGCCATGTATCCCCCTCAAAAGACACGACTTTCTCCCGAGGAAGAGGGGCAGGCGAGGCTGTTGTCCATCGGTCAATCGGCCGGTGGAATGCGACTTGGGGGGGCGCCCTGGCTCACGTTGATCCTCGCCACCGTGCTGGTGGGCATCCACGGCGCGGCGCGAGCCGCGGGGCCGGTGGGGCTGGACACCCTGCTGCGGTGGGGCGCGAAGGCGGGGCCCCTGGTGGTGGACGTGGGCCAGGTCTGGCGGCTCGTCACCGCCCACTTCCTGCACCGGGACTTCCCCCATCTGGCGCTCAATGTCCTGGTGCTGTTGGCGGCGGGAAGCGGCCTGGAGCGCCTGTGCCGGCGCCGGGACTACGCGGCGCTGCTGGTGGCGGCGGGGCTGGCGACCATGGCGGGCTCGCTCGGCAGCTCCGGGGGCGTGAGTGTAGGAGCTTCTGGGCTCGTATATGCCTGCGTGGGTGCGCTGCTCGTCCTGGGCCGGCGTCACCGGGCGAAGCTGCCGGCGCGGTGGATGTCCAGCGAGGCCGCGGTGCCCACCGTGCTCGTCTTCCTATGGATGGGGTGGACGTCGGTGGGCGTGGACAACGCGGGGCACCTGGGCGGTTTGCTCGCGGGGCTGCTGGCCGGCGTCTTCCTGGAGCCGCGCTGGCACCCGGACACGGGCTGGCTGCGCCCGGTGGGGATGGTGGTGGCGGCGGTGGTGGTGACGGGGGGCGTGGTGGCGGAGCGCTCCGTCTGGCGCACGGAGCGGGATGACGGCTTTGGCCTCTCCGTGGCCCTGCCGCGCGACTGGCGGGGCGACGTGGATGGGCAGGGCCGGCGGGTCTTCTCCAATGGACTGCCGGGGCGTGGCCGCGCGACCTTCTCGGCGGAGGCCATCGAGACAGGAGAGCCAGGAGACGGCTCGGTCCAGGCGTGGCAGTTCCAGCAGGAGGTGCTGGTGCTGGGCGCTCCGAGCCCCCAGGGGCGGACGCTGAAGGTGACGGGGCCGGTGGCGGCGCGCGTGGGCGGGCGGAGCGCGCAGCGGCTGCATGCGGAGTTGGAGGGGCCAGGGGGGCCCACTCATCTGATGGCGCTCTTCGTGCCACGGGGGGAGTGGGTGTACCGGCTCGTGTTCACCTGGCCCGCGGCGTACCCCGCCTACCGCGAGGTGATGGACCGGATGGTGGCGGAGGTTCGCTTCGACGAGCCGTCCGTCCTGCGCGAGGCGCGGGCCAGAGCGCTGCTCGTCCCGGGGGCATCTGGACCGCTGCGCGCATTGGGCGGAGTGCTGCGCCGCCTGGGCCTTCCCAAGGAAGCAGTGGCGCCGTTGAGCGAGTCCGTGCGGTTGGCGCCCGCTCATGTAGAGACGCGTGTCGAGCTGGCGCGCGCGCTCCTGGAGTCATCGCGGGTGGAGGAAGGGTGTCACGCCGCCGCGGAGGCGCGGGTGTACGGGCCTTGGGACACGGGCGCGTTGGAGGCGGGGGTGCGCTGTGAGCTGTCACGCGGCAACGTCGCGCGGGCCCTGGAGCGCCTGGTGGAAGCGCGCCGGGTGGACCCTCAGGATGCCCGGCTGCGCGCCGCGGAGCTCGCGCTGCGGACGGTGCTGGAGGCCGCGCCGCCCCGCTGAAAACCAGGTCGGAAAGTGTGGGGGAGGCTCCCGAGAATCATCGCGGAGAACCCCAATGTCGGCCACGTGAGCCAGCGCCGGGCTTCAGTCCTCGTCCTCGAGCAGGACGTCGTTGTTGATGACCTTGAACGAGACGGTGGCCCGTGGGGGGACTGGAAGGGCCGCATGCCGCGCATCATCGGGCACCGAAAACCCGGACCGCGAGCCCGACGTTCGCGGTCCACTCACTGCGCCGGTCCAGCCCCGCGTCCCGGTGGACATAGGCCCCGCTCACCTGGAGCACCACGGGCTGGTCCGCCACCGCGAGCACGACGCGCTCCAGGCCCACGTCCGTCCTGGCGCGGAAGTACAGCCCACGCTCGATTCCGATGCTCCAGCCCGCGAGCCCCGATGCGCGCAGGGCCCACAGTCCGTCCCGTGACTCCAGGCCCGCGTCGAACATCAGCTCGGTGAAGGGCGCCACCGTGTGCGAGACGCCCTCCCGGGAACGCCGCGCTGCGTGCCCGGCGGCGGGCCCCACGCCGAACCACACCCGCTCCGTCTCCGCGCGCAGCGGGTCCAGCAGCAGGCCCAGCCGTCCCGTTTCCAAGGTCCAACCGGGGCCCTCCCAGACGCGGCGCTCCAGGTGCCCCAGTCGCAGCGCCACCGTCACGTCGAAGGGGAAGGGAATGCGCGCCGGCCGCGCCGTGGGCACCAGGATGAAGCCTTCCTCCAGGTGCCGGCGCAGCGTCCCGTCATACGCCGTGAAGGTGAGCCCACGCTGCTCCCCATCCCACGCCTCCAGACCGAGCAGCCGGTGGTTGTTGAACCAGGGCGAGCCCTTGCTCCGGCTGCTGCGTCCGCTTCGGATGTGCACGCCCGTGCGCACCGCCTGCGCCATCGCCGAACCGCTGAACCGCGTGCGCGTGCCCACCACGAAGCCGTCACCGGGGTCGAAGCAGATGGGGTAGCGCTCACCGCGCTCGTCCAGGGCCACGCAGGCGTCGTCATCGGGTACGCCCCGCGGCACGTCCGCGGCGGTGGCCAGCAGCAGCGCCAGTCCGAGCATCAGCATGGGGGCCTACTCCTTCACGGACGTGGCCATGGGCGCGGAGCGACGCGCGGGAGCCCAGAGGGAGAAGCGCAGGCCCGCGGACGCGGACCATTCCCACTGCTCGGGGACGCCCGCGATGTCGCCGCGCTTCATGCCGCGGCCATCCACGAGCAGGCTCAACGGCTGGTCGTTGATGGCCAGGATGATGACCTCGTAGCCGGCCTGGAGCCGCAGCCGCTCTGGCCTCAGCGGGCGGCCCGCGACGGCGGGGGCCAGCAACACCTTCTCCGCCTCCACTCCCAGCCGCAGATGGTGGAATCCGTCCTGGTCCAGCGTCAGGTCTGCTTCGAGCGCCGCGCCGGGGACGAAGGTGTTGAAGCCATTCACGGAGTCCCGCTCGAAGGAGGGACCGGCGCGCACGCGCACGTAGGACACCAGGTCCTTCGAACGCCACAGGTCCACCGTGGCGTGGAGCGTGCCCCAGGTGAGGAAGCGCCCCACTTCGCCGCCGCGTTCGAGCTCCTCCACGCGGAGCGTCTCCATCCACAAGCCCAGGTTGAGGTGGAGGTCATGCCGTCGCGGCTTGCCGAAGAAGGTCGTCACGCGGAAGAGCGGGTCGTCGCGCTCGACGCTGAAGTCGTAACGCGCCGCCGTCAGGTCGAGCGAGGGCACGCCCAGGTGCAGCTCCGTCTCCAGGAAGCGGAGCCGGTGCAGCCGCTTCCCCCGGTGGGACGGCGCCTCCACCGCGATGCCGAAGTCGGCGCGCATGCGGCCCTGCACCTGGCCGTCATGCCACAGGGGCGCCCAGGCACCTCCGAGCCAGACGCGCCGGTTCAGGTCGAAGTTGAACTGCATCACCCGCCCGCGCTCGTCGCGGTACCAGCCGGGTGGGGCCGCCGCGCGGGCCGGCTCCATTCGATACCCCTTCACCCGCTCCGCCGTTTCCTCATCGAACGTGATGGAGCAGGTCGTCACCCTCGCTTGCAGCCGGTCCGTCTCCATGCCCTCGGCGTCCAGCTCCCTCAACGGGGACACCCGGCACACCTGGCCGGTGTCGTCACACTGGGCCCGCCACTCGCCGGAGGGAACGTCCTTCGTCGGTGGCAGCCGCATGCACACCGTGGGGGCGTGCCACGTCTGGGAGGGGAGCGGCGTGGCGGGCGGCTGAAGGACGGGGGCCTCGTTCCCTGGCTGCGCGAGCAAGAGGGCGCAAGCCAGGGACACTGCGGGGGCGAGCATGATGTCTCCTCGGTGGCGACGTCCCGTCGGCCTCGGGAAGCACCGCCGGCCCTGGGCGATTCAAGCGCCGTGCCTCTGCCCAGGAGCCGTGCTTTCGCGGGGTTGACGCCCCTGTCGTGTACATCCCCCTGCACAGCGGCGCGCAGTCAGGCTCACGGCAGCGGCCGTTGGCGGTGGTCGACCGGAGGGGGCCGCGGGGATATAACGCCGCGTCCTGCCGAGGGTGGGCCGCCCACCGCCCGGAACGACTCAAGGAGCTTCAGTCCGTGGAGAGCGAAGTCGAACAGCAGCGGGAGCAGACCTTCGTCGAGGCCATCCTCGGCAAGGACTTCTTCCAGGCGAAGTGGGCGAAGCGGTGGCTGGAGCTGTCCCTCAGTCTGCGCGTCGTGACGGCCACGGCGGGCTTCGCGGCCCTGCTCTTCCTTCCCTACCTAGGCGCGGTGGGGCTCTGGGACCCCTGGGAGACGCACTACGGCGAAGTCGCGCGGATGATGATTGTCCGCCAGGACTACGTGTACCCCTTCTGGGAGAACTCGTGGTTCTTCTCCAAGCCGCCGCTCACGATGTGGATGCAGGCGCTGGGCATGAACGTGGTGGGGGCTGCGAACCCGGGTGGGATGCTGGGCCTCTATACGGAGTGGGGCATGCGGATGCCCTTCGCGCTCCTGAGCATCACCGCGGTGGCGTTGCTGTCACTGGCGGTGGCGCGCGTGGTGTCCCGGCGCGCGGGATTGGCCACCGGCTTCGTGCTGGCCACCATGCCGCTGTACTTCCTGCTCACGCGGCAGACGGTGACGGACACGCCCTTCGTCACCACCTTCATCTGCGCCATGGCGTGCGCGCTCATCGGCCAGTTGGATGCGACGACGAAGCACCGCGCCGCCTGGTGGTACGGCTTCTATTTCTTCGCCGGCCTGTCCGCGCTGGCCAAGGGCCTGCTGGGCGTGGGCCTGCCCGCCGTCATCCTGGTGCTGTACGCGGCCCTGTCCGTCATCCCCTGGGACAGCGACAGCCTGGACGCGCACTTGAAGTGGCTCACGCAGTCCCGCTTCCGCCAGGACGTGCGCGAGGGCCGGCGGCCCATGCCCGTGCTGTGGGGGCAGATGTTCAAGATGCACCTGGGCACGGGCATCCTGGTGTTCTTCGCGGTGGCGGGCCCCTGGTACCTGACGCTGTCCCTCTTCGGCTCCGTGGACGATGAGGGCAAGCTCTTCTGGTACCGCTTCTTCGTCCACGACCACCTCAACCGCCTCACGGCGGGCGTGCACACCACCACGCCGGGCGGCACGTTCATCTACTTCATCGAGCAGGGGGGCTTCGCCATCTTCCCCTGGGTGGCGCTGCTGCCCGGCGCCTTCGCGGTGGTGGCGCGGCTGAAGCTGCGCTCGGAGAAGGCGGCGGACCACCTGGCCATCATCGCGGTGCTGTGGGTGGCCTTCTCCTTCTGGCTGCTGTCGTCCAGCGCCACCAAGTTCCACCACTACGTCTTCCCGGTGCTGCCGGGCGTGGCCGTCCTCCTGGCGCTCTTCATCGACCGGCTGTGGGAGGAGGGCATCTCCGCGCACGCGGTGAGCCTCATCTTCGGGTTCATGCTCTTCGTCCTGGTGGGGAAGAACATCGCGGAGAACCCAAAGATCTTCACCGACCTGTTCGTCTACAACTACGACCGGACCTATCCGCAGGACCTGGTGACGAAGCCCATCGCGTTCTTCACCTCGCGGCCGCTGTGGACGGGAGATCTGGTGACGCTGGTGCTGCTGGCCTTCGGCGTCTACCTGTCCTTCGACGCCTTCTCCGCGAAGGGGCGGGCCCGGACGACGCCGAGCGCGCGCGCCGTGGCGCTGATGCTGCTCCTGGGCGGCGTGGCGACGCTGGGCGCGGTGAGCGCCCAGGCCCAGGTGTCCGCCAAGGCGCTGGTGGGCGTGGCGGTGCTGGCGGTGGCGGGCTATCTGGCGTGGGAGTCCATGCGGCCGGGCGCGGAGGGCCGCGCGTCGCTCCAGACGTTGGCCGGCGTGCTGGCGGTGGTGGGCATCGCGTTCGCGGTGCGGGGCTTCCGTCAGCCTGCGGCGGAGGACTCGCTGCTCAAGGCGCTGTCGGAGCCCGTCAACGTCAAGAAGACGCTGGGCTTCACCTTCGCGGTGGCGGGCGGCATGGCGGTGGTGGCGTCGCTGATGCGGGCGCGGGCGATGCTGTTCGGCACCTTCTGGGTGCTCGCGGCGGGCATGGCCCTCTGGTTCAACTGGAACCACTGGGTGGACCTGTCCCACCACTGGACGCAGCGCGACCTCTTCTGGCGCTACTACGCGCAGCGTCAGGCGGGCGAGCCCATCGTCGCGTACATGATGAACTGGCGCGGCGAGACGTTCTACTCGCAGAACACGGTGGAGCAGTACCGCGTGTCGGACGCGAACGCGCGCATTCGCGCCCTGGCGCAGCGGCCGGGGCGTGAGTGGGCCCTGGTGGAGCACAACCGGCTCAACCTGCTGCGCACCGCGGTGGGCTCGGACAAGGTCGTCACGCCGGTGGACCGCGACATCAACAACAAGTTCGTCCTGGTGACCATCGATTGAGCGGCATCCACGTCCAGGACCTGGGCAAGCGCTTCGGAGACCGGGTGGCCGTGGAGGCGTTGTCCTTCCACGTGCGGTCCGGCGAGGTATTCGGCCTGCTGGGGCCCAACGGCGCGGGGAAGACGACCACGGTGCGCATGCTCACGGGACTGCTTCAGCCCACCGAGGGCGAGGCCACCGTGTGGGGCCACCGGGTGGACCGCGACGGCGAGCCGCTGCGCAAGGTGGTGGGCCTGCTCACCGAGCAGCCCGGCCTCTACGACAGGCTCACCGCGCGGGAGAACCTGCGCTTCTTCATGAAGCTGCATGAGCTGGACGAAGCCGCGGCCTGGCCTCGGGCCCGGCACTACCTGGAGCGCTTCGGGCTGGGTGGGCGCGAGGAGGAGCCGGTGGGCGGCTTCTCCAAGGGGATGCGGCAGAAGCTGGCCATCGTCCGGACGCTGGTGCACGACCCGAAGGTCATCTTCCTGGACGAGCCCACCAGCGGCCTGGACCCGGAGTCGGCGCGCACCGTGCGCGACGCCGTGGCGGAGCTGGCGTCGGAGGGGCGCACCATCGTCCTGTGCTCGCACAACCTGGCGGAGGTGGAGCGCCTGTGTGAGCGCGTGGCGGTGGTGAAGCGCCGCCTGCTGGCCATGGGCCCCGTCCGCGAGCTGCGGCACGCGGGGCAGGCGCTGGAGGTGCGCGTGGAAGGGGAGGCGGAGCGCTTTCGTGTCGCGCTGGCCCAGCTGCCCTTCGCGCCCAACGTGCTGGCCGAAGGGCCGAAGCTGCGCGTGATGTTGGCGGACGACGCGCAGGCGCCCGATGTGGTGGCGTGCCTGGTGGGAGCGGGAGCGCGGGTGCACAGCGCGGTGCCCACGCAGCGTCCCCTGGAAGAGGTCTATCTGGAGCTGCTGCGCGAGGGGAGGGGGTAGCCCATGGCGTTCCGTCCGAAGCGGGCCCTGGCGGTGTTCTGGAAGGACTTCCTGGACCTGCGAAAGAACGTGGGCCTGCTGGTGTCCATGATGGTGCTCCCGGCCGTCATGGTGCTGGTGCCCATTGGCGTGGTGTGGACGTACGTGCGCACGCCGGACCACGCGGACCTGCGCAGCGTGGCGCTCTTCTACGACCCCACGCTGCCGCTGGGCGCCAGCGCCGCGCGCTTCCTCATCGACAAGACGCTCACCGACTGGTTCGGCATGTTCCTGGTGATGCCGGTGTTCGTGCCCATCCTCATCGCGTCCCAGAGCGTGGCGGGGGAGAAGGAGCGGCGCACGCTGGAGCCGCTCCTGGCCTCGCCCGTGACGGCGGCGGAGCTGGTGACGGGCAAGAGCCTGGCGGCGTTGGTGCCCTCCGTGGCGATTACGTGGACGGCCTTCGTCGTGTTCTGCGTAGGTGTGGACATCGTCGCGTGGCCGCTGGTGAAGATGCCGCTGATGCCCAACGCGCTGTGGACCTTCGGCGTGTTCGTCATCGCGCCGCTGTTCGCCTTCTTCGGCAACGGGGTGGCGGTGCTCATCTCCGCCCGGGTGAGCGAGGCGCGCATGGCCCAGCAGTTGTCCGCGCTGGTGGTGCTGCCCATCGTGGGCATGGTGGGGGGGCAGGTGGCGGGCGTGCTCAAGGCGGGCTTCGGCTACTACCTGCTCCAGGGCGCCGTGGTGCTGGTGCTGGACGCCCTCCTGCTGTGGGCCAGCATCCGCCTGTTGGACCGCGAGCGGCTGGTGAGCCGCTGGGGCTAGCGCGGCCGCCGGCCGTCGCTTTCCAGGGCATCCAGCCCGCCGAGCGGCTAGGCTTTCGCCAGTAAAACTGGCATGTTGCGAGCAGGTGCCGGTACGCGAGCGCGCGCGCTTTCGTCCGGGATGCCATGCTCTTAAAAGGGTTGGGGTGGCGGCGCGGGTTGACCGGCTGCCAACGCGGCCACGGAGGCGCTGACGGCAATGGGTATCTTCGACAGCATCAAGGGTGAGGCGAAGCGCAACTTCATCGCCCGGGCGGACTCGGCGAAGGGCGACATCATCTACAAGTATCCGGAGAACAACGTCCGGATGCTGACCCAGCTCACCGTCGATGCGGACGAGGTCGCCCTCTTCGTGAAGGACGGCAAGGTGGAGGGCAAGCTGGGGCCCGGCCGTCACTCACTGGACACGAACAACATCCCGTTCCTGTCCCGCCTCATCGAAGGCTTCACGGGCGGCAACCTCTTCATCTCCGAAATCTTCTTCGTCTCCACCCGGGAGTTCGCCGGCGTGAAGTTCGGTGGCCCCATCGGTGACGTGCGCGACCCGGAGACGGGCCTGGGCATTGGCACCATGGTGTACGGCGACTTCTCCATCCGTGTGACGGACCCTGAGCGCCTGGTGGTGGGCCTGGTGGGCATGGGCCGCACCGGCAACGACGAACTGCTCGGCTGGTTCAAGAACCAGGTGCTGAAGGTGACGCGCGACCGCATCGCGGAGCTGCTCGTCAAGAAGCGTTGGCCGCTGCTCGACGTGACGAGCGGCGCGTACACCGAGGAGATCGAGACCGAGGTCATCTCCGGGCTCAAGCCCCACGTGGACGGCTACGGCCTCACCGTGGTGCGGATGGGCAACTTCCACGTCTCCATCAAGGAGGAGGACGAGGCGACGCTGAAGAAGCTGGGCAAGGACGTGGCGTACTCGCGTCTGGCCGGTGGCTTCCAGCAGTACGCGCAGGGCCAGGCGATGCTCGGCGCGGCCGAGGGCATGGCCAAGGGCGGTGACGGCGGTGGTGGCGCGGGCAACGCACTGGGCGGCATGGGCATGGGCATGGGCTTCGGCATGGCCCAGCAGTTCATGAACCAGCAGCAGCACCAGCAGCGGCCTCCGGAGCCCGCGCCCGCGGCGCCCCCGGCGGACACGCGCAGCCCCGCGCAGCGCCTGAAGGAAATCAAGGAGCTGAAGGACGCGGGTGTCCTCAGCGACGAGGAGTACAATGCGAAGCGCGCGGAGCTGATGAAGCTCCTGTAGTTCCCTTCGTGTGCCCTTGCGGTACCCAGAGCCTCCGTCCGACACCGGGCGGGGGCTCTCGTGCTTTCCCTGACATGCCCTGGGGCTGGATGGACCTCAAACGTCCCCTGCGCTACATAGCGGCCGCCGCGGTCGTCGCACGGTGTACGTTTCAGGGCGCCCCACCTGGGGACTCAGATGGCGTGCGCCGTGCACGGGCGCGTGGGGGACGTGTCGCAGGAGGAGCGTATTCCTGCGGGCCGGACGTCCCCGTGCCAGCCATGTGCCGGCCGCTCGTTCCCAGGGAGACAGGCGTTGATGCCCCTTCGTTTCAAGTCCCGCTCGGCGTTGTTGTGGCTCACCATTTCATTGTCCGCCTGCCGTGAGGATGTTCCACCGGCGCCGGTCGTTCCGCCCATTGAAGAGCCGCGGGAAGAGCAGTCCGTTCCGTACGTGTCCATCGATGGCATGGACAATGCGTCCGGCTTCCTGCGGGGAACCATCCAGGGGCAGGGCGACATCAGGGCCGTGGAAGTCCACGTGGACGGCGTGCTGCTCGGCTGGGCCGAGGTGAATGGTGACCAGTGGAGCATCCAATGGTTGCCCGGCGCGCCGAGGCACTCCATCGAGGTGGTGGCGCATGACGGCTCGGGCACCCCGGCCCGCGCGTCGCTGGCGCTCCAGCCGTTGGACTTCGCCACGCCGCACGCGCTCTACCAGCCCCCGTCCCTGCTGACGTTGCCCACGAGCGAGTCCGCGACGACGCGCTACACGCTGGATGGCTCGACGCCGACGGCGAACTCGCCCATCTACACCTCGCCGTTGGTCCTGATGCGTTCACAGGGCGAGCCCGCGCCCCTGTCCTTCATCCCCACGAATCCGCCGGAGACGCCGGTGGAGTGGCGATGGCTGCCGCCTCGCGGGCCGGTGGGCCGCGCCGCCGTGGTGCGTTTCCAGCAGTTCCAGGGCGCCACGCCCGTGGGTGCTTCCGGCACGCGGAGCTATCTCATCGACAAGTCACATGGTCCGTTGCCGGTGATGTCGCTGACGGTGGACGCGGAGCACTTCTTTGGCTTCGAGCACGGCATCTACGTCCCCGGGCGGATCCACGCGGAGGACCCCAGGCCGGATTGGATGTGGGGCAACGGCAACTATCACCAGAGCGGCAAGGACTGGGAGCGCCCCCTCCACGTGGAGTGGTTCGAGGTAGACGGCCAGCCGGTGATTTCGCAGGGGGCGGGCGTGCGCGTCCATGGCTCGGGCAGCGTGGCGCTGCCGCACAAGAGCCTGCGCCTGTACGCGAAGGATGACTACGGGCCGAAGACCTTCCGCGCGGCGGTGTTCCCCGGCGAGGCGGTGGATGAATTCACGCGGCTCATCGTCCGCACGTCGGGACAGGACCTGCTGTACTCCAAGATTCGCGACTGCGCGCTCCAGGGGCTGCTGCGGGAGACGGCGCTGCACCTGCAGGCCTGCCGCCCCACCGTCCTGTACCTCAACGGTGAGTACTGGGGCCTGCACGAGCTGCGCGAGCGGTATGACGAGTACTACCTCGCGTCGCGCCACGGCATCGACCGCAAGAAGGTGGCCATCCTGGAGTTGGACGGGGTGCTCGACACTGGCGAGGAGGGCGACGAGTCGCACTACCTGGCGCTGCTGGACTTCGTCCGGAACAACGACCTCTCGCTGCCGGAGAACCTGTCCCACGTGGAGTCGATGATGGATGTGGACGACTTCATCGACTATCAAATCGCGGAGATCTTCTTCGCGAACACGGACTGGCCCCACAACAACGTCAAGTTCTGGCGCTACGTGGAGCCAGATGCCGAGGGGCCCGTCGCGAAGGACGGCCGCTGGCGCTGGCTGCTCTACGATTTGGACGGGGCCTTCCTCGGCGACGCGAATTACGACTCACTGGCTCGGGTGCTGACGGATGAAACGCTCCCGGAGTGGTCCGTGCTGCTCATCCGCAAGCTGCTGACGAACGCGGACTTCAAGAGCCGCTTCGTGTCGCGATTCCAGTGGCACCTGGACAACACCTTCCGTGAGGAGCGCGTGACGGCACACCTGGAGTCGCTGGCCGACCTGGTCGCCGCGGAGATTCCCGCGCACATCGAGCGTTGGGGCTATCCAGTGTCCGTGGAGTCGTGGCGCTACTACGTGGACGCGATGCGTGACTTCGCCACGCAGCGGCCCATGCGCGTGCGCCAGCACCTGGAAGCGAGCTTCGGTCCCTTCTAGGGGGCGCTGAAGTCCTCCAGCCCCGGCGCGGGTGGGGGCTGGGTGAAGTCCTCCAGCCCCGGCGCGGCGGGGAGGATGGCGTCCTCCACGCCTTCGAGGTGGAGCTTCATGGGCACCTGGAGCGTGGTGCCCAGCCGCAGCAGCAGCACGTCCGGCTCGATGCCCTTCTCACCAATGGCCTGGGCCACCTCGCGCGCGGACATCGCGTTGCCCTTGGCCCACAGCGTCTTGAGGAACTCGCCCGCCTGCGACGTGCGCCACCACGCGGGGCCGAAGCGCGCCTTGAGCTGCGCCTGCAGCTGACCCGCCAGGAACCAGGCGCGGAAGCTGTCCGCGGACTGAAAGAAGTCCTCCTGGTCCACGAGGTAGCGCTCGGTGTCCTCGTCCGTCATCGGGATGTCGTCGGTGCGTGACATGATTTCGCGGTACAGCACCTTCGGGTCGGCCTCGACGCGGCGGTGCAGCTCCAACTGGTAGAGCAGCCGGCCGGCGGCATGGCGGATGAGGAACAGCTTGTGCGCGCTGGACGCGGCCAGGTACTGCGCGCGCTGCTCGCCGCTGACGCCCGCGTGCTCCTCCAGCCACACCGGGTCCTCGGCCAGGTCCTCGAAGAGGGCGGAGTAGGCCTCGCCCACGGTGGGGTTGCCCAGGCGCGCCAGTTCGAAGCGCGTCTCCGTGGTGAAGGCCGCGTGCAGCGCGTGCCCGAACTCGTGGAGCACGCGTGCCTGGTGCAGCACGCCCGTGCCCGACTTGAAGGAGATGCGCACGTCGGAGGGCACGCGCACCGCCAGCGCCAGGGGGCGTGGGCTCTTGGCCTTCAAGTCCCGCGCGTCGATGGTGACGTGGGGCAGCTCACCCAGATCCAGGCCCATGCCCGCCAGCGTCCCGTGGGCCTTGAGCAGGGACTCGCCCTTGGGGAAGGCGTCCTCCACCTCGCGCGAGCGGAACAGGCGGGGGATGTCCGCGCGGGTGATGTCCTTGAACGCCATGCCCAGCTCGCGCTGGCTCAGCCGCTCCATCACCACGCGGTAGGGAGCCTGCGTGGCCTGGAGGATTTCCTCCGCCAGCACGCTCAGCCGTCCCAGGTCCGACTGCCGCAGCTCGCTGCCGAAGGCCTCGTAGGAGGCGAAGCCCAGCTCCCGCACCAGCTCGTCCGCGCGCTCCTCGCGGCGGCGCAGCGTCTGGTTGAGGCGTTCAATCGCGGGCGTGGCCGCGGCGTACAGGGCCCGGCGCCGCGCCACCGTGCGCTCGTTGGCGAGCAGCCGCTCCAGGTCCCGGTAGCGCACGTCCTTTCCATCCAAGGGGAAGGTGAGGGACGCTTCCAGATTGGCGGCCGCGTCGTTGAACTCGGCCAGCGCGTGGGACAGGTACTCGCCGGCGAAGTGCGAGTGCAGCGCGGTGAGGGCGCGCACCTCGCGGGCGTCGTCCGTGAGCTGGCGCAGCCGGTCGATTCTGCGGATGTTCTCGAGGGTGAAGAGCGCCTCCTGGCCGGCGTAGGTGGCGGCGACGTCCACGTGGCGGCCCTCCGTCCAGAAGTCCCACACCAGGCGGCTCTGGGCTTCGAGGAGGGCTTCAGCCTTCGAGGACATGGCGCTGACATCCGCCTCGAGCTGCTGCTTCTCGGAAAGGACCTGCCGGCCATCGGCGGGCGGGCCCTTGGGGCAGGCGGTGAGGCAGCAGGCGAAGGCCAGCAGCAGGGGAATCCTTGGGTGCATGTGGCTCCTCATGTTACTTGCGCGCAGCCCATGCCCAATCTTTCTCAATGGCGGGCCGCCCGGGGACGCCAGTCCCTCTACTCCGCCCTGCGACGTTTCTTCGCCGCCCACGGCTACCTGGAGGTGGAGACGCCGCTGCTCGTCCCCGCTCCGGGGATGGAGCCGCACATCAACGCGTTCGAGGCCGGCTTCATCCCGGAGACCGATGTGGGCTCCGCGCGGACGCTCTACCTGCACTCCAGCCCCGAGTACGCCATGAAGCGGCTGCTCGCGGACGGGGCCGGGCCGTTGTTCCAGCTGTGCAAGGTGTTCCGGAATGGGGAGGTGTCCCCGACCCACAATCCGGAATTCACGATGCTGGAGTTCTACCGGCCTCACGCGGACTACCACGCCATCATGGATGACCTGGAAGGGGCGCTGGCGGAGGCGGGCCGCGGCGCGACGGAAGGGGAGCCCGGGGCGGACCCGCTCTTCTTCACACGCACTCCCTACGAGCGGTTGACGGTGCGTGACGCGGTGCTGCGCGCCACCGGCGTGGACATCCGCCAGCATTCGGACGGCCCGTCATTGAAGCGGGCGGCGGAGGCGGCCGGGGTGCGCACCGGGAACGCGGAGACGTTCGACGACGTCTTCTTCCACCTCTTCCTCCAGAAGGTGGAGACCGGCTTGGGCCACGAGCGGCCCACCTTCCTCATGGAGTACCCGGCGTCCATGGCGGCGCTGTCCCGGCTGAAGCCCGGTGACGCGGCGGTGGCGGAGCGGGTGGAGTTGTACGCCAAGGGTTTGGAGCTGGCGAACGGGTTTTCCGAGCTGACGGACCCCGTGGAACAGCGGGCACGATTGACAGAAGAACAGGAGCTCAGGCGCCAATTGGGCCGGGCCGTGTATCCTCTGGACGAGCGGTTCCTTGACGCGGTAGGGCGAATGCCACCCTCGGCGGGCATCGCCGTCGGGCTCGATAGAATCCTGATGCTGCTGCTCGGGGTCCAGCGCATCTCGGACGTGCTCCTTTTCCCCGCCCACGAGTTCGTTTGATTCGGAAGCTCCTGCAGACGGCCTTTGCTGGAACGGCGGCGGTGGGCATCACCGGTGTGCTGTCTCCCGTGGTGTCGGCGCTGTCGCTGCGCGACGCCAAGGACGCGGACGGCGTGCTGGTGCTGTGGGCGCGCTCGCTGCTGGCGTCCGCGGGGGTTCGGCATGAGGCGGTGGGCGTCGAGAACGTCCCCGCCGACACCCACGTCGTCTTCGTGAGCAACCACCAGTCGCACTACGACGCGCTGGTGAACTTCGCCCACATCCGCAAGCACACGCGTTACGTGGCGAAGGCGGAGCTGTTCCGCATCCCCGTCTTCGGGCCCGCGCTCCGCCGCGCGGGCAACATCCCGGTGGAGCGCACCGGTGGTGGGGGAGACAGGGCCCGCTTGTCGGAAGCCGTCACGGCGCTGCGGGAACGGGTGAGCGTGCTCTTCTTCGCGGAAGGCACGCGCAGCACGGATGGGCGGCTGCGGCCGTTCAAGAAGGGCGCCGCGACGCTGGCCATCCAGGCGGGCGTTCCAGTGGTGCCCCTGGCCGTGTCAGGGACGCGCCTCATTCTTCCCAAGGGGGGCCGGGCCGTGCAGTGGGGACAGCGCGTGGCGCTGGTGGTGGGAAAGCCCATCCCCACCCAGGGACTGACGATGCAGGACCGCGACGCGCTCACGCGCCAGTTGGAGGACGCGGTCGCAGAACTCTATGCCGAGGCCTGCAAGCGCTCGGGAGACATTCCATGAAGAAGCCAATCCAGACCACATCCCAGGCGCACCCGTGGCACGGCATCACCCCGGGTGAGGACGCCCCCGAAATCGTCACCGCGTACATCGAAATCGTCCCCACGGACGCGGTGAAGTACGAGCTGGACAAGGAGTCCGGCATCCTCAAGCTGGACCGTCCGCAGCGCTTCAGCAGCCAGTGCCCCACGCTCTACGGCTTCATCCCGCAGACGTACTGCGACGAGCTGGTGGCGAAGCGCTGCGCCGAGCGCACGGGCCTGAAGGACATCAAGGGCGACGGCGACCCCATCGACATCTGCGTGCTGACGGAGAAGGTCATCTCCAGCGGCAACCTGCTGGTGCGCGCGATTCCCATTGGCGGCTTCCGCATGGTCGACGGCGACGAGGCCGACGACAAGATCATCGCGGTGCTGGAGTCCGACCTGGTGTACGGCGAGCTGCAGCACCTCGCGCAGCTTCCGCGCGCGCTGCTCGACCGCCTCAAGCACTACTTCCTCACCTACAAGCAGATTCCCGGTGAGGGGAAGCGCAGCGTGGAGATCGCGGAGGTCTACGATCAGCCGGAGGCGCTCGAGGTCATCAAGCGCAGCATGAAGGACTACGAGCGCATCTACGGCCCGCAGGTCACCACGAAGGCGCGCGCTGTCGGTAAGCGTGTCGCGGCGGTGGAGGCGAAGATCGCCAAGCCCGCGAAGGCCAAGACGAAGGCGGCGCGCAAGTCGCGCGCGTCCTGAGCCGGCTCAGCGGACCTCGACCAGTCGCACGCGCTTGTAGATGCGGCGGTCCAGCGGCAGGCGGGTGTCGATGAAGCCGAGCGCTTCGTCGAACTCGAAGCTGAAGGTGGGGATGGGCGGGCTGATGGAGATGAGCAGCTCGAACTCCCAGACGCTGGTGAGCCGCGAGCGTCCGCCGACTGCCTCGTCCGGCGGCGGGGGCAGCTTCTCCGCCATGGCCCGCACGTCCTCGAGGGCCTCCTTGTCGACCTCGGGCTGATGGCTGGGTTCCAGAAGGTGCACGTCCACGAGCTGGCCCTTCGCGTCCTGGACGACGCGGAGGAGGGCACGGCGCGTGGTGCGGAACTCCTGACGCATCTGCTGGCGCATCTCGCGGCGGGCATTGAGCGTGGGGTCTCCGGCGGTGCTGAGCGGCCTGCGCCGGTCCTCGCCCGGGCCGTTCTTCGCGGCGAACGAGCCCGACGCGCCGTAGTCCGCCGCGCGCTCCGCCCAGATGCGCGAGTACGCACGGCCGCGCTCCATGCCCATGTCGAAGTAGCCCTGGAGGCCGTGCTCCTTCACGGAGCGGTCAGCGTCCCACGCCTTCATCAACGCCTTGCCGAGCTGGCCGTAATACGGGTGCACCAACCCACGTTCCACCCGGCCTCGGCCCACGCTTTCGGATACCAGCTCTTCCACCAGGCCCTGGGCTGAAGGAGGCGCATGCGGGTCCACGCCGCCGTCGAGCTCCGCCGCCACATCGCGATGCGTTCCTGAAAGCGCGGTGACCTGACGGGCCGCGAGCAACAGCCTCGAGCCCGAGACGGCGTTGGCGCCGGGCTCCGCGCGGGGCACGTCCGTGGGGGGCGTCCCCGCCAGGGGCGCGTCCGCGAAACGGGAGCGCGCCGGAGCCGAGTCCAGGGCCTCCACGTGACGTTCAGGCCGCGCGTCCGCTTGGGCGACTTGCGTGTCGTGGGCGCTCTGGGCGCTCGCGTGGGCGGGGGCCGTGTGGCGCTCGGACCGGGACTCCGCTTGGGCGTGCGCGGCGTCGCGCTCCGGCGCAGCCTGCCTCGAGGGAGCCCGGGGCTTCGCAGCCGTGCGGGGCGCAGGGGGCGCATGGGCGCTGTCCGAACGGCTTGGCGGCACCGGCTGGGCTGAGCCGGCGCCCTGACGCTCGTCCGGCATCTGCGTGTCCCGCGATACACGGGGCCCCGCCACCTCCACATCGACCCATTCCAGGGCAGGCGGCGGGGCCGCCGGAGGGGGCCTCGCGACCGGCTCCTCGCGCTCCAGGGTCAGCCACAAGAGCCCATGCACGCCCAGGCTGGCGGCGAGCGCTGGCAGCAGGCGTCTGGTGGGCTCCCGAGGCATGCGCCTCCATCTAACCCCGCTTTCACGTCATGCCCTGGGAATCCGCGAGGGGAGGATAGGAAACGCAACCCTGACGCGTTTACTCTTCGCGGCATCGGAGGAAGGACCCCAGGATGTCGACCTCGCTGCTCGCGACGGATGGCTACAAGTTCAGCATGGCGGAGGCCGGCTGGCCGCTTCGTCGGGAAACGTTCTACTACTCACACCGGCGGGGTGGTCTCCAGGTGATGCCGCTCGACGTGGCGGCCTTCGTCCAGTCGCTCATTCCGGAGCCCAGGCCGGAGGACTACGACTACCTCAGCCGGTACGACTATGAGATGGGCGTGGGGTTCAAGGCGGCCATCCTCCGCCGTGAGAAACTCAGCATCCGCGCCATCCCCAAGGGCGCGCTCTTCTATCCGCGCGAGCCCATCCTCACGCTGACAGGGCCGTCCGCCCTGGTGTCCTGGGTGGAGCCGCTGCTGCTCCAGCTCAACTTCCGCATCCAGGTCGCCACCCTGGCGCTGTCGGACCGGGACGCGCTGGCCCGCGCGCTGGCCACCGTGACGTGCGATGCGCAGAAGGCCATCGCGCTGGAGACGCTCGACTCGGTGGGCGTGAAGGCGGTGCCCATCACCGTGGACACGGAGGGCTACGCCAGGCGCGTCTTCGCCACCGTCAAGGAGCTGGTGGACATCGTCGAGGACCCGTCCCGCATCTTCGAGGTGGGCCTGCGCGCGGCCACCTGTCTGGAGCAGCACGAGGTGGCGCTGCGAAGCTGCAAGGACGCGGGCGTCACGCGCACCTCCAACGTGGACGGGGCGGCGAAGCTGGGAATGGTCCCCGTGGGCACCATGGGGCACGAGCACATCCAGCGCTATGGCTCGGATGAGGCCGCGTTCCGGGCCATGCGCGAGCGCCGGCCGCAGCGCTCCAGCTACCTGCTGGACACCTTCGACACGCTCACGTCCGGAATCCCCGCAGCCTTCCAGCTCATCCAGGAGGAGCCCGGCAACAATGACTCCATCCGCTTCGACTCCGGCAACAAGAAGCTCCAGTACCTCTACGCGGTGACGCGGGCGCGGGACCTGGGGATTCGGCCCGTCAACATCCTGGAGGACGGACTGGACGCGGAGGCCACGCGGGAGTTCGAGGAGCTGCGGCGGCAGGTGGGCTGGGAGCCGTCGGCCCAGTTCTACGGCTACGGCGGCCACATCATCGCGCGGACCATGGACTGCCCGCTCACCCGGGACAAGGTGGCCGCCATCTACAAGCTGTCTCGCACGGGCAACACGCCGGTGATGAAGTTCGGCAACGAGCTGGCCGAGGGCAAGAAGAGCATCCCCGGCGAGCCCGTCCTCTTCCGCCGCCGCCATGGCTCGGGGCCCATTGGACTGGTTGGCCAGGTGGGCGAGCCCGTCCCGGACGGCTACTTCCCGCTCATGGAGAGCGCGCCGGAAACCCCATCACTGGTGGGCGCGCAGGAGACGGCGGCCGAGGCGCGTGTCGCCTACACCGCCGCGACGCAGGCGCTGGTGGATGCGCTGCACCGCCGTCACTTCCCCCAGCAGCACCGCTGAGGCCGACATGCCCTTGCCCATTCCCCGCTTTCACGAGGACGCCCGCGTCAGCCAGCTCTACCTGGAGCGTGGCGCGGAGGTGACCGAGGAGGCCCTCCGCTACGTGGCGGAGCACCGCATCCGCCCCGCGCGTGAGGACGCGACGCGCATCGCCGCGTTCGGCATCGACGTGCAGGTGGCCTTCTGCACGCCGGGCGCCAGCCTCTTCGTGCCCGGCGCGGTGGAGGACACCCAGCGCGCGCTGCGCTGGCTCTACGCGAACCTGGACCGGGTGACGGAGCTGGTGTTCTCGCTGGACACCCACCACGCGTACCACGTGTTCCATCCGTCCTGGTGGCGGGACGCGGAAGGCCGGCCGCCGCCGCCATTGACGGCCATCACCGCGGCGGATGTTCGCTCCGGCCGCTGGCGGGCCACGCGCTTCCACGAGGAGAGTCTGGCCTACTGCGAACAACTGGAGGCCAGCGGCCGGTACGTGCTCACCGTCTGGCCCTTCCACGCGATGCTGGGTGGCCTGAGCCACGCGCTGGTTCCGTCCGTCTTCGAGGCGAGCCTCTTCCACGCCCTGGTGCGCGACGTACCCACGCACTTCGAGCTGAAGGGGGAGCACCCGCTCACGGAGAACTACTCCGTGCTCTCACCCGAGGTGACGGAGCTGAAGGGGCAGCAGGTCGGGGCCTTCAACACGCGCCTCTTCGAGCGCCTGATGTCCTTCGACCGCGTCTACGTGTTCGGCCAGGCCAGCTCCCACTGCGTGCTGAACACGCTGCTGGACCTGCGGCGTCACATCGAGCGGACGGACCCGTCGAAGATGGGCCGCATCCACATCCTGGAGGACGCCATGAGCCCGGTGCCGGCGCCCCCCCTGGAGCCGCTGCCCGCCTCGTTGGACTTCCCCCGGTTGGCGAAGGAGGCCCTCCGGGACTTCCAGGCGGCGGGAATGCGGGTGGTCCGGACCTCGGACCCGCTGGAAGGGTAGCCGGCGGCATTCCGGGCGAGTGCGCCCACGTACCCAGCGTGTGGTAGAATCTCCCGTTCGTTCCCGGCGAGGCTGGGGACCTCCGCGTCGGTGAAGGGGGAGTCATGGCCGCTCAATTCAATCCGCCTGCGTTCACGGTGCAGGTCGGCTCACACGGCGCGGATGCGCTGAGTGTCTCGAGCATTTCGGGCACCGAGGCGTTGAGCCACCTGTTCGACTTCCGGGTGGATTTCTTCGCCAAGGATGGCGACCCCATCGCCACCAGCGAGTTGCTGGAGCAGGACGCGCTGCTGACCCTCTCCATCCGCGACAGCGCGCCCCGCTACGTGCACGGCTGGGTCCGCGAGGTGGAATCGCTGGGCATGAAGACGGGCCGCCGCCGCTACCGGGCGCACGTGGTGCCCCGGCTGTGGCGGCTCACCCAGCACCACCGCAGCCGCATCTTCCAGCAGAAGTCCGTGCCGGACATCCTCAAGGAGGTCCTGGACGCGGCGGGCGTGAAGACGCGGCTGGCCCTGTCCGGCAGCTACGCCCCCCGCGAGTACTGCGTGCAGTACCGGGAGAGCGACTTCGCCTTCCTCAGCCGCCTCATGGAGTGGGAAGGCATCTTCTACTTCTTCGAGCACACGGAGGACGGGCACACCCTGGTGCTGGGGGACAAGCCCAGCGCGCACGCGCCCCTGCCGCAGGGCCAGCAGCTCCCGCTGCGTCCCAGCCTGGGCAAGGAGGTCGTGGCGGGTGAGTACCTCTCCGCGCTGGAGGTGGTGCACCGGCTGCGTCCCGGCGCCGTGCACCTGAAGGACTTCGACTTCGAGAAGCCAGGCCTGGACATCTCCGGCAAGGCGCAGGCGCCCGAAGGAGTCACGGAGCTGGAGCTCTACGACTATCCGGCGGGCTACGTGGCGCCGGGCGTGGGCAAGGCGGCGACGAACGTGCGCACGGAAGCGGCCAGCATGGGCGGGCGCACGCTGATGGGGCAGGGCGTGGCGCCGCGCCTGACGCCCGGGTACCTGCTGGAGGTGCAGTCCCCGGAGGATGGCACCTTCGCGGGCGAGTACCTGGTGACGGAGGTGGTGCATTCGGGCACGCAGCCGGACGTCAGCGCGGGCAGCGAGGCGATTCAGGGCCTGTACCGCAACCAGTACCAGCTGCTGCCCAAGGCCGTGCCCTTCCGGCCCCGGCGCCTGACGCCCCTGCCGCAGCTGGCGGGTCCGCAGACGGCCACGGTGGTGGGCCCCGCGGGCGAGGAGATTCACACCGACGAGCACGGGCGCATCAAGGTGCAGTTCCACTGGGACCGCGAGGGCAAGCGCGACGAGAGGTCGTCGTGCTGGGTGCGCGTGGGCCAGCCGTGGGGCGGCCCGGCCTGGGGTGACGTGTGGCTGCCGCGCATCGGCCAGGAGGTGGTGGTGCGCTTCCTGGAAGGCGACCCGGACCGGCCGCTGGTGGCGGGCGCCGTCTACAACGGCACCAACACGGTGCCGTATGGCCTGCCGGGGGAGAAGACGAAGTCTACGCGCAAGAGCGCGTCCAGCCTGGGCAGCGACGGCTTCAACGAGGTCCGCGTCGAGGACGCGGCGGGCCAGGAGGAGGTCTTCACCCACGCGCAGAAGGACGAAGAGCTGCTCACGGAGAACGACAAGGACCAGCAGGTGACGGGCTTCGAGGACCTGCTGGTGAAGAAGGACCGCAAGCGCACGGTGGAGGGCAACCAGGAGCTGCGCGTGGGCCTGGACGACGTGGGCGTCGTCGAGCAGAACCAGACGTTGGTGGTGCAGGGCAACCGCTCCACCCGGACGACTCTGTCCCACGACGAGGAAGTGGAGGGCAACCAGACGATGACGGTGGGCGGCAACCTCACCGCGCTGGTGCTCCAGGGCGCCATGGAGAACGTGGGGGCGGCGAAGGCCACCACCATTGGCGGCGCCTACAGCGTCAACGTGGCGCTGGCCTACAACGAGGCCACCGGCGGCGCGCGCGGCCTCCAGGTCGCCGCCGCGCACACCGAGCACGTGCTGGGCTCGCGGCAGGAGACGGTCGGCAAGGACAAGACGGTGGACGTCGGCATGGACTGGGACTTGCGCACCAAGGGCCAGCTCACACTGACCATCGGCAAGGACTGGGAAGAGGACATCGGGAAGACGACCAGCCTCTACATCACCGAGGACATGGCGGGCCTGGCCAAGAAGTTCGAGCTGAAGGCAGACACCTTCTCGCTGCTCGTCGGTGACAACCTCATCCTGAAGATGGAGAAGTCCGGCAAGGTGACCTTCGCCCTCAAGACGCTCACCGTCGACGGCAAGGAAGTGAAGATCAAGGGCGGCAAGGTGAAGATGGAGGCGGCGGGTTCGCTCAAGAGCGACTCGCGCAAGGCGAAGGAGCTGGAGCACTTCAAGGACCCGGACCCCGTCAACGTCGAGTTCAACCTCAAGGGCATGGACGGCAAGCCCATCAAGGACCAGCCCTTCGAACTGCACATGCCCGACGGCAGCATCAAGAAGGGCCGCGTGGACGGGAGCGGGAAGGGCGTGGTGGAGAAGGTTCCGCCCGGCGACTACCGCGTCGTCTTCCCGGAGATGTCAGGCCGCATCAACAAGGGTTCCTGAGCCGTACCCGCCCGCGCGGGCACACGCGCCATTTCGGATAGGCCAGCGATGGAAACGTACGTCGTCAAGGACGGGGACTCCCCCGACTCAATCGCGCAGAAGTACGGGTTCAAGGAATGGAAGCTCATCTACGAGCATCCGGACAACGGGGGCCTGCGCGCCACGCGCGGCGCCAATGAAGTGAAGGCGGATGACCGGGTCATCATCCCGGACCTGCCAGAGAACCAGGTGTCCGCCGGAGGGCCGCAGAACCTCATCGCCACGCCGGGAACGCCGCTCACGCTGCCGCCCGTCCACTTCGACGCGCACATGCACATCATGAGCGGCAACTGCACGCCCATGCCCGCGCTGGTGCAGATGATGAAGGACAAGGGCCTGGGCTTCCTCATCGGCACGGGCACCAGCCGCACCAAAATCAACCGCCTGGGCTTCTGGGCGGCGAAAATCCCGTTCGCGCCCGACATCGGTGATGTGTCCCACCGCGACACGCACCGCATTGGCGAAGAGGCCGTGCGCTCCAATGACAGCCTTGCCCAGGACCGGACGGGATACACCTCGGATGGGATGGGCAACGTGGAGGAGTACACCATCCCCGCGCCCCTGCGCGCCTATGCGTCCACGCAGGGCCACGCGGAGGCCAGCGCTTCCTACCTGGGCATGTCCATCGTCCTCACCATGGACATGGACTACTGCCACCTGGCTGGCTACCAGGGGGACGCCATCTACAGCGAAGAGGAGACGGAGTCCGGGCCCGGCATCACCTACCGCTGGCGCACGACGTCCGACGACCCAGGCGAGACGATTGTCGCGAAGTCAGACGAGGTGGATCTCCACGAGACGTGGAACCGGCAGCTCATGCACACCGAGAAGGTGGCGGCGGAGCATCCCTTCCGGCTGCTGCCGATGTATCACTTCGAGCCGCGCCGCTACATCAAGGACGAGGACAAGACGCTCCCCTTCGAGATGGTGGTGACGGCCTCCAAGGCGGCGCCATACATCGGCTTCAAGATGTACACGCCCCAGGGCTACATGCCCAAGGAGCGCCATGCGCCGGTGAAGGACATCCTGAGCTGGTTCTTCTCCGAGTGCGCGTCGAACGACATCCCGCTGATGACCCACTGCACGCCGTCGGGCTTCTACACGCACGAGCGGCGCTTCTACCTGGACCATGAGCCGGACGAGGCCATCCGCAACGACCCGAAGTACTGGCCCTCGAAGGACGCCATCGCCACCGCGGACGCGAACATCACCAAGGCGCGCGACTACGTGACGGAGCTGGAGGGGAGCTGGAAGAGCCACATCCCGCTCGTGCTCCGCCGCGCGCGCAATGGCGTGGAGGACGCCATCGAGGCCAAGGAGAAGCTGCTGAACCCGGGCCGGATGCGCTACTTCTACGAGAACTACGTGCACCCGGAAGCGTGGCGCCCGGTGCTCAATGACAACCCGAAGCTGCGCTTGTGCCTGGCGCACTTCGCCAGCGACGGCACCTTCTGGGACTTCCGCAAGGGGCTCGCCGTCAAGCAGGACAGCCAGAAGGTCCAGTATGACAAGAGCTGGATTGGCTCCATCGTCGAGCTGTGCAACGCGTTCCCCAACTTCTACACGGACATCTCCTATCTGGACCTGATGGAGAAGCAGAAGTGGAAGCTGCTGGCTGAAATCCTCAAGTCCAGCCCCTGGATGCTGAAGAAGATCATGTTCGGCACCGACTGGTACATGATCACCGCCGAGCCCGTGGCGTACGCGGCCTGGTACAGCCGCACCATCCGAGGGCTGGAGTTCATCCAGAAGGAGCTGCCGACGCAGGTGAACCTCTTCACCCAGTTCGCCATCGTCAATCCCATGCGCTTCTACCGCATGATGGAGGTCGCCCCGAAGATGAAGGAGGGCCTCAAGAAGCTTCAAACAAACCTCAACGTGACGGGCGACGCGGTGGACAAGCTCGAGGACAACTTCACGACGCTGATGCGGTTGCAGCACCCGCTGGAACAGATTGACAAGGCGGGCGGCCTGGCCAGCGGACCCATGTTGTTCACCTCGACGACGAAGGCGAAGTAGGAGCCCCGCCCATGGAGCCCAACAAGGACCCCTTCCTGCTGACGCCCGGGCTGCCCGCGGCCGCGGCGCCCGTGCGCCATCCCTCGCCGTTCCCCTGGAACCAGGTGGCGCTCGTGTTTCCGGCGCCGGTTCCGGATTCGGTGGCGGTGCTCACGCTGGACGACAAGCTCTGGCGGCTGGAGCTGACCGGCCCCGAACTACGCCGCGTCGAGGTAGACGACGAGTACCTGGAGCAGGTGTCCGGGGGCGAGCTGCACGCGATGCTGCCGCCGTCACCCACGCACCTGGCGTACCTCCAGACGCGGCGGCTGGTGCTCTACGACCTCAAGTGGCAGCTTGCCAAGACGTGGTCCATGGTCGGGCGCCTGGAAGAGGTGGCCAGCCGCGGCGCCTGGGTCTCCCACACGCCGCAGGTGTTGGCGGTGGAGCTGGAGGACACCTCGAATTACGCCCGCAAGTCCCGCATCGACTTCCGGCTGCGCACGTGGCGACTGGAGGGGGAAAAGCGCGTGAAGCTGGGCTCGATGGAGCTCGGCTCCGTCGTCGGCGCGGTGAAGTGGGACGCGGGGGCGGGGTTGGTCGCGGTGCAGAAGCCCGGCGTACCGTTGGAGCTCTACGGGCCCGACCTGGCCAAACCCCAGCCGGAGCACCCGCTGGCGCTGGCGCTGCGGAAGCTGGCGGTGGATGGCCTCACGTTGCAGTCGCTGCGTTTGCATCCCTCGTTGCCAGTGGCGCTCGTGGCCCTGGGCCGTGACGTGACGCCGAAGCGGGAGGAGGGGAAGGAGAAGCCCGAGGACCCTGGCATCTGGCGCGTGTCGTGGGAAGGCGCGCCCGCGGTGACGGTGCGGCTGGCGCGCCATGCCTCCGGGGAGTCGGTGACGCTGGGCCCGCTGTCGCCCGAGGGTGACTGGCTCTACTACCGCGTCCTGAACAGCGCGGGCCGCGACCCACAGCTCTACGTGCAGCAGGTCGGCGCGGCCTTCAAGCCGCCCCTGTCACTGGGCGCTGTCCCGGAGAAGGGCGCGGCGCTGCTGTGGACGGGCGGGGCGCCTTCGCTCGTCATGTATGACGGGACGAAGGACGCGCTGGCTCACTGGAAGCTGGCGGGCACGGCGGCACCGGCGAAGCCTCCCGCGTCGCCCAGGCCAGACGGGAAGTGACGGTGGGGCTCAGCGTCCCTTGAGGCGCTGGGCCGCCCAGCGCGCGGCGGCTTCGCACAGCACCTTCGAGGCCGTTTCGCCCGGCTGGGCGTGGGCGCTCAGCTCCACCACCTCGTGGAAGAGGTCCAGCGGCAGGCCTTCATCCCGCTGCACCTGGCCGGCGAAGAGCACCACCGGCGTGCTGTGCTCGCGGGCCAGCCGCGCGATGCCGCCCGGGCCCTTGCCCAGCGCCGTCTGCCGGTCGAAGCGGCCCTCTCCGGTGAGCACCACGTCCGCCATCAACACGCGCCGCTCCAGACCCAGCGCGCGTGACACCAGCTCGTAGCCGGGCACCAGTCGCGCGCCAGCGAGGGCCAGCAGGCCAAAGCCGAAGCCTCCCGCCGCTCCCGCGCCGGGCCAGCCCGCGGACGTATCTCCCAGCACCATTGCCGCGTGTGCCAACGCCGCCTCCAGTGCTTCCACGCCGGCCTCGTCCGCGCCCTTCTGCGGACCGAAGAGCCGCGCGGCGCCGTCCGGCCCCAGCAGGGGCGAGGTGACATCCGTGGCCCCCAGCAGCTCCACGGCGCCCAGTCGGGGATGACGGCCACTCGCGTCCACGCGGGCGAGCTGGGCCAGCGCCGCGCCTCCCGGGGGAAGAGGCTGTCCTCGCGCGTCCAGGAAGCGGAAGCCCAGGGCGCTGAGCGCCCCGGTGCCCGCGTCCGTGGTGGCGCTGCCACCCAGGCAGACGATGAGGCGTTCGCAGCCCGACTCCAGCGCCGCGTGCATCAGCTCGCCGGTGCCATACGTGGATGCCTTCAGCGCATCGCGAGCCTCGGGCGCCAGCAGCGACAGGCCGGACGCGGAGGCCATCTCCACCACCGCCGTGCGTCCGTCCTCCACCAGGGCCCAGTGTGCTTCCACGGGCGCGCCCAGCGGTCCACGCACCACCTGCTGACGACGCTCGCCGCGCAGGCCCGTCAGCAGCGCTTCCACCGTCCCAGGCCCGCCATCCGCGAGCGGCGCCACGTCCAACACCACTTCCGGCGAGGACTCACGGAGGCCGCGGGCCATGGCCTCAGCTGCTTCCGCGGCGGACAGCGTTCCCTTGAATTCTTGCGGTGCGACGAGCCAGCGAGGAGAAATCACGGTGAAGGGCTTGGCGCTTTCTGAGGTGTCCAGGGAACTCCAGAAGGCCAGGGGACCTGTACCGCGTCCTTTACCTGCGAGAGTCCCCACCCCTGGCATACCACTCCCAGCGTCATTCCCACTCCTGGGGTGATGCGTGTTTCATCACTTCTGTGTATCAACCGGACGTTGGCGCCGCGAATTCCTGCAAAGACTTGAATTGAAAATTGGTAATTCAAGCTTTCGTCGCCGCGTGCCAGTCCTCCGCATGCCATTCCAGCAAAGGGCGCGGAGCCTTCAGTGAAGGGGCCACGCGCTGAGACACACGCTCCAGCCGCTCCAGCAGGCTGGCCACCGTCTCCGCGGGTTGGCGTGAGGGGCCTTGGATGCGCTGGCAGAAGAAGGTCCGGCAGCCGAAGGGCCGGTCCGCGTACACCGAGCAGCGCAGGCCCGTGGCGTCCAGGTAGGGACAGCCGCCGTCCGCGCGAGGTGGCGGCAGCGGGCGCCCTCGGGACAGCAGCTCCCATTCGGGCTGCCACAGCCAGGGCTGGCGCTTCGTGATGGCCAGCTGGCAGCACTCGCCGCTGGCCGGGCAGGAGTAGGGGGCGTAGGCCGCGTCCGCCTGGCGGTAGACGGCGCGCACTTCCTTCAGCGCGCGCTCCCTTTCGCGGGTGCCACCCAGGGGCGCGTCGTCCGCCTCGTCGTCCCAGTCCCGCGTCCGCATGGGCGAGTCCTCAGAGCACCCGGAGCACGAAGCACTTCAGGTAGCGCGTCTCACGCAGGTTGAGCAGCACGGGGTGGTCCCGGCCTGCGCCACGGCGCTCGATGATTTGCACGCGGCGGCGGGCATCCGCGGCGGCGGAGGCGAGCATGTCCTCGAAGGCCTGCTCGTCCACGTGGTACGTGCAGCTGGCGGTGATGAGGATGCCGCCGGGCCGCAACAGCTGCAGGGCGCGGAGGTTGATTTCCTTGTACCCGCGCACCGCGGCGGGGATGGCGTCCTTGTTCTTCGCGAAGGACGGCGGGTCCAGGACGATGGTGTCGAAGCGCTTGCCCTCGTCCACCGCGTCGCGGAGGAAGTCGAAGGCGTTGGCCACCACCACGTCCAGGTTGTCCAGCTTGTTGGCCGCGGCGTTCTCCCGAAGCTGCGCCGAGGCCGCTTCGGAGATTTCAATCGCCGTGACGTGCCTGGCCCGCGTGGCGAGCTGGAGCGCGAAGCCGCCGACATAGGAGAAGCAGTCCAGCGCCTCGCCGTGGGCGTAGTGCGCGGCCATGACGTGATTCTCGCGCTGGTCCAGGAAGGCGCCCGTCTTCTGGCCCTCCAGCAGGTCCGCGCGCATCTTCACGAGGCCCTCGTCGAAGGACACCGGGCCGGGATGTTCGCCGCGCAGCACGCCCTTCTCCGGGGTGAGGCCCTCCAGGTTGCGGACGCCCACGTCGGAGCGGTTGATGATGCCGCGCGGATTGAACTGCGCCTGGAGCAGGTCGGCGATGAGCGCCTTGCGCTGCTCCATGGCGGGGACCAGGAACTGCACGCTGAGGAAGTCGCCGTAGCGGTCCACCACGAGTCCGGGCAACCCGTCCGCCTCGCCATGCACCAGGCGGTACGTCTTCTCCCCCGGGAGCGCGAGCTGGCGCAGCCGGTCCGCGGCCAGGAGCCGCTCCCGGAAGAAGTCCGCGTCCACCGCGACGTCGTCGAAGGAGAGCCAGCGCAGGGAAATCTTCGAGTGCTTCGAATAGAAGGCCTTGCCCAGGAACCACCCCCGGGTGTCCGTCACGCGCACCACCTCGCCGCCGGGCAGCCCGGGGTCGCCATTCAGGTCCGCGCGGTAGATCCACGGGTGGCCGCCCTGCCAGCGCTCCACGCCGCGGCGCAGCAGCGACACCTGGGGGAGGCCGTCCGGGCCCAGCTCGGGCGAGGTGCGGTCC
>NZ_JABFNS010000086.1 GCF_013116825.1 Myxococcus xanthus
TTTATAAGAGACAGGCCCCACCGCGCCCGCGTCCGGGTTCAGCGCGGGCACCTCGCGGGCCAGCGCCTCCGTCACGGGCAGCCCCACGTCGGAAGGCCCCATCAGGAAGCCCGGCGCCCAGGGCCCCAGCGTCAGCGAGCCCGCGCCCGTCACCGGCGTGCCACCTCCCACCAGATACGCCGCCGCCGTCAGCCCCGACGCGCCAATGCCATCCAGCCGCGCCGTGCCCGCGAGCAGGGACTCCTGGCCACGTCCGCCCACCTCGCGCAGGAGGATCTGCCGGGAGTAGCGCAGGATCTGATCTTCGCGCAGCGCCATGGCCGTCAGCCCCCCGCCATGGCGGGGATGAGGGTGATGCGGTCAGCGTCCTTCACCGGCGTGTCCAACCCGCTCAGCGCGCGGATGTCCTCGTCGTTGAGGAACACGTTGACGTAGCGCCGCACCGCGCCGCGCTCGTCGAACAGCCGGCCACCAATGCCCGGGTGGCGCGCGTCCAGGTTCTTCAGCACCTCATGCACGGTGGCGCCGGGGGCCGAGACTTCCGCCTGATTGCCGGTGAAGCCCCGCATCGGAGTGGGAATACGAAGGGTCGCCATGACTCACTCACCTGCCTTGCTTGCGGAGCACCAGCCGGTGCGTCCCGTCCGGGAGCGCGTCCAGGGACACGACCTCGTGGCCCTCGTCGCGCGCGTTGCGAGGCACGTTCTTCAGCGGCTCGGTGCCCCGAAGGAGCACCTCCAGCAACGTGCCCGGCTCCAGTGATTCCAACTTCAGCTTCGTCCGCACGTAGGTCATCGGACAGACCTCGCGGGTGATGTCCAGCCTCGCCGTCATGTCGCGCACGCCTCCGGAGACTCAGGGTACGCGGGGATGGCCGTGACGCGACAGCCTTCGCAGTCCGGCGCCCGCGCCACGCGTGTCCGCCGGCCCAGGATCGACACCGCATCCAGCACGTGCAGCGTGGCCTCGCCCTGCCCACCTCGCGCGGCGCCCGACAGCAGCTCCAGCGCCAGCAGGGCCTGCACCGCGCCCACCAGCCCCGCCAGCGAGCCGAGCACCCCCGCCTGGGCACACGTGGGCACGGCGTCCGGCGGAGGCGGCGCTTCATAGAGGCAGCGCAGACACGGCCCCCCCGGGTCCACGCGCATCGCCTGGCCCTGCATGCGCAGCACACCGCCATAGATGAGCGGCACGCCCGTCAGCACCGCCACGTCCGACAGGAAGAACTTGGTGGCCACGCCGTCCGTGGCGTCGATGACGGCGTCGTGCGCGCGGAAGAGCCCCTCCGCGTTGCTCGCGTCCACGCGCTCGGGGATGGCCTCCGTGCTCAGGCCGGGAAAGGCCCGCGCCAGGCCCGCCGTCGCGGACTCCGCCTTGTTCCGGCCCACGTCCTGGCCCCGGTGCCAGAGCTGGCGCGGCAGGTTCGTCACGTCCACGCAGTCCGGATCCGCCAGCGTCAGGTGCCCGACACCGGCCTGGGCCAGCGCCAGTGACGCCGGGCATCCGAGCCCGCCAGCCCCCACCAGCAGCACGCGCGCGCGCTCCAGCCGGGACGCATGGGGAATTCGGGGGTGATGGTCTGTACCGTGGCCATGCATCGGATGACTGCTCCACGCGGTCGGAAACGAATATGGTGGGGCCGCCTGCGTACCACCATGCAGAAGGGCGCAGGTGTCTCTCCACCGTCCCGCGTCCGCGCGGCCCCCACCTGCCAGGACATATGAAAAACCTGACCGGCGTGCTCGTCTTTTCCGCTGTCCTCTTCCTGGCGCCTGGCTGCACCCGCAAGTCGGGCGAGGCCCCGGGGCCCACCGACGCCTCCGCCGCGACGGACGAAGCCGCGCGCACCGGCGCCAGCAAGGGGGCCCTGCGCGCCGGGGATGCGGGCTCCGGCGGCACGGCGCGCGCGGCCCAGGAGGCCTGCGTGGACTCGTGGCTCCAGAAGCAGGGGCTGGACGCGTACGGCAACCCGGAGGGCAGCATGTACGCGGGCGGCACGCCGCTCTTCAACGAGCGCACGGGCGAGCAGATCGACCGGCTGGACTTCATCTTCAAGAACAAGCCCGAGGTCCGCCAGGCGTGCGCGGGTGACGCTTCCGCGGAGTAACGCGGTGCTTCCGCCCGGCGAAGGGCCTGCCCCCTCGCCCCCCCGGAAAGCGGGGCGGGCCACCTCCGGGATTCCCGGCCCCCCGGTTGCTCCCGTAGACTGCCGGACGAATGGATTCCCAACTCGCATTGAGCGAGGAGACGCCTGCCAACGACCTGCGCGCCCGGGTGCGGAAGGTCCTGGAGCGCCGCAAGCTGACGGACAGCGTGTCGGCGGAGCAGGCCGCCGCCTCGTGGGAGCAGGACCGCTTCGTGGCCAGGGCCCGCGCGCTCTTCTACGCGCGGATGATGTTCCTCACGCTGGGCCTGCTCATCCTCGCGGTGCCGGCCTGGAGCGGCTACTTCGGCCTCACCGGGCCCTTCTCCTTCGTGGGCTACTTCGCGATGCTGCTCTACAGCGTCGCCAACCTCCTGGTCATCGACCACCCCAAGGCCGGCCGCTGGGTGACGTACATCACCCTCTGCCTGGACGTGACCATCAGCGTGGTGCTCATCGCCAAGCCGCACGTCGGCGGCGGTCTCCAGAGCCCGCTGCTGGCCACGCAGCTGCTCTTCACCACGCTCTTCGCCATCCTCTTCCCCAAGCCGCTGGCGATCCTGCCGCCGCTGCTGGCGCTGCCCATCACCACCCGGCTGGACCTGCTCCTCAACCGCTCCGTGACGGCGGTGGAGCTGCTGACCCTGCTCTGGTACCTGGCGCTCAACTTCATCATCGTCTACGTGCTCGTGTACCTGAACGAGCGCGAGGCCGCCGCGCACCGCGAGGTCGTGTCGCTCCAGGGCGACCTCAAGGAGCTGGCGGTGGTGGAGGAGCGCAACCGGATGGCCCGGGAGATCCACGACGGCCTGGGCGCGTCCCTGTCGTCGATGATCATCCAATCCGAGTACATCCTGAACCTCGCGCGCGAGGAGGCCCTGCGCGAGGAGATCCGCGAGCTGAAGCTCACCGCGGAGGAGTCCATCGAGGAGCTGCGGCGCAGCCTGCGGATGATGCGCGAGGACTTCGAGCTGGCGCAGGGCCTGGAGGACTACGCGAAGACGTTCCGCGAGCGCACGGGCCTGGACATCCGCTTCGAGCGCACCGGGCTCCAGCGCAAGCTGGACCCTGACGCGCAGCTGGCGCTGTTCCGCATCCTCCAGGAGTCGCTGTCCAACGCGGTGAAGCACGCGGAGGCCAAGGGCGTCCAGGTGCGGCTCGACTTCAGCGAGGACCGTGTCAACCTCGTCGTACGCGACGACGGCAAGGGCTTCGACCCTTCCCGGACGCCGCGCGGCCACTACGGCCTGTTGAACATGCGTGAGCGCGCCATGAAGCTCGGTGGCCAGCTCATCGTGGACTCGTCACCCGGCGCTGGCGCCCAGGTGGCATTCTCCCTTCCCTGTCGCCCGTCATGACCGGAGCTCCCGTGGACGCCCCGCAGCCTCTCGATTCGCCGCCCATTCGCGTCTTCGTGGTCGAGGATCAAACGAAGATCCTCAAGAACCAGCTCCGCCTCTTCGAGAACCACCCGGAGATGGACATCATCGGCACCGCGCTCTCCGGTGAAGCCGCGCTGGAGGAAGTGCCCAAGCTGATGCCGGACGTGCTGCTGCTCGACCTGGGCCTGCCCCGCATGAGCGGCATCGACGTGACGCGCGAGGTGAAGGCGCGCTTCCCGAAGATTGAAATCCTCATCTTCACCATCTTCGACGAAGAGGACAAAGTGCTGGAGGCCGTGAAGGCGGGCGCCTCCGGCTACCTGCTCAAGGGCGCCCCGGTGGACAAGATCATCGAGGCCATCAAGGAGGTCCGCGCGGGCGGCACCGTCATCCAGCCCAACCTGGCCCGCCGGCTGCTCCGTCACTTCCGCGTGGAGCCCGACGCCAGCCCCGTGCCGACCGGTCCCGTGGCCGCGCCGCCCTCCCAGCCGGAGCCGTCGGCCAGCGACCTGCCCCAGGAGCCCCTGCTCAAGCCGCTGTCGGACCGCGAGCGCGAAATCCTCCAGCTCATCGCCAAGGGCGTGTCCAACAGCGAGGCAGCGCGCCTGCTCGACCTCAGCAAGGCCACCATCCGCACGCACCTGGAGCACATCTACCGGAAGCTGGAGGTCACCAACCGCGTGGAGGCCGTCACCGAAGGCATCCGCAAGGGCCTCATCTCCGTCTGAGCCGGAGCGCCCGCGCTCAGCGCCCCGTGGAGACCGCCGCCCCCGGACGCTCCGCGGCGGCGGCCTCCATGACCAGGTCCGCGTACCGGTTGACCGGATCTCCCGGCTGCGTGCCGTCCCGGTAATAGAAGGTGTAGTCGTCCCAGGCCTCCGGTCGCGCGTCGTTGGAGAACATCCACAGCGCCCCCGCGCCGACGCCTTCCTTCCGCATGCACTCCAGCCAGCCGCGATAGAGCGCGCGCCGCTGCGACACGTCGAACGTGCCTTCATTGCGCAGCCCCAGTTCGCCCACGAACAAGGGCTTGCCCAGGTTCCGGGCGATGGCGGCGTGCTCCCGAATCCACCGGGCGCCGGCCTCGGCCGTGTCGATGCCGCCCAGGCCCCAGGACTCCGGATAGAAGTGCACCGACGCGAAGTCGATGTACGGGGACGCCGTGTTCCGCGTGAAGCTGGCCCCCGGCGTGCGAAGCACCGGCGACCCGGAGCGGGACCAGAAGCCAGGGTCGTACCCGTCGGGAGACGGCTCGAAGCCCTCCTCCCCTGTCCCCACCAGGTGGCCGGGCGCGTGTGTCTTCACCTCGCGCGCCACGTCATCAATCCACGCGCGCAGCCGCGCCCCTTCCTTGTCCAGCCCCCGTCCCCGCGGCTCGTTGAGCAGCTCCCACGCCAGGACGGCCGGGTGGTCGCCATAGCGGATGCCGTCCACCGTGTTCACCCGGTTGAGCAACCGCGCCACGTGCGCCTTGAAGTGCGCCACCACCACCGGGTCGGTGAAGAACCGGGCATCCCCTTCCACGGGCCGGGGGAGGCCCGCCCACTCCACGTACTGGCGCGCGCCCCCATACGCATCCCAGTAGTTCCCCAGCGTCAGCACCAGGCGAACGCCATGGAAGCGGGCGCGGGTGAGCACCCAATCCAGGCCGACCAGGGCCACCTCGTCGTACTCCAGCGGCGCCACCTGGATGGCGGTGTCCCCCACCTTCGACAGCGCGTCGTTGTGTCCATTGGTGCGCAGCGCGCGCACGCCCAGCGCGGAGGCCTTGGCGAGCACCTCTTCCAGCACGGGGGACTCCGTTGCCCCCCGCCGCGCGTCCCGGGTGGCCTCTTCCTGCAGGAAGTAGGCGTTGAGCACCATGGCGCCGGACGGCAACCGGTCCAGGTGTTGCGCCGGACCGCCCGAGCAGCTCGCGGCCACCGCCTCCAGCATGACCGGGTCCCCCTCTCCGCAGGCCCCCAGGAGGAAGGCGACGGCCGCGGAGGCGGTGGAGATCCGGCGAGAAAGGGGCATGCCTACATCGTAACGACGCCACGCGCTCCACGCATCGGTCCCGGGGACTGGGCTAGGTTCGCCGCCATGGAGCTCAGACTGGAAGGCGTGTCGAAGACCTACCCCAACGGCACCCGCGCGTTGCAGGGTGTCAGCCTCACCATTCCGCGCGGCATGTTCGGGCTGCTCGGGCCCAACGGTGCAGGAAAGTCCACGCTGATGCGCAGCATCGCCACGCTGCAGGACGTGGACGCGGGCACCATGACCTTCGACGGCATCGACCTGCGCCGGGACAAGGACCGGCTGCGCGAGGTGCTGGGTTACCTCCCACAGGACTTTGGCGTGTACCCCAAGGTGACGGCCTGGGACATGCTGGACCATCTGGCCCAGCTCAAGGGACTGGCCCAGCGCGGCCCGCGCCATGACACGGTGAAGGCGCTCCTCCAGAAGACGAACCTCTGGGAGCATCGAGACCGGCGGCTCGGTGGGTTCTCCGGCGGGATGAAGCAGCGCTTCGGCATCGCCCAGGCGCTGCTCGGCAATCCCAAGCTGCTCATCGTGGACGAGCCCACCGCCGGGCTCGACCCCGCCGAGCGCTTCCGCTTCCACAACCTGCTGGCGGAGATCAGCGCCGACGTCGTGGTGCTGCTGTCCACGCACATCGTCTCCGACGTGGCGGACCTCTGTCAGAACATGGCCATCCTCGCCCAGGGGAGCGTCGTGGCCAGCGGCCACCCGTTGAAGCTGGTGGAGTCCCTGCACCAGCGCGTGTGGAAGCGCTTCGTCACCCACCAGGAGGAGCTGGACGCGCTCATGAAGCAGTTGGAGGTCATCGCCGTGCGGCGCGTGGCCGGGCAGCGCCTGGTCCACGTCTACGCGGAGTCCCCGCCCGAGGGCTTCGAGCCCGCCAGCCCCGATCTGGAGGACGTGTACTTCCACGCGCTCGCCCGGGCGTCCAAGCAGTCCTGAGGGACCACCATGTTCACCGCCCTCCTGACCTTCGAACTGCGGCGCCGGGTGAAGATGATCTCCACCTGGGTCTACGCCCTGATGCTGGCCGCCGCCGCCGCGATGATGACGCTGGCGATTGGCGCCGTGTTCAAGGGGTTTTCGGTGGCGTCGGGCCCGGAGCTGGTCCACGTCAACAGCCCGCACACCGTCTTCAACTTCACCACCGGCATGGCCTACGTCGGCCTCTTCATGGTGGCCGCCGTCTTCGGCCAGGCCGCCTACCAGGACTTCGGCCACAACACGTGGATGCTCATCTTCACGAAGAACGTGAAGAAGGGCCCGTACCTGCTCGGCCGGTTCCTGGGCGCGTACCTCTTCAGCGCGGTGCTGATGCTGGCCATCATCCCCGGGCTGCTGGTGGGCGCCGCGGGCGTGTGGCTGGTGGACGCCGAGCGGCTCGCTCCGTTCCAGCTCACGTCCTACCTGTGGCCCTACGTCGTCGGCGTCTGGCCCACGCTCTTCTTCGCCGGCGCCGTCTTCTTCTCGCTGGCCGCCCTGACGCGGCGCATGGCCCCCGTGTACGTGGGCGTCGTGGTGCTGGTGATGGGGTACCTGGTGCTCAGCGCCGCCATGTCCGACGTGCAGCACCAGGACCTGGCGTCCCTGCTGGACCCGTTCGGCTTCCTCACCTTCGAGAACGCGACCCGCTACTGGACGGCGGCCGAGCGCAACCGGGACCTCATCCCCTTCGCCGGGCTGCTGCTCGCCAACCGGCTGCTGTGGAGCGCGGTGGGCGCCGCGCTCCTGGGGCTGGCCGTCCTGCGCTTCCGCACCACCGTGGAGGAGCAGCGGGGACGCGGTGCGCGCAAGGAGAAGGAGCCCCCCGCCCCGGTCGCCATCCCCACCACCCTGGCGGCGCCCACGACGGGCAGCTGGCTGCGCACGGCCTTCGCCACCTCCTGGCTGGCATACCGCGACATCCTCCGCTCCCCGGTGTTCTGGTCCTTCGTCGTGGCGGGGCTGGCCATGGGCACCATGGGCATCTCCATCTCGAAGCAGATATACGGAACCGCCACCTGGCCGGTGACGTGGCAGGTGCTGGAGACGGCCACGCGAACGTTCCAGCCCTTCCTGCTCATCACCATCACCTTCTATGCGGGTGAGCTGGTGTGGAAGGAGCGCGACGCGGGGCTGGCCGACATCGTGGACGCCACGCGCGCGCCATCCTGGGTCACCTATGGCGCGAAGCTGGGGGCGCTGCTGCTCGTGGCCTTCTCACTGAAGGTCGTGGCGCTGCTCTCCGCGCTGCTCTCCCAGGTGCTTCGCGGCTACGTCGACATCGAGTGGAACCTCTACGCCACACAGCTCTTCCTGCTGGACTTCCCGCATGACGCGCTGTTGTGCGTGCTGGCCTTCTTCGCGCAGGTGCTCATCCATCAGAAGTACCTGGCGTACCTGGTGATGGTGCTCTACTTCGTCCTCCAGGCCGCGCTGGGCCTGATGGGCGTGGAAGACTTGCTGGTCCGCTACGGCTCCGAGCCCACGCTCCGCTACTCCGACCTGAACCGCTTCGGCAGCATCATCCCCGCGCTCGTGTGGCACCGCGTCTACTGGTACGGGCTGGCGGCGCTGCTCGTGGCGGTGGGCTACCTGCTCACGGTGCGAGGCCGGGAGGCGCGCTGGAAGCAGCGCTGGGCGGCAGCCAAGGCTCGGCGCACGGGCGCGTGGACGGCGGCCGCGGCGCTGTCGCTCTGCGTCTTCATCGGGGCGGGCGCGTTCATCTACTACAACACCCACATCCTCAACCCGTACATCACGCGGAAGGACCGGGAGCGGCAGCAGGCCCGCTACGAAAAAGAGTACGCGTCCTACGCCGCCCTGCCCCACCCACGCATCACCGCCGCGAAGGTCACCTTCCACATCCACCCGGAAGAACTGCGCCTGGAGGCCCTGGGCAGCTACCGCATCCGCAACAAGACCGACGCGCCCATCTCCAAGGTGATGCTCAGCCTGCCGGACGACGCCCGGGTGCGCGGCCTGTCCCTGGCGGGCGTGACGAAGCCCGCGATGCATGACGCCGAGCTCGGCATCTTCATCTACGAGTTGCCCACGCCGCTGGCGCCCGGCGCCGACTCCGCCATCGTGTTCGACCTGGAGTTCGGCACGAAGGGCTTCAAGCACGGCGGGGCGCGCACGGACATCGTGGGCAACGGCACCTTCTTCAACAACATGAACCTGCCGGTGCTGGGCTACCTGAAGGACGCGGAGCTGGCGGACGACCGGGACCGCAAGGACTACGGCCTGCCGCCTCGTGAGCGCCTGCCGGACCGTGACGACCCGAAAGCGAAGCAGGACAACTACCTCCGCCAGGACTCGGACTTCATCGACTTCGAGGCCACGGTGAGCACGGCGAAGGACCAGATTGCCATTGCCCCGGGTTACCTGGAGAAGGAGTGGACCGAGGGCAACCGCCGCTTCTTCCACTACCGGATGGACAAACCCATCCTCAACTTCTTCTCCGTCCTGTCCGCGCGCTACGCGGTGATGCGCGACACGTGGCGCGACGTGAAGCTGGAGATCTACCACCACCCCACGCACACCTTCGCGCTGGACCGGATGATGCGCGGCATGAAGGACACGCTGGAGTACTGCAGCGAGAACTTCGGGCCGTATCAGCACCGGCAGGCCCGCATCCTGGAGTTCCCCCGCTACGCGAGCTTCGCCCAGGCCTTCCCCAATACGATTCCGTATTCGGAGGCGCTGGGCTTCATCGCCCGCGTGGAGGACGGACGCGCCGACGACGTGGACTACCCGTACTACGTCACCGCGCACGAGATTGCCCACCAGTGGTGGGCGCACCAGGTGGTGGGCGCGCGCGCGCAGGGCGCCACGATGACTTCGGAGACGATGTCGCAGTACGCCGCGCTGATGGTGATGAAGCACCGCTTCGGGCCGATGAAGATGAAGCGCTTCCTCAAGTTCGAGCTGGACCGCTACCTCGCTGCCCGCGCGTTCGAATCGAAGAAGGAGGTGCCGCTGGCACGGGTGGAGCAGCAGATGTACATCCACTACCAGAAGGGCAGCCTCGTCATGTACGCGCTGCAGGACTTCATCGGCGAGGAGCGGGTGAACCGCGCCCTGCGCCGCTACGTGGAGAAGGTCCGCTTCCAGGGCCCGCCGTACACCGGCTCCTCCGATCTGCTGGACTTCCTCCGGGAAGAGACGCCGCCGGAGTACCAGTACCTCATCGAGGACCTGTTCGAGAACATCACCCTCTACGACAACCGCGCCGTCTCCGCGCAGGTGCGGCAGAACGACCAGGGCACGTGGGACGTCACCCTCAAGGTGAAGTCGAAGAAGTACCGCGCCGGTGAGAAGGGCGAACAGACGGAGGTGGACTTCAACGACTGGATGGACGTGGGCGCGCTCGACGAGCGCGGCGAGGCCATCTTCCTGGAGAAGCGCCGGGTGACGCAGGGCGAATCGGAGTTCACCTTCACCGTTCCCGTGAAGCCCGTCCAGGTGGGCATCGACCCGCTCAACGTGCTCATCGACCGCACGTCCACCGACAACGTGACGGAGCCCACCGTCGCATCCGCGGTCGCGCTGGGGAGCCCGTCCACGCCCTGACGGGTCAGCTCCAGCGGATGCGCAGGTCGAAGCCGTCGGGCGGCGCGTAGCGCTCCACGTTCGCCTGGGGCTCGGTGGCGCCGGCCTGCCGCAGCGCACCTTCACAGGTGCCCGCGGCGGCCTCCGCCGGGAACGGGTAGCCCCGGAAGCGGACGCGCCAGTCCGCCGGCCCCAGGGATTCCACCTGGATGTCCACCGGGGAGACGACGGAGCTGAAGCTCAGCGCCACGCGCTTCATGGCGCGCTCGGGCCCGGCCACCTTGAGGGCAATTCCCACCACCTTGCCCACCAGGGTGTCGAAGTAGCTGCGCACCAGCTCCCGCCCCAGGGTCCGGTAGGCCGACTGACGGTCCATGCCCTTGTAGCGGGCGCGCACCGTCGCCTCCTGACACCCGACGAACACGGCCGCCGGATAGGTGGCGCGGGGCTTGTCCATGTCGAAGCCCGCGGCCAGGAACTCGGCCCGGAGCTTCGCATCGGGTTGCGCCACGCGGACCAGGGATTCGAACAGCGTTGATTGAACAGTGACTTCGGCTGGCATCGGTGGAGTGGCACGCTAGAGGAGTCAAGCGGCTCGGGAAAGCGGGTGCGCCGCCGGTGTTTGACTCGTCAACATCCGCGCTCAGTCACCGCGGAGGCCGCCGTGGCCTGGCAGGTGGAGCCGGGCCAGCCGTGGGCGGCATCCCCAGCGCCACGGGCGTGAAGTAGACATGGATGCCTCACATCACTCCCGGTGTCTCAGCGAGTGAGAATGAACCATCCAATCTGGCGATGACGCTGTCCTTGTGACATGCGGCGACACAAACGTCTCGCGCGTCGAGAATCCGGAGCAACAGCCCGAAGTCGCCCCCGCCGGCCGCATTCCGATTCATGACGGAAGACGTGCGCTCGTAAAGGCGCAAGGGACACGGCGGAGCGTCACAAGTGTCAGACAGCCCTGAGAGGATGTCCCCGGGCGTCAATGCCAGAGGGGAGCCCTACGCGACATCCGTAACAGGAATTGAGTGAAGAAACCTGGCCTCGGCCGTTTCTCACCAACCTGAGACGTCGTGTCTCAGAGGGCACACGGCTGTGACACATGCTGTAACCCATTCATACACAACCAATCTCGAGAGTTAAGAATACAACCTTGGCTTTACGAGCAATCCGCTATTGGCGTAGGTTTTAGACATGAGCGCAGTGTCCAATATTGAGCATGACCCCATCGCAATCATTGGCATCGGCTGCCGCTTTCCGGGGGGCGCGAAGTCACCACGCCACCTCTGGGAGCTGCTCACCCAGGGCCGCTGCGCCATCGTAGAAGTCCCGAAGGAGCGCTGGGACCACCGCCGGTACTACGACCCGGACCCCGACAAGCCAGGCAAGACGTACGTGCGGGCGGGAGGCTTCCTGCAGGAGGCCATCGACACGTTCGACGCGGCCTTCTTCTCCATTTCGCCCCGGGAGGCGGCGACGCTCGATCCACAGCAGCGCCTGCTCGCGGAGGTGGCGTGGGAGAGCCTGGAGGACGCGGGCCTTCCGGCGGACAAGCTCGCGGGCAGCCCCACGGGGGTCTACGTGGGCGGGTTCATGCTCGACAGCATGCTCACGCACATGGGGCCGATGAACCGCGAGCTCATCGGACCGCACACGGCGGTGGGCTCCACGATGACGGTGCTCTCCAACCGCCTGTCGTACATGTTCGACTTCCAGGGGCCGAGCATCTCCCTGGACACGGCGTGCTCCTCGTCGATGGTCGCCGTCCACCTGGCGTGCCAGGACCTGCGCAACGGCACCACGTCCCTGGCGCTGGCGGGTGGCGTCAACGTCATGTTCCGGCCCGAGATCTTCGTGGCCATGAGCAAGGGCAAGTTCCTGTCGGCGGACGGGTACTCCAAGAGCTTTGATACCCGCGCGGACGGCTACGGCCGTGGCGAGGGCGCGGGCATCGTGGTGCTCAAGCGGCTCTCCGACGCCGTCCGAGACCAGGACCGCGTCTACGCCATCATTCGAGGAACGGGCGTCAACCAGGACGGGCACAGCGAGTCCATGACGGCGCCGAGCTCTCGCGCGCAGGAAGCGCTGATTCGCCGCGTGTGCGCCAGCGCCGCGTTGGACCCCACCGAAATCCACGCCTTCGAGGCCCATGGCACGGGCACCGCCGTGGGTGACCCGGCGGAGCTGGGTGGCCTGGGCGCCGTCTCCAAGCGCGAGGACGGCCAGGGTCCGTGGGTCGGCTCGCTCAAGGCCAACATCGGGCACCTGGAGGCCGCGGCCGGCGTGGCCGGTCTCATCAAGGCGAGCCTGTGCCTGCAGCACCGGCAGTTGCCCCCGCAGGCCAACCTGCGCAACCTCAACCCCGCCATTCCCTTCGACACGCTGGGCATCCGCATCCCGCGCGCGCTCGAGACGCTCGCGCCCCGGAAGGACGAGCCGCTGCGGATGGGCGTCAACTCCTTCGGCTACGGCGGCACCAACGCCCACTGCGTCATCGAGCAGGCCCCGTCCGCCGTACCGCTGGCCCGCGCCGACGCAACCCCGGCGCCGCTGCTCCTCCCCCTCTCCGCCCGCAGCCCCGAGGCCCTGCGCGCCCTGGCTCGGTCCTACGCGGAGATGCTCGCCGCGCCGGCGTCGGCCTCGCTGCCGGACATCTGCTTCTCCGCGGCCACGCGGCGCGCCCACCATGAGCACCGGCTGGCGCTGCTGGCGACGGAGGACGTGGCCGACCTGACGACGCGGCTGGAGTCCTTCGCGTCGGGCAACCCCGCCGAGCTGGGCGCCTCTGGCCGGACGCTCCAGGCCGCGGATGCCCGGCCCGTCTTCGTGTTCACCGGCATGGGGCCCCAGTGGTGGGCCATGGGTCGGGAGCTCTACGCACAGGACGCGCTGTTCCGCGCCACCCTGGACCGCTGCGACGCCCTCTTCCAGCGGCTGGCGGGCTGGTCGCTGCTGGAGCAGATGCTCGCGGACGAGAAGTCCTCCAACATGGCGCGGACGGACATCGCGCAGCCCGCGAACACGTTCCTCCAGATTGGCTTGCTGGAGATGTGGCGGCGCGCGGGCATCACGCCCGCGGCGGTGATTGGCCACAGCGCGGGCGAGGTCGCGTCGGCCTATGCCGCCGGCCGCTTCACGCTGGAGCAGGCCATGCTCGTCATCTACGAGCGCAGCCGCATCCAGGCCAAGGCCGCGGGCCAGGGAAAGATGGCCGCCGTGGGCCTCTCCGAGGAAGGCGCGCGCGCCGCCATCCGGGGGCGTGAGGATCTGGTGTCCATCGCCGCCATCAACGGCCCCAACGCGGTGACGCTGTCGGGTGACGCGAAGGCCATCGAGGAGATCGCCGCGGAGCTGGAGGCGCGCGGCGTGTTCCAGCGCATCCTGAAGGTCGAGGTGCCGTACCACAGCCCCGCCATGGAGGGCCTGAAGCCCGAGCTGCGCCGCTGCCTGGCCGCGCTGAAGCCCTCCGCCGGGCACCTGCCCACCTACTCCACCGTCACGGGCGGGCGCATCGAAGGCATCGCCTACGACGCGGAATACTGGTGCGACAACATCCGCGAGCCCACGCTCTTCGCGAAGGCCGCGGGGCAGATGCTGAAGGACGGCTACCGCCTCTTCATCGAGCTGGGCCCCCACCCCGTGCTGCTGGCGTCCATCAAGGAGTGCTGCGCGGAGGCCCGCGTCGAGGGCCGCGTCCTCACCTCCCTCCGGCGGCAGGAGCCCGAGCTCAAGACGTTCACCAAGGCCGTGGCCGAGCTCTACGTCGCGGGCATTCCCATCGACTGGAGCGGCCTCTATCCGCAGGGCTCGCGCTACACCCCGCTCCCCACCTACCCCTGGCAACGTGAGAAGCACTGGCACGAGTCGGAGGAGGCCCTCACGGACCGTCGGGGTTCGGACGAGCATTCGCTGCTCGGCTCCCGCGTCTCCGCGCCGCTGCCCACCTGGGAGCGCGGGCTCAACGCGCGCTTCCTGCCGTGCCTCCAGGACCACCGCGTCCGGGGTTCGCTCGTCGTCCCTGGCGCCACCTACGTCGAGCTGGCGCTCGCCGTTCGCCGCGCCATGGGCCTCTCCGAGCCGCATGCACTGGAAGAGGTGCGGTTCGAGAACGCGCTCGTCGTCACCGGCCATGACGAGCCCGTCGTCCGGACCACGTACGACGAGGCGGCTCAGACGGTGACCATCTACAGCCGGCCGCGCGACAACCGCACGGCGTGGACCCGTCACGCCACCGCGCGCATCCGCCGGAACGTCCACACGTCACCGGAGACCCAGGTCCGGGTGAGCGAGCTCGGCATCCACGCCGAGGCGCCGCTCGACACCGAGGCGCTGTACCAGATGATCGCGACGCGCGGGCTCGAGTATGGCCCCAGCCTGCGCGGCATCCGCACGCTGCGCCGCAACGAGAAGGAACTGCTGGCCGAGATTGTCCTTCCCGAAGCGGAAGTGGCGCGCATCACCGCGGATTCGCAGATGCTGCTCGACCCGGTGTGGTTGGACCCGTGCCTCCAGGCCATGGTGTCCTGGCTTCCCGAGGACGACGCGCGGCTCTACCTGCCCATGGGCTGCCGGAGCATCCAGCTCTCCACCCCTCCCGCGGCCCACGCGCCGCTGTGGTGCCATGCCCGGATTCGCGCGCGCACGGCCCACAAGCTCGAGTGCGACATCACGCTGCTGGACGGCGATGGACGGGTGTCCGCGAAGCTGACGGGCGTCGAGTGCGCCGCGCTCGCGGACCGTGAGGAGTCCGTGCCCAGGCCCGCGTTCTACGACTGGACGTACACGCACGCCTTCGAGGCCACCGCCGAGGAGCCACCCGCGAAGAGCCAGGGCACCTGGCTCGTCTTCGCCGACCAGGGCGGAATCGGCGCCGAGCTCACGCGTGAACTCCAGCGGACCGGCATCCAGGACCTGGTCCTGGTGACGCGGGGCGATTCGTTCGTCCGCGAGTCGAACCACCGCTTCCAGATTCGTTCCGGGAACGCGGAGGACGTCCGTTCCCTCGTGGAGGCCGTGGGCCGTGTCCGCATCCAGCACGTTGCCTACCTCACCGGCCTGGACGCGCGTCCGGGAGTCGAGTCGAACGACGTGCAGGCGCTGCTCGACGTGGTGCTGGCCCTGGCGCCGGGCGATGGCGCGTCGCTGCGCATCATCACCCGCGACGCACAGCGCGCGGCCCCGGGTGACGGTCTGGGCGCGCTGTCCGCCACGCCGCTGATTGGCTTCGCGCGCGTCGTCCCCGCGGAGTTCCCACACCTGCGGACCCGCTCCATCGACCTGCCGAAGGGCGCCTCGGCGTCGCAGCCGGAGCTGATCGAGCGGCTTGCGCGTGAGCTGCTGGCGGAGACGCAGGAGGAGGAGGTCGCGCTGCGCGACACCCGCCGCTTCGTCCGCCGCCTCAGCGCGAAGCCCCTTCCGGAGTGGGAGGCCCAGACGAAGGGAACGCCCGCGCCGGCCGGTGTGGAGCAGGTATTCGAAATCGCCCTCGACGGCGCCGAGCGCCGACCGCGTCGCGCCACGCGCAAACAGCCGGCGCGCGGAGAGGTCGAAATCAAGGTCACCCACGTGACACTGACCCGCGCCGCGGCCGTGCAAGGCCGGCGCGCGTCCGACACGCACTGGCCGCTGGAGGTGGGCGGCGTGGTCGTCGCGGTGGGCGAGGCCACCCCGGGCTTCACGTCCGGCCAGGTGGTGCAGGCACTGGTCGCGCAAGAAGCGCCCGTGGTGGGCACGCACGTGGTGCTGCGCCTGGACCGGGACTTCGTCAGCGCCGGCACGTCCCAGGGACGGCTGCTGCCCTTCCTCGGCGCGGAGTACGCGCTTCATGTGCATGGCCACATCCAGAGCTCCGAACGGCTCCTCGTCATCGGGGACGCCGGGGGCGTGGGGACCGCTGTGGTCGAGCTCGGCCGCGCCGCGGGAGCCCGGACTGCCATCATCCTGGACGGCGACACGCGGCAGGTGCCGGAGGGCGTTCGCGTCTTCGACCAGCGCTCGCCTTCCCTCCCGGAAGACATCCTGGAGTGGACGGACGGCGCGGGCGTGGACCTGCTGGTGAACGCGTCCTGCGACGCGGAGCCCACCCTCACCAGTGTGCTCGGGGCCTTCGGCCGCTTCGTCGATGCGGGCCCGCTCGCTCCGGCGGAGGGCCTGTTCGCCACCGCCTGGCCCCGTGGCGCTGCCTGCGCTCGCGTGGACGTCGCGGCCATGCTGCGCCAGCGTCCCCAGGAGGTCGCCACGCGGCTCCAGTCCGTCCTCGGCCGATTCCAGACCCTGCCGGCGCTGCCGTCCGAGTCCTGGCCCGTCACCCGCGCCGAGGAGGCATCGGCGTGGCTGGCGGAGCATTCGCGGGACCAGGGGCTGGCCCGGCTCACGCTGACGTTCGCCGATGGTGAGCCGCTCGCGCTCGCGCCGGCGGCGGACGAGCCGCTCTTCGATGCGAACGCCACGTACCTCGTCACCGGCGGCTTCGGTGGGTTCGGCCTCGCGCTCGCCCGTTGGATGGTCGCGGAGGGGGCGCGGAACCTCGTGCTCACCGGCCGCAAGGGGGCCTCCACACCGGAAGCCAAACAGTTGGTCCAGGACCTGGAGGCGGCCGGCGCTCGCGTCACCGCGGCCGCCGCGGACGTCAGCAGCATGGACGACATGCGGGCGCTGTTCGCGCGCATCGACGCCACGCACCCGCCGCTCAAGGGCGTGCTGCACACAGCGGCCGTGCTGGACGACGCGCCGATGCCCGACCTGAACCTCGAGCGCATCCAGCGCGTCATGTCTCCCAAGGCGGGCGGCGCGTGGATTCTTCACGAGCTGACGCAGGACCGGCCGCTGGACCTCTTCGTCCTGTTCTCGTCCGTCGCCGCGCTGATTGGCAACCCGCGTCAGGGCAACTACGTCGCGGCGAACAGCTTCCTCGACGCGCTCGCGGAGCACCGGGCCGCGCGAGGGCTGGCGGCCATCAGCATCCACTGGGGCGTGCTGGGTGAGTTCGGCATGGCCCAGGACGAAGCGGTGCGAACCTACCTCGAATCGCTCGGCCTCAACCCGATGGCGCCCGCCACCGTGTTGACCGCGCTCAAGCGGGTGCTGCGCCTGCGCACGCCGCAGCTGGGCCTCTTCGACGTGCAGTGGTCCAAGCTGGGCCGCGCCGCCCCACACCTGGGCAAGTCCGCCAGGACGTCACACCTGCTGGGCAGTGCCCAGGGTGGCGCCCAGAGCGAGGCGGACCAGCTGCGCGGACATCTGTCGGGACTGGCCCCCGAGGCCCGGCAGCCGGAGCTGGAGAAGTTCCTCGTCGAACGGCTCGCCACCATTCTCCAGATTCCCATGGAGCGGGTGGAGCCGCAGAAGCCCCTGTCCCTGCTGGGCGTGGACTCGCTGCTGTCGATGCAGGTCCAGCGGACCATCCGCGAGGCGCTCGGCATCGAGATTCCCGCGCTGGAGCTGCTGCGCGCCGGGAGTCTGGTGGAGGTCGCCACCAACCTGTCATCGAAGTTCGACGGGCCCGCGGCCGCCGCCGCTGCGCCCGCGCCGGAACCGGTGACGGAGGAAGCCGAAATCGAGCAGCAGGTGAACAGCATGTCGGAGGGTGAGCTGGACACGATCCTCCAGGCCATGCTCGCCGCGCAGACGGCGCAGGAGAGGGAGACGGCATGAGCACCCCGGCTGACAACATGAAGGGCCTCTCACTCGAGGCGAAGCGCAAGCTGCTCGCGGAGCTCATGGCGAAGTCCGGGAAAACGGCCCCTCGCCTCTCACCGCTCGCGTCCGGCCAGAAGGCGCTATGGCTCCTGCACCAGCAGGACCCGGAGAGCGCGGCCTACAACACGCCCTTCGCGCTGCGCATCCGCTCGCAGATGGATGTGGCGTCGCTCAAGCGCGCGTTCCAAATGCTGGCCGAGCGCCACGCGTCCCTGCGCACCACGTTCTCGTCCACCGCGGAAGGGCAGCTCGTCCAGACGTGCCACCCGGCCCTCGAGCCGAGCTTCACCCACGTGGACGCGCAGGGCTGGAGCGCCGAGCAGCTCCAGGCCGAGGTGGCCCGCGCCTACCGTCAGCCGTTCTCCCTGGAGCGCGGCCCGCTGCTCCGGGGGAACCTCTTCTCCCTGGGGGCCGAGGACCACGTCCTCCTGATGACCGTCCACCACATCGTCTACGACGGGTGGTCCGCGGGCATCCTCCAGCAGGAGTTCAATCAGCTCTATCAGGCCATCGCGCGCGGCGAGCAGCCGGCCCTGCCGCCCGTCACGGGCAGCTACGCCGCCTTCGTCGCGCAGCAGGCGGAGACGATGTCGGGTGCCGCGGGGCGGGCCCACTGGGACTACTGGCAGAAGAAGCTCGATGGTGAGCTTCCCATCCTGGCGCTGCCCGCCGACCGCAGCCGGTCGGCGGTCGCCGCGAACCGGAGTGGCGCGAGCCCGTTCCGCCTCTCCGCGGAGCTGACGGCCCGCATCAAGGCGCTCGCGCAGAGCGCCGAGTCCACGCCCTTCGTCGTGCTCGTGTCCGCCTATGCCGCCCTGCTGGGGCGCCTGGCGCGTCAGGAGGACATCCTGATTGGCTCGCCCACGGCGGGCCGGCCCGGCTCCGCCTTCCATGACGTCGTGGGCTACTTCGCCAACGCGGTGGCGCTGCGCGCGGACCTCTCCGGTGCGCCGTCCACCCGGACCCTGCTGGGCCGGATGCGCACCGTCGTCCACGAGGCGCTCGCGCACCAGGACTTCCCGTTCGCATCGCTCGTGGAGCGACTGAACATCGAGCGCCGTCCTGGCGTGTCTCCCCTCTTCCAGGCGTCCATCTCGCTCCACGCCTCGCGCGAGGGCGGCGGCGCCATGGCGCTGTGGGCCTCGCCCGACGAGGACGCCCGCGTCCACTGGGGCAACCTGCAGCTCGAGCCCTTCCCCATCAGCGACCAGGAGTCGCAGTTCGACCTCACGTTGGAGATGTGGGAGACGCGAGGCGCCTTCTCCGGCGTGCTCCGCTTCAACCGCGCCCTCTTCAATGACGACACCGTCGCCCTGTGGCGCGGCTACTTCGAAAAGCTCGTCGAGGAGATGGTCCGCGCGCCAGATGAGCCCGTGGCCCGGTTGTCCCTGGCGGTCAAGGCCCCGTCCCCCGTGCATGAGGCGCGCGTTGTAGGCGCCCCGGCCATCACCACGGCCCAGACCCTCACCGGCTGGTTCGAGGCCCAGGCCGAGCGCAGCCCGAATGCCACCGCGTTGACGTCTGGCGAGGCGCACCTGAGCTACGCCGAGCTCAACGCCCGGGCGAATGTCCTGGCGCATGCGCTGCGCGAACACGGCGTGGGCCCCGAGTCACTGGTGGGCATCTGCGTCGACCGCAGCGCGGAGCTGGTCGTCTCCATCCTCGGCGTCCTCAAGGCCGGCGGCGCCTATGTGCCGCTGGACCCCGCCAGTCCGAAGGACCGGCTCGCGTTGATTCTGGAGGACGCGGAGGTCACCGCGCTGGTGACTGAGTCCAGCCGCACCGGCGAGCTGCCCACCCAGCGTGTGCCCACCGTCTTCGTGGACGCGCTCGACTGGCAGGGCGGCCGGCGCACGCCGAATCCCGAGCCGGCCATCACGCCGGACAACGCCGCCTACGTCATCTACACCTCTGGTTCGACGGGGCGCCCCAAGGGCGTCATCGTCACTCATGCCAACGCCACCCGGCTGTTCACCACGTCGGAGCCGCTCTACGGCTTCGGGCCGGATGACGTCTGGACGCTGTTCCACTCCGCGGCGTTCGACTTCTCCGTCTGGGAGCTCTGGGGGCCGCTGCTGTACGGCGGGCGCCTGGTCGTCGTGCCCCACTGGATGACGCGCGCGCCCGAGGCCTTCGGTGAGCTGATTGCTCGGGAGGGCGTGACGGTCCTCAACCAGACGCCGTCCGCGTTCCGAGCGCTGACGCGCGCGCCGTCCATCGCCGATGGCAAGGGCGGCCGCAGCCTCAAGTGGATCATCTTCGGTGGCGAGGCGCTGGACGCGGCGACCGTGCGCCCCTGGTTCGAGCGGTATGGGGACGCCGGCACGCAGCTCATCAACATGTACGGCATCACCGAGACCACGGTGCACGTCACGTACTACCGGGTGACCGAGGCCGACCTCACCTCCGCCGCGAGCCCCATCGGATGCCCGCTCCCGGACCTCGAGCTGCACCTGCTCGACGAGCACGGCCAGCCCGTACCGCCCGGCGTTCCGGGGGAGATGTACGTCGGCGGCGCGGGTGTTGCGCGCGGCTACCTGAAGCGCCCCGAGCTCACCGCGCAGCGCTTCGTCGAAGACCCGTCTTCGCCGGGCAAGCGGCTCTACCGCTCGGGCGACCTCGCCATCCGTCTTCCGGATGGCGGCTTCACGTACCTGGGGCGCATCGACGACCAGGTGAAGATTCGCGGGTTCCGAATCGAGCTGGGTGAAATCCAGTCGGTGCTCGCCACGCACCCGGCGGTGGTTGATGCCTACGTCACCACGCATGAGCGGAGCGCGGACGACCGGCGCATCGCCGCCTACGTCGTGCCCAGAGACAACGCCGCGGAGACGCTCCTGTCCTCGGATTCGGACGGCGGCGTCGGCGACACGCACGTGGGCGAGTGGAAGGCGCTCTACGACGACCTCTATGCACGCTCCGCCAGCGAGCCGCAGCTGGACCCCAGCTTCAACATCGCGGGCTGGGACAGCAGCTACACCGGCGCACCGCTCAGCGCGGAGGCGATGAAGGAGTGGGTCGACCACACGGTCCACCAGATTCTCGTGCGGAAGCCCCGCCGCGTGCTTGAGATCGGCTGTGGCACCGGTCTGCTCCTCACGCGGATTGCGCCGTCCACGGAGGCCTACTGGGCCACAGACGTCTCGGGTGTCGTCGTCAACATGCTCCGGAGCAACACGGCGAAGTCGGCAGGGCTCGAGCACGCGAAGCTCTTCCACTGCGCGGCGGACCAGTTGGACGGCATCGACTTCGGCGACATGCGCTTCGACGCGGTGATGCTGAACTCGGTGGTCCAGTACTTCCCGAGCGCGGAGTACCTCGCCCAGGCCCTGGAGAAGGCTTCGCAGCGGCTGGACACGGGCGGCGTCATCTTTGTGGGTGACGTGCGGAACTTCCGCCTGCTGGAGGCCTTCCACGCGTCCATCGTCCTGGCGCAGGCGTCCGGCACGCTCGACCCACAGGTGCTCAAGGCCCGCGTGGCGCAGCGCATGGCGGCGGAAGAGGAGCTGGTGCTCGCCCCGGACTTCTTCTGGGCCCTCAAGCAGCGCATCCCCCGCCTCACCCACGTGGAGATTCGCCCGAAGCGGGGCGCGTGCCTGAACGAGCTGACGCGCTTCCGCTACGACGTGCTCATCCATCTGGACACCCCGCCCAGCCCCGGTCCCGACGTGGCCTGGGGCCCGGGCAACGTGAGCCTGCCCGAGCTCCGCGCCCGGCTGACCCAGGACGGCACCCGGCGTGTCGGCCTGCGTGGCATCCGGAACGCGCGAGTCGAGGCATCCTTGGACGCCCTGGCGAGCGTGACGGATGGAGCGTCCTCGCGGCCTGGGTTCTTCGAGAAGCTCCGTCGGCGAGTGCTGGACCGCGATGCCACGACGCCCGCGAGCGATCCCGATCCTGGCATCGACCCCGAGTCTCTCCACCAACTCGCGGAGTCCCTGTCCCTCAACGTCGCCTTGGACTGGTCCCGCGGCGGCGTGGATGGCTCCTTCGACGCGGTCTTCACCCCGGCCGCGCAGTCGGAGCACGGGCCCGTGGCCCTCTTCGGCAGTGCACCGGAAGTCGTCGTGGGGGCACGCCGCGCCAATGACCCGCTCCGAAGCCGGGTGGATCGCCGTCTGGAGAGCGAGCTGCGCAAGCGGACGCAGGCGAGCCTTCCCGAGTACATGGTGCCCGCGAGCATCATGGTCGTCGACCGGATTCCCCTGACCGAGAACGGCAAGGTCGACCGGCGCGCCCTGCCCGTTCCATCCGTCTCACAGGGCCTGGAGACGGCCTACGTCGAGCCGCGCAACGGCGAGGAGGAGATCCTGGCCAGCATCTTCGCCGAGCTGCTCGGCGCGGAGCGAGTGGGCGTGCACGACAGCTTCTTCGATCTGGGCGGCCACTCGCTGCTGGCCACGCAGGTCGTGTCCAGGATTCGTGCCGTGCTGGGCGTGGATATTCCGCTGCGCACTTTCTTCGCGAGCCCCACCGTCGCGGGGCTCGTGACGGCCGTCCAACAGCAGCGCCAGCGCCCCGGAGCGGCCGCGGTCGACTTCACCGGGCCCATGGAGCGCCCGGAGCGCATTCCGCTGTCTTCCTCCCAGGAGCGGCTGTGGATCGTGGACCGCATCGAGGAGACGCGGGCACCCATCTACGTCATCCCGCTGGTGCTCCGGCTCCGAGGCCCCCTCCATCACGAGGCCCTGCGGCAGAGCCTGGACGCCATCGTCCAGCGGCATGAAGTGCTCCGCACGTGCTTCCCGGCGGAAGGCGCGCAGCCCTTCCAAGCCATCTCCACGAACGTCACGGCCGAGCTCCCGCCCACGGAGGAGCTGGTCCACCCGGCCGGGGCTTCGGAGGCGGAGCTGCTCGAGATCATCCAGGTCCAGGCGGGCTTGGAGGTCTCCCGGCCGTTCGACCTCGAGCGGGGCCCGCTGCTGCGGATGCGCCTCTTCCGCATCTCGGAGTCGGACCATGTGCTGGTCCTGACCATGCACCACGTCGTCTCGGACGGCTGGTCCGTGGGCATCCTCGCGCGTGAGCTCGCGGCCGGTTACAACGCGCTGCGCTCGCAGCGTGAGCTGGCCTTGCCGCCGCTCCAGGTCCAATACGCGGACTTCGCGCTGTGGCAGCGACAGCTCCTCCGGGACGGGGCGCTCGCGGAGTCCATTGAAGCGCACAAGCAGCGTCTGGCGGGGGCGCCCTCGTCGCTCAACCTCCCCAGCGACCGGCCCCGGCCGGAGACGCCGACGTACCGGGGAGGCGTGGTCCGCTTCGGCGTGGACCGTTCCCTCACCGCGCGCCTGAAGGAGCTGAGCCGCCGGGAAGGCGCCACGCTGTACATGACGCTGCTGGCGGCCTTCACCGCCTACCTGTCACGGCTGAGCGGCCAGAAGGACCTCATCATCGGCTCGCCGGTGGCGAACCGGAATCGCGCGGCGACGGAGCCCCTGATTGGATTCTTCGTCAACACGCTCGCGCTCCGAATGGACCTGTCCGGCGACCCCAGCTTCCTGGAACTGCTGTCGCGCGTCCGGCGCACGGCGCTGGACGCCTACGCGGACCAGGACGTGCCCTTCGAGAAGCTGGTGGAGGTGGTCGCGCCCGAGCGGAGCCTCAGCCGCCAGCCCCTGGTCCAAGTGATGTTCGCGCTCCAGAACGCGCCGTTCTCACCGCCCGCGCTGGATGGGCTCGACGTGCGGTTGCTCGACCTGGACAGCGTCACCGCCAAGTTCGACCTGACGCTGTCCATGCAGGAGTCCGCGGATGGCCTCTCCGGCCTGCTCGAGTTCAGCGCGGACCTGTTCGACCGCGAGCGCATCGAGCGGATGGCCGAGCACCTCGTCGTCATGCTCCGCGAAGCGGTGCAGGCGCCAGAGCGCCGGGTGCCCGAGTTCGCGCTCCTGGGTGCGAGCGAAGCCAGCCAGGTGGCGAAGTGGGAGCAAGGCCCCAGTGCCCCGCCCGCGCCCGGCTCGGTGGTGGAGTTGTTCCAGGCGCAGGTCGCGCGCGCACCTGAGGCCATTGCCCTGGAGCATCGCGACGTCCGCCTGAGCTACGGCGAGCTCGACCAGCGGGCGACGCGCATTGCCCGGCACCTGGTTTCGTTGGGCTTCGGACGGGAGAAGCGGGCCGCCATCTGCCTGCCGAAGTCGGTGGACTTCATCACCTGCATCCTGGGCGTGTGGAAGGCCGGCGGCGCGTATGTCCCGCTCGACCCGGAGTACCCCCAGGCGCGCCTGGGCCACATGCTGGACGACTCGGGCGCGGAGGTGCTGCTCACGGAGCGCGCCCTCGGCGAGCGGCCGGGCTTCCAGGGCCAGACGTTGTGGATGGATGAGCCCCTGCCGGAGCACGCCGAGCCATCCACCCTCCCGTTCCCCGACGCGGGCTCCGCCGCCTACGTCATCTACACCTCGGGTTCCACCGGGAAGCCAAAGGGCGCGGTGCTGGAGCACCGGGGCGCGGCGAACCTCGCCGTGGCCTCGGTCCCGCTCTTCGGGCTCGGACCGGACAGTCGCATCCTCCAGGCGGCGTCGCTGTCCTTCGACGTTTCCGTCTGGGACATCGTGATGGCGTTCGCCAGCGGCGCCCGGCTGGTGCTGCCCACGGATGAGACCGCGCGCGTGGGCGAGGCCCTGGCCACGGTGCTCACGGAGAAGCACATCACTCAGGTCGTGCTGTCACCCTCCGCGCTCGCGACGCTGCCGGAGGGGGCCTATCCCGATCTCCGCGTGCTCATCACGGCCGGAGAAGCGCTCCCCGCGGAGCTCGTGAAGAAGTGGGTGACGGACACCCGCCGCTTCATCAATGCGTATGGTCCGACGGAGACGACGGTCATCGCGACGGTCGCCGAGCTCAAGCAGGGCGACACGGGCGTGCCGTCCATCGGCCGGCCTCTGCCGGGGCTCGTGGCGCGCATCCTCGACGCCGACCAGCGGCAGGTCCCCATCGGGGTTCCCGGCGAGCTGTACGTGGGTGGTGTGGCGCTCGCGCGCGGGTACCACGGTCTCGACGAGCTCACCCGGACGCGCTTCATCCCGGACCCCTACTCCGACGCTCCGAACGCCCGGCTCTACCGGACGGGCGACCTCACGCGCTGGAGCGCCGACGGCAGCATCGACTTCCTGGGCCGCATCGATGACCAGGTGAAGCTGCGCGGCTACCGCATTGAACTGGGTGAGGTGGAAACCGTCGTCGACAGCCACCCTGCGGTACAGCGGTCGGTCATCACGGTCCACCAGGGGCAGCTCGCGGCATATGCCGTGGGCCGTCCGGGCACGTCGCTGACGATTCAGTCCCTGCGCGACCATGCCATGGGCCTGCTTCCGAACTACATGGTGCCGGCGCACTTCGTCGTTCTGGAGACCTTCCCGCTGACGCCCAGCGGCAAGGTGGACCGCAAGAAGCTGCCGGACCCCGTGCAGGCCCAGGCGCCCGCCGCCTTCGCCGATGCGCGGACGCGGGAGGAGCAAATCCTGTCCAGCATCTGGGCCACCGTCTTGAAGAAGGAGTCCGTGGGCATCCACGACAACTTCTTCGCGCTCGGCGGTGACTCCATCCTCGGGCTGCAGATCATCTCCCGCGCCACCCAGCAGGGCCTGCGGCTGCGTCCGCGCCAGTTGTTCGAACACCAGACCATCGCCGACCTGGCGCGCGTGGCCTCCAGCACCCAGGTCATCAACGCCGAGCAGGGGCTCGTGACGGGCAGCGCGCCCCTCACCCCCATCCAGCGTTGGTTCTTCGACCAGAACCGCGCCGGGCCGCAGCACTTCAACATGGCGGTGATGCTCGACGTGGAGCCAGGAATCGACCTGGCCGCGCTTCGCGGCGCGCTCGAAGCGGTGCAGCGCCACCACGACGCGCTCCGCTTCCGCTACCGCAAGGACGGTGACAGCTGGACCCAGTTCCACGCCGAAGAGGAGGCGCTGACAGGCATTCCCCTGGACACGCTGGACGTGGACGGGAGCGAGCACGTGGAAGAGGCGCTCGCCGACCTCCACGAGTCCCTGGACCTGGAGCAGGGCCCGCTCATGCGCGCCGCCCTGCTGCGGCTGGGTGGGGACTCCGCGCGGCTCGCGCTGGTGGCCCACCACCTGGTGGTGGACGCCGTGTCGTGGGGCATCATCATCGAGGACCTGCTGACGGCGTACAGCCAGTTGTCGAATGGCCAGGAGGTCGGTCTCCCGCCGAAGACGACGTCCTTCCAGCACTGGGCGAAGCGGCTCGAAGCGTATGCGGCGACGCCCAACGCCCGGGCCGAGCTCGACGCCTGGCTTGCGACGGCGCAGCGAGACGACTCGCAGGACCTGCCGCTGAACGACCCCCACGCCCCGGACACGGTGAGCGACGCGGGCACGCTCGTGACGTGGCTGGAGGCGGAGGAGACCCAGCTGCTGCTGAATGAGGTTCCGACGGCGTACGACGTCAAGGTCAACGAGGCCCTGATTGCCGCGCTCGCCCGGACGCTCACGGGCTGGTCCGGCAACAGCACCGTCCGAATCGACCTGGAAGGCCATGGACGCGAGTTCCTGTTCGAGGACGTGGACCTGAGCCGCACGGTGGGCTGGTTCACCGCGCTCTTCCCGCTCCGCCTGCACGTGGGCGCCCGGGAAGGCGTGCGTGAGACGCTGGCCCGCGCGAAGGACGCGCTGCGCCGGACGCCTCGTGGCGGCATCGGCTACGGCGTGCTCCGTGCGCTGTCGCCGGATGCGTCGATTCGTTCGAGGCTCGGCGCGATTCCGAACGCGGGCATCGTCTTCAACTACCTGGGACAGATGGGCGCCGTTCCAACGCAGGGCGTGGTGCGAGGCCGCGCCAAGGAGGGACTGGGCCTGCTGCACGCGCCTGGCGCCGCCCGGCCCCACCGCATCGAGCTCAACGCCGTGGTCGAAGCGGGTCAGCGCCTCCGCCTCGACTGGACCTTCGGCGCCAAGGTCTTCCACAAGGAGACCATCGAGCGGCTGAACGTGGAGTTCCACGCCAACGTGCGAGCGATGATTCGCGAGCGCGCGGAGCCCGCCGCGGCGGTCCGGGTAGCGTCTGACTTCCCGGCGGCGCGTCTGAGTGCCAAGGATTTGAAGCGCGTGCTCACGCTGACCAAGAAGCCGCGATGAGCCAGGTGGAAGGTGAGGGGCAGGACAGCGCCATGACGTCAGAAGAGTCGATCGAGGACATCTACGAGCTCGCCCCCATGCAGCACGGCATGCTCTTCCACGCGCTGATGGAGCCCGGCGCGGGCATGTACGTGGAGCAACTGAGCTGCGAGGTCCGGGGGGACCTGCCCATTGACCGTTGGAAGGAGGCCTGGCAGCACGTCCTCGCCCGGCACCCCATCCTGCGCTCGGGCTTCCTCTGGGAAGGTCTGGAGAAGCCGCTCCAGGTCGTCGCGGTGGAGGCTGAAGTCCCCTGGCGCATCGAGGACATCCGACACGTGCCGGCGAACGCGCAGCAGCGGTGGATTGACGACTTCCTGCGCGAGGACCGGCTCCAGGGCTTCGACCTGGGCACGCCGCCCCTGATTCGCTGCGCGCTGATCCGGCTCGACGACGCGCGCCACCTGTTCGTGTGGACCTACCACCACCTGCTGCTGGACGGGTGGTGCTTCTCCATCGTCCTCCGCGAGGTGCTCGGTGCCTTCGAGGAGGGCGTCGCGGCGCTGCCGCCAGCCGCGCGCCCCTACCGCGACTACATCGCCTGGCTCCAGGAGCAGGACCCCTCCCGCGCCGAGTCCTTCTGGCGCGAGCGGCTCCAGGGCTTCAAGCAACCCACGCCACTGCCCTTCACCGATCGACAGGACACCAGCGGACCGGCGGGCGATACGCAGCCGGAAGTCACAAAGCGACTGTCGCCCGAGCTGACCGCGCGGCTCACGGGCTTCGCGAAGGCGCACCGGCTGACGCTCAACACGCTGGTCCAGGGTGCATGGGCGCTGGTCCTGGCGAGAGCGACAGGCACGGACGACGTCATCTTCGGTGTGACGGTCTCTGGCCGCCCCGCCGACCTTGCTGGTTCCGAGTCCATTGTCGGGCTCTTCATCAACACCCTGCCCCTGCGAGCGCGGCTGGACGGCACGGCGCTGGTCGCCACGTTCCTGTCGGGGCTTCAGACTGAGCAAGGCGCGGTCGAGCCGTACAGCTACGCCTCGCTGGCGGACATCCAGCACTGGTCGGACGCGCCGAAGGACCGGCCGCTCTTCGAGAGCATCCTGGTGTTCGAGAACTATCCCCTCGACGCCTCGACGCTCCTGCCGCGCAGCGGACTCACCATCAGCTCCGTCAACACACACGACCGCATCAGTTACCCACTGGCGCTGGTCGCCATCCCGGGCGAGTCGCTGGAGCTGCGCGTCATGTACGCGGCGGACGCGTTCTCCCGTTCGATGGCCGAGCGCATCGCGCGGTTGCTGGAAGCCGCGCTCGAGTCGCTGCCGGGCGCGAAGACGGTCGGCGATATCGACCTGATGGACGAGGCCGCCCGGCGCGTGCTGGCGGAGTGGGGCCAGCATCCCCGTGCCTACGACGTCACCCGCCCTGTGACGGCCCTGCTCGACGGGGCCGCGCATGAAGCGACCGCCGTGGTGGGCCCCGACGGACAATCCATCAGCTACCGCGAACTCGACCGCCGCGCCGAACGCGTGGCACGGCACCTCCGTCAGTTGGGCGCTGGGCGGGAGCGCATCGTCGGCGTGTGTATTGGCAGGTCCGTGGAGATGGTGGTGGCGCTCCTGGGCGTACTCAAGGCGGGAGCGGCCTACCTGCCCCTGGACCCCAACTATCCCGCTGAGCGGTTGGCCTACATCGTGGGCGATGCGGCGCCAGTCGCCATCCTCAACACGGGTGCGGACCCCATCGCGGACACGCGTGTTCCCCGGCTCGACGTCTCCCGAGTCCTGAACGCGACGGACACGCCCGACGTCCCCGCGAAGGAGCCGGTGCGGCTGGATGACCTGGCCTACGTCATCTACACCTCGGGTTCGACCGGCGCGCCCAAGGGCGTCCTGGTCACACACCGGAACCTGATGAACCTGGTGTCCTGGCACACGGAGGCGTTCGGGCTCACGGCGAAGGACCGGACGACCCAGCTCGCCAGCACCGCGTTCGACGCCGCCGTCTGGGAAATCTGGCCGACGCTCGCCGCGGGCGCCACGCTGCACCTCGTCCCACCCGAGCTGTCCAGCGTGCCCGCCGACCTGGCGAACTGGCTGGTGGCGCAGCAGATCTCCATCAGCTTCCTGCCGACGGTGGTCGCAGAGGCCGTGCTGGCCTTGCCGTGGCCTTCACCAAGCGCGCTGCGCTTCGTGCTCACGGGCGGCGACCGGCTCCACGCCACACCGCCCGCGGGACTTCCGTTCCAGTTCGTCAACAACTACGGCCCCACCGAGACGACGGTGGTGGCGACATCCGGAACCGTTGCGCCGGATGGCAGACAAGGGCTGCCCTCCATCGGGCGGCCGGTCGCCAATGCCCGCATCTACATCCTCGACCGCCAGCGGCGTCCCGTCCTTCCGGGAGTCATCGGAGAGCTTTACATCGGCGGCGCGGGCGTCACCCGGGGCTACCTGAACCGGCCGGACCTGAACGCGGAGCGCTTCATTCCCGACCCGTTCGCGGGCGTGCCCGAAGCGCGCATGTACGCGAGCGGCGACTTCGCCCGGTTCCTCCCAGATGGAACCATCGCGTTCCACGGCCGCGCGGACCGTCAGGTCCAGATTCGCGGCGTGCGGGTGGAGCTTGGCGAAATCGAGGCCGCGCTGGCGGCCCATCCCGACGTGACCGCGGCGGCCGTGGTGAGCGAGGCGCAGCGGCAGAACGGTGACGTTCGGCTGATTGCGTTCGCGGCCAGCGACGTGGTGCCTCAACCCGACGCGGCTGTGCTCACGCAGTATCTTGCGACGAAGCTCCCCACGGCCATCCTTCCTGGCCGGGTCATCGTCATCGACCGGCTTCCGCTGACTCCCAACGGGAAGGTCGACACCGCGGCGCTCGAAGCACGTGCTCTGGAGGCCCAGCCTCAGGTGGCTTCGGCCGCGCCCCGGACGCCCCATGAGGAGATCCTCGCCGGTATCTGGAGCGCTGTGCTCGGCCAGGAGCGCGTGGGCATCCACGATGACTTCTTCGACCTCGGTGGGCATTCACTGAAGGCGACGCAGGTCATCGCGCGCACCCGCGAGGCCTTTGGCGTCGACATTCCCGTCCGAGCCATCTTCGAGCGCCGGACCATCGCGCAGTTCGCGGAGACGCTCTCCGGACAGGGCACGGCGGTCGAGCCCATCCCGCACGTGGAGCTGACGGGAGACACGCCCGTCGCTCCGGGCCAGGAGAGCCTGTGGTTCATCGACGCGCTCGGAGGGGACAGCGCGGCGTACAACGTCCCGTTGGTGCTCCGGCTCCAGGGGACGCTCGATGGCAGCGCGCTCGCAAGGACGCTCCAACTCCTGGTTGAACGCCATGAGGCGCTCCGGAGCACCTTCCACGACCGTGGCGGTACGCCCGTCCTGCGAGTCCAGGCACCTGCCGCCTCCGTGCTCGTAAGTGAGGACGTCTCCCCTGCCCTCCTCGACGCACGCATCGCCGAGGAGGTCGCCGCGCCGTTCTCGCTGACGGACGGACCGCTCTTCCGTGCGCGGCACTTCCGGCTCGCACCCGACAGTCACGTCCTGGTCCTCAACCAGCACCACATCATCGCGGACGCCTGGTCCGTCGGGGTCCTGCTGCGCGAGTTCTGCATCGTTTACGCCTCGCTGGTGAGCGGCACGGAGCCGGCCCTGCCCGCGTTGCCCATTCGCTACGCGGACTGGGCCGCATGGCAGCGGCAGCGGCTGGAATCAGGACGTCTAGACGAGAGCGTTGCCTTCTGGCGTGACGCCTTGAAGGACGCCCCGCCCGTCCTTCCGCTTCCCACCGACCGTCCGCGACCGGAACGGCAGCGGTTCCACGGGAAGACCCATGGCTTCGTGCTGGAAGCGCCACTGGGCCAACGGCTCGAAGCGCTCTCCCGGAGCTCGGGCGCCTCGCTGTTCATGACCCTGCTCGGCGCCTTCGCCGCGTACCTCGGGCGCATCAGCGGCCAGGAGGACGTGGTGATTGGCTCGCCTGTCGCCAACCGCGACCGGCACGAAACGGAGGGTGTGGTCGGGTACTTCCTCAACACGCTCGCGCTCCGCGTCGACCTGTCTGGAGACCCGACGTTCTCCGAGCTGTTGCTGCGCGTCCGCAAGATGGCGCTCGATGCCTACGCGCACCAGGACGTGCCCTTCGAGAAGCTGGTGGCCGCGCTCGAGCTGCCCCGTGGACTTGCGCACAACCCGCTGTTCCAGGTGATGTTCGTCCTCCAGGGTCAGAGCGGTGGCGAGCTCCAACTCCCCGATGTTCGCGCCGAGATTCAAGCGCCGGCGAGCTCGACGTCGAAGTTCGACCTCACCTTCTTCGTGGAGCCGCGTGAGGGCGCGCTCGCCTGCAGCATCGAGTACGACACGGACCTCTTCGACGCGGACCGGATTGACCGGATGGCCGCGCACCTCGGCCGGCTGCTCCAGGCCATCGCCGAGGAGCCCGAGCTCCACACCTCAGAGCTCCCGCTCTTGTCCAACGAGGAGCGGCGTCTGTACGCCGACCTCAACCGCACCGAGCGCAGGTACACCGGCCGCACCCTCCCCGAGTTGTTCGAGCGTCAGGCCCAGAAGACGCCTGACGTGGTCGCGCTGGAGCACCAGGGCGAGACGCGGACCTACCGCCAGCTCCATGAGGCCGCGGAAGCCCTGGCCGACCGGCTGGGCGCATGGGGCGTGGGCCCAGGGGTCCGGGTTTCCATCTGTCTGGACCGCTCCATCCATGCGCAGGTCGCCCTCCTCGCGGTCCTCAAGGCCGGTGGCGCCTATGTGCCGCTCGATCCGACGTACCCCCCTGAGCGCCTTCGCTACATGCTGGAGGACGCCAAGCCGCGCGTCCTGCTCACGGAGAAGAAGTACAGCGAGCTGCTCCCGTCACAGGGCCTGACGCAGGTCCTGCTGGATGACGCGGAGGCGCCTGCCACGAAGACTCCGCGGCCCCGGGTGGAGCCGCATCATCTGGCCTACGTCCTCTACACGTCGGGCTCGACGGGCAAGCCCAAGGGCGTGGCCATGCCGCACCGGGCACTGGTCAACCTCATCGAGTGGCAGACCGAACACGCCCGCCCCCTGCGCACGCTCCAGTTCGCGCCGCTCAACTTCGACGTGTCGTTCCAGGAGACCTTCTCCACCTGGTGCTCGGGTGGCACGTTGGTCCTCATCGATGAAGGCACGCGACGCGACCCAGACGCGTTGGCCGACTTCCTCGATGCGGCGCGCGTCCAACGCCTCTTCCTGCCGGCCGTAGCGCTCCACCATCTGGCACAGGCCGCGCTGCGCACCGAGCATCGCGTTCCGGGGCTCACGGAAGTCATCACCGCGGGAGACCAACTCCGCATCACCGAGCCCATCCGCCGCTGGTTCCAGGAAGGTGGCAAGCGCCTTCACAACCACTACGGCCCCACCGAATCGCATGTGGTGACGGCGCTCGAATTGGAGGGCGACCCGCGGCATTGGCCTGGGCTGCCGTCCATCGGGCGGCCCATCGCCAACGCGGCGGTCCACGTGCTCGACGCGAACCAGCGTCCCGTCCCGGTGGGCGTGCCCGGAGAGCTGTACCTGGCGGGCACGTGCCTCGCCGACGGCTACCTGTCACGGCCGGACCTCACCGCCGAGCGCTTCGTCGACCTGCCCCTGTCTCCCCCTGTGCGGGCGTACCGGACCGGGGACCTTGGCCAGTTGACGGTGGAGGGGCGCATCGAGTTCCTCGGCCGCGCGGACGACCAGGTCAAGATTCGCGGCTTCCGTGTGGAGCCCGGCGAGATTGAGCGCGCCCTGTGTGCCCACCCCGATGTCCGCGATGCGGTCGTCATCGTCGACGGGGACGCCACGCGCGAGAAGCGACTGGTGGCCTACGTTGTCCCGGAGACGGTGCGGTTGGCCGAGCTGCCCGACTTCCTCGCCAGGGACCTGCCCGAGTACATGGTTCCCGCGCTGTTCGTGCCGTTGCCCGAGCTGCCCCGGACGCCCAGTGGCAAGGTCGCGCGCCGTGCGCTCCCCGCCCCCGTCGCGCCAGCTCAGACCGAGAGCCCGTCGGAGCCGCCTCGCACGCCCACGGAGGCGACCGTGGCACGGGCCTTTGAGCAGGTCTTGGGACGCGGCGTCGTCGGGCGGGACCAGGACTTCTTCCAACTGGGTGGGCACTCGCTGCTCGCGATGCAGGTCGTCGCGCGGATTCGCGGTGACGTGGACGCTGCCTTCCGCGTCTCCGACCTCTTCGAGAATCCGACCATCGCCGCCTTGAGCCGGGTGCTCGATGCTCGCCGGGGAAGCCAGACGCTGACGCTTGCCCGGATTGAACCGGCGCCCCAGGGCGCCGCCATTCCGCTGTCATTCTCCCAGGAGCGGCTCTGGTTCCTGGATCAGCTCTACCCCGGCACCGCGGCCTACAACCTGCCCATGGCGCTGCGGCTGACAGGCACATTGGACGTCAGCGCCTTCCAGGAAAGCCTGTCCGACATCGTCCGGCGGCACCCCGTGCTCGGGATGCGCTTCGTCGAGCGAGATGGCCACGTGTGGCAAGAGCCGCGAGCGAACCAGGACGTTCCGTTCGAGCAGGTCACCCTGGGAGAGACCTCTCCCGAGGCACTCCGCCTGCTCATCTCGGAGGAGGCCACGCGACCGTTCGACCTGACGAACGGCCCGCTGTTCCGCGCGAAGCTGTTCCGGCTCGACGAGGCGGCACACGTCGTCGTCGCGACGATGCATCACACCGTCGGTGACGGCTGGTCCATCAGCGTGCTCGTGCGTGAGCTCTCCCAGCTCTATGCCGGACGTGTCTCCGGCCAGCCGGTGACGCTGCCCGAGCTCCCCGTCGACTATCGGGACTTCGCGTACCAGCAGCGGCGGCACCTCCAGGGCGAGGTGCTGGAGCAGCGGCTCGACCACTGGCGGAAGAAGCTTCATGGCGCGCCGTCGGCGCTGGACCTGCCCATGGACCGGCCTCGTCCTCCCCGGACGAGCATGCGCGGAGCCACCGAGCGCATCGCCCTGGGCAAGGCGCTGAGCGAGGCCATCGAGGCCCTGAGCCTGCGCACGGGTGGAACCAGCTTCATGGTCCTCATGGGCGGCTTCGCGGCCTACCTGGCGCGCATCACCGGGCAGGATGACATCGTCATCGGCACGCCCGTGGCCAACCGCGACCGCGCGGAGCTCGAGTCCCTGATTGGCTTCTTCGTCGGGACGCTGCCACTGCGCATCGACCTGTCCGCCAATCCGACCTTCGAGGAGCTCGTCGCGCGCGTCCGTGCCTCCGCGCTAGAGGCCTACGCGTACCAGGACGTTCCCCTGGAGAAGATCGTCGAGGCGCTCGGGGTCGAGCGGAACCTGAGCCACGCCCCGCTGTTCCAGGTGATGTTGATGCTGCAGAACACCCCGGAGGGCCACCTGAGCCTTCCGGGGCTGGCGCTGGAGCCCATCGACCTGGAGATCGAGAGCGCGAAGTTCGACCTCACCTTGAGCTTCGAACCCACGCGCGAAGGGCTGTCCGGCGTCATCGAGTACAGCACGGACCTCTTCGACGCGGACCGCATCGAGCGGATGGTCGCCCACCTCCAGGTGCTCTTCGCCGACGCGGTGGCGCATCCGGAGAAGCGGTTGTCCGAGCTCGCGCTCCTCCCCGAGCAGGAGCGCGGCGTCGTCGCCGCGTTCACCCAGGGGCGCGTGGTGGCGCCCACCCGCCACGTCCCGGCCCACCGGTTCGTCGAGGAACACGCGGAGCGAACGCCGGATGCCATCGCGCTCGAACTGGGGTCAGAGCGGCTCACGTATGGCGAGCTGAACCGCCGGGCCAACCGCGCCGCGCACCAGCTCATCGCGATGGGGGCCGGCCCGGAGAAGCTGGTGGCCCTGGCCGTGCCTCGGTCGTTCGAGATGCTCATCGGCCTGCTCGCCATCTGGAAGGCGGGAGCGGCCTACGTCCCGCTCGACCTCTCGTACCCGAAGGAGCGGCTCGACGGCATCCTGGAGGACTCGGGCGCCGCGCTCATGGTGAGCACCCATGCGGCGGAGCAGAAGTGGCGCGCGCCGCAGGTGCGGACGCTCTGGCTGGACGAGCCCGCGGAGGCCGCGCCCACCGGCAATCCCGACAGTGGCGTTCGCATGGAGAACGCCGCCTACGTCATCTACACCTCGGGCTCCACGGGCAGACCCAAGGGCGTGATTCTGGAGCACCGGGGGCTCGCGAACGTCATCGAGATGCAGCGGCACGAGCTGGGCGCCGACGCGAGCTGCGTCATGCTCCAGTTCTCCTCCATCTCGTTCGACGTCTCGGTCTGGGAAATCGTCATGGCCCTGACCAACGGGGGCCGGCTCGTGGTGGCCCCCGCGGACACGCTGCTCGCGGGCGATGAACTGGCCAAGGTGCTGCTGGCTCACGGCGTCACGCACATGGTGCTGCCTCCGACGTCGTATGCGGCGCTCCCCACCGACCGCGAGTACCCCTCGCTTCGGATGCTGACGTCCGCGGGAGAGGCCCTTCCGCCAGAGGTCGTCCACACGTGGGCGCGGCCCGGCGTCCAGTTCGTCAACGCCTATGGCCCCACCGAGGTGTCCATCATCAGCACGCTCGGCCACTGCCGGCAGGACGACCCGGGTGCTCCGCCCATCGGGCGCCCCGCCCTCAACCTGGAGGGGTACGTCCTGGACCGCCACGGCGCACTGCTGCCCATTGGCGTCCCGGGTGAGCTGCACATCGGAGGCGTCGGTGTCGCCCGCGGTTACCTGAACCGCGAGGAGCTCACGCGCGAGAAGTTCATCCCGCATCCGTTCAAGCCCGACGCACGGCTGTACCGGAGCGGAGACCTGGTCCGCTGGCGCAAGGATGGCAACCTCGAGTACCTCGGGCGCATCGACCATCAGGTCAAGCTCCGTGGCTATCGCATCGAGCTGGGTGAAATCGAAGCGGTGCTCGCCTCCTACCCCGGTGTGGCGAAGGCCGTGGCCAACGTGCATTCCGCGGGCGCCCAGGGGGGCGTGAAGGCCCTGATTGCCTACGTCGTCTCGGCCCAGCCCGTGGATGTGCACGCGCTCCGCGAGTACGCCCGGAAGAAGCTCCCGGAGTTCATGGTGCCCGCGCAGTTCATCCGCCTGGAGGAGCTGCCGTTGTCGTCCAGCGGCAAGGTGGACAAGCGGCGTCTACCGCCGCCGCGCTTCGAGGCGTCCGCGAGCGAGACGCGCTTCGTGCCCCCGCGTACGCCCACCGAGCAGACGCTGGCGTCGCTGTGGGAGTCGCTCCTGGAGCGCCGTCCGATTGGCGCGGAGGACAACTTCTTCGACTTGGGCGGGCACTCGCTCCTGGCCGCGCAGGTCATGAGCCGCGTGCGCAGGACGTTCGGCGTCGACGTGCCCCTCTCCGCCATCTTCGAGCAGCCGACGCTGACGGCACTGGCGGCGGTGATTGCCGCCAAGGAGGCCGCACCCCAGCTTCCGCCGCTGGTCCGGCTGACGAGCCCCGGGGACCGGCCCCTTTCGTTCGCGCAGGAGCGACTGCGATTCCTCGCCGAGCTCGAAGGACAGAGCGCGGCCTACAACATCCCCATCGCGTTCACGTTGCGCGGTTCGCTGGACGAGGCCGCGTTGCGACGGAGCCTCCAGCGCGTGCTGGAGCGCCATGAGGTCCTCCGGACGAACTTCCCGCTCGTCGACGGTCTGCCGGTGGCCCGGGTGGCCGACGCGGTGCTCACGCTGACCACAGAGGACCTCCGCCACGCTGGCGCGGCGAGCCTCGACCAGCGACTGGTCGAGGAGTCCGCCCGGCCCTTCGCGCTGGACGTGGGCCCCGTGGTGCGCGTGCACCTGTTCAAGCGCGCGGACGACGAACACGTGCTCCTTGTGGCCATGCACCACATCGTGTCCGACGGCTGGTCCTTCGGCGTGATGATGCGTGAGTTCTCCGCGCTCTACGCCGCGGAGGTCCGGGGCGAGCCCCTGGCGCTTCCGGCCCTCCCCATCCAGTACACGGACTACGCGGCGTGGCAGCGGAGCTGGCTCGACGGCCAGGCGCGGGAGCATCAACTCGGCCATTGGCGCAAGGCGCTCGCGGGTGCGCCCGCCGTCCTGGACCTGCCTACGGACAGGCCCCGGCCCGCGGTCCGGAGTCACCGGGGTGCCACCGAGCCGTTGTCGTTGGCGCCCGACGCGGCCCAGGCCCTCACCTCGCTCTGCCGTGAGCAAGGGGTGACGGCCTACATGGCATGGCTCGCCGCCTTTGGCGCCTACCTGGGCAGGGTGAGCGGGCAGGACGACGTGGTCATCGGCTCACCGTTCGCGGGCCGCCGCATCGCGGAGACGGAGCCGCTCATCGGGTTCTTCGTGAACTCGCTGCCCCTGCGCATCGACCTGGGCGGCGAGCCCACGTTCCTCGAGCTCCTCCAGCGCGTCCGCCGCCAGGTGCTCGACGCCCATGAGCACCAGGATGTCCCGTTCGAGAAGCTGGTCGAGGTGCTCAAGCCGGAGCGCGTGCTCGGAACCAGTCCGCTCTTCCAGGTGATGCTCGCGTACCAGCAGACGCACACCGCGAAGATGGCGCTGCCGGGCCTGGAGGCCACCCCGGTGGCCATCCCCAGCGGCGCCGCCAAGTTCGACCTCACCTTGACGCTGTCCGAGACGGCCCAGGGTTTCGAAGGCGTGCTGGAATACGACCGCGACCTCTTCGACGCCTGGCGCATCCAGGCGATGGTGCGCCAGTTGACGGGCTTCATCACGCGGCTGGCCGCTGAACCGCGGTCGAAGGTCGTGGATGTCGACCTGCTGAGCGCCGAGGAGCGTGCCCGGCTCACGCCTCGCACACCGGAGGCGGCACCGACACTGCCCGCCGTGCACGAGGTCATCGCGGCCCAGGCGGCGAAGACGCCGGCGGCCATCGCCGTCGAGGCCGAGGACGGCACCGTCACCTACGCGGCCCTGGAGGCTCGCGCGAACGCCGTTGCCCAGGCGCTGGTCCAGCGCGGCGTCACGCCGGGAGCACTGGTGGCCCTCGCCGTGGAACGCTCCGTGGGGATGATGGCGGGGCTGCTCGGCATCCTCAAGGCGGGCGCGGCCTACGTCCCGCTCGACCCGGCCTACCCCCGCGAGCGACTGACGTTCATGCTCGAGGACAGCGGCGCGCGGGTGGTCATCACGCAAGCGCACCTCACCTCGCGGTTTCCGGGGACCGACGTGGTGGTGCTCGGGGAGGACATGCTGGAGTCGTTCGAGCCACGGAGCGGCGCGCTGGCGTACTGCCTGTTCACCTCCGGCTCGACAGGGCAGCCCAAGGGCGTGCTGATTGAGCATTCCGCGCTGGCCAACCACATGGCGTGGATGGACGACGCCATGCCGCTGGCTCACGAGGACCGGGTGCTCCAGCGCACGTCGCTCAGCTTCGACGCCTCGGTCTGGGAGCTGTTCGCCCCGCTGATGGTGGGTGCCCGGCTGGTGCTGGCGCCGCATGGCCTTGGCGCGGATACGGAGCACCTGGCCCGCGTGCTGCGCGAGCGAGACGTCTCCGTGCTCCAACTGGTGCCCTCGCTGCTGACGGCCCTGGTGGAGGAGCCCGGCTTCGCGAACCTCCCGGCGCTCCGGCGCGTCTGCGTGGGTGGAGAGCCCCTGCCCTCCGCGACCGTCGCCACGCTCTTCAACCGTTCGAAGGCGGAGGTGTGGAACCTCTACGGACCGACCGAGGCGACCATCGACTCGCTGGCGCACCGGTGCCTGCCCGGACAGGTGGGCGCGCACGGCCCGACCGAGCCCATTGGCCTACCCATCCACCGGATGGAAGCGCTCATCCTGGATGGCAGGCTTCGCCCTGTCCCGGAGGGTGTCCCCGGAGAGCTCTATCTCGCGGGGCCCGGCCTGGCGCGCGGCTACCTCAACCGCCCGGAGCTGACGCAGTCGCGCTTCATCGAACACGCCTTCCCCGGAGGCCCGACGCTGCGCATGTACAAGACGGGTGACGTGGTCCGCCGGCTGGCGGATGGCACGTTCCTGTTCGTGGGCCGCGCCGACCGGCAGGTGAAGCTGCGTGGGCATCGCATCGAGCTGGGCGAGGTCGAAGCCGCCATTGCCCGGCACCCGGCGGTGCGTGAAGCCGTCGCGCTGGTGCGCGGCACGGGTGGAGACGCCCGGCTGGTGGCCTTCGTGGTGCCCCATGCGTCCGCGCAGCCCCCCGAGCCCACCGAGCTCCGGAGCTTCGTCGAGCAGCAGCTCACGGCGAACATGGTGCCTGGGCAGTTCGTCCTCCTGGACGCGCTGCCGCTCGCACCCAACGGAAAGGTCGACACGCGGGCGCTGAGCGCGATGGAGCTCGCCGACGCACGCGTCACCGCCCTGGAGGGTCTGCCGCGTGATGCCCTGGAGCTGGAGATGGTCCGGCTCTTCGAGGACGTGCTCGGGGTGCGCGCCGTGGGCATCCACGACAGCTTCTTTGACCTGGGCGGCCACTCGCTGCTGGCGCTCAAGATGAAGCTCGCGGTGGAGAAGCGTCTGGGCCGCCCGCTTCCGCTGGTGTCCCTGTTCAGGAACCCGACGCCCGCGCAGCTCACGACGGTCCTCCGGACCGAGAACGCGGCCCCCTCTCCGCTGGTGCCGCTCACCCCCGAAGCCCACGCGCTCATGGCCGGCGCGACGAACGCGAACCAGACGCCGGTGCTCTACCTGGTCCCCGGTGGAGGCTCGACGCCGTTCTACCTGTTGTCCCTCGCCAGACACCTGGCAGGCGTCGCCGTGTTCGGCCTCCAACCCCAGGGCCTGGATGGCGACGTGCCGCCCCACGAGACGGTGGAGGCCATCGCCGCGTGGTACGCGGACGCAATCCTGGCCATGCAGCCCGAAGGGCCCTACTCCGTCGGTGGACACTCCATGGGCGGACACATCGCCTACGAGCTGGCCCAGGAGCTCAAGGCCCGCGGGCGCGAGGTGGGCGTCGTCGCCATGCTGGACACCCTGGCACCCTTCCCCGACGTCACCCGGCCGCAGGGCGAGGGCTGGGACACGGCGCAGTGGATGCTCCACCTCGCCGGCATCATGGAGGCGTTCTTCAACGTGAAGATCGACCTCGCCCTGCCCGAAGTGCGCGCCATGGGTGAAGCCGAGCGGCTCCAGTTCTTCGTCGCACGGCTCCAGGCCGCGGCGGTCCTCCCCGAAGGCGCGCAGCCCGTCCACGTGCAGGGCATCCTCAACGTGGCGCGGGCCCATGACGCCCTGAACTACCGGCCCCGCCGTGGACAACCGGTGCCCGTGGCGGTGTTCCGCGCGGAGGACCGCAGTGGCCCCAGCACGGCGGCGCTCGACGCGCTCGTCCAAGACGGCACGCTCGGCTGGAGCCAGTTGACGCAGCAGGTCTGCTCGGCCTACCCCGTCCCTGGCACCCACCTGTCGCTGCTCCGCGATCCGCACGCGGCGGTGCTCGCCCAGCACCTGCTCGCGCTCATCCCACGTCCGGCACCCGCCCCATGAACGTCCACAACGTCCTGAAGCTCCTGCACCTCATCGCCGTCGTGGTGTTCCTGGGCGACATCGTCGTGACGGCCGTGTGGCGGTTGCTCGCGGACAGGACGCGCGAGCCCCGGGTGATTGTCTATGCCCTGCGGCTGGTGCAGTTCACCGACAAGTACCTGCTGGTGCCCAGCGTCTTCGCGCTCGCCGCCACCGGCATGCTGCGCGCGCACCTCCAGGACATCCCCCTGTGGACGAACCCGGCGCTCGCCGCGGGACAGGTCTGCTTCATGCTGTGCGGCATCGTCTGGCAGCTCACGCTGCGCCCCATCCAGGCGCGGCAGCTGGCCATGGCCGAGGCGCTCGGCGACACCGGGGCCTCGTTCGACGACTACCTGCTGCTCACGCAGAAGTGGTTCCGCTGGGGCATCCTGGCCATGGCGCTCGCCTTCGGCTCCATGGCGCTGATGGTCCTCCACTGACACGCGAAAGGGAGCCCGCCCCAGTGGCGCGAGCTCCCTTCCTGGACTTCACGGCGGGCCGGAGCCGCCGCCTGGCCTCAGCCGCTCAGAACCACTTGGGCGACGGGCGACGCGGAGGAAGCGGGGAGGCCTCGGGGGCCTTCGCCGGAGCCTGCGCCACCGCGGGACGGCCGCCACCCGAACCCCTGGAGCCCCCCTGGCC
>NZ_JABFNS010000087.1 GCF_013116825.1 Myxococcus xanthus
GCCCGCCGCACCGCCGCCCGCCGCGACGAAGAGCCCGGCGCCGAGGTCGAGGAGGCCCCTGCCGAGCCGCCCCGTCCGGTGCTCACCCCCATCTCCCGCCCGGTGCGGGACGACGACCTCCAGGAAGCGCGTATCTCCGGCGAGTCAGAAGAACCGGCCGCCTCCCTGCCGCCTCCTCCGGAGTCCCCTGAGACTCCCGCCATCACGGAAGTCACCCGGGATGGCGAGCCCATGCAGGTCATCAAGCTCAATGACCTGAAGCGGATGAAGATCACCGACCTCTCGAAGATGGCCCACGACGTGGGCATCGAGGGGTACCAGGGCCTGAAGAAGCAGGACCTCATCTTCGCGCTGCTGGGCGGCATCGCCGACAAGCGCTTCGAGGTCCACGCGGAGGGCGTGCTGGAGCTGCTCAGCGACGGCTTCGGCTTCCTGCGCAGCGCGGACAGCGACTACCAGCCCAGCCCGGACGACATCTACGTGTCCCCGTCGCAGGTGCGCCGCTTCAACCTGCGCCCCGGCGACACGGTGACGGGCCCCATCCGCCAGCCCCGCGAGGGCGAGCGCTTCTTCGCGCTCCAGAAGGTGGACAAGGTCAACTTCGCGGACCCGATGTCGGACGCGGCGCGCGAGCGCATCCTGTTCGACAACCTCACGCCGCTCTATCCGACGCGCAAGCTCAAGCTGGAGCATGAGTCGTCGGAGATGACCACGCGCATCATCGACATGTTCTGCCCCATCGGTCTGGGCCAGCGCTGCCTCATCGTGGCACCGCCGAAGGCCGGTAAGACGGTGCTGCTGCAGAACATCGCGCACGCCATCAGCCGCAACCACCCGGACGTGTACCTCATCGTGCTGCTCGTGGACGAGCGCCCGGAAGAGGTGACGGACATGGAGCGCAGCGTGCGCGGCGAGGTGGTGTCCTCCACCTTCGATGAGCCCGCCACGCGCCACGTGCAGGTGGCGGAGATGGTCATCGACAAGGCCAAGCGCCTGGTCGAGCAGAAGTACGACGTCTGCATCCTGCTGGACTCCATCACCCGTCTGGCGCGCGCCTACAACACGGTGGTGCCCGCGTCCGGCAAGATCCTGTCCGGCGGCGTGGACGCCAACGCGCTCCACAAGCCCAAGCGCTTCTTCGGCGCCGCGCGCAACATCGAAGAGGGGGGCTCGCTGACCATCATCGGCACCGCGCTCATCGACACCGGCAGCCGCATGGACGAAGTCATCTTCGAGGAGTTCAAGGGCACGGGTAACTCCGAAATCGTCCTGGACCGGAAGCTGATGGAGAAGCGCATCTTCCCGACGCTGGACATCAACAAGTCCGGTACGCGCAAGGAGGAGCTGCTGCTCGGCCCGGGCGACCTGGTGCGCATCACCGCCCTGCGGCAGGTGCTCCACCCGTTCACCCCCATCGACGCGATGGAGTTCGTGCTCAAACACATGCGGCCCACCCCGTCGAATGCGGACTTCCTCGGGTCGATGAACCGGTAGAGATTGTCCGAGCAAGGAGTATCCATTGCTCAGACACGGACGTTTCCGCCTGCTCACCCTCGTGCTGGGGGTGACGCTGGGCGGTGGTGGAGTGGGGTGTGACGGTTTGGGAGACCTGCCACTGGGGGACGTGCCCCCGGTGCTGTCCGACAAGACCTGTTACACGGACGACGACTGCGTGGCCGACGCGTGCTGTGGGCTGGGGACCGCCGTCACGCACGCGGACGAAGGCCCGACGTGTCGCGGCCCCTGTACCAGTGGCTGCCCGGAGGGCTCCATCGACTGCGGGCGTTGCATCCCCACCTGCCGTGAAGCGCGCTGCGCCGCCGCCTGCCAGTAGGGCTCAGGCGGCGGGCGGCTGACGCTCAGCGGGCAGCGGTCCGGTCGTGGCCAGGGCCACCGCGGGCGCGGGCTGGGCCTTGAGCCGTGCGTAGTCGAAGCACGCCACCAGGACGGACGCCACGGGCACCGCGAAGAGGGCCCCCACCAGCCCGAAGAGCCGCTCTCCGGCGATGAGGGAGAAGGCGACGATGACGGGGTGCAGGTGCGCCGCCTGCCCCATGATTTTGGGGTTGAGGAAGTACGCCTCGACCGCGTGGATGCCGATGATCCACGCGAGAATCGCCAGCCCCTTCTGGAAGCCGTCCGCCAGCGCGATGAGGACGATGGGCACCGAGCTGAGGATGGTGCCGAAAATCGGGATGAGGCTGAAGAAGGTGGCGATGGTCGCCAGCAGGAACGCGAACTTCACGCCGAACAGCAGCAGTCCCATGAACGTCAGGATGCCGTTGACGATGCAGATGGTGACCTGCCCGCGCACCACGCCGGACAACGAGCGGTCGATGCGCTCCAGCAGCTGCCGCGCGTCGGTGGCGTACTCCGGCGGAATCAGCGTGCCGAAGTAGTTGCGGATGGCCTGCGCGTCGATGGAGAAGAACGCGGCCACCATCAGCACGAAGAAGAGCATGAAGACGCCCGCGGCCACGCTGGTGACGATGCTGCGGGACACGTTGACGATGTCGCCCAGGTTCTCCTGCGCCAGGATGGACACGCGCTTCACCGCGTCCCCCAGGAACTGCTCCAAATCCAGCGCGAACCCGAAGGTGCCGTTGCTGCTCCCCGCGTCCGCGCCCTCCAGCGCGCGGTTGGAGAGCGCCACCGGAATGCCTCGTGTGCTGAGCCACGTCTCCGCGCGCTGCGCCAGCTCCTGGACGTGCTCCGGCGTGAGCGTGTTGGCGAACGTCACCGCCTCACGGCTGACGCGGGACAGCTCGCGGTAGAGCTGCGGCACCAGCGCGACGATGAAGAGGTACACGCCCACGAAGAAGCCGGCGTAGATGAGCAGCAGCGCCGTCCAGCGCGGCACCGGCCGTCCAGCCACCTTCACCCGGGAGATGCGCCCCACCAGCGGCTGCACCAGGTAGGCGATGAGCGCGGCGCCGGCGAAGGGCATGACCACCGAGCGGAAGGCCAACAGGACCAGCGCCAGGCTCAGCCACAACACTCCCAAGAGGAGCAGGCGCTTGCGTCGGTTGGCGGAGGCGGTGGTGTCCGAAGGCTGCTGCGACATGCCGTCTGGCTTACGGCAGTGCCTTCCCGGTGACAAGGGCCGCCACGCGAGTCGCCTGCCCGCGTCCTGGGAGGGGGATGGTGCCTGTTCAACATTTCACCGGGTCACCCGGCGGCGGCTCAGGCGCCAGGCACCGGGAAGGCGCCGAGCTTTGACTGGAGCCGCTCCAGGCAGTCGCGCATGTGCTTGCGCTTGACGCGGCCCTCGGTGGCCTCGCCCAGGCCCAGCATCTGCTCGGTGAGCCAGCGGCTGAGGAGCAGCAGGGGCAGCCGGTCGCCCGGCGCCAGGCCGCGCTCCAGGTAGCGCTTGTTGCGCATGTAGTCGTCGTAGGCGTCCGTTTCGCGCGCCAGCTCCCACTGCGCCAGCCGGAAGGCCTCCGCGTAGACGGCCCGGGACGGCCGGGGCCGGGGCTCCGTGAAGAGCGGCGCGAAGTGGCCACCGGTGTCCAGGTCCAGCTCCTCGACGGGCGGCGGCCACTGCAGCAGGTCCTTGTGCAGCAGCTTCGCCACCTCTTCCAGGAGGTGTTCCAGCAGGGAAATCGGTTTGAGGTCGAAGAGGTGGTCCCAGCGCGACGCCATGGCTTCTTCTCTACCTCAAATGCCGGCGTCGGCCGTGCCCGCGTCGGGGACGCCCGCGTCACCGTCGCCCGTGCCCGCGTCGGTGCCGCCGTCGTCCGTGGCCAGGCCCTGGCAGCAGGCGGGCACCTGCGCGAAGTAGAGCGCCGACTGGGAGCAGGACACGCGGATGTCGCGGCGGTAGGCGCTGCAGCCGGTGACGAAGCGGTCGCTCCCGCAGGTGGGCGGGGCCGCGGTCGCCGGGTCGCAGGACTCCAGGGTGACGGCGCACACGGCGCGAGAGCGGTAGAAGCGCGCGTCGTTGCGGTCGCCGGGGACGACGGTGCACGTCGTGCGCTCGGTGCACGCCTGGAGGATGGGGCCGCTGGAGCACGGGCCCACCGTGCACTCCGGCTCACAGTTGAGCGCTTCCGAGTCGTCACAGCGGGGCGCCTGGGTGCACAGGTCTTCCGAGCACGCGGTGGTGAGCAGGGCGAGGAGCAGGGTCGGCAGGGCAAGACGGGACACGGAGGGCCTCTGTCAGGTCAGGTGAAGCGCTCGAGGAAGTTCAGCAGGATTCTGCGGCCCGCGGGAGAGGGCGTGAGGCCCGCCAGGAGCTGACGGACGTATTCGCCGGGCGCGGCGCCTCGCGCCACGGAGTCCCGCTCCAGGTCCTCCCGGCGGGCCTCGATGACGGCGCGAAGGGCGTCCACGCCGGCCTCTGGGTGGAACTGCACGCCGCGCACGGTGGGGCGGAAGGCCAGTGCCTGCGCGGCCGTGTTCGCGTTGCCCGCCAGCACCAGCGCGCCGTCGGGGATGTGGGAGACGATGTCCTCGTGCGTCGCCTGCGCGATGAAGCGCTCCGGCACGCCGTCGAAGAGTGGGTCCTGCTTGCCGGCCTCGGTGAGCGTCACCTCGACGCTGCCCGTCTCGCGCCCCTGGGGATTGCGCGAGACACGGCCGCCATACGCATGTGCCAGGAGTTGCTGGCCGAAGCACACGCCCAGCACGGGCGTGCCCCGCTCACCGGCCTCCACCATGAAGTCCGCGGCGCGCTGCATCCACGGCTCGAGCGCCGTCACCGACAGCGGCGAGCCCGTCATCATCACCGCGTCGTAGCCATCCGCGCGCGTGGGCAAGGGGGCGCCCCGGTGCGCGAGCACGAGGTCGAAGCGGTAGCCGGACAGTCCGATGGCTTGCAGAAACCACCGGTCATAATCGCCGACGGAGACGCGCACGGCCTCGGCCGCGTCACCGGCTTTCAGCAAGAGGACGTTCTTCACCGCCGTAGGTTGCCGCATCGCGTCCCCATTCCTACCGTGTCGTGCCCCGCGTGTCCGTTCCTGGCCAGTCGCAGTGGAACGCGCCCGTGTGCTTCGAGGTACCCACATGACCGGCGCCTGTTGGCTCACCTTCTCATTTCTCGTCTCCAGTCAGCGCATGGCCGGGCGGCGGGGGGAGCCCCAGGTGTCGGGCGTTTCCAGCAAGAGAGGGGGAGTGAATCGATGCCGACCCGACCCAAGGCGAAGGTCCTGACCCACCCTGCCATGGCTCGCCGGGTTCGCGGCAAGGCATCGCGTGCTCCGGCGCGAGGCCCGGCGGCGCGGGACGCGGCGGGCATGGACACGCTGCGCCGCTGGCTGGAGGAGAAGGGCGTCCAGAAGGTGAAGGTGGGCGCGGTGGACGTCGATGGCGTCTGGCGCGGCAAGTACATCTCCCTGGAGAAGTTCCTCAGCGCCGCCAGGGGCGGCCTGGGCTTCTGTGACGTCGTCTTCGGCTGGGACTTGAGCGATGACCTGCTCGACAACACGCAGGTGACGGGCTGGCACACCGGCTACCCGGATGCCCACGCGAAGGTGGACCTGTCCACCGGCCGCGTCATTCCCTGGGAGCCGGACACCGCGGCGTTCCTGCTCGACTTCGAAAACCCCGATGGCACGCCTTTCGAGGCGAGCCCCCGGCAGCTGCTCCAGAAGGTGGCCGCCCGCGCGCGCTCGTTGGGGTACCTGCCGCGCTTCGGCGCGGAGTACGAGTTCTTCATCTTCAAGGAGCAGCCGCAGAGCCTGCGCGACAAGGACTTCCAGGGGCTGACGCCGCTGACGCCGGGCATGTTCGGCTATTCGTGGCTGCGCACGTCGCTCAACGCGCCGCTGGTGCATGCGCTCATCGACGGGTGCAACGCCTTCGGCCTGGGCATCGAGGGCTTCCACACGGAGACGGGGCCGGGCGTCTTCGAGGCGGCCATCCGCTACGACGACATCGAGAAGTCGGCGGACAAGGCCGCGCTCTTCAAGACGGTGGTGAAGGAGATTTGCGCCCGCCACGGCGTCACCGCGTGCTTCATGGCGAAGGTGGACGCGAAGCTGCCGGGGTGCTCGGGGCACGTCCACCAGTCGCTGTGGGACTTGGACGGGGAGCAGAACCTCTTCCACGACGCGAAGGCGCCCCACGGCATGAGCAAGCTGCTGCGCCACTACATCGGCGGGCAGGTGGCGCTGATGCCGGAGCTCACCGCGCTCTACTGGCCCACCATCAACAGCTACAAGCGCAGCGTGGAGAACACCTGGGCGCCCACCACCGTGACGTGGGGCCTGGAGAACCGCACCACCGCCATCCGCGTCATCGGTGAGAGCGCCAAGGCGATGCGCCTGGAGTACCGGCAGCTGGGCGCGGACATGAACGCGTACATCGGCATGGCGGTCAGCCTGGCCGCGGGCCTGTGGGGCATCGAGAACGAGGTGGAGCCCCCCGCGCCCTGCGAGGCCAACGCCTACGCGAAGAACGACGCGCCGCCCTTGCCCCGCAACCTCAAGGACGCGGTGGCGCTGCTGAAGGGCAGCGAGCGCGCGCGGGAGTTGCTGGGCGACGGCTTCGTGGACCACTTCGTGCGCACGCGCGAGTGGGAGGTGCGTCAGTACGAGCGCGCCGTCACCAACTGGGAGTTGGAGCGTTACCTGGAGCTCGTCTGATGAGCGCAAATGAGGCCGCCGCCATGAAGCCGTTCGACATTCCCTCCGAGCCGCGCGTCACCGAGATGGCGTGGCCCACGCGCATCGTCTTCGGCGCCGGCGCGCTGCTGCGCCTGCCCGCGCAGGCCCAGCGTCTGGGCATCCAGCGCCCGCTGCTGGTGACGGACGCGGGCGTGGTGAAGGCGGGGCTGGCCGCGCGCGTGGCGGACGTGCTCGAGACGGCGGGGTTGGCCAGTGAAGTCTTCGACCGCGTGGAGCCCAACCCCACCGAGCGCGACGTCTTCGCGGGCCTGGAGGCGTACCGGAGCCACTCCTGCGACGGCATCGTCGCGCTGGGGGGCGGCAGCGCCCTGGACGCGGGCAAGCTGATTCAGCTCCTCACCACGCACGCGCCGCCGCTCAGCCGCTACGACGACGCGAAGGGCGGCGACCAGCACGTGCGCGACGACCTGCCGCCGCTCATCGCGATTCCCACCACCGCGGGCACGGGCTCCGAGGTGGGGCGCTCGGGCGTGGTGACGCTGGAGGACACGGGTCGCAAGACGGTCATCTTCAGCCCACACCTGCTGCCGCGCGCCGCCATCTGCGACCCGGAGCTGACGCTGGGGCTGCCGCCGGGCATCACCGCGGCCACGGGCATGGATGCCTTCACCCACTGCCTGGAGGCCTACCTGGCCAATGGCTTCCACCCGCTGGCGGACGCGGTGGCCATTGACGGCATCTACCGCGTGGGCCGCTCGCTGGAGACGGCGGTGCGCGACGGCAAGGACCTGGCCGCACGCACGGACATGATGGTGGCGGCGATGGAGGGCGCCATGGCCTTCCAGAAGGGCCTGGGGGCCTGTCACGCGCTGGCCCACGCGCTCACGCCCGTGTCCAACGTGCACCACGGCCTGGCGAATGCCATCGTCCTGCCCGTGGTGATGGAGTTCAACCGCGCGGTCTGCACGGCGCGGCTGGCTCGGGTCGCGGTGGCGCTGGGGGACACGACGCAGGCGCGCGAAGAGGTGCTCGCGGGCAACGCCATTGACCGGGTGCGCAAGCTCAACGCGGCGGTGGGCATTCCCTCGCGGCTGCGCGACGCGGGCGTCCAGGAGAAGGACCTGGAGCGGATTGCCGAGAAGGCCTTCCAGGATGCCTCGCACCTGAGCAACCCGCGGAAGGTGTCGCAGGCGGACCTGCTGGCCCTGGCGCGCGAGGCCTACTGAGCCGCCGCACGCCGGGGAGGGAGACTCCCCCGGCGCGCCGCTTCAGGCATGGCTCAGGGCGCGTCGTCCATGGCGCCCATGCCGCCGCCCTCGGTGCCACCATCCGACAGCACCGGGGCCCCCGTGCCCTCCGGTTCGGTGTCGCCTCCCGCGCCCACCACGGTGCCCGTCACGGGCGTGCCGCCTTCCTCGGGAGTGAACTCCAACGTCTCCACGAACACGCGGCCAGGCAGGCGCAGGTCCATGGCGTTGATGCGCTCCTGGCTCCGAAGCTCGTAGAGCTGCTGCGCCACCGGGCCCGCGGGGATGCGGTCGTCGGAGAAGAAGATGTACATGCGGACCTTTCCCTCCTGCACGGGGATGCGGAAGCTCGTGTGCGCCACGGGCTTGTTCGCATCACAGCGGATGGAGCGGTTCTCCCGCGTCAGCGTGAGCTGCCGGATGACGCCCTTCTCGGACACCGTGTACAGCATGCAGTAGGGAAGCTGGCCGTCGGAGGGGATGACCTCCACCGTGGCCCCGCCCGTCTTCCGCAGCTGGGCCCGCGTGGGCCTGTCCGTCGACTTCTTCCCATCACAAGCCGCGCCACACAGCGCGGCCACCGCCAACAACCCAGTCCAGCGCCTCATGTGTCCCTCCCGGGGGTGGAAGAGCCTTCACCTGCCTCCCTCCAGCCTACTTCGGAGCTTCGTCCTGAGGGGAGGTCAGGGGTTGTCCTGTGACAGGTCGCGCCCGCTGCAACGACCGCCAGTGCACACCGCGACCGGGCGGGCGCGCCCATGGGCGGCGTCATGTCCTCCGCGCGCGACGTGGGCGCGCTCCTGACGGGCCTCAGGGACAGCCGGAGCTGACCTGGAGGGCGTCATGGGCCATCCACCCGTTGCGCTTCGTTCCCGTGGCGGCGATGACGTAACCGTAGAGGAATTTCATGGTGCCGGACTGCTGACGGTAGCGTCCCGCGCTGTCCTGGACCCACAGGGGAATGTCGATGGACGGCACGCCGTGCTCGGTGGGGACGTCCAGGCGCTGGAACTTCGTCCCCGCAGGGAAGTGGTCCACCGCGGGCCCGCCCAGCGCGAAGCCCGGCACGTTGAAGACCAGGTTCACCGAGCGCAGGCCGTTGGCGCGCACCAACGGCAGGTAGTCCCCGGCCCGCTCGTGCGTCGCCGTGCTGTCGTAGACGACCTTCTTGAATTCGAGCGTGGTGTCGTGCCAGTCGCGCACCGCGTAGCAACCCAGGTTGCCCAGGCCCGCACCCAGCGCGGAGACGTGGCCGACCTTCTGCTCGAAGGAAGTGCTCCCCAGGATGCTGGAGATGGGCAACCACCCGGCGCTGGAGTTGGACGTCGACACCGCGAAGGCGTGCTTCTCACCCGCGAAGGTGCGGGTCTGGCCATAGTTGAAGGCCGCGCTCGTCCGCGTGTTGGTGCCTACCACCGTGCCGTGGCCGTCCCGGATGGGAACGCCTGTCACCAGGCCCCAATTGTCGTCCTCGGGCGCGTTGGTGGGGACGCGGTTTCCACCGGACGCTTGCAGCTTGCAGTTGTAGGGGCTGACCAGACAGTAGGTGCCATTCACACCGGAGAACGCCGCCTGCTCCCGTGAAGCAAGGGCCTCGGCCGGACTGGAATCGGCTGGGGACGGTGCCTCACCTCCACAAGCCGAGGCCACGAGCGTTGCTGCGATGAATGCAGGGAGTGGAATTCGCATCGTGGGATGGGAATTCGACGGGATTTGAGAACGCAAGTGAGCGGCTGTGCGAGCTTGTCGGAGGAGGGAGGGGAAATGGTCAATGACAGACACATTCCTCTCGCCGCCGCCCGCTGAGCAGCCTTTCTGGGGGACGGGCTCACGGCGCCAGGGATTTCGAGGGGCTACCGCGTCGGCGGCCGGACGTAGACGACCACCTGGGGCGTCTCATCCAGGTAGAGGCCCGTCACCGGCGTGCGCGTGCCGAAGGCCTGCCACGTGAGGAACTCGTGCTCGCGGAACTCCTGGTGGTATTGGTACGCGACGATGTCCGCGTCCGCCGGGCTGCCCACCGCGCGCAGGTCCTTCCGCAGCATGCCGTTGCGCTGGTAGTCGCGGAACGAGCCGCCGTGCACCTCGTGCAGGAACAGGCGCGCGCCCTGCTTCGCGTTCGCGTTGATCCACGGCAGCACGCCGGTGACGTGGCTGGACCAGAACTGGCGCTGCATGCCCAGCGTGGCCGCGCCCGGCAGCCCTCCCGCCAGCTCCGAGTACGCCGCCGTCCCGTAGGGGAACACGCGCACCGAGTACACCAGCGCGGGGGCCAGCAGCACCGCGAACACCACCACGGCCACCACGGCCCGCGGCAATGAGGGCCACTTCACCTTCAGCCGCTCCCACAGCGCCGTGCAGCCCCGGGCCACCGCGGCGCCCGCGAGGATGCCCAGGAACACCATGGACGGGAACCAGTGCTTCACCCCGCCGAAGTGCGGCACCTGCGGGTGGCTGATGATGAGGATGGACGCCACCGCGTTCACGCACACCAGCGCCTCCGTCATCGTCACCGGGCGCTCCACCCACGCGCGCGTCCGCGTGAAGGCCCCCAGCACCATGCGCGCCACCAGCGCCGCCAGGCCCGTCACCATGGGGACGAAGAGGCTGGTGGGCACCGTCAGCGCCGTCTTCACGACGACGTAGGCGAGCGGGAAGGGCGGCTCGCGCAGCAACTGGTTCAGATAGAACCAGGCGTAGTGGTTGTGCTTGGCGTGGAAGGCCAGGTACCACGCGGTGCGGTCCACCGGCTGGTGCCACAGGTAGGGCCAGTGCAGGTAGAAGATGACGGGCCCCAGCACCGCCATGGCGGCGATGGGCACCAGCGCGCGCGTCACCTGCGCGTTCACCTTGTCCACGCCCTTGAGCACCCATGCGCCGCCCACCGCGAGCCCGGCGAACAGCAGCGTGTGCGGACTGAGCAGCAGGAACTTCCGCTGGAAGCCCTCACCGCCGCCCAGCGACAGCACCAGCAGGCCGTAGAACACGGCCACCGCCGTGAACACGCCCACGAAGCGGCCCAGCCAGGCGCGAGCCTCCGGCTGACCCTCGCTGGCGCTGTAGGCGCGCCACAGCGCGAAGGGGGTGAGCACGAAGGGGAGGAACAGCGCGTTGTGCTTGGTGGCCAGCGTCAGGCCAAAGGCCACGCCGCACCACAGGCCCCAGCGCACGTCCTCCATGGCGCGCCAGAAGCAGTACACGACCAGCAGCCACATGGCGGCCACAGGGACGTCGAAGCACGCCATCTCCGCGTTGAAGTACTGCCGCGGCACCAGCATGAAGGCGAAGGCGGCAAACAGCCCCGCGAGGCGGCCGTACATGGCGCTGCCCAGCAGAAAGGACAGCGCGGGAATCAGCGCCGCCATGGCGAAGGCGGGGAGGCGGAACGCCGTCGCCGAGCGCATCCATCCCAGCTCCGTGTGGAAGAGCAGGTGGCTCAGGCCGAACAGCGTCTTCATCAGCACCGGGTGCTCGTGGTTGTAGTCCCACGCGCGCACGATGGCCGCGTCCGTCAGCGCCCGGGCCGGTGACTGGAAGAGCTGCCGGAACCAGCTCGCGTAGCCCTCCGCCGCGATGAAGTAGACGCTTTCGTCGCGCGTGTAGCCCACCGCGGACTCCGTCAGCCACAGCGCCGCGAAGGCCAGCACCCAGAGGGCCCAGGCCAGGAACTTCTCGTCGCGCGTGGGGGCGCGTCCTTGCATCATCCCCGCACTCCCACTTCGGGCTCCACGGCCAGCACGTCCAGGCACACCTGCCGCCGGTCCGCGTTGTCCGCCTGCACCCAGACCTTCACCGTGTGTGGCGCGCCCTCGGGGAGCCGGACCTCGGCCTTCTGCACGCCCTCCAGGCCCGGCGGTATCGCCAGCGACAGCAGCCGCGCGCCGTTCGCCGCGTCATCCACGCCCAGGTGCGTGGTGGAGAAGCGCGAGTCCTTGGGGAAGGCGTGCTCGAAGATGATGCCGCCCTCCAGGCGCAGGCCCAGGCCACCGGGCACGCCGTCCAGCTCCGCCACCAGCCGCTGCTTGCCGCCGGGCGCGTGCATCCACAGGCAGCGGCGCGGCTCGTAGAGGATTTCGTGCCACTCCGGCGCCACGTACAGGTGCGCAGGCCCGGGGCAGCGGTGCACCTTGCCGTCGAAGGGACAGTCACGGCGCGTGCCATCCGGCTGCTCCAGGTACACGCGGGCGCGCGCATAGGCCTCCGTGGCGGTGAAGCGCCGGGGCCGGTGCCGGCCGTTCTCATAGAGCGCCAGCGTCAACGTGCCATGCCTCGACGTGGCGCCCACCGCGCGGCGGCCACGCAGGAAGGTTTCGAGGAAGCCCGCCTCGTCCGAGCGGGGCAGCTCCGGCTGGCCCAGCACCCAGACCCGTGGGTGCGCGGACAGGTCATCCTGGTCCGAGCCCAGGTAGCCGTACACCGGCAGCGTGGAGGGGACGAAGATGCGGGCGCGCTCCGTCCACCACGGAAAGAGCAGCACCGCGTCGCCGGGCTGGGCTTCCGCCTGGAGGCGCTCCGCCACCGCGCGGTAGTCCGCCTCCGATGGGAGGCGGCCGGGCAGGCGCAGGTGGAAGAGCAGGCACAGGAACGCGACCAGGAGCAGCCCCCCCAGCTCCACGAGGGGCAGCGCGCGCGTGATGCTAGGACTTCGCAAGGCGAATCTTCTGCTCGCTCTTTTCGCGGCAGAAGGTGCAGAAGATGGCTTCACCCTGGGCGAAGGACGGCGTCCAGGGCGGGTACATCGAGCAGCGCGGGTCCAGGCAGTGGTGCAGCTCCCACAGATGCCCCAGTTGGTGGAGCGCGTGGCGGGAGACGGTCTTGAAGGCGCTCTCCAAATCCTTGTGCGGCGCGATGGTGAGGATGGCGCGGTCCTTCCCCTGGCGCGCGAAGCCCGCCGTGGGCGCCACGCCGCTGGGAAGCTCGCGGTCCTTCAGCTTGCGCGTGGTGAGGAGCAGCACCTTGTCGTCCTTGTAGGAACGGATGCCCTTCACCTCATCAACCAGCTTCTCCGCATCCAGCGGCTCGGACATGCCCGCGGGCACCTCCACGCTGCCGGAGTGCTCACTGCCCACGCCGAACGCCGTGTAGAGCGTACGGTTGAACTTCGCGAGCTGCTTGTCGTCGAAGGGGTCCAGCGTCACGACGCGAATCACGGGGCGTCACCTCGGCGGGAGGGCCTCATGTGCAGAGGCCCGTCGGTCCATGGGGCTGTCAGCTCTCACCCTCGGGCGGCTTGACCTTGGGCGGACGGCCGCGCTTCTTCGGCGCGGCGGGCGGGGCGCCTTCCGCCTCGGGCGGCTTGGGCTTGGGCGGACGGCCGCGCTTCTTCGGAGCAGGGGGCTCGGCGCCCTCTGCCGTGGCTTCCGGCTTGGGCTTGGGCGGGCGGCCGCGCTTCTTCGGAGCGGGGGGCTCGGCGCCCTCTGCCGCGGCTTCCGGCTTGGGCTTGGGCGGACGGCCGCGCTTCTTGGGGGCGTTCTCCTCGGAGGCCGCGGCCTCTTCGGACTCGCCTTCCTCGCCGGAGTCCTCCTCGGACGGCTCGGAGGGCTCCTCGTCGGACGGCAGGTCCAGGTCGCCGTCCAGGCCCAGCAGGTCGCTGTCCAGGTCCAGATCGCCTTCCTCGCGCTGGAACTCGGCGGCGGTGCGCTTGGGGCGCTCGCGGCCGGGCGGGAAGAGGACGATGTCGATGGCGTCCTCGGCGTTGACCTCGGCGGTGCCCAGCGCGGCGGCGACCTCCGTCACCAGCAGGTGCCGGGCATTGTCGTAGAGCTCGCGCTCCTTGGTCGGCAACGGGCGCAGCTCACTGAGAACCTGGAGCCCCTTCACCACCTCGGCCAGACCCATGATGCCGCCTTGGGTCATCCGGTCCAGGTTGGTGCGGGCTCGCTGCTTCCAGTCGAGGTCGGCCTTGTCGCTGTCCGAGCGGAGGAAGGTGAAGATGGCCTCCACGTCCTCGGCGGATGCGACCTTGCGCACGCCGATGGCGAGCACCTTGCCCTCGGGGACCATCACGACGGCGCCATCCTCTTCGCGGCGCATCGTGACGAAGGTGAGCTTCTGTCCCGCCACTTCCTTCATATCAATGGCGGAGACGCGGCAGACCCCCTGGTTCGGATAGACGACCCGGTCGCCAACCGCGAGCTGGAGTGACGCGGACCCTTCAGGCATGTCCCCCTCACGGGTGTGGTTGATGGGCTGAACGTCGGAACAGGCCCGGGCTTAGCACCGAGCCACGTCGGACGCCACGAGTTTACCGGTGGATTGCCGCCGTGCGTGCGTCCGTTTGCTGAACCCTGAGGAGGTTGCCCAGCACCAGCTTCTGCCGCGCGTCCAGCGCCGCCTCGACCTGTGCATCCGTTGGCTCCATCCCGTCCACTCCCGGCCGGGCGTCCACGCGCGCGGCCATCCCCAGGGTTCCCATCAGGCCGAACACGGCCACCGCCACCAGCTTCTTCATGGTGAGTCCTCCGTGGCGCCCAGGGTAGGGGGCAGCCTCCGGTGATCAACTTTTCGGCAACAGGACGCTGCACCGCTGTAGCGGCCCGTTACCGGGTGGGCGCGGGAGCGTGAGGCCCTGGTGGGGGAGCGGGCGAGGTGCCGGGCGCCGCCACGGGCGACACCTCCAGCACCAGGCTGCCGGTGTTGTCGGCCAGGTGGTCGTCGGGGAACGCGAGCTGCAACCAGGTGGCGCCCCGCAGGCGCAGGGGGCGGCCCACCTCCAGCAGCGTCAGCAGTCCGGACGCGGTCTCCGGGCCCTCGCCGGCGCCGTACAGGCCCAGCACGCGGCCCACCGGCCCCCCGTCGAAGCCCCGTGTGCGCGCGGACTCCGCGGTGTCCCGCAGCACGACGTCGTAGTGCGTGTCCGGCGCCAGCCCGCGCAGCAGGAAGCGGTCGACGCGCGACAGCTTCACCGCGTGTGTCCGGGCGTCCACCCGCAGGGTGGTGACGGCGCCGTCATTGTCCCATTCGCGCACGCGGACCATCAGCGTGCCGTGGTTGTCCGTGCGGTTCGCGTCCAGCAGGAAGACGTGGAGGCGCGAGGCGTTGCGCACCAGCCGCTCCTCGCCGTCCAGCACGCCGAAGGACTCGCGTGCCGCCAGACGCGCGTCTCCCTCCAGGAAGTACCCGGCGTGCTCCACCATGCTGGCATGTCCCAGCGAGGCCCATCCCTCCACCCGGACGCTGTAGGTGCGCGACGGGTCCAGCCGCATCTGCGCGGTGGAGAGGTAGGGCACGCGGAAGGCGTGCACCACGCTGGACAGGGACATCTGCCCGGCGGGCATGGACGGCCAGGGTGGTGCCGCGCTCGGCGCGCACCGTCTGACTCCACGCCACCATGCCCGGGACCTGGACCTCCAGCAGGTGCTCCGCGTCCGCGGGGAGCTGCGTGAGCAGGGCGGGGGTGCGCGCGGTCTGTTGCTGGCCGTTCACCCGGATGGCGGCGCCTGGGGGAGAGGAACTCAGCTCCACGGAGAAGGTGCCCGTGCTGTTCGACACCAGCAGGGCCAGCGTGGCTGTCAGCGCCACGATGATGGGCGCGCCCAGGGTGACGGCCCGGGGCATGCTCATCGTCCGCGATGCCGCCGCGTCCAGGGGCGGGACACCGGGCTCGGGCGGCGCTCCCGGGCCGGGCAGCGCGGGGAGCGGCAGCGTGGTGCGCTCCCTCCGCCCTTCGACGGGCGCGGGGGACTGGGAGGGGGGCAGCTCGAACTCGGCGATGGGGGTCCGCTCCTCCTCATCATCACCCGGCAGCTCGCGGACGGGCGGCGCCATCTCCCGGAGGGCGCGGCGCTCCAAGGGGGACTGGGTCCACCGGGCCATCTGCGCCAGGAACTCCCGGGGCAGCAGCACGGGGCGACCTTCGCCCACCAGCTCCGCCTCGAAGAGGTAGCCCATGAAGTGGGCGCGCGCGCTGGAGGACACGTCGGGCGCGGCCGTGTGGAGGTGGCGTGTGAGGGCCTCGGCGAAGGCCTCCGCGGTGGCGTAGCGCTGCTCGCGCTCCACGGCCAGCGCGGTGAGCAGGATGCGCTCCAGCGCGGTGGGGATGCCTGGGTTGAGGTCGCGGGGCCGCGGGAAGTCGCCCAGGGCGAGCTTGCGCAGCACGTCCGGCATCTTCCCTTCGAAGGGGAGGCGGCCGCACAGCATCTCGTAGATGACGATGCCCGCGGCGAAGATGTCCGAGCGCGCGTCGGGCTCGCGCCCGCGGACCTGCTCCGGCGCGAAGTAGGTGTACTTGCCCTTGAGGTCGTGCGCCACCGGCTCGGCGCTGCCGGCCAGCCGCGCCCGCGCGATGCCGAAGTCGACCAGCTTCACCTGGCCTTCGTAGCTGAGCAGCACGTTCTGCGGGCTGACGTCGCGGTGGACGATGTGGAGCGGTCGGCCGCGTTCATCCAGCCGCGTGTGCGCGTAGCCCAGCCCTTCCAGCATCTCCACGGCGATGAGCAGCGCCAGCGGCTGGGGCAGGGTGTACATGCCCTTCTCTCGCGCGCGCCGCATGACGCTCGACAGGGTGCGGCCGTCCACCCACTCCATGGCGATGAAGTACTCGCCGTCCACCTCGCCGAAGTCGAAGACCTGGGCGATGTTGCCGTGGCTCAGCCCCGCCGCGATGCGGGCCTCGTTGACGAACATCGACAGGAAGGCGCTGTTGCCCGCATAGTCCGGGAGGATTTTCTTGATGACCACCGGCTTGGTGACACCCGCCGCCGCTGTCATCCGAGCGCGGTAGATCTCCGCCATCCCGCCCGTCGCGATGCGCTCGAGCAGCTTGTATTTACCGAAATGAAGCCCTTCGGAAAGCTGCTGCACGTTCGTTCCGGCTCCTTCGGGTGCAGGTGGCCGCTGCGCCAAGGGGGCCCGCGCTGTCTTGGCAGGGCCACCTGAATGTATCATGGGGTAGGTAAAACGCCATTACGGGAAAAATCCGTTGACTGTGATTCGGTGGTGGGTGTGTCTCTTCCTACGTCTCATGACATCCGCCGCCATGGCGATGCCCGAGGTGTCGTGGGTGCCGGGGGCCAGGGCCGGGCGCCGAAGGATGCCCGCTCGGCGCGCCACGTATCGATGCGTCATCAGCAGCGACGTTGGGTGGCGGCCACTTGGCGGGAGCGCCACGTGAGGGCGGTGCGGGGCATGCATGTGGCCACCCTGGCGCTCGCCGCGGTGCTGCTCGTCGTGGTGGGCGCCGGCTGCCGTGAGGAGACGCAGGCCGAGCCGCTCAAATCACTGAAGCCCGAGCCCTTGCCCTCGCTCACCGTGCCGGGCGAAGCGGCCCCGGAAGCACCGCGCCCCGCGTCGCCATCCGAAGTCGAGGTGGCGGGCCCCGTCCAGGGTGAGCCGCTTCCTGCGTCCGCGCTCCGGGTGGCGCTGGCGGGGGAGCGCGTGCGCGTGGGGGAGGAGACCTTCGAGCCGGCGCGCCCGGATGACGCCGCGCGGCTGGCGCAGCGCGTGACAGGGCACACGGTGTTGGTGGTTCCGGACGCGGACACGTTCCTGGTGCAGACGTCGGAGCTGTTCACCGTGCTGCGGGACTCGGCGGAGTCCGTGTGGCTGGCGCACCCGGATGGGCCCGTGGCCTATCCCGTGGTGCTGCGGGACGAAGCGGGCTTCCGCGCGTGGCTGGAGGAGGTCGCGCCGGGCAAGCTGCGCATCATCATGCGCGCGGACGGCTTCGAGTTGACCACCAGCGTGGGCAAGTTGCCGGGGCCGGATCCAAATGGTCCGTCGGTGCCGGTGCGGGCGGGGCGGCAGGACATCGTCACGCTCCGCCGGGGCCTGGGCTTGCTCAAGGGGCGCTTCAAGACGTCCGAGGACATCTGCCTCGTGCCTTCGTTCGGCACGGAGGTGGCGCAGGCGGCGCGGGCGCTCGGCGGAAATTTCACCGCGCCGGGTGAGCCGCTGTTCGACACCCTGTGCTTCGTCTACCCCACGCCGCACAAGGCCCCGGACGGAGGGTGAACCCGCTGTGTGGAATCCACCGTGGCCGCGCGCTCGTGTCCTTGCATCGAGCGTTGACATCTTTCATGAGTCGTCACTTATATAAGTGCAGGCTTATTTTGGAGGCGACATGATGGATGTGAAGCGGTACCTGGGGGCCGTCGTGCGGGAGGTGGAGAGCCGTGAGCATGAGGGCAAGCCCGCACGGGTCGTCGTCGCCACGCGCGATTACGACACGACGGTGGAGGACCTCTGGGACGCGCTGACCAACCCCGAGCGCATCCCTCGCTGGTTCCTCCCGGTGTCCGGCGACCTGAAGCTGGGTGGGCGTTACGAGCTCAAGGGCAATGCCAGCGGCACGGTCACCCGTTGCGAGGCTCCGCGGCACCTGGGGTTGACGTGGGAGTTCGGAGGGACGGTGAGCTGGTTGGAGGTCATCCTGGCCAACGCGCCTGGCGGTGGCACCCGGCTGCGGCTGGAGCACATGGCCCATGTGAGCCCCTTCTGGGACGACTACGGCCCTGGCGCGACCGGCGTCGGCTGGGAGCTGGGGCTGATGGGCCTGGGCCTGCACTTGGCGTCCGGCGGCGCCGCTGTCGACAGCGCGGCGGTGGAATCCTGGACGGCCTCGGACGAGGGCAAGGCGTTCATCACGGCCAGCAGCGAAGGCTGGGGCCAGGCGGATGTGACGCGGGGAGAGGACGCCGCGGCGGCGAAGGCACGCGCGGCGCGGACGACGGCCTTCTATACTGGAGCGCCGCCGCCCGACGTGCGGCATCCGGGGACCTGATGGCCACGATGCATGCCTTCGACGTCCTGGGTGAGCCGGTGCGCAGACGGATCCTCGAGCTCCTGGCCGAGGGGGAGCGCCCCTCTGGCGAGGTGACCGAGTCCATCCAGGCGGAGTTCGGCATCAGTCAGCCGGCGGTCAGCCAACACCTGAAGGTGCTGCGCGACAGCGGCTTCGCGGAGGTTCGCGCCGAAGGGACCCGCCGCCTCTATCGCGTCGACCCGGCGCCGTTGCAGCAGGTCGACGCGTGGCTGGAGCAGTTCCGCGTGTTCTGGACCCCGCGCCTGGAGGCGCTCGCCACCGAGGTGGCGCGGGGCAAGCGGGCTCGGGCCAAGGCCGACAACGAAGGCGGCGGTCCGTAGCCAGGCGTGCGCGGTGTCCAGGACCGCCTGCTTCGGCTGACTTGAAGGGCACCGCTCGCCCCTTCGCTTGCGGGAAGGCGCTGCCTGCCGGACAGCGGACCTCACCTGAAGCGAGGCAGGGCAGTGGACTGGCGAGGACTCGCCGGCTCTTCGCGGGCGACTTCCAGCCGGAGGATTAGATTCAGGCCCCAGGGCGGGGTGCGCTCGCCCGCTGGAGGGAGACTCATGGATGCCGCATCCAAGGCCACTTCGCAGCAGGGGCTTGCTCCCGGGGGCGCGTTCCTCTTCGAGGAGGTGGGCTCGGCCCGCATCCTCACGCCGGAGACCTTCACGGAGGAGCAGCGCCTCTTCTTCAAGACGGCGCTCCAGTTCTCCCGCGAGCAGGTCCTCCCCCTGTCCGAGCGAATCGAGGCCAAGGACAACGCGCTCCTGCGCCAGTTGCTGCGACAGGCCGGCGAGCTGGGCCTGCTGAGCGTGGACATCCCCGAGGCCTACGGGGGCACTGGCCTGGACAAGACGACGTCGCTGCTGCTGGCGGAGGCCATGAGCCTCAACGGCTCATGGTCGGTGACGTTCGGCGCGCACACCGGCATCGGGACGTTGCCCATCGTCTGGTTCGGCAACGCCGAGCAGAAGGCGAAGTACCTGCCGAAGCTGGCCACGGGGGAGTGGGTGGCGGCCTATGCGCTCACGGAGCAGGGCAGCGGCAGTGACGCGCTGGGTGCGAAGACGAAGGCGGTCCGGTCCCCCGACGGCAGGCACTGGATTCTCAACGGCTCCAAGCTCTACATCACCAACGCGGCCTTCGCGGACGTGTTCATCGTCTTCGCCAAGGTGGACGGGGACAAGTTCACCGGCTTCATCGTGGAGAAGGACACGCCCGGCCTCACCGTGGGGCCGGAGGAGCACAAGATGGGCATCCGCGGCTCCTCCACGTGCCCGCTCTACTTCGAGGACGCGCGCGTCCCGGTGGAGAACCAGCTGGGCGAGGTGGGCAAGGGCCACAAGATTGCCTTCAACATCCTCAACTACGGCCGCCTCAAGCTGGGCGCGGGCGTGCTGGGGGGCATGAAGCTCCAGCTCCAGAACGCGCTGCGCTTCACGCAGGAGCGCAAGCAGTTCAACGCGCCCATCGTCCAGTTCCCGTTGTCACGCGAGAAGCTGGCCCGCATGGCCGCGCTCGTCTACGCGGTGGAGAGCATGACGTACCGCACCGCCGGGCTCGTGGACGCGCGCCTGGGGCAGGGGGACAAGGACGCCCCGGGCTACGAGGCGCGCCTCCTGGCGGCGGTGGAGGAGTACGCCATCGAGTCCTCCATCATGAAGGTGCACGGCTCGGAGTCCTTGGGCCACCTCGTGGATGACGCCGTCCAGCTCCACGGCGGCGCGGGCTACATCGAGGAGTACCCGGTGGAGCGCTCGTACCGCGACGCACGCATCAACCGCATCTTCGAGGGCACCAACGAAATCAACCGCATGCTCATCACCGGCATGCTCCTCAAGCGCGCGGTGAAGGGAGACCTGCCGCTGTTCGCCATGGCCGGCGACGTGGCGGAGGAGCTGTCCCGGGGCGAGCGGCCCCGCGCGCGCGTGCAGGACGCCCTGGCCCCGCAGGAGGTCGCCGCCGAGGCCGCCAAGCACCTGGCGCTCCACGGCCTGCGCGTGGCGGCGGAGACGTTCGGCCCGGAGCTGGAGCAGCACCAGGAGGTGCTCGCGGCCCTGTCGGACGTGGTGATGGACGCCTTCGCCCTGGACTCCATGGTGACGCGCACGCGCCAGGTCGCCACGTCCGGCGCGTTGGACCCGGTGCGGGTGGCGATGACGCAGCTCTACGCGCTGGACGCCATCCCCCGCGCCTACGACAGGACGCGCCGCGCGCTGTGCGCCACGTTGAAGGGGGACGCGCTCGCCCAGGAGCTCGAGCGCCTGGGCACGCTGGACGTCTTCACGCCGTATGACCCGGCGGCGCTGCGGGAGACGGTGGTGGTGGCCCTGGAGTCCGCGGGCGGCTACCCCCTGGGCGCGGTGTAGCCCGTGGGGGCCTCCAGGCCGTCACGGCATCCGCGCGACGGCCTCCATGCCGAAGCTCACCCGGGCCTTCCAGGGGACGGGCGGCAGCGTGGCCAGGGACAAGAGCCCCTCCAGCCGCTGCTGCATATCCGGCCGGAGCCGGCCGAAGGTGGCGCCGAAGCCCGGCGCCACCGTCCCGGAGTTCTTCCGGGGCACCGTGGAGGTCCACACCACCTCGCCGTGCAGCATCATGGGCCCCTCCCGGAAGTCCATCTCCAGCAGGAAGGGCGTGCCCACCTTCACCTGGCGGGGCAGGGAAGGGGCCTGCACCTCCAGGCCCACGCCGCCCCGGGAGATGTCCCGGACGACGAAGCTCGGGGACAGGGGGGCCGCCTCGATGGCGCGCAGGTACAGGGGTAGGCGTGGGAAGCGGCGCAGGCCGGAGTGTTCATCGGCGGAGTAGATGCGCTGGAGGACGGCGTCCAACGCGCTGCGGTCTTCTCCGACCCCATAGCGGACGGTGAGGAGGAAGCGCTGGGACTCCTCGTGTGGGACGACCTGGACCACTTCCCCCAACACTTCCACGGGCCGAGGCACACCGCCCGCATGGAGTTCGAAGGTGAAGCGGGTCCCCAGCGGGAGGCTGCGGCGCGTCTCCAGGGTGACGCCCCCCAGTCCGACACTGCGCGTGTACTCCCCCACCAGGGACTGCGGCGTCTTGTAGGCCACCTTCAGCCGAACGTTCGTGTTCACGCGACTGACACTTTGCGCCTGGGTCAGGGGGGAACTCAAGTTTACCCCAGCGCAATAGGTAGGGCGTCGTACGGCGCCAACCACTGGACCTTCCAGGTGTGACGGCCTTTCCGGACGTCCGGCGCGGACAAACCGCTGTTTCAACCTGTTGCGGTTTCTTGACCCCCCCAGGTGGGGCGCGTATGTATGCCGCCCGGAAGTGGCAAGGAGTGGGAAGGAGTGGAGGTTCATCCCTCAGCGGGCTGAAAAGGTGGATCGTCCCGAGTGTTCCGAGGCGTCTATGAGCACCAGATCGACGCGAAGGGGCGGACGAGCCTCCCGGCGAAGCTCCGGGACACGCTGGTGGGCGCCTACGACGAGAGGCTCATCCTCACGACGGCGCTCGACCGATGCCTCCACGCCTACCCGGTGCGGGAGTGGGAAGCGCTGGAGCTGTCGTTGGCCAAGCGCAACCCGATGGAGCCTGGGGTGAAGACGCTGATGCGCTTGTACGTGGCCAGCGCGCAGGAGTGCCCGCTGGACAAGCTGGGGCGCCTGCTCATCCCTCCGACGCTCCGCTCCTATGCGGGGCTGGAGAAGGACGTGGTGTGGGCGGGGATGGTGAAGGTCATCGAGCTGTGGAGCCGGGAGGGGTGGGCGAAGGCGCAGGAAGAAGCGCGCCAGGAAGCGACCTCCGCGGACGTGATGAAGGTGCTCGCCGAGCTGCGGCAAGCGTGACGGGAAAGTCGACAGGACCCCGAAGTACCGGGAGGGTGGCAAGCGTATGAACCAGGTTCTGGAGGTTCGGCCAGGGTTGGCGGGCGCGGCGATGGCCGCCGGCCGTGTCGAGACGCTCATGCTGGAGGGCGAGCTGAGCGAGCAGGACCTGCTCGAGCTGTGCGACGACCTGGGCCGCAAGCTGCAGCGCGGCACGCGCCAGGTGGTGCTGGACTTCGGCGACGTGGGGCACCTGAACTACCGCGGCGTCAAGCCGCTGATGGCCCGCACGGAGGCCTTCCGCCGCGCCGGCGGGGACGTGAAGCTGTCCGGACTTTCGCCGTACCTGGCCGCCATCTTCCGCGCGGCCGGCGCGCACGACTGTTTCGAAATCTACCCGCACATGAACGATGCCCGAGCCGCCTTCGCGCTGGCACGGGCACCCTTTGTCTGACGGCCCGTGACGGCTTCGGACTTCCAGCACCAGACCGTCCTCCTGCGGGAAGCAGTGGAACTGCTCCGGCCGGCGGATGGGCGGGTCATCATTGACGGGACGCTGGGTGGCGGTGGCCACTCGGAGGCGCTGCTGGCCTCGGGCGCCACGGTGGTCGGCGTGGACCGGGATCCGGTGGCGCTCGCCGCGGCCACCGCGCGCCTGGGCGCGAACCCGCGCTTCCAGGGCCGCGCCGGCAATTTCGCCGAGCTGCCCCGCGTCGCCGCGGACCTGCTGCCCGTGGATGGCGTGTTGGTGGACCTGGGCGTGTCGTCGCCGCAGCTGGACGTGGCCGAGCGCGGCTTCTCCTTCTCCAAGGACGGCCCGCTGGACATGCGCATGGGGCCGGACGGCCCGACGGCGGCGGAGCTGATCGCCACCACGGATGAGCGCGAGCTGGTCCGCATCCTCAAGGACTACGGTGAAGAGCCCTTCGCGCGGCCCATTGCCCGCGAGCTGAAGAAGGCCCTGCCCACGCGCACGCTGGAGGCCGCGGAGGTCGTGAAGCGGGCGGTGCCGCGCAAGGCGTGGCCCAACCGCATCCACGTGGCCACCCGGACCTTCCAGGCGCTGCGCATGGCCGTCAACGGCGAGCTGGAGGCGCTGGACGCGCTGCTGGCCGCCATCCCCGGGCTCCTCAAGGTGGGCGGCCGCGCCGCCGTCATCGCCTTCCACTCCCTGGAGGACCGGAAGGTGAAGGAGGCGTTCCGCGCGCTCGCAGGGCGCTGCACCTGTCCGCCGGGCCTGCCCGTGTGCGTCTGCAGCGGGGTGGGTGATTTCGCCCTGGTGACGAAGAAGGCCGTGGCCGCCTCCGAGGCGGAGGTCGAGGCCAATCCCCGTTCACGCAGCGCGCATCTGCGCGTGGTGGAGAAACTCCGATGAGCAAGGTGCACTCCCGGGTGTCGGCGTTGCGTTCTTCCGTGACGGTGGGCGGCGTGCTGCTGCACCTGCTGCCGGCGGTGTGCCTCTTCGCCCTCTTCGCGGCGGTGGGCATCCTGCACGTCTCCAGCCGGGTGCTGGTGGTGGACATGGGCTACCGCCTGTCGCGCGAGGAGGCGGAGAGCCGCATCCTCACGCGCGAGAATGACCGGCTGAAGCTGGAGCTGGCCACGCTCAAGGCGCCGGGCCGGCTGGAGCGCGTGGCGCGTGAGCAGCTGAACATGGCCATGCCGCGCGGCGGCGCCGTGGTGTCGCTGACGGCGGACAAGCCGGCGCGTGGCGGCGGAGCGCGCGCGGAGTCCCCGGACGCCACGCAGCCCACCGTCCGCGTGGCGGGCCGCGCCGGAGCGGGTCGGTGAGAGACTTCAAGGCGGCGCGGGCCCCCGAGCCCAACGCGAAGTGGCTGAAGCTGCGGGTGCGGCTGCTGTTCGGGCTGTTCCTGATGCTGCTCGGCGTCGCCTTTGGTCGTGCGGTGCAGCTCCAGGTCTTCGAGCAGGAGAAGCTGCGCGGCATGGCGCAGGACCAGTACGTCCGGCACATCGAGATTCCGGCCCGCCGCGGCGACATCTTCGACCGGCGCGGCACGCCGCTGGCCCAGAGCGTGGAGGTGGACTCCATCTGGGTGGACCCCTCCATGCTGCCCGACGTGAAGGCCGCGTCCCGGGCGCTGGCCAAGGCGCTGAAGCTGGACCCCGACGAGCTGGGCGCGCGCCTGGCCCGGGCCAAGCGCTTCGCCTGGGTGAAGCGCCAGGCCAAGCCCGCCGAGGTCGCCGCGGTGAAGGCGCTGGCGCTGCCGGGCATGGGCTTCTCCAAGGAGCCCAAGCGCTTCTACCCCCAGCGCGAACTGGGCGCCCACGTGGTGGGCACGGTGGGCATGGACGGCCGCGGCCTGGAGGGCCTGGAGCTGGCCTTCCAGGACGAGCTGTCCGGGCAGAACTCCTCCACCTCCGGCTTCCGCGACGCCAAGGGCCGCAAGCTGCTGGTGCAGGGCGCGTTGGATCCGCTCCAGCGCCAGGGCGCCGCCGTCACCCTCACGTTGGACCGCCACCTCCAGTACGTCGCGGAGAAGGCCCTCAGCCGCGCGGTGGAGGACGCCAAGGCCGTGGCCGGCATGGCGGTGGTGTTGGACCCGCGCACGGGCGAGCTGCTCGCCGTGGCCAACCACCCGCGCTTCAACCCCAACACGCCGGAGTCCAGCTCGCGCTCGGGCATGCGCAACCGCGCCGCCCTGGACACCTTCGAGCCGGGCTCCACCCTGAAGGCCTTCGTGGTGGCCGCGGCGATGGAAGAGAAGGCCATCACCGCCGACAGCCTCTTGTTCTGTGAGAACGGCGCCTGGCGGGTGGGCCGCCACACCATCAACGACACCCACTCCTACGGCTGGCTCACCCCGCAGGGCATCCTCCAGAAGTCCTCCAACATCTGCATGGCGAAGATTGCCCAGGCCATGGGGCGGGAGAAGTTCGTGAAGGGCTACCAGGCCTTCGGCTTCGCCGAGCGCACCGGCCTGTCCCTGCCGGGCGAGGGGCGCGGCGTCCTGCCGTTCCCGAAGGCGGAAGTCTCCCTGGCCACCCAGTCCTTCGGGCAGGGGATGACGGCCACGGCGGTGCAGATTGCGGCCGCCTATGGTGCGCTGGCCAACGATGGGGTGCTGATGCGGCCCTACCTGGTGTCGAAGGTGGTGGACCCGGACGGTGTCGTTCTGCTGGAAAACCGTCCCACGGAGCTGCGCAGGGCGGTCTCCGCGAAGGTCGCCCGGCAGGTCGTGGGCATGCTCGAAAGCGTGGTGGCCAAGGGAGGGACGGCCACCAAGGCCGCCATGGAGGACTACCGGGTGGCCGGAAAGACGGGCACCGCGCAGAAGGCAGACCCGGTGGCGCGGGGGTATTCGGACAAGCGGATCGCCTCCTTTGTCGGGGTGGTACCGGCCGAGTCTCCGCGAGCAGTGATTCTTGTCGTAGTGGACGAACCCAAGACGGACGTATACGGGGGGACCGTGGCTGCCCCTGCTTTCAAGGAGATTGCGACCGCCGCCATGGCTCACCTGGCCGTGCCCCCGTCCCGGACGGTGGCACCCGAGGTGGCCGTGGCCGCCGAGTCCCCCGCGCCTGCCGCGGCGAAGCCGGGGGCGAATGCCTCCGGCGCCGCCCGGACGGCACGGGCGGACGCGGTGACGGAGACCCCTGAACCCGGCACGGTGCGTGTGCCGGACCTTCAGGGAGAAGTAGGACGTGAGGCCGTGGTGAAGCTGCTCGCCGCGGCGCTGGAGCCACAGGTATTGGGCAGTGGACGCGTGGTATCTCAAACCCCCGCCGCCGGTTCATTGGTGGAGAAGGGGGCCCGGGTGACGCTGGAGCTCGCCGCGCGGCAATAAGGCCGCGTCCGCTCCAGGCCCCGCTCTTGCAATGCGTGTGAAGGGGAAGAGATGAAGCTGACGGATGTCCTCGCAGGATGTGGTGCCGAGCAGACCTCGGGCGGCCGTTCCGCGGTTGACGTCACCGGTGTGACGCAGGACTCGCGGCGCGTGAAGCCGGGAGACCTGTTCGTCGCCATTCCTGGCACGAAGGAGGATGGGGCCCAGTTCATCGGTGAGGCCGTGTCCCGTGGCGCCGTGGCGGTGGTGTCGGAGAAGCCGGTGCCGTCCTCTCAGGTGCCCTTCTTTAAGGTGAGCAGCGCTCGCAAGGCGCTGGCGCTCATCGCGGCCAACTTCTACGGCCGCCCGGCGGACCAGCTGACGTTGCTGGGCATCACCGGTACGAACGGGAAGACGACCACCAGCTACCTGCTGGAGGCGATGAGCACCGCGGCGTACGCGTCCACCGGTGTCATCGGGACGCTGGGCTACAAGTTCGCTGGCCGCACGGTGGAGTGCGCCAACACCACGCCGGATCCGCTGGAGCTGCACCGCATCCTCCGGGAGATGGTGGAGGCGGGCGTGGAGACGGTCATCATGGAGGTGTCCAGCCATGCGCTCGCGCAGGAGCGCGTGCACGGGCTGACCTTCAAGGCCGCGGGCTTCTCCAACCTGAGCCGCGACCACCTCGACTACCACAAGGACATGGAGGACTACTTCCAGGCCAAGCGGAAGCTCTTCGCGGAGAACCTGTCCGCCACGGGCGTGGCGGTGGTGAACGGCGACGACACCTACGCCAGCCGCATCTACAACGAGCAGCGCGGCCAGAAGCGCATGGCGTGGAAGTTCAGCCGCCAGGGCTCCGGGGAGATTTCCGCGGCCGACGTGAGCTTCTCGCTCCAGGGCATCAAGGGCGTGCTGAAGACGCCCGCCGGTGACATCCCGCTCAAGAGCAAGCTCCTGGGGCCCCACAACCTGGAGAACATCCTCCTGGCGGTGGGCATTGGCCTGGGCGCGGGCTTCGCGCGGCGCGACGTGCAGGAAGGCATCGAGCGGATGATGCCGGTGGCCGGCCGCATGGAGCGCGTGGAGAACTACGGTCCGTCTGGCGCCCCCGCGGTGCTGGTGGACTACGCGCACACGGATGACGCGCTCAAGCGCTCCATCGAGGCGGCGCGCTCGCTGGCCAAGGGCCGCGTCATCGCGGTGTTCGGCTGCGGCGGGGACCGCGACAAGGGCAAGCGTCCGCTGATGGGCGCGGTGGCGGGTGAGGGCGCCGACCTGGCCGTCATCACCAGCGACAACCCCCGCACCGAGGACCCGGAGGAGATCATCTCCCAGGTGACCGCGGGCATCGAGAAGAGCGGCCTGCGCCGCATCTCCGCCGGCAAGGCGAAGAGCGGTGAGAAGGGCTACCTGGTCGACGCGGACCGCCGCGCGGCCATCGAGCAGGCCATCAGCCTGGCGTCCGCGGACGACGTCGTCCTCATCGCGGGCAAGGGCCACGAGACGTACCAGCAGGTCGGCGAGGAGAAGCTCGTGTTCGACGACCGGCAGGTGGCCGCGAAGGCGCTGGCCAACCGCACCGCAGGCTGAGCCCGAGCCTCCCAAGCCCCGTCGACCCGCCCGCCCATCTCTCACTCCATGGCAGCTTCCTTCAGCGACGAAGAGGTGGTGCAGGCGACCGGGGCGACCCGGCGTGGCGGCCCGGCCCAGGCCGCCTACGTTACCGTCTGTACCGACACGCGGGCACTCACCCCCGGGTGCCTCTTCGTGGCCCTGGTGGGTGAGCGCTTCGACGCCCACGCTTTCGTGGACGCCGCGGCGAAGGGCGGGGCGGCTGGCGCGGTGGTGGCACGCGGGCGTCCGTTGCCCGCGCTGCCCGAGGGGCTGGTGCTCTATGAAGTGGATGACACCCTGCGCGCCCTGGGCGCGCTGGGACGGCACCACCGTCAGCGCTTCCGGATTCCGGTGTGCGCGGTGGGTGGCTCCAACGGGAAGACGACCACCAAGGAGATGGTGGGCGCCATCCTGGCCACGCGCGGGCCGGCGCTGAAGACCGAGGGCAACCTCAACAACGAGATTGGCGTCCCGCTGACGCTCTTCCGGCTGGAGCCGCGCCACGTCGCGGCGGTCATCGAAGTGGGGATGAACCAGCCGGGGGAAATCGAGCGGCTGGCGCGCGTCGTCCAGCCGGACGCGGGCGTCATCACGGTGGTCCAGCCCGAGCACCTGGAGGGGCTGGGCAGCATCGAGGGCGTGGCGGCGGCGGAGGGCGAGCTGTTCCAGGAGATGGGGCACGGCACCACCATCGTGGTGAACGTGGACGACGCGCTCATCCCCGCGCAGGCGGAGCGCAGCGGAGCGCAGCGGCTGACGTTCGGCCGGGCGGAGCACGCGGACGTGCGGCTGGCGGACGTGAAGACGCTGGGCCGCGAGGGCATGGTGGCCACGGTGCGGCACCTGGGCCGCGAGTGGCCGGTGCGGCTGCACTTCGTGGGGCCCCACAACGCGCAGAACGCGACGGCGGCCTTCGCGGTGGCGCTGGCGCTGGGCTACACGCCGGAGGAGTGCGTGCGCGGCCTGGAGTCGGCGCGGCCGTACTCGCGGCGCCTCAACGTGGTGGACGGGCAGCACGGCGTGACGGTCATCGACGACTGCTACAACGCCAACCCGGCCTCCATGGACGCCGCGCTGGAGACGCTGGGCACGCTGGTGCCCGCGGGTGGCCGGGCCGTGGTGGTGCTGGGGGACATGTTGGAGCTGGGGCCGGGCGAGCTCGAGGAGCACGCGCGCCTGGGTGGCCAGATTCCCTCGCACGCGGCGCTGGCGGCATTTTTTGGTCCCCGCTCCTTGAAGGGGTGGGAGGCCGCTTCCATGGGTGAATCCGCCGCCCACTTCACCGACGTGGAGCCGCTGATGGCGTGGTTGGCGCCGCGGCTTCGCGAAGGTGACGTGGTGCTGGTGAAGGGCAGCCGCGGCATGCGGCTGGAGCGGGTGGTGGCCGCCCTGACGGGCACGGCCGCCCCCGGAGGAAACCACTAGTGCTGTACCTCCTCTACGAGGTCATCCAGAACTCCGAGGCGGGGCGCGTTCTCAACTTCCTGCGCTACCCCACCTTCCGCATCATCGCCGCGGGCGTCTTCGCGCTCCTGCTGGGCATGCTCATCGGGCCCAGGCTCATCGCCCGGCTGCGGCTGAAGCAGCACGGGCAGAGCAACGTGCGCGAGGACACGCCGGACTCGCACCAGAAGAAGAAGGGCACGCCCACCATGGGCGGCGCGCTCATCCTGCTGTGCATCGCGGCGGGCACGCTGCTGTTCGCGGACCTGAAGAGCCGCGCCGTCTGGGTGATGCTGCTGCTGACGCTGGGCTACGGCTTCATCGGCTTCCTGGATGACTGGCTCAAGCTGTCCAAGCGCAACTCCAAGGGCCTGGCCGGGCGCAAGAAGATGGTGCTGCAGACCTTCTTCTTCCTCGTCGCCGTGTTCGGTCTGCTGACGACGTGGACGCTGCCGGACGGCTCCTTCGGCCCCACGCTGCTCGTCAACACCAAGCTGACGCTGCCGTTCATCCCCACGCGCTGGTTCAACCCGGACCTGGGCTGGTTCTACGTCTTCTTCGCGTGGATTGTCGTCGTGGGCACGTCCAACGCGGTGAACCTCACGGACGGCCTGGACGGTCTGGCCATCGTCCCCACCATCGTGTCCGCCATCACCTTCGCGGTGCTCTGCTACGTGGCGGGCACCACGCTGAGCATCGCGGACTCGGAGGTGGTGGGCGGCGTGTCGAAGCTGGTGGCCACGCCGCTGTACCAGTACCTGGGCGTCCTCCAGGTGCCGGGCGGCGCGGAGCTGGCGGTGTTCTGCGCGGCCATCGTCGGCGCGGGCATCTCCTTCCTGTGGTTCAACACCTACCCGGCCTCCGTCTTCATGGGCGACATCGGCTCGCTGGCCCTGGGCGGCGCCCTGGGCGGGCTGGCGATGCTGTCCAAGAACGAGGTGGTGTCCGCCATCATCCACGGCGTCTTCTTCGCCGAAATCCTGAGCGTGATGATTCAGGTCACGTCCTTCAAGATGACGGGCAAGCGCGTCTTCAAGATGGCGCCGGTGCACCATCACTTCGAGCTCAAAGGGATGGCCGAGCCGAAGATCATCGTCCGTTTCTGGATCGTCTCCATCCTCTGTGGTGGCGTGGCGCTCCTGTCCCTGAAGCTCCGCTGAATCCGGAGGTGGCACGGCCATGACGTTGGCGCTGTCCGGTCAGAAGGTGCTGGTGTTCGGGCTCGCGAAGAGCGGCGTGGCCGCGCTGCGCCTGCTGCGTCAGCAGGGCGCGGACGTCACGGCGCTGGACGCACGGGGCGAGGACGCGCTGGGCGCGGTGGCCCACGAGGTGAAGGCGCTGGGCGCCACGCTGGTGTCCGGGCCCACGCCGCCGGGGCTGCTCGCGTCGCAGGACCTGGTGGTGGTGAGCCCGGGCGTGCCGCTGGCGCTGCCGGAAATCCAGGCCGCGCGCGCGGCGGGCGTGGCGGTGTGGGGCGAGGTCGAGCTGGCGGGCCGGCTGCTGTCCGGCGTGCCGCTGTTCGGCATCACCGGCACCAACGGTAAGAGCACCACCACGGCGCTCACCGGCACGCTCTTCGCCAGCGGCGGCAAGCGCACCTTCGTGGGTGGAAACCTGGGCCGGCCCTTCAGCGAGGCGGCCATGTCCCCGGACGACTGGGACGCGCTGGTGGTGGAGCTGTCCAGCTACCAGTTGGAGGGCATCCGCGCGCTGCGCCCTCGCGGCGCGGCCATCCTCAACCTGACGCCGGACCACATCGACCGCTATCCCAGCCACGCGGCGTATGGCGAGGCGAAAGCGCGCATCTTCCAGCAGCAGCAGGCCGGTGACTTCGCGGTGGTGAACGCGGACGACGCGGACGTGATGGGGCTGGCGCGCGGCGCGAAGGCGCAGGTGTACGGCTTCAGCCTCACGGGCAAGCCGGTGGCGGAGGCCCCGGCGCTGGCGGGCCTGGCGGTGGCGGAGCCGGGCGGCTTCCGGCTGGCCTTCCTGGGCGAGCACTACACGCTGACGAACCGCGCGCTGCGTGGCGCCCACAACGCGCAGAACGCGATGGCGGCGGCGCTGCTGGCGCGCCTGGGCGGCGTCACTTCCGGCGAGGTGCAAGCGGGGCTGGACGGCTATCCGGGCCTGCCGCACCGGCTGGAGAGCGTGCGCGTGCTGGATGGCGTCGAGTGGGTGAATGACTCGAAGGCCACCAACGTGGATTCGGTGCTGGTGGCGCTGCGCGCGTTTTCCAGCGGCGTGTGGCTGATTGCCGGCGGCAAGGGCAAGGGCGCGCCGTACGCGCCCATGGTGGAGGCGGGGCAGGGCAAGGTGAAGGGCGTGCTCACCATCGGGGACGACGCGGACACGCTGGCCCGGGCCTATGCCGGCGCGGCGCAGGTCCACGCGTGCGGCACCCTGGCCCATGCGGTGGCGCGGGCGCGGGAGTTGGCGGAGCGGGGTGACACGGTGCTGCTGTCGCCCGCGTGCGCGTCCTTCGATCAGTTCAAGAACTTCGAGGACCGGGGCGATTCGTTCAAGCGCCTGGTGGAGGCGCTGTGACTGCATGAAGAACCCTTCTCCTCCGTCCTCCGCCCTCGTGCGCTTCGACCCGGTGCTGCTTTGCGCGGTGCTCGGGCTCGTGAGCTTCGGGCTGGTGATGGTGTACTCGGCCAGCGCGGTGCTGGCGCAGGACAAGCTGGGCGACAGCCTCTACTTCCTCAAGCGACAGCTCGTCGCCGCGGGCCTGGGGTTGGGCGCCATGGCCGTGGCCATGAAGATTGGCTGGCGCCGGCTGGCGCGCTGGGCCTATCCGCTGCTGCTGGCGGCCATCGTCCTGTTGGTGCTGGTGAACATCCCCGGCATCGGCAGCACGGCGGGTGGCGCGCGGCGGTGGATTCGCCTGCCGGGCTTTGGCCTGCAGCCGGCGGAGGTGGCGAAGTTCGCCTGGGTCGTCTACCTGTCCTACTCGCTGGCGAAGAAGCGGGAGAAGGTGGCGAAGTTCTCCGTGGGCTTCGTTCCGCACCTCGCGCTGTGCGGCATCCTGGTGTTGCTTTGTATGATGCAGCCCGACTTCGGCAGCAGCGTGCTGCTGGTGTTCATGCTCTTCGTGCTGCTGTTCGCGGCCGGCGCGAAGCTGAGCTACCTGGTCGGCATGGTGCTGCTGGCGTTGCCCCTGGCCTACGTGGCCATTGCCTCCAGTCCGTACCGCATGAAGCGCATCCTGGCCTTCATGGACCCGTGGGCGCACCGGCATGACGTGGGCTACCAGGTGGCCGAGTCGCTGATGTCCATCGGTTCGGGCGGCGTGGTGGGCCTGGGCCTGGGCGACGGACGGCAGAAGCTCTTCTTCCTGCCGGAAGCCCACACTGACTTCATCTTCTCCATCATCGCCGAGGAGACGGGCCTCATTGGCGTGGGCCTGCTGGTGGTGCTGTACGGCGTCGTGCTGTGGCGCGGCGTCCGGGCCAGCCTGGCGGCGGGGGAGACGTTCGGAACGTACCTGGGGCTGGGCATCAGCTCCATCATCGCGTTCCAGGCCGCGGTCAACATGTGCGTGGCCATGGGGTTGCTGCCGACGAAGGGGCTGACGCTGCCCTTCGTGTCGTACGGAGGTTCGTCGCTGGTGGTGTTGATGGGTGCGGCTGGAGTGCTGTTGTCGTTGAGCGCGAACACCCAGGGGGCCGCGAGGCCCAGCCGGGTGGGAACCGACATGCGGGAGGTGGCGGCATGATGAAGGTGCTCATCGCGGGTGGGGGCACGGGCGGACATCTCTTTCCGGGCATCGCCCTGGCGGAAGAGGTGGTGACACGGCATCACCGCAACGAGGTCGTCTTCGTGGGCACCGAGCGCGGCATCGAGTCGCGCGTGGTGCCGAAGGAAGGTTATCCGCTGGAGCTGGTGAAGGTGCAGGGCCTCAAGGGCAAGGGCTTCTTGTCCCTGCTCAAGGCGCTCTTCGCGCTGCCGCTGGCCCTCATCGAGTCCTTTCGCATCCTCGCCCGGCAGAAGCCGGACGTGGTGGTGGGCGTGGGGGGCTACGCCAGCGGACCGGTCGTGCTGGCCGCGTGGCTGATGGGCATCCCCACCGCCATCCAGGAGCAGAACGCGCTGCCCGGCTTCACCAACAAGGTGCTGGGCCGCATCGTGCGCGTGGTGTTCATCGCCTTCGAGGAAGCGCGCGCCTTCTTCCCGGAGAAGAAGGTCCAGCTCATCGGCAACCCCATCCGCCGCAAGCTGATGGACAACTACCTGCGCAGCCACGTCGCGCACGAGCGCTTCTCCGTGCTCGTCTTCGGCGGCAGCCTGGGCGCGCGGGGCATCAACCAGCGGATGACGGAAGCGCTGGACTCGCTGGGCGACCTGAAGGACAGCCTGCACTTCGTCCACCAGACGGGGAAGAACGACCTGGAGTCGGTGCGCAAGGGCTACGCGGACAAGGGCTTCCAGGCGGAGGTGGTGGAGTTCATCGACGACATGTCCAGCGCCTATGCCCGCGCGGACCTCGTCGTCTGTCGCGCCGGCGCGACGACCCTCGCGGAGCTGACCGTCTGTAAGAAGGCCAGCATCCTGATTCCCTTCCCGCACGCCACGGACGACCACCAGGCCGTCAACGCGCGGGCGTTGGTGGATGCGGGCGCGGCGCTGATGTTCCGCGAGTCGGAGCTCACCGGAGAGAAGCTGGCGCAGACGGTGCGTGAGCTGAAGAGCCACCCCGAGCGCCTCAAGAGCATGGAGAAGAAGGCGGGCTTGTTGGGCCGTCCTGAGGCCGCCAAGGAACTGGCGGACGTGTGCGTGGACCTGATGGTCCAGACGTGGGGCCCCAATGGCCGCGAGCGCACCCCCATCGAAGCCGAGAAGAAGGCCCCCAGGAGCCATTCGTGACGCGTAACAAGCCCCCCAGCCTCTTCAAGACGCGCCATGCGGCGCAGGTCCACTTCGTGGGGCTCGGTGGTATCGGCATGAGCGGCATCGCCGAGGTGCTGCTGAACCTGGGCTACCGGGTGTCCGGCTCCGACTTGCGCGAGAGCGACATCACCCGGCGCCTGGTGCGCATGGGCGCGACCTTCTTCGAAGGCCACCGCGCGCAGAACCTGATTCAGGCGGACGTGGTGGTGATTTCCTCCGCGGTTCGCAAGGACAACCCGGAGGTGGTCGCCGCCCGGCAGCGGAAGATTCCCGTCATCCCCCGCGCGGAGATGCTCGCGGAGTTGATGCGCCTGAAGTACGCGGTCGCCGTGGCCGGCAGCCACGGGAAGACGACGACGACGTCCATGGTGGCCACCGTGCTGAGCGCGGCGGGGCTGGACCCGACGGCGGTGGTGGGCGGCAAGGTGAACGTGCTCGACTCCAACGCCAAGCTGGGCAAGAGCGAGCTGATGGTGGTGGAGGCCGACGAGAGCGACGGCAGCTTCCTCCACCTGCATCCGTCCATCGCCATCGTCACCAACATCGACCCGGAGCACATGGACCACTACGGCGACCTGGACACGCTCCAGTCCGCCTTCGTGGAGTTCTGCAACCGGGTGCCTTTCTACGGCCTCAACGTGCTGTGCCTGGACAACCCCAACGTCCAGGCGCTGCTGCCGCGCATCGAGAAGCGCTTCGTCACCTACGGCAGCTCGCACATGGCGGACTACCGGCTGGAGAACATCCAACTGGACGGCTTCACCACGCGCTTCCACGCCTACCGCCGGGAGGAGTCGCTGGGCGAGTTCCGCGTGCGGATGGTGGGCGCGCACAACGCCTTCAACGCGCTGGCCGTCATCGCCGTGGCGGAGGAGATGGACATCCCGCTGGAGACGGTCCGCGAGTCACTGGCCGAGTTCGGCGGCGTGCAGCGGCGCTTCACCGTGCGCGGAGAAGCCCAGGGCATCACCGTGGTGGACGACTACGGGCACCACCCCACGGAAGTGCTGGCCACGCTGGCCGGCGCGCGGCGGGCCTTCGGACGCCGGGTGGTGGTGGCCTTCCAGCCGCACCGCTACACGCGCACGCATGACCTGATGAAGGAGTTCACCACCTCCTTCAATGATTCGGACGTGCTCTTCGTCACCAGCGTCTACGCGGCGGGCGAGGAGCGCATCGAGGGCGCCACGGGCGACGCGCTGGCGGACGCCGTCCGCGCCCACGGCCACCGCGACGTCACGTTCGTGGAGAAGCGCACCGACCTGCCGGCGGCGCTGCTGCCGCGTCTGCGCGAGGGGGACCTGGTGCTGACGCTGGGCGCGGGTGACATCACCCACGTGGGGCCGGAGTTGCTCGAGCTGCTGCGCACAACCCCCTTGTCGAAGGACTAGCGCCATGGTTGACGCGGGCGTGAAGACGGCGCTGGCGGCGCGCGTGGAGTCGCTGGGCGGCTGCGAGGTGAAGGCGGGCGAGCCGCTGGCGCCTCTCACCAGCGTCCGGGCCGGCGGCGCCGCGGAAGCCCTGGTGCGCCCGCGCTCGCCAGACGCCCTGGTGGCGCTGCTGAAGCTGGCGCGCGAAGAGGGGGTCCCCGTTTCGGTTCTGGGCGGCGGCGCCAACACGCTGGTGGGGGACGGCGGGGTGCCCGGCCTGACGCTGAAGCTGCCAGGAGACCTCTTTCCGGAGGTGGCCGACGTGGGCCCCGAGGAAGGGCGGCTCACCCTGGGCGCGGGGGCGGCCATCGTCCGCCTCATCAACGTCATGCGGGCCCACGCGCTGGTGGGCGCGGAGTTCCTGGCCGGCATCCCCGGCACGCTGGGCGGCGCGGTGTCGATGAACGCCGGCACCAAGAACGGCGAGGCCTTCCGCGTCATCGAGGCGGTGGAGGTGGCCACGGCGGACGGGGTGGGGTGGCTGACGAAGGCGCAGGTGCCGTATTCCTACCGTCACTCCGAATTGCCGCCGGGCGGCGTCGTCACCCGGGTGCGTTTCGCGCTGCGCAAGGGGGACGTGGTGGCCTCCAAGGCCGTCATGGACGCGGACCTGGGTTACCGGAAACGGACACAGCCGCTCAGTCAGCCCAACTTCGGCAGCGTCTTCACCAACCCGCCGGGCGACCATGCCGGACGGCTTATTGAACTGGCGGGCCTGAAAGGGTACTCGCTGGGGCGCGCGCAGGTGTCCACCCTGCACGCCAACTGGATTGTGAACCTGGGCGGTGCCACCGCCCGCGACGTGCTGGGACTCGTCACCCTCATGCGGCAGCGGGTGCTCGAGCAGTCCGGCGTTGACATGAAACCCGAAGTCAAGCGCCTGGGAGACTTCCTGTGACTCCGAACCGCGGTGCCTTCACGAAGGACGAGCTCAAGCAGAAGCGTGTCGGTGTGCTGTTGGGCGGGATGTCCGCGGAGCGCGACGTGTCCCTGCGCACCGGTGAGGCCGTCTCCGGGGCGCTGCGCGGGCTGGGCTACGACGTGGTGGAGATTGACGTGGGCCGGGATTTGCCCGCGCGTCTGGCGGCGGAGAAGGTGGACGTGGCGTGGCTGGCCGTCCACGGGCGTTATGGCGAGGACGGCTGTCTCCAGGGGCTGCTGGAGTCGCTCTTCATTCCTTATACCGGCAGCGGCGTGCTGGCCTCCGCGCTGGGCATGGACAAGGTGTACGCCAAGCAGGTCTACGTGGCCCACGGCATCCCCACGCCCGCGTACCGCTCCTTCCGGGACGCCGCGTCGGCGCTGGCGGCGGTGGACAGCCTGCCCTTCCCGTTTCCAGTGGTGGTGAAGCCCAGCCGCGAAGGCAGCAGCGTGGGCGTCCACATCTGCAAGACGCGGGACGCCTACGAGGCCGCCGTGACGGACGCTGCGAAGTACGCGGGCACCCTGCTGGTGGAGCAGTTCGTCAAGGGACGCGAAGTGCAGGGTGGCGTGCTGGACGATGAGGCCCTGGGCGTCATCGAGGTCCGCGCCGCGCGCGAGTTCTACGACTATGACGCGAAGTACAAGGCGGGCACCGGCACGCAGTACCTCTTCCCCGCGCCCCTGCCTCCGGATCAGTATGCGCGGGTGAACGAGGTGTGCCTGGCCGCGCACCAGGCCCTGGGGTGTAGCGGGGGCTCGCGGTCGGACGTCATCGTCACCGACGGAGGCGATGTGTTCCTGCTGGAAACCAACACGCTGCCGGGCATGACGGCCTCGAGCCTCTTGCCCAAGATTGCCGCGGGGCGCGGTATCGACTTTCCCGCCCTGTGTGAGCGCCTGCTGCTGGGCGCGTGTCTCAAGGCCTGAGCGTCTGGTATGGGGCCGGCGCAACTTGGCGTCGGCCTCCTTCGAAAATTTCCGAAGCCCCTGTGTGGCGGCTTGCGCTACAGCGACGTGCCTGTAGCCAAAAACTGGCGTGGCTCCCGAACCGGGCCCAGCATGCGTCAACCCTTTTCTCCCCATGGCCTTCGGTAAATCCAAGAACCGCCGCCGTCAGGACGCCGCCCAGCAGAAAGAGGCGGTCCGGGGCGCGGTGCGCTCGCACGGGCCGGGCGTGCTCAAGGTGATGGGGCTGACCCTGGGCACCGGGCTGCTGGTGTGGGGTGGGGTGGCGCTGCGGGAGTGGGCGCTGACGTCGCCGCGCTTCGAACTGGAGGCGGTGTCCTTCTCCGGCCTCCAGCGCGCCTCCCGGGTGGAGCTGCTGCGGCTGGCGGCGCTGACGAAGGGGCAGAACCTGTGGACGCTGGACGTGGACGCGCTGGAGCGCGCCATGCACCAGCACCCCTGGCTGCGCACGGTGGAGGTGACGCGCCGCTTCCCCAACCGCGTGTCGGTGGAGGTGACGGAGCACGTGCCGGTGGCGATGGCGGTGCTGGGGGAGTTGTACGTCCTGGACGAGGAGGGCGAGCCCTTCAAGCGGGTGACGCCCGGGGACGGACTGGACCTGCCCCTGGTGACGGGCCTGGACCGGGAAGGTTATGTGGCGGACCCGGCGGCGGCGCGGGAGCGCCTCCGTTCGGCGCTGACGGTGGCCAGCGCGTACGCGCGGCTGTCACCCGAGAAGGCCGAACAGTTGTCGGAGGTCCGCCTGGAGGCGCAGAGCCTGGCGCTGGTGACGGCGTCCGGGCAGGAAGTGCGCCTGGGTGAAGGAGATTCAGAGGTCAAGCTGCAGCGTCTTGCCCGTGTCCGGCGCGAACTGGGTGCGAGGGGGCTTGCAGCGGAGATCATTCACCTGGATAACCGTGCCCGGCCCGGCTGGGTGGCGGTGAAGATTTCGAGCCCCGCGTCCGAGAGGAGCGGGGCTTCGATGCGGTAAGAGGACGCGCCCCTTTCACGAGAGTGGGGGGCCTGGGAGGGTTGTCATGGCGAAGCAGAAGTCGGGGGAGATCATCGTCGGCCTCGACATCGGCACGACGAAGATCTGCGCCATCGTCGGAGAGCTGACCGACAGCGGCATCGACATCATCGGTATCGGTACGCATCCGTCGAAGGGTCTGCGCAAGGGCGTGGTGGTGAACATCGAGGCGACCGTCTCCTCCATCCGCCGCGCGGTGGAAGAAGCGGAGCTCATGGCGGGGGCGGAGATTTCCCACGTCTACACGGGCATCGCCGGAGGCCACATCAAGGGCTTCAATTCCCAGGGCATCGTCGCCGTCAAGGACAAGGAGGTCCGCGAGGCGGACATCGCCCGGGTCATTGACGCGGCCAAGGCCGTGGCGATTCCGCTGGACCGGGAGGTCATTCATGTCCTCCCGCAGGAGTTCATCATCGACGACCAGGGCGGCATCAAGGAGCCCCTGGGCATGGCGGGCGTCCGGCTGGAGGCCAAGGTCCATATCGTCACCGGCGCGGTGTCCAGCGCGCAGAACATCGTCAAGTGCGCCAACCGCACCGGGCTCAATGTCTCCGACATCGTCCTCCAGCCGCTGGCCAGCGCGGAGGCGGTGCTGGGCGAGGACGAGAAGGAGCTGGGCGTGTGCCTCGTCGACATCGGCGGCGGCACCACGGACATCGCCATCTTCTCCGGCGGCTCCATCGTCCACACGGCCGTGATTGCGCTGGGCGGCAACAACCTCACCAGCGACATCGCCATTGGCCTGCGCACCCCCGCGCACGAGGCCGAGCGCATCAAGCAGAAGTACGGCTGTGCGCTGTCGTCGCTCATCAACAAGGACGACACCATTGAAGTGCCCAGCGTCGGGGGCCGTCATCCCCGCGTGCTCGGGCGGCAGATTCTCTGCGAAATACTGGAGCCGCGCGTGGAGGAGATCTTCCAGCTCGTGCACCGCGAAATCCAGAAGTGCGGCTACGAGGACCTGCTGGCCTCGGGCGTGGTGATTACGGGTGGCTCCACGCTGCTGGCCGGCATGCCGGAGCTGGCCGAGGAAGTGCTGGGCCTGCCCGTCCGCCGCGGCATGCCGCGCGGCATTGGCGGTCTGGTGGATGTGGTGAAGAGCCCCATGTACGCCACCGGCGTGGGCCTGGTCGTCTACGGCGCCCGCCACCTGGACCGGCGCATGTTCCGCATCCGCGAGGAGAACGTGTACAAGAAGGTGAAGGGCCGCATGCGCGAATGGCTCGAGGAAATCTTCTGACGCGCCGGGCCGAGCGCCCACCGCGTTGCCAAAGGGCTCTCCGAAAGGGGGGCCCTTTTTTGTTGGCGTGGGCCACACGCCCTGCGTCCTGGTTGACGCGCCAGCGTCCTGGTTTGACGCGTCAGCCGACCTGATGGGTTGCCCTCCGAAGTGCCCGAGCCGGTCCAGTTTCCGGAATCTGGATCCGTGGTTCGGATGGGGCGTGGGATACCCCATGAGTCGGACGCTGAAATCCTCGGAATCTCCAGGGTCGTAGATTGGACAGAGGCTGGCTCTCGGATTGCTATAGGCGGCATTTGCCGCTGGGCCCACACCCCCCAGCGACCCCGAGTTTATGAATCGAAAGACCTTTTACGTTCCCCTGCTTGAGCGGGTTTCCCGAGGACGCCTCGGCTTGGCCATCGCACCCCTGGTGCTGATGTGCGCGGCGCTGCTGGGTCCTGTGGCGAAGGCCGCCGCGGACACCTTCGGCCTGGGGAACGGGAGCAGCGGCGCGCTGACCGTCGGTGCCGCCGACACCATCGTCAACGACTACGCGGGCGTGACGGCGGACGTCTCCGCGGGGCAGAGCTTCGTGACGGTGGACACGACGGCCGGCTTCACGGCGCAGGACCTGGTGATGGTCTTCCAGGCCACGGGCCTTGACGATGCTCCATCTGGGAATCAAGCGCCCATCGTTCTGACGGGGGGCTCGGTGGGGCGCTGGGAGCTGGCGCGGATTGACAGCGTCGATGTTGGCAACGCGCGGCTCTATTTCATGCAGCCTCTCACCGGCGCCTTCGCGGCCACCAGCACGCAGGTGATTCGGGTGCCCGAGTACACCAACGTGACGGTGAGCGCCGCGGGCAGCCTCGTTCCGCTGCCCTGGAATGGGACGAGGGGCGGCGTGGTGGCCTTCCTGGCGCAGGGGGCGGTGAGCAATGCGGGGGCCATTCATGCCGATGGCCGTGGGTTCCGCGGAGGGTTCGCCTGGAATGGTGGAGGAGACGGCTGCGACGGCCTGGATGATGCGTGGGGGCCCGATAATCAGTATCTCATCGGGACGTCGAAGGGCGAAGGCCTGGTGCCTGGCCGTTTTGGGGGCGAGGCGCTCCCTCCTGATGGGCCGACAGGCCTGACGACGGGCCGGGGCAACGCCGCCAACGCCGGTGGCGGCGGCGTCTGCCACAACTCGGGTGGCGGCGGTGGCAGTCACGTGGGCATGGGCGGCATTGGAGGGCGGACGTGGG
>NZ_JABFNS010000088.1 GCF_013116825.1 Myxococcus xanthus
CCGGGGTCCGCCATGTCCAGGTACGCGTGCAGCAGCGGCCGGAAGTAGGGGTGCGCGCAGCGGTCGATGATGTCCTGGGCGCGCCGCTTGGGCGAGCGGATGTCCATGTTGAGCGCTCACCCCATGCCGCTGTCTGTCGCGCCGATGATGGACTGGACGGACCGCAACTGCCGGTACTTCCACCGCCAGCTCAGCCGTCACACGCTGCTGTACACGGAGATGGTCACCACGGGCGCCATCCTGCATGGCGATCGGGAGCGGCTGCTGGGCTACGACGCCGCGGAGCACCCGGTGGCGCTTCAGCTCGGCGGTTCGGAGCCGGCGGCGCTCGCCGAGTCCGCCCGCATCGGCGAGCAGTGGGGCTATGACGAAATCAACCTCAACGTGGGGTGCCCGAGCGACCGCGTCCAGTCGGGCCGCTTCGGCGCGTGCCTGATGGCGGAGCCGGACCTGGTGGCTCGGCTGGTGGGGGCGATGCGCGAGGCGGTGAGCATCCCGGTGACGGTGAAGTCGCGCATCGCCATCGACGAGTTGGAGGAGTGGCCGACGCTGGAGGGCTTCATCCGGAAGGTGTCCGCCGCGGGCTGCACCCGCTTCATCGTGCACGCGCGCAAGGCGTGGCTCCAGGGGCTGAGCCCCAAGGAGAACCGCGACGTCCCGCCGCTGCGCTACGACCTGGTCCACCGGCTCAAGGCGGAGTTCCCGCACCTGGACCTCAGCATCAACGGCGGCATCAAGACGCTGGACGCCGCCGCGGAGCAGCTGCGCCACGTGGACGGGGTGATGATGGGCCGTGCGCCGTATGAGAACCCATACCTGCTGGCCGAGGCCGACCGCCGTTTCTTCGGCGCCACCACGCCGGTGCCCCAGCGGCACGAAGTCGTCGAGGCCATGCTGCCGTACATCGAGAAGGCCATGCTGCGCGGCGCGCCGCTGGGCGCCATCACCCGGCACATGCTGGGGCTCTTCCAGGGGCTCCCGGGGGCTCGCGCGTGGCGCAGGCACCTGAGTGAGAATGCCCACAAGCAGGGCGCGGGGCCGGAGGTCGTCGTGGCGGCGCTGGCGAAGGTACGGCGGGAGCCCGAAGCCGAAGTCGCGGCCTGAGCGAGGGCATCACCCCGACACCAGAGGGAACCGCAGGGACGAGCCGCTTCCTTTCGGCCCGGCATGCGATTCCCTCTGGTCCACCGTCGCGCTCGGCGTGGTCCGTGCCCGCCCGAAGCTCCCCGCCACCCACGTGGTCCCCAAGCACCGCCCCAAGTCGGCGCTCTCACGGGGTGTCAGGCATTGCATCGGAGCTCGGCCCCACTCGCGAGCACCCCCGCCGCTCCGGGAGCATCAGGCCCGGAAGCAGCACCCGCGGCCGGAGCCGCCGTGTGCATGGCCATTCTTGTCGCATGCGCTGGCCGCGAAGGGCCCGTCATGGTTTGCGCATGGTTCCTTCACGAAGCGCGTCCAGCAGGGCAGGTGGGTCGCCTTCACGAAAGGCGGAGAGTCCCGCCTCGAAGTCCGCGCGCGCGCCCTCCACGTCGCCTTGCCGCTCACGCAACACGCCACGCGCGTGCAGCAGCTCCGGGTCCACCTCGTCGCCCGTCTGGGACGCGAGCGCCTGGGTGAGGTCCTGGGCCGCGTCGTCCAGCCGGCCCATGCGGGCCCGCGCGGCGGCGCGCTGTTGGAGCAGCCACGGGTTGCCCGGGGCCTCCTCAATCGCGAGCGTCCAGTCCCGCTCCGCCGCTTCATCCCGGCCCAGCGCCTCCAGTGCTTCGGCGCGCTTCATGTGCAGCACCAGGGCCTTCCGGTAGCCCGCCGCGACGAGCGCGTCGAAGTCCGCCACCGCGTCTTCATGGCGGCCCAATCTCGACAGGCACAAGGCCCGGTGCAGCCGGCTGGTGAGGTGGCCAGGTGCCAGCGCCAGCACGCGCTCGTACCACTCCAGCGCTTCCGCGGGGGCGCCGCCCCAGATGGCCAGCGTCTGCGCCACTTCCAGCAGCACGCGGGCCTGCCGGGGATGGGCCTCCGCCAGCGTCCGCGCGAGCGTGAGCGCGGAGGTGTACCGCCCGCTGCGTCGCAGGCGGTCCAGCTCCCGCAGCTGGGCGGCCAGCTCCGGGGGACAGGCTTCGCGGCCGTTGCGCTCCACCGCCGGTGTCTCAGCCGTTCTGGGGGAAGGCGCGCGTCGCCGCGTCGTAGTCCGCCCACCAGCCCTGGAGCGCCTTCATGTCGGTGGCGCGCGGCTCGTCGCCGGGGCCCGCCATGTCCAGGTACGCGTGCAGCAGCGGCCGGAAGTAGGGGTGCGCGCAGCGGTCGATGATGTCCTGGGCGCGCCGCTTGGGCGAGCGGATGTCCATGTTGAGCGCGTAGCCCTGCTCGGTGACGACGCACTTGATGTCGTGCTCGGTGTGGTCGATGTGCCGCACGTACGGCATGACACAGCTCACCGTGCGGCCATCCCGCAGCTTCCGCGTGGACGGCGTGTGGACGATGCTCAGGTACGCGTTGCGGAAGAAGTCACCCGACCCGCCCAGGCCATTGACGATGCGCGAGCCGTCGATGTGCGTGGAGTTGACGTGCCCGTAGATGTCCACCTCGATGGGCGTGTTCATCGCGATGACGAAGAGGCGGGAGATGATTTCGGGGCTGTTGGACAGCCACATGGGCCGCAGCACCAGCCGGTCCTTGCTCCGCTCGAACATGTCGAGGAAGCGCTGGCGGCCCTCCGTGGAGAAGGACACCGCGGTGGCGGACGCGTATTCGAACTTCGCGTCATCCTCCACGTAGCGCAGCATCCCGTCCTGGAAGACCTCGGTCCAGAAGCGGATTTTCTGGAAGGGAGAGTCGTAGAGCTGGCCGATGATGGCGTTGGCCACGTTGCCCACGCCGGACTGGATGGGCGGCAGGCGCTTGCCCCAGTGGTACTGCTCGCGGCAGCGCATCAGGAAGTCGATGACGTGCTCGGCGATGCGCCTGGCGGTGTCATCCGCCGCCTTGAAGGGCACCGGGTGGTCGGGCGTGCGGGACTCCACCACCGCCACCACCTTGCTCAGGTCGAACTCCACGTAGGGGGTGCCGATGCGGTCCCTCACGTTCACCAGCGGCAGCGGCCAGCCCACGTGCGGATGGACGGCGGGCAGGACGATGTCGTGAAAGCCCGTGTAGTCCGGCCCGGAGGTGTTGACCTCGAGGACAATCTTCTTCGCGCGGGCCAGCGCCTCCGCGCTGATTCCCACCGACGACGTGAGGATGACGCTGCCATTCTTCCGGATGCGCGACACCTCGACGACGGCAACGTCGATGTCGCCGTAGAAGCCATACATCAGGTTGCGCGCGAAGGCGGACAGGTGGACGTCCGTGAAGTCCATCTCCCCAGCATGGATGCGGCGCCGCGAGGCAGGCGAGGACATGTACGGGCCGCGCTTGGCGACGAAGGGCGCCATGGGGCCCTCCACGTCCTCGGACAGGGACGCGCCGGACAGCAGGGTGATGCGGGCGTCCGGTGCCGTCTGGGAGAAGTGCCAGGCGAGCGCCGGCAGGAACGTCTTCGGCTCACCCGACTTGGTGAAGCCGCTGATGGCCACGGTGTTGCCGTGGACGACGTGCTTCACCGCCTCTTCGACGGGGACGACCTTCGCCAGCAGTTCGGCGTTCTCGATGCGGTCCTTCAGCGTGCTCGTCACGGTCATTCCTGGAGGGTGAATGCTGTGGGGGCACTGGGTGTAACACACCGCGTCTTGCCCGTGGCCACGGTGTTGGCCGGGAACAGATGGGCAGGCAGGCATGTTGGTGTGCCCGCGATTCCGTCCCCCGGTTCGCGGCGCGATGCCGTTAGGCTGCGTCCCTCTTCAGTTAGCCCCCCTTTCGTCGGGAGACATCCTCTACATGCGTAAGCTCTTCTTCGCTGGCGCGGGCATGGCCGTCATCGTGTCCGCCGGCTGTGCGACGACCTCGCAGGAGTCCCAGAACATGGCCACCGCGCCTCAGACGACCGCCCCCGCCGCGCCGGCTGCTCCGGAGCAGGCCAACCCGCTGCTCGCGAAGTGGACGGGCGCCCATGGCGGCGTGCCGCCGTTCGACCAGGTGAAGGTGGAGCTCTTCAAGCCGGCGCTCGAGGCCGCGATGGAGCGGACGCGCGGCGAGCTGGCGGCCATCGCCAACGACACCTCGGCGCCCACGTTCGAGAACACCATCGTCGCGCTGGAGTCCGCCGGCAAGACGCAGGGCGAAGTGGAGACGCTCTACGGCATCTGGAGCTCGTCCATGAGCGGGCCGGAGTTCCAGGCGCTGGAGCGGGAGATGGCGCCGAAGCTGGCCGCCTTCGACGACGAAATCTTCCAGAACGAGGCGCTCTTCCGCCGCATCGAGGCGGTGTACCAGTCGCCCGACAAGGCGAAGCTGACGCCCGAGCAGCAGCGGCTCACCTGGCTGCACTACACGCGCTTCGTCCGCTCCGGCGCGAAGCTGGACGCGGCGGCCAAGCAGAAGCTGGCGGCCATCAACCAGCGGCTGGCGTCGCTCTACACGTCCTTCAGCCAGAACGTGCTCGCGGACGAAGAGGGCTACACCGTCGTCCTGGAGTCCGAGGCGGACCTGGCGGGCCTGCCGGACTCCGTGCGCGCGGGCGCCGCCGCCGCGGCCGAGTCGCGCGGTCAGAAGGGCAAGTGGATCATCACCAACACGCGCTCCTCCATGGAGCCGTTCCTGACGTACTCGTCGCGGCGCGACCTGCGCGAGAAGGTCTGGCGCAACTACGTCAACCGCGGTGACAACGGCGACGCGCGCGACAACAACGTCATCATCGCCGAAGTCCTGAAGCTGCGCGCCGAGCGCGCCACGCTGCTGGGCTACAAGACGCACGCGCACTGGCGGCTGGAGAATGCCATGGCCCGCACGCCCGAGCGCGCCATGGAGCTGATGGAGGCCGTCTGGAAGCCCGCGGTGGCCCGCGTCCACGAAGAGGTCGCGGACATGCAGCGCGTGGCCAACAAGGAGGGCGCGAAGCTCAAGATCGAACCCTGGGACTACCGCTACTACGCGGAGAAGGTCCGCAAGGCGAAGTACGACCTGGACCAGAACGAGGTGAAGCCCTACCTCCAGTTGGAGAAGCTGCGCGAGGGCATGTTCTGGGTGGCCGGCGAGCTGTTCGGCTTCTCCTTCACGCAGGTGAACGACGTGCCCGTGTTCCACCCCGACGTGCGCGTCTGGGAGGTGAAGGACCAGGCCAGCGGGCGTCACGTGGGCTTGTGGTACTTCGACCCGTACGCGCGCAAGGGCAAGCGCTCCGGCGCGTGGATGAACGCGTACCGCAGCCAGGAGCGGTTCCGGGGTGAAGTCACCACCATCGTCTCCAACAACTCCAACTTCGTGAAGGGCCAGCCCGGGGAGCCCGTCCTCATCAGCTGGGAGGATGCCTCCACGCTGTTCCACGAGTTCGGCCACGCGCTGCACGGCCTCAGCTCCAACGTGACGTACCCGTCGCTGGCCGGCACCGCGGTGGCGCGCGACTACGTGGAGTTCCCCTCGCAGTTGCTGGAGCACTGGCTGTCCACGCCCGAGGTGCTGAACACCTACGCGCTGCACTACCAGACGGGGAAGCCCATTCCCCAGGCGCTGGTGGACCGCATCGAGAAGGCCGCCACCTTCAACCAGGGCTTCGGGACGGTGGAGTACCTGTCCAGCGCGCTGGTGGACATGAAGCTGCACCTGGCGGGGGCTACGCCCATCGACGCGGACGCCTTCGAGCGCGACACGCTCAACGCGCTGGGCATGCCGAAGGAAATCGTCATGCGGCACCGCACGCCGCAGTTCGGCCACGTCTTCGCGGGTGATGGGTACTCGGCGGGCTACTACAGCTACCTGTGGTCGGACACGCTGACGGCGGACGCCTACGAGCGCTTCACCGAAGGCAAGGGCGCCTACGACAAGGACGTGGCCGCGCTCCTGCGCAAGCACGTCTTCTCCGTGGGCAACACGCTGGACCCGGCCGACGCGTACCGCGCCTTCCGGGGCCGTGAGGCGGGCATCCAGGCCCTGATGCGCAAGCGCGGCTTCCCCGTGCCGGCCGCGCAGGCCGCGCCGAAGAAGGCCGCGAAGTAGCCGCCCGGTGACGGGCCCGGGCTACCCCTCCAGCGGGAAGAAGTGGCTGAAGGGGCCCGGGCCCTTGCCCAGGGGCAGGGGGTGCTCCAGCGCGGCGGTGACGTAGTCCTTCGCGCGCCGGGTGGCCTCCAGCGGCGTCTGCCCCAGCGCCAGGTGCGCTGCGATGGCCGCCGACAGCGTGCAGCCCGTGCCGTGGGTGTTGCGCGTGTCCACCGCGCGCAGGTGCAGCGTCTCCATGCGCTCGCCGTCGAACCAGACGTCGGTGCCGCGCAGCCCGCCCGTCATGCCGCCGCCCTTCACCAGCACCGCCTGGGGGCCGAGCCGGTGGATGCGGCGCGCGGCCTCCCGCATATCCTCCAGCGTCTCCAGCTTCATGCCAGCGAGCAGCTCCGCCTCGTGCCGGTTGGGCGTGGCCACCGTGGCCAGGGGCAGCAGCAGCTCCTTGAGCGCGCCCACGGCCGCGTCGTCGATGAGGCGCGCGCCGGCGCGGGACACCATGACGGGGTCCACCACCAGCGGACCCAGGCCCAGCGCGCGCAGGCGGTGGGCCACCGTGGTGATGATGGCCGGGTTGACGAGCATGCCCGTCTTCACCGCGCCCGCGCCGATGTCGGAGGCCACGGCGTCGATTTGCGCGGCGACGGCCTCGGGGGGCATCACGTCCACGCGGGTGACGCCCTGCGTGTTCTGCGCGGTGATGGCCGTCAGGGCGCTGGTGCCGTGAACGCGGTGGAAGGCGAAGGTGCTCAGGTCGGCCTGGATGCCGGCGCCGCCGCCGCTGTCGGAGCCGGCGATGGTGAGCGCGGTGGCTACGGACTTCGAAGTCTCCATGGCCGCCATGGTGCGGGAGCGGGCGCTCCGCCGCCAGCGCTTCCCGCGCTCAGGGGTCCAGGAAGGCGCGTTTCACCGCGTCCAGCAGCGGGTCCCTGTGGCCGTTCGTCGGCCGAAGGAAGTGCCCCTGGCTGAGGGTCCAGATGATGGCGCCGCCCAGGTTCTTCTCGCGCGCGTACTGGCCCTTGACGGAGATGGAGCGCGGGTCCTCGTAGGAGATGTAGTTGCAGAGCCCCGGGCCGTGGCCGGTGGGGAAGGACAGGTAGGGCACCTGGGCCACGTCGTCCCAGCGGCTGGCGTCCGCACGGTAGTAGTGCGTCATGATGTTGGTGTAGCTCATGAAGTTGTCGCTCTGGCCCTCGAAGACCCCCTCACGACCATCCAGGGGCGTGTTCGGCTCCGTCACGCCGCCCCAGCACGTCCCGAAGAAGCCGATGCCCACGCCCAGCCGTCCCGCGGGCACGCCCGCGTCCAGGTAGCCCTCCACGGAGTGCGAGACGGAGGTGGGGTGGAACTGCGAGTGGCCGTAGAGCGGACTGGAGTGCCAGCTCTCCCAGCCGCCCCAGTGACCGCTCATCTTGTAGGACATGATGTTGAGCTGGTCCACGCGCGACGCCAGCTGCTTCATGAAGTCGGCGCGATAGCGGCTCATCTTGAAGTTGGCGTTCAGCCAGTCCACCGGCACTGTGAGGATGATGTCCGGCCGCGCGGCGCGCAGGCCCTCCAGCAGCGCGAGCAGGGGCTCACCGTCATCGGGCTGCATGGGCGCGCCTTCCGGGATGTCCGCGGCCAGGATGATGGGCTCCCAGTCCACGTCGATGCCGTCGTAGCCCAGCTCGTCCATGAGCTGGATGATGTTGCGGATGAAGTGCGCGCGCTGGGCCTCGGACGCCGCGTGCACGAAGTTCCCGTGCTCGCCGAAGCCGCCGAGCATCAGCAGCGCCTTGCGCCCTTGCTGGTGCGCGCGCGTCGCCAGGGCCTTGGCCATGGCGCGGCCGTGGCTGTCGTCGACGTTGGCGTCGAAGTTCGCGTTGAGGGTGCCGTTGGGGTTCGGCTTGACGCGGCCCACGACGAGGTGGGTGATGCCCGCCAGGTCCACCGCGTCCACCGGCTGCATCCACAGTTGGTAGCCCACGAAGTAGCCCGTCACCCATTCGGTGGGCTCGCCCCCGGCGCGGGGCTGGATGGTGTTGGCGACGGCGAGGGGGCCGTCCCCCTTCTCGTTGGTGGCCGCCACGGTGATGCGGTACGACACGCCGTTGAGCAGCCCGGGGATGACGGCGCTCGCGGCCGGCGCGTCCACCGTCACGGAGACGCCCCCAGGCTCCGCCGTCAGCCGGTACTGGCGCAGCGGCCGGCCACCGTAGCTGGCCGGTGCCAGCCAGCTCACGAAGGCGTGGCCGTTGCCCGGCGTGGCCCGGACGCCACGAGGCTGGCCCGGGACGGTGGGGTTGGAGATGGAGAGGCCGGGCTGCGGCGTCACCAGCTCCGACTGCACGGAGGCGGGACCTTCCCCGTGAATGTTCACCGCCGCGACCTTGAACGTGTACGCGAAGCCGTTGTGGAGGCCGCGCACGGTGGCCTGGAGTTGGTCCGACGTGACGATGGCGCCGCCACAGGCGGGCTCACATCGCACGATGAAGTACATGACCGGGTCGCCGCCGTCGCTCGTGGGGGGCAGCCACGTCACCAGGGCCTCGGCATCGGCCGCCTGGGCCGTGGCCGCGCCCGGGGCGCCCGGAAGGCCCAGGTCCTCCGCACCTCCACTGGTGCAGCCAGCCAGTGTCCCCAGCACCAGGCCAAGCCAGCACTGTCTCCACACCGTGGATGGCTTCTTCACCGCGCACCCCCTGCGACGATCCGCGTCATCTACACGACTTGTGTTTCACGGTGAATATGGAAAATAGTCACAGTGCTGGAAATTCGTGATTCGCGGAAGCGAGGCCTGCCGTGGGACTCAGCCCTGGAGATGCAGTGGGGTGGCGGGCTGCCTTTGCTAGCGTGAGGTGTCCCCACCGCGAGTCTTGCCGATGAAACGCATTCTCTTGTCGTTGTTGGTTGTCGTCGTTGCCCTCGCGGGGGTTCTCCTCACGAAGGCCCTTCGCTTCACCTCGCGGCAGGTCCAGCTGGAGGCGCCCGCGGCGTTCACCGTGGACGCGGATGCCGCCGCGGCCCGGCTGGGCGGTGCGCTGCGGCTCAAGACGCTGGCGGCGGCGGAGGGGCAGCCCGCGGAGGACGCCGCCTTCGCCGCGCTCCACGACTACATGCGGGAGCAATACCCCCGGCTCCACCAGGCGCTGAAGCGCGAGCCCGTGGGGGCGCACTCGGTGCTGTACACCTGGACGGGGACGGACGCGTCGCTGCGCCCGGCGCTGCTGCTGGGTCACCTGGACGTGGTGCCCGTGGAGCCCGGCACGGAGGCGTCCTGGACTCACCCGCCCTATAGCGGGCGGGTGGCGGACGGCCATGTCTGGGGCCGGGGCGCGCTGGACGACAAGGGGAGCGTGTTCGGCATCCTGGAGTCGGTGGAGGCCCTGCTCGCGGCGGGCTTCCAGCCCAAGCGCACGGTGTTGCTCGCCTTCGGTGGGGATGAAGAGGTGGGGGGACGCGAGGGCGCGGAGGCGATGGCGAAGCTGCTCCGCGAGCGGGGCGTGACGCTGGAGTCCGTGCTGGACGAGGGCGGGATGATTGTGTCCGGCACCGTGCCCGGCGTGGCCTCACCGGTGGCCCTGGTCGGCGTGTCGGAGAAGGGCTTCGCCAGCGCGGAGCTGGTGGCGGATGGCGAAGGCGGCCATTCGTCCATGCCGCCGCCCCAGACGGCCGTGGGCGTGCTGAGCCGCGCCATCTCCCGGCTGGAGGATGCGCCCATGCCCGCGAGGCTGCGCGGTGGCAGCCGGGCCCTGTTCGAGTTCGCGGGGCCGGAGATGGGCTTCGGGATGCGCACGCTCTTCGCCAACCTGTGGCTGTTCGAGCCGCTGGTGCTGCGCCAGCTCACCGCGAAGGCCACCACCAACGCGGCGGTGCGCACCACCGCCGCGGCCACCATGTTCGAGGGCAGCGAGCGCGACAACGTGCTGCCCGCCCGCGCCCGCGCGGTGGTGAACTTCCGCATCCTCCCCGGAGACTCCGTGGCGGGCGTGCTGGAGCACGTGCGGCGCGTGGTGGATGACCCCCGGGTGAAGGTGAGCACCCTGGGCTTCATCAGTGAACCGTCGCCCGTGTCGCGCATGGACTCCGAGGCGTGGTCGCAGCTCCAGCGCAGCGTGCGCCAGGTGTTCCCCGACGTCGTCGTGGCCCCGTACCTCATGCTGGGCGCGACGGATTCGCGCTACTTCACCGGGCTGAGTGAGAACGTCTATCGCTTCATGCCGCTGCGCCTGGACGGCGCCGACCTGTCACGCCTCCACGGCAAGGACGAGCGCGTGTCGGTGAAGGGCTACGCGGACGCGGTGCGCTTCTACGCGCAATACGTCCGCAACGTGGCCCAGTGACGCCGGTGGGAATGGGTTGAATGGCCCGCACGGCACGTGTGCGCCTCGTCATGCACACCGCTTCTGACTTTCTACGAAAGTGATGTTTCGGGCGTTGGTGTCATGAATGTAGATGTGCGCAGCAGACGGGAGAACATGGAAAGTCCGTTCTGCCTGCACATCTGCGCGCCGTTTGCACCTCGCATCCGTTGACTTGCCGTGACGCGTTGACAGCGGTGCGAAGCACTTTCAGCATTTGTTCCCATGGTGAACCCCCATCGCAGGTCTCGGTTGGCGAGCGCGTTGCTCGCATCTCTTCTCTTCACATTGGTGGCCTGTAGCGGCGGGGGCGGTTCGGCGAAGCCCGATGCCGGCCCCGGCCCGAACATCCCGGACGGGTCGACGCCCGATGCTGGCGACGCCTGTGGTGACGGCCAGCGCCAGTCCGGCGAGGCCTGTGACGACGGCAACAGGGTGGACGGCGACGGCTGTAACGCGACGTGCACCACGGTGGAGGGCGGGTTCATCTGCGAGGTGCCGGGAGCGCCATGCATCCACCTGGTGAACTGCGGAAACGGCCGCGTCGAGGACGGGGAGGAGTGCGACGACCGGAACGTGGTCAGCGGTGATGGTTGCAACGGGAGCTGCCGGATCGAGAGTGGCTGGGCGTGCCCGGCCCAGGGTGGCCGCTGCCGCGCCAAGGAGTGCGGTGACAACATCATCGCCGGTGACGAGGAGTGCGAGGACGGCAACACCACGCCGGGCGACGGCTGCAGCGACGTCTGCCGGCTCGAAGAAGGCTGGAAGTGCCCGCCGGGTCAGCCGTGCAGCCGCACCACCTGTGGTGATGGCATCACCGAGGGCACCGAGCAGTGCGACGACGGCAACACCGTGATGGGTGACGGCTGCTCGCCGCTGTGCACCAAGGAGCCCCGCTGCTCGGATGGCAACTGCGAGGAGACGTGCGGCGACGGTCTCATCCTCCCCAACAGCGCCGTTGAGGAGTGCGACGACGGCAACACGCGCGCCAATGACGGCTGCTCGCCGGACTGCAAGCTGGAGGATGGCTTCGCGTGCGTGCTCATCGAGCAGGAGCCGCCGGCGCAGGTGTCCATCCCCGTCGTCTACCGTGACTTCCGCGGGTGGGACCTGCCCGCCGATCCGGCGAATGGCCTGCCCCGCGGCCACGAGGACTTCCAGTACCGGAACGCGGGCCGTGAGGATGGCATCGTCGAGAACCGGCTCGATGCCAATGGCCGCCCCGTCTACGCGAAGGAAGGACAGGCGTCGAACAACACCAGCAACCGGGCCAATTTCGACCAGTGGTACAGGGCGGTCGAGAACGTCAACAAGACCGTCGTCGGCACCTTCGTGCTGGGTCGGCAGCCCAATGGCTCGTACGTGTTCGATAACGATGCGTTCTTCCCGCTCGACGATGTCAGCGGCACTTGGGTGGCCGAGGGCCACGAGCCGCGGCGCGAGGACCTGGCGGGGCAGCTGCGCAACTTCCACTTCACCAGCGAGGCCCGCTACTGGTTCGAGTACAAGGGCTCTGAGGAGCTGACGTTCCGCGGTGACGACGACGTGTGGGTCTTCGTCAACGGCCGGCTGGCGCTCGACCTGGGCGGTGTGCACGGCCCGGCGTCGGGCACCATCTACATGTCGGGCCAGGCGAGCTCGCTGGGCCTGCGGCTGGGGGGCATCTACGAGGTGGTGGTGTTCCAGGCCGAGCGTCACACCCACGGGTCTTCGTACCGCCTCACGCTCAACAACTTCCTCACCGCCCGCACCGAGTGCACCGCCACCTGCGGCGACGCCGTGGTGGACGAGGAGGCCGGCGAGGAGTGTGACGACGGCGTCAACGCGGGTGGCTATGGTGAGTGCGGCCGTGGCTGCCTCTGGGGCCCCCGATGCGGCGACGGCAAAACCCAGGAGAATGAGGGCGAGGAGTGCGACGACGGCAACACCGTCAGCCGCGACGGTTGCAGCTCAACGTGCCGGCTGGAGATTGGCTGAGCCCGTCGTCCTGAGGTGAAGGTCGAGGCGCCGCTCCGGGAGGTTTGTCCTTCCGGAGCGGGGCTTCCCTGAAATCACTGAGTTTGTGTTGCCAAGGGAGCAGGCAGCCTCCGGTGGACGGGCGTCTGCTATCGTCCGCGCGCCTCATGGCCTCCCGTTCGTTCGCGCTTCCGCTGTGCGTCATGTTGCTCGTGCTTGCCGCTCCGGCACGGGGGGCGGTGGTGCGCCCGGGGTTGCCTCCTCCCGAAGAGGTCATGGCGACGCTGCGGCAACTGGAGACGGCCCGGGCACGCGGCCGCGCCAGCGCGATGGACAGCGAGCTGGAAGCGCAGTCACGGGCGCGGCCCGGGGATTTGATGCCGCGGATGTACCGGGCGTGGCTCACCTTTCCCTCGGATGCGTGCTGGAACGAGCTGAAGGCGCTCTCCACCCTGGACCCGGAGAATCCGTGGCCCTTCGTGGGCATGGGGCTCATCTACGTGCGCTGGGGACTGCTGGCGGAGGCGCGGACGCCCATCGCCGCCGCCCTGAAGCAGGCCCCTGGCTTCGCGCCGGCGCTGTGGGCGCAGGGCGTGTTGCTCCAGGCGGAGGGCAAGCCCGCGGAGGCGGAGGTCCGGCTGCGTGAGGCGCTCGCCCAACTGGATGCGCCGCAGATTCGGACGTCCCTGGCCATGTTGCTGGCGGGGATTCCCGAACGGGAAGCGGACGCTCGCGCGGAGCTGACTCGGACGGTGGAGGCGTGGCCCGAGCAGCCCGAGGCGCTGCGGAAGCTGGCGCAGTTGGCCCGCGCAGCCAATGACGTGCGTGCGGCGGCGACCGCGGGCGAGAAGCTGGTGGCCCTCAAGCCCCGGGCCAAAGAAGCGCACCGGCTCCAGGCCGACCTGTGGCTGGCCGCCTCGGAGAAGGAGAAGGCCGCCGGGTCGCTGGAGCGCTACGCGGAGCTGGGCGGCGTGGAGCCCGCGGCCCTGGAGTTGCTGGCGCGGTTGTATCGGGAGCTGGGCCGCGCCGACGCGGAGGACAAGGCCCTGGTCCGGCTCGTCGCCGCCGCGCCAGAAGACCCGGAGCCGCTGCTTCGCCTGGCCGAGCTGGCCGAAGCGCGCGGAGATTCCAGGACGGCCGAAACCCACCTGGTGAAGGCTTCCGAGCGGGCGCCCGCCCGCGCCGACATCCACGTGCTGCGGGCCCGGTTGGTATTGAAGCAGGAGCGTCACCAGGATGCGCTGGCCGCCTACCGCGCGGCGCTGGCGGCGCCCGAGCGCCGGGTCGCCGAGGCTGAAAGCGAAGCCGCCGCGCTGGTACGCCACTTCCGGTTGCCGTCCCAGCCCGCTCGGGGGACCCAGGACCAGATATACAACCGGGTGTCACTGGGCCTGGTCGCCCTCTACATGAACCGGCTCCAGCAGACGCCGGGCATCAAGGGCAACCTCAAGGTTCAAGTCCAGGTGGACGCGTCCGGCCGGGCCACCAGCGTGACGGTGCTCTACGACAGCCTCAACGAGGCCGTCATCACCGGCCACGCCCACTTCGCCTTCATGGACGCGCAGTACCCGCCGGGGCCCGACACGCCCGTGTTCCAGTACGTCTTCCGTCCGCCGAAGTGAGCCCCGGCCGTGCCTGTCCTGGCCCGGCCGGGCCGATGGGCGCGGTGACCTACGGATTGCGCTGCTGCTTGGTGCCGCTGCCGCCGTAGCCTTGCACCTGGTTGCGCATCCGCTCCCAGGTGGCGCGAGCCTGCCGCTCCTGCTGCTGCTGCGACTGGAGCTTGCGCTGGGACTCCTCCACCTTGCGCTGGGCGTCCGCCGTGGCGGAGGCGAAGTCGGCCTCGGACAGATTCTGGGCGCGCACGTCCTGGTTCGCCTTCAGGGCCTCGTATTCGGCCTGGCTGAGCTTCGCGTCAGCCACCGCCAGCTCGTTCTCCCGCAGCTCCTTCTGGGCCTCCATCGTCTTGATGGCGTGCTCGCGGTACCTCACCTGGGCCTGGGCCGCGCTCAGGCTGGCGTCCGCGCTCTTCAGCTCGGCCTGCGCTTGGGTGATGTTGCTGCTCTGTCCGGTGGCGTTGGCGGCCTTCAGCGCTTCGTTATGTGCTTCCCGGCGGGCCTTGGCCGCGTCCTCGTTGCGCTTGGCCACCTCCAGCTCCCGGCGCGCATCCTTGAGGGCCACGTCGGAGCGGGTCACTGCGTCCTGGGCCGTGCGCAGCTGCGACTGGGCCTCGCGGACGTCACCCAGCTGGTCCTCGGGGACTCGGGCCAGCCACGACTCGTCCACCTTCGCCGAGCGCGTCGAACTGCACCCAACGCTCGCCACCGACAGGGCCGCTCCCATCATCACGCCCGCAAGAACCCGACGCCTTCTCGATTGAAACATGCTCCGTCTCCTCTCCGTGTGCGCGTGTTGCCTGCAAAGACGGTAGTCACGCGCCGCTGGGGAGGCAGACGGCAGGGAGGCGTGCCGTGGCGCTGCCCTGACGGGGATGGGCGCGAGCGCCTGCCCGCACGCTCGCTCCACCCGGTGGGGACGGTCAGCGCTTCTCCAGGACGACGGCGTAGAACTCGATGCCAACGCCCTCACGGTCCTCGTCGGTGATGTGCTCCGGGGGCAGCCCGAGGAACTCGCGCACGGGCAGCACGCCGGTGGCATCCCGGGCCCAGGGGCCACACAGGTCCAGGTACTCGGGCAGGGAGTAGAGCTGGAAGGACTCGCCCATCTGCCGGAACGTGCCGACGAACTGCTCCCACTTCGGGGTGCTGAGGTCCGGCGACTTCGTCTCGAAGGTGGTGAACAGCTTCGAGCCTGGGGCCGCCCAGTCGTACAGGTCGCGGAAGAACTGGCGGTTCTCCTCGGCGGACAGGAACACGGTGATGCCATTGGCGCCGAAAGCGACGCGGCGCTCTCCCTCCAGGAAGGCACTCACGTCCGGCCGCCGCAGGAAGGCGCCCGCCTGGCGGATGTCGCATTCCATGTAGCGGACGCGAGGCGTGTCCCCCAGCAGATGGTGGGCGGTGGTGATGGTGAGCGGATTGACGTCGCTGTAGAGCACGCGAGCGTCTGGCAGCACGGCGTGGACATGGTCCCCGGTGGGCAGCCCCGACGCGAAGTCCACCCAGTGGTGGAAGCCGTCGGCCGCCAGGCGCTGCGCGGCGGTGCGCAGGCAGGCGCGCAGCATGCGCACCCACTTCCGGGTGGAGGGCACCAGCGAGAACATGTACTCCGCCGCCTGCCGGTCGGCTTCGAAGTGGTGCGTGCCCCCCAGCGTGTAGTCGTAGATGCGGGCGGCATTGGGGACGTTCGGGTTGACGCCCGGGATTCGGGCGAGCGCTTCGGTATCCATGCGGTCAGGGCCTCCAACGGATCGACGGGGTCTGCGGAATTTCTTCGGGGCCGGTGCGGATGAGGCCCACCCGGAGGAAGTCGCCGTCCTCCAGGGCGCCATCGTATGTGCCGGGCGCGATTTCCCGCACCTCGGGTGATTCCCACCAGCACGGATGGTCGCCTCGGACGGGGGTGGTACAGTCGCCGCCACCGCATGGCTCTTCTCCCCGCGTCTCGTCTGGATGTGCTTCGCGCTGCCCTCCTCGTGTTGGTGACGAGCTGCGCCACCCTGGTGTTGGAGCTGGCCGCCGCCAGGTTGCTGGCGCGCTTCATCGGGGCTTCGCTCCACACGTGGACGAGCATCATCGGCGTGGTGCTCGCGGGCATCAGTCTGGGCAGCTACGCCGGAGGCCGGCTGTCGGAGCGGGGCGCATCGTTCCGGTGGCTGGCGGGCCTCACCGCGCTGGGGGCGGTGCTCGCGCTCCTGCCGCTGGGGTGGGTGGCCGTGCTGGGGGATGGCGCCGCGCTGCGCCCCATCCCCGTGCTGCCGCGCACCTTCCTGCTCACTTTCCTGGGCTTCTTCCCCGTCAGCTTCGTGCTGGCCATGGTGACGCCGCTGGCGCTCCGGCTGCTGCTGCCGGACCTGGGGCGCGCCGGGCGCATCGTGGGCCTGCTGTACGCGCTGGGCACGTTGGGGAGCCTCGCGGGCAACTTCCTCACGGGCTTCGTGCTGGTGGCGTGGTTCCCCGTGCCCACCATCGTCCTCACCGTGTCGGGCGCGCTGATGTTGTGCGCGCTGCTGGCGCTGCCCAGGGCCTCCGTGTCCGCGCCGCCCGTCGAACCGGCGGCCCCCGCGACGGCCGGCGCCGTGGCGGCAGCGGTGGCCACGCCACCCTCGACGGGCGTGGACCTGCGCGCCCGGCCCGTGCTGGCGTGCTTCCTGGTGGCCAGCGCGAGCTTCTGCACGCTCGCCATTGAACTGGCGGCCAGCCGCATCCTGGCGCCCACCGTGGGCGTTTCCCTGCTGAGCTGGACAGGCATCATCGGCGTGGTGCTGACGGGCATGGCGCTGGGCAACTTCGTGGGCGGCCACCTGGCGGACCGGTGGCCCCGGCAGGAGGTGCTCGCCGGCTCCATGCTGCTGGCCGCGGCCAGCTGCCTGCTGATTCCGCCCATCCACCAGTGGCTGGTGCTGAAGGGCCACTTCGACGGCCTGGGCCTGCAGGCGCGCATCGTCGCGTACACGGCCGCGGTGTTCCTGTTGCCGGTGACGGCCCTGGGCACGTTGTCACCCCAGGTGCTCCGGCTGGCGCTGGCGGACGTGGAGCGGGCGGGGCGCACCGTGGGCCGGCTGTACGCGTGGAGCACCGCGGGCGCGCTGCTGGGCTCGTTCCTCACCGGCTGGTGGCTCATCGCGAAGGTGGGCGTCTACCCGCTGGTGATGGGGGCCAGCCTGGGCCTGGTGGCGCTGGCGGCCTTCGTGGGGCAGGTGTGGCGGCGGCCCCTCTTCATCGGCGCCACCGCGGGCACGCTCGCGCTGGCGGGCATGTTCGGCGCGCTGGGCCTGTTCGCGTCGCCGTGCACGGAGGAGACGGACTACTTCTGCATCAAGGTCAACCAGGTGGAGCATGACGGCCGGCGGCTGCTGGCCATGCAGTTGGACCACCTGACGCACACCATGGTGGACCTGGAGGACCCGTCGTACCTGGGCTACCCGCACGGGTACATCCACTCGGAGGTGGTGCGCCACGTGGCCGCGCGCACCGCGGAGCCCCGGGTGCTGGTGATTGGTGGGGGCGGCTACGTGGTGCCGCGCTGGGTGGAGACCTACGTCCCGCAGGTCCGGATGGAGGTGGTGGAGATAGACCCGGCCGTGACGCGCATCGCGCTGGAGCGCTTCGGCGTGAAGCCGGACACGCGCATCGCCTCCTTCAGCCTGGATGGGCGGCAGTACCTCCAGGAGATGGCGGAGCGCGGCGCGTACGACTTGATTGTCCAGGACGCGGTGAACGACCTGTCGGTGCCCTACCACCTGATGACGCGCGAGTACGACATGCTGGTGCGCTCGCTGCTCAAGCCGGACGGCCTCTACCTGCTGACCGTCATCGACGAGATTCCCCGGGGCTCCTTCCTGCGCTCGGCCCTCCGGACGATGCAGGAGGTCTTCCCCCACGTGGAGCTGCTCCACGACGCCCGCAGTGGCTCCCAGGGGCAGGGGGTCTACATCGTCGCGGGCTCGGCCCGGCCCATGGAACTGGAGCGCCTCCCGGAGCTGCTGCGCGGTCTGGGCATCGAGCAGCCGCGCACGGGCCGGGTGCCTCGCGCGGAGATTGACGCCTACCTGGCCGCGGGCCCCGCGTTGCTGCTCACGGATGACTTCGCTCCGGTGGACAACCTGCTCGCGGAGCTCTTCCTCCTCCGCGAACAGGTCGCGCCGTAGCTCAGCGCTTCACGGCTTCGATGATGCACGTGCCGGCCTGGGTGGGGCGGATGCCCACCAGCTCCCAGGAGGTCCGGGTCAGCAGTGCCTGGAATTCGTTGGCCGTGCGCTCCCGTCCGTCCGCCAGCACCATCATGTTGAGGTCCATGAGGGGCACGGGAGAGGGCGTCTGGTTGTCAGGCATCACCAGCTCCAGCACGAAGAGCCGGGCTCCCGCGGGCGCCGCGGCATGGATGTTCCGCAGGATGGCGGTGGCGGAGTCCTCGTCCCAGTCGTGAAGGATGTGCTTGAGCAGGTAGGCCTCGGCGGAGGGGAGGCCCGGCTCGAAGAAGCTGCCGCCCACCAGCTCCACCCGTCCACGGAGGCCCTCTGCTTCCATCGGGGCCTTCGCGCCTTCGAGCACGTGCGGCAGGTCGAAGAGAATGCCCCGGCAGGAGGGGTTGGCGCGCAGCACCCGCGCCAGCAGCGCTCCCTGGCTTCCGCCAATGTCCGCCACATGGGCGAAGGGGGAGAAGTCGACCTGTTGCGTCAGCTCGTGGGCCACCAGGGCCGACAGGTTGCCCATGGCCCGGGCGAAGTGCGCCGCCTCTTCGGGGTGCTTGGCGAAGTGCTCCCAGATGTCCGTCCCCAGTGCCTCGCGGACGGTGGACTTCCCGGTGCGGACGGCCTCGACGAGCTGGCCCCAGGGCAGCCAGTGGGCGCGGTCACTCTGCGTGATGGCCACGTCCCGCAGCGAGCCGGGGACGTCCGAGCGGAGCCCTTCGCCCATGGGCGTCAGGGCAAAGGTCCGCTCACCGACCTCCTGGAAGATGCCCGCGGAGATGCCGCCTCGCAGCAGCCGGTACAGGCCGTCCGCGCTGATGCCGAGCTCGTCCGCCAGCGCGTCACTGCTCCGCGGGCCCTGGGAGAGCAGGTCCGCGATTCCCAGACGGGCCGCCGTGCCAATGACCTGGGTGAGCCAATAGCCGCCGATTCGCTCATAGAGGAGCTGCGTGGGAAACGGAGTCCCGCCGGGGGTCTTGTCCATGCCTGGAGTCTAACAGCGCTCAAATCCTGTCATCACCCGGGATGACGATAATAAGCCGTGAGCCAGAGACTCCCCGGCGGCGCCACGGCAGGGCGCGGCGCCAGGGAGCCCACCGCGCCGGGCTACTTGCCCTTGCTGTAGTCGCGGCTGGCGATGACGCCCTGGACCTCGGCCAGCGCGCGGGCGCCGGACGCGGACTCGAGCGCCTTCTCGGCGATGGCCTGGACCTGGCGCTTGGCCTCGGCCAGCTCCGTCTGAAGCGTCTGGAGCGCCTGGGCCTGCTTGGTGGCGGTCTCCTTGAGCGAGGAAATCTCCATGGCGGCGACGCGCTGCGCCGTCTCCGCGTCCTTGGTGGCGAGCGTGAGCTTCAGCTCCCACTCGGACTTCACCCGGTTGCCGGTGATGGCCGCGGCGGTGTCCGTCTCCTTCTTGAGCACCAGCGGGAAGTCCGCCACCTGCTTGCGCAGGTCCTCCAGCTCCTTCTCTCGCTGCTTCAGGGCGTCCTCGCGGGTGGCCCAGTCCTTCTCCAGCTTCTCCTTGCGGTCGCGCTCGGCGGCGGCCTGCTGGCGCAGCGACTCGGCGAAGGCATCCTGCTCCTTCTTGCGCTGGAGCTGGGTGTCATAGGCGTACTCCTCCTCGGCGCGCTTGCGGGCGACCTCGGTGGCCTGCCGCTCGGCGGACTGGTCCGCGGCGGCCTTCGCCCGGGTGTCCTCGATGTCCTTCTGGAGCCGCTCCATCTCCGCTTCCAGCTCGGCCTTCTTCTTGTCGTACTCGGCCACGAGCACGTCGATGGCGCTGGCGGCCACGTCCTTGCCGTGCAGCCCGTTCAGCTCCTCCGTCTTGAGCTGGATGGCCTCGTCGAGCTGCTTCAGCTCCTCCACCAGCGAGATGACCTGCTCGTTGATGCCGGCCAGCGTCTTGTTGATGGTGAGGCCCGCCTCCGTGACTTTCTTCACGGCGGATTCGGCGGTGAGGCTGGACACGTCCGCGAGGACGTTCTTCGCGTGGGCCTCCTGCGCGTCCTGCTCCTTGGTGGAGACGATGGGCTTGTTGCGCGCCTTGCGAGCGAGCTCCTCGAAGGCGGCCTTGGTGGCCTCGGTGGAGCGGTTGCGGGCGACGACGTTGCGCTTGGACGTCTTGCGAGTAGCCATGTGACTCTCCAGGTAGGGCACGGCCAGGGCAGGCCGTGAAGCCCGCGAGGGACGTGAGGGTTTCGTGGAATCGCTGGTCCCCTTTTCGGGCGACCATGGGAGAAAGATACCTGGGGGGTCTGACACGGTTGGCCGGGTTTCAGGCGGTCTGGCGGGGTGCTTGGAGCCCCCAGAAGCGCCGCCGGGCGGCCCGGGTTGCGATGCCTGGGGCCACAGCGCCCTTGTCCTCGGGGCCGGGGCCCGGCTAACTCGCAGTCCCCGAAACGGCTCAAGGGAGAGCGTCAATGCAGGTCGTCAGTGTGAAGAAGGCCCTCGCGGGAGGGGTGGAGGAGGGGACGAAGGTGGAGGTCCGCGGCTGGGTGCGCACGCGCCGCGACTCCAAGGCGGGCATCAGCTTCGTCAACGTCAGCGACGGGTCGACGTTCGACCCCATCCAGGTCGTCGCTCCGAATTCGCTGCCCAACTACGAGAAGGAAATCCTGCACCTCACCGCGGGCTGCTCGGTCATCAGCCGGGGCACGCTGGTGAAGTCCCAGGGCAAGGGGCAGGCCTACGAAGTCCAGGCGGACGAAGTCCAGGTGCTGGGCTTCGTGGACGACCCGGACACGTACCCCATCCAGCCCAAGCAGCACACGCTGGAGTTCCTGCGCGACGTGGCCCACCTGCGCGTGCGCACCAACACGTTCAGCGCCGTCACGCGCGTGCGCCACCGCGCGGCCCAGGCCATCCACCGCTTCTTCGACGAGGAGGGCTTCTTCTGGGTCAACACGCCCATCATCACCGCGAGCGACGCGGAGGGCGCCGGGCAGATGTTCCGCGTCTCCACGCTGGACGCGGTGAATCCGCCGCGCACGCCGGACGGGAAGATTGACTGGCACAAGGACTTCTTCGGCAAGGAGGCGTACCTGACCGTCTCTGGCCAGCTCAACGTGGAGGCTTACGCCCTGGCCATGTCCAAGGTGTACACGTTCGGCCCCACGTTCCGGGCGGAGAACTCCAACACCACGCGGCACCTGGCCGAGTTCTGGATGATCGAGCCGGAGATTGCCTTCGCGGACCTCAACGAGGACGCGAACCTGGCCGAGCGCTTCCTCAAGCACGTCTTCAAGGCGGTGCTCAATGACTGTGCGCCGGACCTGAGGTTCTTCGAGGAGCGGGTGCAGAAGGGCGTCATCGAGCGCATGGAGAAGTTCATCAACTCCAGCTTCGAGCGCATCGACTACACCGAGGCCGTCGAAATCCTGAAGAAGGCCAAGAAGAAGTTCGAGTACGCGCCCGAGTGGGGCAAGGACCTCCAGACGGAGCACGAGCGCTACCTCACCGAGGAGCACGTGGGCCGGCCCGTGGTGGTGATGAACTACCCGGAGGCCATCAAGTCCTTCTACATGCGCATCAACGACGACGGGAAGACGGTCGCCGCCATGGACGTGCTCGCCCCGGGCATTGGCGAAATCATCGGCGGCAGCCAGCGCGAGGAGCGCCTGGACGTGCTGGACCAGCGCATCCAGAAGTTCGGCCTGAAGCCGGAGGGCTACCAGTGGTACCGCGACCTGCGGCGCTACGGCACCGTGCCGCACGCGGGCTTCGGGCTCGGCTTCGAGCGGCTCATCGTCTACATGTGCGGTCTGCAGAACATCCGGGACGCGATTCCCTACCCGCGCGTGCCGGGCTCCGCGGCGTTCTAGACCGCCGTCCGGGTGTCCCCTCCACCGAGCGAGGGGACACCGCCCGTTTCAGGGCAGCTGGCTCTCCAGCGCGCCCCAGCGGGTCCGAATCCACTGGCGCACGTACTCGACTTCCTCTTCGTAGGAGTTGAAGTCCTGGCGCGTGTGCCAGTGGGGGAAGTTGCCATGGCCGCCCCATGGGTCGTTCGGGTCGCCGAAGGCGCGGTACCTGGCGCCCCACTTCGCCCAGTCACGCCGCGCGGAAGGCGCCGTCTCCTGGACGTAGCCGTCGATGAGGGCCTGAAGGACCTCCACGTTCAGCGTGTCGCGCAGCAGCGCCCGGTAGCGCTCGCGCATGGGCCCGGCGATGGTGGGGTCGGCCAGCATGCGCTCGAAGAGCAGGTTGTCCGCGCGGAACGTGGGGCGCGCCGTGGGGGAGGTCCGGGTGGTGTCGTAGGACTGCCCGAAGCTCGCGTCCAAGTCCCAGGGGATGAAGCGCCAGGGGCCGCCGGTGGCCGGGTCATAGGCGTGGTAGGCATTCTTCGCCTGCGAGTCCACGCCCAGGATGAGCGTGTTGAAGATCCACCAGTCCTCATAGTCCCGCGCATTCATCCGCTGCGGGAAGCCGGCGCGGAAGGCGTCCGCGTTCGAGTCCGCGATGAAGGCGGTGAGCGCCTCCAGGGGCGCGAAGGCGCCAGGCGCTCCTTCCTCGGGAGTGCCCTCCGACTTCTCGAAGCCTTCGTGGAGGCTGCTCTTGGGCGTGCCGTCCTTGCGCAGGCGAGAGAAGTTGGCGCGGTTGTCCACGGCCTTGAAGGCGTCCGCGTCCTTGTCGATGCCGTGCGCGGCCATCAGGCGCTTGTTGACGTGGTCCGCAGCCGTGTAGAGGCCGACGTATTTGTTGTTGGCGTAGAGCACCGCGCTGTAGGTGCGCAGGTGGATATGGCCCGGGCTCATCCGGCTCCACACGTCGAAGGCGAGCCGCGAGCGCATGTAGGAGTTGTCATTGAACGTGGTGATGAGCACCACGCGCTTGCGGTCCTTGAAGCCGTTTCCGAAGACGGGCTCGGTGAATAGGTCCTCATCCGGGAATTTCAGCGTGAGGCTGCGCTTGGGGAACACGCTGGAGGTGGCGCCCCGGTACTTCGCCTCCAGGTCGAAGCGCCGGCCCCGGTAGACGAGCTGCGCCGGCCGGTAGCCGCCCGCCGTCAAACCGCCCTCGTAGGAGAGGTGGAACACCGGCAGGCCGAACTCCTCCGTGTAGGCCGCCGGGTCGACGATGGGGACGTTGCCGGGCGCGGACTCGTTCTCCGCCACGCCGACCTTGAGCGTGCCCGTCTCGCCGGTGCTCTCTTCCCGGAGCGTGAGGTGCCACACGGCGGCCTGGTCCTTGCCGGGCGTCCAGCTCAGGGTGCCCGTGGCCGCATCGAACCGGGCGCCGGGCGGCAGGTTGTCCACGATGAAGCGCGTGTCTGGCGCGGCATGGCCGGTGGTGCAGGTCACGGTGGCGGAGACGGGCTCTCCCTCGAGCACCCAGCGTGGCTCGCCCGCGGTGGGCGCGCAGAGGTTGGCCTGCGGCGGTGGGCCGCCATCGGGCTCGCCGCCGTCAGGGGTCCCCGGACCGCTTCCCGCGTCGGGTGTCGCCCCTCCGTCCGTGCCGTTGGAGGGCTGGCCCGCATCGGGAAGCGTCCCGTTGTCAGGGGGCTCGCTGGCGGGGGCCGGAATGCCTCGGCTTCCGGAGTCGCCACCACACGCCACCATCAGCCCCGCGACTCCCGCCAGAAACAGCCTTGGAAAGCGTTTCCCGCCCACCTGGTCCCTCCCCCTCGAACAACGCCACGTCACGGCTCGCAGGATTAACCACTCCCTGACCTGCCTGGCACCCCCCGCGGTGCCGCCCGTTGTCGGCTCGTGGACGCCGCCGGAGGGAGGGCGCCCAGTGAGGCAATGACGGGATACGCGGTGTCCGGTGGGCAACCTCCCTGGGCCAGCTCGCTTCGAGGTGGCTAGCCGGCCTTGAGGCGCACGGAATCAGAGGCGTGCTTCGCGAGCGCCTCGGCGATCTGGTCCGACTTCCACAGCGGGTCCAGGCAGGGGCAGAAGTAGCCGGGGCCCGCCTTCTCCCGCACGGCCCAGGTGAAGAACTCGCGGGCGGTGTCGTGGAGCTCCTCGGGCAGGAAGAGGGCGGCGACGTCGTACTCGGTGAAGCGGAGCAGGCCCGGCACGCGCCACTCGCGCTCCCAGTCGAAGCGATAGCTGTAGGGCGCGTTGTGGTGGTCGCCCTGGATGTCCACGAAGGGCGTCATGGACCAGATGGGCTCTTGCTGGGGCGAAGGCGCCGCGAGCGCGCGCTCCACCTGATGCTTCAGGGCGAGGTGCGCGGGGGAGGCGTACTGGACGTACCAGACAGGGCCGCCGCCCTGGGAGAGGATGTAGCTCTTGCTGAAGCCAATGCCATACAGGCTGCGGCGCTGGACGAGCCGGGCGAGCTGGTCCAGGGGAATCTCGCTGAAGCACACGGAGCGGTGGCGCTCGGCGACGGCGGGCTCTCGGCGGGCGATGCCGAAGCCCTCGGCGCCGGGGATGAGCGTCCGGGCGCCGAGGATGCTCATCATGTTCTGGTAGGCGTCGAGACAGGGCGGTCCCGGCTTCGTGAAGTGAACCACGAAGTCAGACATGTCTCGCCACTGTGGATTCGTCTGGTAGCCGAGCATCATCCCTACTCCGCGGGCAATGTCTCGGACAGCACGCGGGGATGCAACTCGAACGACGCGTGGCACGCCGCGCCTGCCTGTCTTGTATTCGGGGGGACGGGGGCTGCCAGCGCAACGCGCTGCTCCCGATTGCCAGGCAGGGAAGCCTCCTGGGGGGCAGGAGCAGTTTGAGGGGGCTGCCGCGGCCGGGGATCTGGGCGACGGGCTTGGTGCTCGGGACGGGGGGCTCCTCGAGTCCCTCGCGCAGCGCCTGCGCGGTGCGGGCCGCACCGGCCTCGCTTCTGGCAGTAAGGGCCTCACCCCTCAGCCTTCGGCGTCGCGCTCTCCCGCCACGCGCACGGCAGCGGTGTGTCCGTTCACGTGCCGCAGGGGCCCCGCCCCCCTGGAAGGAGGCGCGCATTTCCCGCTGATTTTCTTCACATCGCCTGCGAGAGTGAAAATCGCGACAATTCGGGTTGTCGAGCTTCAGGATTTTGCGGCCAGGGTCCGCATGCGGGGACGTCAAAGGCGCGGCTCACGACGCGCCCGGCGAACCCAGGGCCTTGCCTTGCCACAATGCGTGACACGCGATGGAACGGATGAGGTCGAACATGTCTGGAAGGTCGGTGCTGGCAGTGTCGTTTGTCGTCTTGGCCTGCGCGCCGGCGATCGCGCAGACGGGGCAGTGGTCGCAGCCGACAAAGACCGAGCAATGGTCGCAACCGCCGCAACAGCAGCCGCAGGCCCAGACGCGCCCGCCGGCGCAATCCCCCGCGCCGACGCCGCCCGCGCCGGACAAGCCCGCTCAGTCCCAGCCGGGGCTCGGGTCCAGCCCCACCGCCCAGCAGGTCGATCCCCGGGCGATGGACAATCCGGAGGTCGTCCAGCCGCAGGGCAAGGTCCCGGCCGGCATGGTGGGGCGCTGGAATCTGTGGGTGCCCGGCGGCATCTGGTACAGCACCGACGGCAGCCGCATCTATCGCAACTATACGCAAGGCGCCGCCATGAACACCCTGACCATCCGCGCCAACGGCACCTACAGCTGGGGCGGGACGACGGGCCGGTTGACGGAGATCCGCCCCTGGTTTGCGCAACCCGGCGAGCGCTATTTCGCCGTCCAGCTCGATGCTGACCTCAAGTACATGGCGCGCCACGATGCGGGGAAGGGCAAGATCGACCTGTTCTTCTGGGGTGTGGGCGGCCACGCGGCGACCGGCACGCGCTGAGGCGTCTCGGCTGCCTCCGCGCCCGACCCGCGCGCTGCGCTGCCGCTGTGGGGCCGCGTCATCGCCCCCCACTTCGCGGTAGCCGGGGCGCTCCGGGCCACGGACCGGCGGCGTGGAGTCCCCCTCCATCACCCAGAGGGCGGGGGCCTCCGAGCCGTGCCTCCACGCGCGGCGCTACGGGGACGACGCAATCCTGTTCTCGCGCCCGCGCTCCTCGTAGTCGGGCCAGCCGAAGTGGCCTTCGTACTCCTCGACCCCCAGCTCCGCGGTGGCCGAGGCGCGCAGGGCCTCGAACTGGCCGCTGTCCCGCATCTCGAGCAGCGTCGCGACGAGCATCTTCCCCAAGTGCTCCTCGAGTTTCGCGTGCGCCTCGGGCGTGCCCCAGGTCCCATCCTCGCGGGCCGCGAGCTTCGCGCCATCGCGGCCCACCAGGGACGGCCTGTGCTCCTTCACGTCGGCCCAGCGCGGGACGAGGAGCTCCGCGAAGCCGAAATGGGTCATCGCGCCGCCACGTCCCGGCTCGGCCGCCGGGTCGAGGTCGAAGCTCACGTTCAGCGTCCCATTGTCGGTGGAGTACTGGAGCTCCAGTCGCTGGAGCGGCCGTGCGTCCTGGACCCGGGCGAAGTCCTTCACCGCCTTGGCGAGGAACTTTGCGACGCGCTGGCGCTCCTTGCCCAGGTCCAACGGGGCGACCTTCTTCTTCGGGGGAATCGCGACGTAGTACGAGGCGCGGAAGGCACCCTCGGTGCCCTCCCACGGAGCCAGGGCGATGAAGGCCTCGGTCTCGTGGCCCTTCGCGTCCTTCAACACCAGGTCACACCAGTACGTCGGTTGCGGGTGCAGGCGCTGCGTGCGGAAGACGGACCACCGGGGCTGCACGAAGGGCTTCAGCGTCGCGCTCGTGACCCGGAAGCCGCTCTTGCCAAGTCCGCGGATGAAGCTGTCGTTCTGACGAGGAGGGCCAGCCTCGGGAAAGTCGGGGTGTTCGTGCGCCCGCAGGCCGGACCAGTCACAGGCATCGAACAGCTCGCGCCAGCGGTCCACGAAGGCGACCGCGCCCGGGGGCGGGGGAGGAGAGGACGTCATGCGGTCGCTATACCTCAACGGCCTCGCGGCTTGCGTTCCACCAATCCGGGCGTGCCCCCGCCTCCTGGGGCGCGGGGATTGCGGTGATTTCTGTGCCGCCCCATCCGGCTCCTACCGCGTCTGATGCAACCAGGAGTCATTCAGGGCCGCGAAGCCGTGACCCAGACGCCGGGCCTGGGGCGCAGGGTGATGGCGGGCATGGGGTGGATGACCTGGCCCGGCGTCAGGTTCAGCCGGACGCGTTGGAGCAGGGTGGCCAGCACCAATACCAACTCCATCATCGCGAACTGGTTGCCGATGCACTGACGTGGCCCACCGCCGAAAGGGAACCAGGCGAAGCGTGGACGCGCCTGCTCCCGTTCGGGAAGGAAGCGATCCGGGTCGAAGCCTTCGGGATTGTCCCAGATGCTCGGGTGCCGGTGTGTCACCCAGGGGGCGAGCAACAGATGGGCGCCTTTGGGAATCCGGAATCCGCCCAGGAGGTCCTCCTCGGTGGCGATTCGAGAGAGGGCCCAGGCCGGTGGATAGAGCCGCAAGGATTCGTCCACCACGCGGTGGGTGAGTTCCAGCCGGGGCAGGTCCTCGTGCGTGGGGGGGCGGCCACCCAGCTCACGTGCCAGCTCCGACTCCATGTCCCTGCGCACCCCCGGGTGTTGGGACAACAGCATGATGGTCCATGCCAGCGCGCTCGCCGTCGTTTCGTGGCCGGCGAGCAGCAGGGTCAGGACCTCGTCGCGGAGCTGCGCGTCGCTCATCCGCTCGCCCGTGTCGTCGTCGTGTGCCTCCATCATCATCTGCAGCAGGTCGTGGTGCTCACCGCTCTCGCGCCGTCGCCTCGCGATGATGCCGTGCACCACGCGGTTGAGGCTGCCGACGTCTCGCTCGAACCGCCGATGGGCGGGAAGCGGAAGGCGCAAGGAAAGCGGCACGGGTTGTGTGAGCCGCTTGTAGACAAACACTTGCAGCCGGCTCATCACCGTCGCGATGTCATGCGCGGCGCCGCTGACATCGGCGCCGAACAGTGTCGTGCTGGCGATGCGAAGCGCCAGGCGGGTGAAGTCCTCGGCCACATTGAACGCGGCGCCCGTGTCGGCGCGGGCCTCCAGCGTGGCGGCGAGGTCCGCAGCCGCGTCCACCATGGTCCTCGTGAAGCCCGCGACCCGTTGGCGATGGAAAGCCGGTTGCGCGAGCCGGCGCTGCCGCAGCCAATGGTCCCCCTCGCTGGTGAGCAGGCCGTGGCCCAGCAGTTCTTGAAGCACCCTGAAGCCGCGCGACTGCTTGCTGTAGTTGCGCGCATGGTCTTGAAGGACGTGGCGCACGCCATCCGGGTGCGCCACCAGGACGAGGTCGGCGGGCCCCATGGGGAGGCGCACCACGTCGCCGTATTCCCGCACCTGGGCTTGCAGGAAGTGGAGCGGGTCCTTTCTCAGGGCACGGAGATGTCCGATCAGCGGGGCTCCTGGTGACAGGGGCGGAAGGGGCGCGGCGGTGGACGCACCCGCTGGATGGATGGACATGGCCGCGAGCTCCCTTCCTGGCAACGAAGCCTCATGCTGGGCATGGGGTGTTCATCCCCGGCGGCGAGCGCATCCGGGCCCGGCTCCGGCCCGTTGGAGGGCGCACGCTGGCGGACTACCATTGGCCTTTTCTTGACGAGGGAATGCTCTTGGAAACCCTGTTCCGAAATGGCCGCCTGGCGCTCGCCGCCGTGCTCGTCCTGGCCCTGTCGCCCATGGCCCTGGCCGCCGCGGGCAGTCCGCAACTCCAGGCCTTCTTCCAGCAGGACCTGACCAGCGCTGACTACCAGCAGAAGGTCTACTCGCGCGTCGCGGGGAAGTGGCGGCAACCCGGTGCCAAGGGGACGCCCGGTCTGGGGAAGAAGACGGTGGTCCGGGCCGTGATTGGCCGGGACGGCAAGCTCCTCTCCGCCGACGTTTCCACGGAGTCCGGTTCGAAGACGTGGGATGCCGCCGCGCTGTCAGCCGTGAAGAAGGCGGCGCCCTTCCCGCCGCTGCCGGCGAGCTTCCCCGGCGCCACGCTGGACGCCCACTTCCACGTAGCCTGGGTGGCCGGGCCCTGAGCGCGGTATATGGTGCGCCCATGGCGACTCCTCATATCTCCGCTGCCCCTGGCGACTTCGCTGACGTGGTCCTCATGCCTGGCGACCCGCTCCGCGCTCGTTACATCTCCGACCGCTTCCTGGAAGGTGCCCGCGAGGTCACCTCCGTGCGCAACATGCTCGGCTTCACCGGGACCTTCCGGGGCCGGCGCGTGTCGGTGATGGGGCACGGCATGGGCGTTCCCTCCATCTCCATCTACGCCACCGAGCTCATCAAGACGTATGGGGCGCGCGTCCTCATCCGCGTGGGCAGCTGCGGCGCGCTGAGCACCGACGTGAAGGTCCGGGAGGTCATCGTCGCGACAGGGGCCGGTACGGACTCCAACGTGAATCGGATGCGGCTGATGGGGCATGACTTCGCCGCGGTGGCGGACTTCACGCTCGCGCGTCGGGCCGTGGAGGCGGCGGAGCGGCGCAACAAGCCTGTGCGCGCCGGCCCCGTCTTCACCTCCGACCTCTTCTACCACCCGCAGGCGCAGCTCAACGCCACCCTGGCGCGGATGGGGGTCCTGGCCGTCGAGATGGAGGTCGCCGGCCTCTACGGCGTGGCCGCGGAGTCGGGCGCGCGCGCGCTGGGGCTGCTCACGGTGTCGGACCACATCATCACCGGGGAGAGTCTCACGCCGCAGGAGCGGCAGACGACGTTCGACGAGATGATTGAGCTCGCCCTGGACGTCGCACACGCCGAACCCACGCCGTAGCGCCTTGTTGGTGGGCAGGCGGGCAGGGGCCTGTCCGCTCTGAAGGTACGAGCGGGCCGCTCTCGGAGCGCTTTCCAGCGCCGGGGGCGGCCAGATTTCCCGGACGGTGCTTTGTGCCCAGCCGGATTCCGGGCCATCCTCCGGCCCGGTGCGTTACCCAATCTGGCTCCTCCTCGTTTGCGCCGGCTGTGCCGCGCGTATCTCCCCCCACGCTGGCACTGCGCCGGCCGCCGCCGTGCGTGCCCAGGACTCCGTCCCCGTGGCCGCCGCCGAGCCGCTACCCGAGGCTCCTCCGCTGGCGTCCGCTTCCGCCACCGAGCCGGTAGCCCCGGTGGCGGAGGCTGCTTCCGCGCCCACATCCACCGCGGAGGACTGCGCGTTGAGCGCGGAGGACCTGGAGTCCGAGGAGGAGGAGCTGGCCGAGGGCGAGGGCGACGACGGCGAGAAGGAGACGCCGGACGCCGTGGCCGCGGGCGCCGCTTCGACAGGGCCGCTCTACACGGCTGACATCTCCGATGAGGAGCTGGCGCGGCAGTGGAAGGACGAGATTGCCTCGCTGGGCTCCATGGCCGTGGGCTTCGCGCACAGCGGCCGGCTGGTGAACGCCAGGCAGTTCCCCCAGGGGGACGACTGGATTGTCGTCACTCCCGCGGGCGCCTGGGCCACCGAGGAGACCGTCAACTACCTGGCCGACGCCATCCGCGACGTGCGCGCCCGCTTCCCGAATGCGCCCCCGCTGCGGGTCAACGGGATGAGCCACAAGGAGGGCGGCTACATGCGCCCTCACAAGAGCCACCAGAACGGCCGTGACGTGGACGTGGGCTTCTACTACCCGACGGTGGACCCCATCCGGACCCGCGCGCGCGAGCACGTCATTGACGTGGCCATGAACTGGGAGTTCATCCGCTCGGTGCTCGTGAAGACGGACGTGCAGATGATTCTCGTCGACCGTCGCGTGCGGAAGGTCATCTACGACCACGCCGTGCGCGCGGGCGAGGACAAGGCGTGGTTGGCCTCGATTTTCAATGACGGCCCCACGGGCATCGTCCGGCATGCCCGCGGCCACCGCGACCACTTCCACATCCGCTTCCACAACCCGCGTGCCCAGGAGCTGGGCCGCCGGGTGCAGCCGTTCCTGGCGCTCCAGCCGGAGCACAATGTGACGACGCACCGCATCCGGAACGGTGACACGCTGGGCGGCATCGCGCTCAAGTACGGGTCGTCGGTGGCGATGATCAAGAAGGCCAACCGGATGAAGAACAACTTCCTGCGCGCGGGGAACCGGCTGTCCGTGCCCCTGCGCGGGCCCTGCACGCACTGCCCGATGCCGCCGCCGCTCGTGCTGCCCACCCGGCGCCTGCCGCCGAACGTGGTGGCGCCGACGATGGTTGCCGCCGCTCCCGCGGCGAAGGCGGAGAATGGTTGTGTCCGGACTGCGGGGGCTGTGGCGCAGGGGGCGGCCACCGTCGTTCCCGCGGTGGGCGCGGCCTCCGTCGAGGCGGCATCGACTGTGTTGTCCTCCGCGCCCGTTGGGGAGTCGACTCCGGTGGTGACGTCGGCTGTGGGGAACTCCGTGGATGCGGCCGCGGTGAAGCCCGCTGGAGGGACATCCATCAATGTGGCTTCGCCGGTGAAGCCCGCGAACGCCGTCAACGTGGCGTCGGCGGTGGTCCCCGCCGCGGCGGAAGGTGCCTCGGCGACGACGCCTGCCGCCACGAATACCGCGGTGGCGCAGCCCGCTTCCGCCAAGGTGGCTCCGGCGGAGCAGACCGCTGCGTCCAGCCCGGTTCCGGCGGTGCAGCCCACCGTCGTACCGACTCGCGAGAAGGGCGAGGGCGCCGTGGGCATCACTCACGGCCGCTGACCTGTCCTCCACCGGCCATGCAGGCTGGGGCCCCGTGTCTCCCATGTGGTGACACGGGGCTCGTTCGTTCCGGAGTGTGGTAGGCACGGGCCGTCCATGGCGTTTTCACCGCACAAGGGCCGCTCGCTGGCCCACAAGGCCCGTCAGCGCTCCCCCGGCCACCATTACAACGCGAGCTTCATGTCCGCCGCCGACCGCGCGGAGACGCTGAGCTGGCTCGCGACGCTCCACCCGCTGTGGGAAGAGCGCTACTCCAAGCACTTCCCCCCGCCGCCGGGGCAGTCCCAGCGGCGGCTGCTGCGGCCGGTGTACTGGCTCGGCAACTGGCAGTTCGCGTGTCTCGACTACTACCACCCGCCCAAGGGCATCCTGAACCGGTGCGTCCAGGCCGAGCCCTTTCCGGCGGTGCTCCAGCGCCAGGTGACGAAAATCGAGGAGCTGGCGCGGCGGATGTACCGCGGGCCGGACATGCCGCCCCGCTGGCACCTCAACACCTGCCTGGTGAACTTCTACGGCAGCCGGTTGGAGGACGGGCGCTGGGTGGACACCGCCCGAGTGGGCGAGCACAAGGACTTCGAGCCGGGCCCCGTGGCCTCGCTGTCCTTCGGTGAGCGTGCCCTCATCCAGTTCGTCACGTCCTCCCGCCCCGGCGAACGTGACGCGGTGGTGCTGGAGCAGTGGCTGGATGACGGCTCGCTCCAGCTCTTCGGCGGCGCGCGCTGGAAGGACCAGACGTTCCACCGCGTGCAGCGGGTGGACACGCGCACAGGCAAGACGCTGGCCCCGGAGCTGCCGGACTTCCGCACCCGCCGCATCAACCTGACGTTCCGCTACGTGCCGGACGAACACGTCATCCCGTTCGCCGCGCTCTCCCGCGAGGCACGCGAGGACGTGCGGCCCTACATGGCGAAGCTCGCGCAGGGCAGCGCCTTCTTCCGCGAGGCCCTCGCGCGCGAGGCGCCGGTCACGCCGGCCTGACGCAAGGCCGCTCCGCGCCTACGAGCGGCGCTTTCCGTGCGAGCGCGCGTGCCGTCCCGGTGTCTGGTCCGGCGTGCGCGTCGACTGCCCGTGGTCCTTCTGCGGAGGACCCGGGTCCTTCTGCGCGGCGAGGAAGGCCTCCCACGCCTCCTTGAAAACGGGGTCCTCGCGCGGCACCTGGACGCGGGGAATCTCCGAGCGCATCAGGTGCTCGATGCGCGTGATGACCTGCCCCTCGCGCGTGGTGGCGAAGGTGGAGGCGACACCGCTGGCGGCGGCCCGGGCCGTGCGGCCGATGCGGTGCACGTAGTCCTCGGGTGCGTGGGGCAGGTCGTAGTTGATGACGTGGCCCACGTCCTCCACGTCGAGCCCGCGCGCCGCGATGTCGGTGGCCACGAGGCAGCGGTAGGTGCCGTTCCGGAAGCCCTCCATGGCCTGCTTGCGCTGGTTCTGCGTGCGGTCCGCGTGCAGCACCGCGGTCCGGTGTCCCGCGCGCTGGAGCGCCCGCTGGACCTTGTCCACGCGCTCCTTCGCCCGGGTGAACACCAGCGCCGTCGCCGAGTCCTGGGCCAGCAGGGTGAGCAGCAGCGGCGTCTTCTCCTCGGGGCGGAGGAAGTACAGCCGTTGCTCGGCGCGCTCGGCGGGCGTGCCGCTGCGGGTGACCTCCAGGCGCACGGGCCTGTACAGCCGGCTCTTGGCGAAGCGGGTGACGTCGGGCCCGAGCGTCGCGGAGAACAGCAGCGTCTGCCGGCGGCGAGGCAGGTGGGCGACGATGCGTTCGAGCTGCGGCAGGAAGCCCATGTCGAGCATCCGGTCCGCTTCATCCAGCACGAGCGCTTCCAGGTGCGGGAAGCGGATGGCGGTGTTCTCCATCAGGTCCACCAGCCGCCCGGGCGTGGCGATGACGAAGGAGGGCAGCGTCTTCAGGGTGTTGACCTGCGCGCCCATGTCCTCACCGCCAATGACGGTGGCGTGCGTGAGGCGGCGGGGCTCCGCGAAGAAGCGCACCGGCTCCGCGATTTGCTGGACCAGCTCACGCGTGGGGGCCAGCACCAGCGCGAGCGTGCCCTTCTTCCCCGCGAGCCGTTCCACCAGGGGGAGGACATACGCGGCCGTCTTGCCCGTACCGGTGGCCGCGCAGCCGATGACATCCCTCCCGGCGAGCGCTGGAGGGATGGCCTGCTGCTGGATGGGCGTGGGCTGCGTGAAACGCGCGCGGCGCAGGGCGCCCAGCGTCTCCCGCGAGAGGCCCAGATTGTCGAAGGTGTCGCTCACGGCTTGGGGGTACCACGTCGCGAGGCCTCGTGGGAAAGGGCCTCACGGGGCAGGCACCGTGATTCCCGCCCGCCAGGAGGGCATGATGGCCGGATTGGAACACCTGATGCCCTTCACACCGCTGCCGGTGGTCCTGGATACCAACGTGGTTCTGGACCTCTTCGTGTTCGATGACCCCTACACACGCCCGCTGGCCGAGGCCCTGGCGGCGGGGACGCTGACGGCCTGGACGGACGCGGACACGCTGGCGGAGCTGGGCTACGTGCTGGCCTCGCGCAACTTTCAACCCGGCCTGGGGGCGCCCCAGCGGACCGCTGCGTTCGAGCGGTACCGGGCCCAGGTCCACATGGCGCCGTCCGCCGAGTCCGCGCCCATGCCGTCATTGCCCCGCTGCCGGGACCGGGACGACCAGAAGTTCCTGAGCCTGGCCGCGCGAGCCGGAGCGGCGTGGCTGGTGAGCAAGGACAAGCGGGTGTTGTCCATGGCGGACCGGGCGGGCCTGTCTTTCGCCATCCTCACGCCGCGGCAGGCCGTGGCCCGCCTACCACCCAGGGGGTAGATACACGCCGCCCGCTCCGGAACATCTTTCGCGTCGAGCTGCACATTCACTCGATTTCCAAGCGAGAGAACATGTTCCGGATTGCGATGGTCGTGGCGCTGGCCCTGTCCACCTTCGTTGGTTGCGGTGGCGATGACGACAACCCTGACGGCACGCCGCAGAAGGTGCAGTGTGATGCCTCGAACTGCGCGGGCTGCTGCTTCAACAATGTCTGTCAGACGGGGACGTCGACCTCCGCGTGCGGCAAGGCAGGGGCCACGTGTCGGGCGTGTGGCACCGCGCAGGTGTGCAAGGCGGACCAGACCTGCGGCGTGGACCCGGAGGGTGTCTGGCGCGTCCAGCCCGTCTCCGCCCAGATTGCCACCAGCAACAATGGCTCGGCGTGGGACGCTGACAGCTCACCGCCGGACGTGTTCCTCGAGATGGCCTGCCCGGGAGGAACGTCCGTGTTCATCTCGGACGTGGTGCAGAGCTACACGCCGGCGTGGACCACGGGCGGGTGTACGGCGCGAGCGAGCCAGTTGATGGCGGAGCAGTGGGCCTTCCGCATCTGGGACGAGGACCTGGCGTCCGACGACACCATCACGGATGTCCTGGGCATGCGCTTCACCGAGCAGCACTTCGCCGCGGGTACCGTCACCATCGGTGCTTCTGGCGGCATGACGTCGCTGACGGTGCAACTCCAGAAGCAGCCCTGAGTCCGGGGACTGAATCGCACACGGCGGCTCCGGACAGGGTCGCCGGGTCCGCCGTGGGCGTCGATACGCTCAGGCGGCTCAGGCCCGAGGCGCCGGGCGGTAGCGGAGCACCTGGACCCGGGTCTCGGAGACGAGGAAGCTGGTGATGGCGGTCGGGCTCGCCTTGCCGTTCGTCTCGCCCCAGTCGATGACATGGATGCGCAGGGCGACGGTGCCCTCCATCATCATGTCTGTCTGGTCGTTCGTGAGCACGACCGCTGCTTTCTCGCCCGCGTAGGTGACGAGCGTCTGACGGAAGGCGTACCAGGACTCCCGGCTCCCGGAGAGCTCGGACTTGCCACGCAGGAACGCCGTGGGGCGGGCGAGTGAGCCCAGGAGGAAGTCGCCGCCGGTGAGCTGGTGTTTGAGCTTCTCTGCCGCGGGGAGGTTGGGGTCGCCGCAGCCCATGCACTCGTCCGCGCAGGAGCAGCCGGAGCTGTCCTCGCGGGTCCCCGCGCGGCGCTTCTCACACTGGCTGATGCAGGCCTTGGTCTGCTGGGCCTCCTTCTTGTCCAGCTTCTCGATGCTCGCCAGCATCCGCGCCTGGCTGGCATCCGCCTCGAAGAAGGATGCGTCTCCCAGGTGGAGCAGCCCCGCGACGCGCACGATGCCGTCGCTCTCCATGGCGGACAGGGCCGTGCGCGCCGAGGCCGTCTGGGCCTTGAGCTGCGCCGGCTTGACGCGTGTCCACTTCGCGCGCGCCTCGGAGTCCTGGCCCTCGTAGTCGAGGCTCGCGCGGTCGAAGAGCTCGGCCACCTTCTTCGCGCGCTCCAGCGCCGACTTGTAGCTGGCCTTCACCGGAACCGTGGAGAACAGTCCGACGGCGTAGGTATTTCCCCGCGGAGGCTCACCCTCCTCGGGGGAGCGCTCCAGCGTGAGCAGCTTCTCCACCTCGTAGCGGGGCGCCCACTCCATCTTGGAGGCGCTCCCGCTGCGGGTGGCGGCCTGCTTCCGCTCGAGCGCGAAGGCGCGGATCTGCTCGAAGGCCGCGGCCTCGGCCTCCGGCTTGTAGGGGTCTTCCCCCTCCACGTACACGCGGAAGTCGCTGAGGCAGGTGTCGTCGTAGGACGTCCCGGGATAGGTGGAGACGAGCGTGAGCCGCACGCCGTGGACCTTGTTCGGAACGGGCAGGCGGACTTCCTGCCAGCCGAGGACGTCCTTCAGCTCCATCTCCAGCGCGGTGCCCGTCACCTGGGGGCCCGTCTCTCCCTGGACCAGCGGCTCCAGCTTCACCTTGCGAGGCCGGGCGTTGGCGCGGAAGAGCTTTTCGGACTTCTGGAAGCCATTGCGAAGGAACAGGCGGTACGACTTCGCGCGCGACAGCTCCGGTCCCCACCATTCAATGGCCTCGCCCTCGCCGCGGCCCTTGGCGCCTTCCACCCAGGCGGTGGCCGGGTCGTCATCCGCGATGTAGAGCGGCAGATAGTTCTGGGCGTGCTTGTTCCAGCCGTTCTCCAGGAAGGAGGAGGCCGTCACACGGCGGGGATGCAGCCGGTTCGCCGAGCCCGCATTGGGTTCGAGCATGACGGGCGGTGTCGCGGCGAGGAGGAGCGACAGGAGAATCATGGCGTGCGTTCCTTCGGGGTGTGTGACGGCGGAAAGGGTTGAAGGGGCTCGGCCCAGAGCACGAGCCGGGACAGGCCCGGCGGGTAGAGCCCCGAGTCTTCCTGCTCGCGGGACACGAGGTGGTAGACGACGCGCGCGTAGCGGGCCCCCTTGGGGAGCGGCACCTGGCGTGTCTCTCCAGGCAGCAGGCGCGTGTCCTCCACCGCGCCCAGGTGGGGCAGGAGCTCGTGGGGCCACTCCCGGACCTCCAGGCTGCGGCCGAACGTGGCCACCGTGCGGGAGGTTTCGAAGAGGGGGCCGTCGGAGACCTCCACGCTCACCCAGCGCATGACGTCACCCGAGGGAAAGGCATGGCCCACCTCGCGCGTGGAGACGCGGAGTGACGCGCCCGCCTGTTCCACCCTGAGCGCGGCCTTGAGGGACTCGGTGCGCCGCGTGCCTCCGAAGCCGTGGTCTCCCTGTGGCATGTGGCAGGACGTGCAATGGCGCGTGTCGCCGCTCTGGGTCTGCCAGCGGCGCCACTCTCCCACTGTGTCCTGTTGAAGCTGCGTGGAGGAAAGCCGCACCCGCTGGCCCGCGCTCGTCAGCACGGGGAAGCCGAATTGGTGACAGCCCGCGCAGGGCATGCCGGGTGCCTGGCCTTCGTTGCCCGTGGGGGCATGGCAGCCGGCGCAGGTGACACCGTGTTCCTCGGGAGGACTGTCCTTGGGGAGCGGGCCCCGCTCCAGGTTCCGGGCGAGCGGCGCGTGACATTGCACACACCAGCCGGGCCGGTCTTCCGTCAACGCGACCTGGAAGACGTCATCCGCGCGGGCCGTGGCGTGCCCGCTGTGTCGCCAGGCGTCCACCTGGACGGCGTGGCATTCCGCGCAGCGCTGGACATTCCAGTCCGGTAGGCCATGCGGCGCGGGCCCCACGTCCATGCGCGCGGTGCCCTTGGGAAAACGCGGCGTGGGGGCTGTGGCCAGCAGCGAACACGTGAAGAGGACGAGCACGGACACGGTGGCCCCGCACTGTATGCGTGATTGGGAGGGGCGCGGTACAACGCCTCACCCATGAAAGCCTATGAAATCCAAGCAGGGTTCGGGTTGGACAACCTGGTGCAGGTCGAACGGCCGGACCCGACTCCAGGCCCCATGCAGGTGCGGGTGCGCGTGAAGGCCACGAGCCTCAACTCCCGTGACTTGATGATGGTGGAGGGGCGTTACAACCCCCGGCAGAAGCTGCCGCTCATTCCCAACTCGGACGCGGCGGGCGTCGTGGACGCGGTAGGCCCGGGTGTGACGCGGGTGAAGCCCGGTGACCGGGTGATGAGCCTCTTCTCCCAGGCCTGGAGCGCCGGAGAGCCCACGCGGGCGGCGCAGGTGAGCACGCTGGGGGGACCGTTGGACGGTGCCCTCTCGGACACGGTGCTGCTGCACGAGGACGGCGCGGTGCCCACGCCCGCCTATCTCACCGACGAAGAGGCTGCGACGCTGCCGTGCGCGGCCGTGACGGCGTGGAGCGCGCTGGTCACCCATGGGGCGCTGAAGGCGGGAGACACCGTCTTGCTTCAGGGGACCGGTGGCGTGTCCATCTTCGCGTTACAGATTGCCAGGCTGCTGGGCGCGCGAATCATCATCACCTCCAGCAGTGACGCCAAGCTGGCGAGAGCCCAGGCGCTCGGCGCGCATGAAGGCATCAACTACGGGACGACGCCGGACTGGGACAAGGCGGCGCGCGCGCTGACGGGCGGCGTGGGCGTGGACCACGTGGTGGAAGTGGGTGGGGCGGGGACCTTCGAGAAGTCGCTGCGCGCGGTCCGGCCCGGCGGCACGGTGTCTGTGATTGGCGTGCTCAGCGGTGGCGCGGGGACGGTGCCGCTGACGCCCATCCTCATGCAGAACCTGCGGGTGCAGGGCATCTTCGTGGGCCACCGGCAGAGCTTCGACGCGCTCAACCGGGCCTTCGCGTTGCACACCGTTCGCCCGGTGGTGGACCGCGTCTTCGAGTTCTCCGAGGCACGCGCTGCCTTCGAGTACCTCAAGAGTGGGGCGCACTTCGGGAAGGTGGTCGTCCGGGTGGGGTGATGCAGTCCCCATCCATTGTCCCGCCGGTGCCATGCACGAGGTCCTCGAAGGCGGGCCCCGGAGTTCGCTCCGGGAGCCCCGAATGACGGCTCAGGAGCCCGCTTCGTGCGAGTCTGGGTCGGACGATGAGGACGGGCGGGCCACGTAGGAGACCTGGGGCCCGCCAGTCCGCGGAGAACGCGGACCTCCGCGGCCCTGGGACTGGCGCGGCTGTCGAGGGCCCCCCTCGTTGCCGCCGTTGCCTGGACGAGATTCCCGAACCGTATTCTGCGCGGCAGCGCCTGGCATGGACCGCGTCTCGACGACAGGCTCCGGCCTGCCATTGCCGCGCCGCTCGTTCCGGTCGGAGCGAGCCCCTCCACCGCGAGGACCCCTCGGGTTCGTCGGTGAGGCGAAGGCGTCGCCGCGAGGCTCGGTCCGTGGTGGACGGCCGTTGTCGAACGCACGCTGCTCATTGCCGGGCACGCTTGGCGCGCCACCGCGCGGGTTGGCGCGGGGAGGCCGGCCATTGTGTTGTTCGTTCTGGCGGGGGCCTCTCGATGGCGCGCTGTCCGCGAGCGGCCCATTCGGCTGGGGACCGCCCATCCCTCTGCCGTTCGCACGCGCCTCATTCTGGCGGGGGCCGTTCTGGAACCTGCCGTTCGCACGAGGCTCGTTCGAGCGCGGACCGCCATTCGAGGCGCGAGGCTCATTCGCGCGCGGGCCGCCCTGGGGGCCACCACTCGCACGCGGCTCGCCTGGGCGCCCAGGCGCACCGCTGCCCGTCCGCTGCCCATTCTGCGGCGGTCGTGCGCCGTTGCCTCCGCCCCTCGGCGGGGGTCGGCCTCCTCCAAAACCCCGGTTGCGCCCGCCCCGAGGCGGAGGTGCCGCCACCGCGGGCTTGCCACGCTCACCGCCACCCTGCCTGAGCACCAGCGCCTCCAACTCCCGAAGCTCGGCCTCGGCGGCCTCTTCGGGCGTCATGTCGCGCTGGGGGGCGGCGGCTTGCTCGACCGGCGCGGGCGGCGGCGGGCGGAACCCGCCTCTGCGCTCGTCACCCTGGGGCTGGAACCCCTGGTTCCGAGGCCCTCCGCGACCGTGATGGCGAGGCCCCTCCCGGAAATTGCCCGACGGCACGAAGTCCGGGGTGAGCTCCCGGCGCACATAGGCATTCCAGATTTCGCTCGTGTCGCCCGCGGCGCCATGCAGCCAGGGCGCGGTGCTCGCGAGGAAGTTGCGGACGTTGTCCAGGTCGCGCCGGAAATAGAACTCCGCGCGGTTGTTGCGAGCAGCCGCCACCGTCTGCGGGAAGTCGATGATGACCGGCCCCGCATAGCTCATGAGGATGTTGTACGGGGACAGGTCGCCGTGGATGAGGTCGGCGCACAGCATGTTGATGACCTGCGCTCGCAGGTCCACGTAGAGGGCGTGCGCGTCCTCGGGGGTGCTGGGTGGGGCTTCCACCATGCGC